>CAWHGA010000014.1:0-121024 GCA_963828705.1 uncultured delta proteobacterium
GCTTCCATGAGGGGAGTCTGGGACGGAAACCTCGCCAGTGCTTGCAGAGGCCACACAGCGGCCGCTTGAAAAGGTCATTGACTTGTGCTGATCTCGAAGTGCATATAGTTGTTAAGTAGGCTTCTGAATCGGGACCATTCGTCTGGCCAGAGCTTCCTGCGATTTTCCTCCATACTTCGAGCGCATTCACTGCCAGACCGTTCTTGAGTCAGATCCGGGAGTACCGGAGCACGGAAGTGTCCAGTCGCGAAATAATCCGAAGAGGCTGTCTCTGTAGAGGATGAACCGTGGCCATGATAGGAAATGAGGGACCCATGATCGATATGATGGATGATCGGACCTTGGTCGTGAATCTTCCCAATAAGATTGGATATGAACGGATCGCCATGGATTGTTCGGCTTCATTTGCAAGAATCGTGGGGTTCGTCCAGGAACGCATCGATGATCTCAAGACCGCGGTCTCCGAGGCCTGCCTCAATGCCATGGAACACGGCAACAGGTGGCGGCCTGAGGCCAGAGTCATCGTTGCCATGGACTACAGAGACCACACTTTCACGGTATCGATTATGGATGAAGGCGAAGGTTTGTCGGAGACGCCACAGGAGCCCGATATCGAGAAGAAAATCGAGCAACTGGAAGTCCCCCGGGGATTAGGAATTTTCATCATCAAGCGGCTGGTGGATCAGTTGGAATTCAATCAGATGAGCAGGCACGGTCACGTGGTCAGGATGGTGTTGAAGATGACCCGCTAGCCGCTTCCACCCTGTTTGCCTAAGAAATGCGAGTTGACCATGGAGCAGAAGAACGAAATCAAGATCGAGAAGCGGGATTCCCTGACGGTTCTGGATATCCAGGGTGATGTGACTATCCTATCCGAACCCTATCTGAACGAAGCCTACAAAAACGTGCAAGAACTGCAAGCAGCAAAGATCCTGTTGAACTTCGACACCAACGCCTACATCAATAGTGGCGGCATTGCCCTGCTCATTCAGCTCCTCGCTCAAGCCAGGAAGAACAACCAGCAAGTGGGAATTACCGGGCTGTCCGCTCATTTCAAAAAAATCTTCATGATGGTTGGCATCACCAAGTTTGCCAAGATCCACGACTCGCTTGAGGAAGCCGTTACCGCCATGAACGCCGGGTCGTGAACCCTTAACCTTGCCCGCATCCCGGGCGATCTCTAGGAGGAGTCGCACCATGCCGCTGCCTCCATGTTTCCTTTTTCAGGGACTCTCCGAACTGCAGTTGGATCGTCTGGGCCATGTCGCCAAGGTCATCCAGATCCACACGGGCGACTGGCTGGCCCATGAAGGCCGTGAGGCCGATGATTTCTTCGTGCTGCAAGAAGGCGCCGTGGAGTCATTGACGACTGTTGCCGATCACTTTGGACTTCCCATAGCCATCCACCGTTCAGCCGGAGACTGCTTCGGGTCCCCGGCACTGCTCCCCCCTCACGTGTACAGCCTCTCCTACCGCTGCCTGGAAGATGGATCGGTGTATGCCCTCTCGCGGAAAATCCTTTGGGAATTCTTCGTCGAAGACCATGAGATGGGACTCGCGGTCATGACCAATCTGGCCCAGCACCTGCTCGGTCGCCTTCGAGAAACCAGACAGGAAATCAAGACGCACTTTCAGGCCCTCTTCCGGTCAACTCTTTAGTACTACAACGAGGCTTCGAGACTGGATGCGGGTTCATGGCCTCCCCTCTCCCCCGAAGCGGGAATGAGAGCTAAGACAACTTCTTTGTTGGATTCGTAGGGGCGGGGTTTATCCCCGCCCACAGGGGCTCCCTGTGCAAGACGTACCAACACGGAAAAGAATCCGACTTACAAACAGCGTCTATCAGCAGGGCCATGCATTCTCCATAACCATCACCAGCGAGGGGAGATACCCGTGGTTTCTCTTGTATCAACGATTGGCGGCCATGGCCGTCGAACTCCTTGTGCATTTTGCCAGGACCCGAGAAACGGTCCTTTATGCATGGTGCATAATGCCGGATCATATACACATACTTTTGCAGGACAAAGATGTCGTGGGGTTTGTTCGGTTGCTCAAGGGAAGGCTTACACCTGAGGCGCGTAGCTTGGAGCCCGGTCGGGTGCTGTGGCAGCGGAGCTTTTACGACCATGCACTCCGCAAGGTTGAATCACTAGGCGATATTGCACTCTACATTTGGCAGAATCCATCCCGTGCGGGGATCGCTGATTGTGCTTCCGACTACCCATGGTCCGGCTCCCTGGTCTGGCCGAATTGGAAGGCGATGCTGGATGTCGATGAACGGGCGGGGATAAACCCCGCCCCTACGGACCACAAAACCTAAGTCAGCGCTTATGCCCCAACGGGGGAGAAGGGGAGTGATGCTTCGTTATGGTGTTAGAGTCCTTTAAGGCGAACAAGGTTTCATGAGCAGAAATTTCATGGAGAGTTTGGTATGGATTTGCATCCGGAAGTACAAGAAGCCCATGCTTCCATAGGGAAAACCGAGCACATCCAGACGTCACTGGACGAGAAGACCCTCTATCTGAAGACCCTCTATGACTTGGGTCACGAAGTGTTCAGCACCACGGATCCCGAGACCATCCTCAGGAACTTCCTGCTTATGACCATGGGGAACTTCGGCGTGATGGAGGGCTTCATCCTGACGATGCACACGGTCACCAGGGAAATCGATCATTTTGTATCCCTGGGGTTTCCCAATGAAGCCTTTCGATCGTTGCGGGATGGGGCTAGACTGATCCTGATCCAGGTAAGTCAGCAAGGACCGGTCAAGAACACCTGCCTGCCGCTTTTCCCTGGTCTGTTGACTCCATTGGTGACTTGCACCCTGTCTTTCCGTGTCGAACACGATCACATCGGCCTCCTGGGGCTCGGTGCCAAGATTGTCGGCGAGCCTTACAGTGAAGGCGATGAGGAGCTATTGTCGATTCTCTTCAACAACCTCGCGGTATCGCTGTCCAATGCCCGGTCATTTCAGCGCATCCAGCGCCTCAATGAGAACCTCCATACCTCGAATATCCAACTCGAACAAGCCCTGAACGAGCTCAGAGCCGCCATGCGGAAAGTGGAAATCCTCGAGAGCATGAAGGCCAATCTGAGCAAGTTTGTGCCCAACACTGTTTGCAGGCTCATTGAAAAGTCCCCGACATTCGATCTTCCGTCCTCCCGGGAACAGGATGTCTCGGTGCTGTTTCTGGATATCGAAGGCTACACCAGGATCTGTGAAAAGCTGGACCCAGCCCACCTCAACGCCATCATCGAAAAGTTCTTTTCGGCGGTGATGGACGCCATCTATGCCAACAACGGCGATGTCAATGAAACAGCCGGCGACGGCCTGATGGTGCTGTTTCTCGACGAGGACCCACAAATCAATGCTTTGGAGGCTGTACGTACCGCCCTGCTGGTGCGGGAAAAGGTGGCTGCGATAACGAAGGAGTCCGGATCCTTATCCGAACCTGTACTGATCAACATCGGGATCAATTCAGGGCCGGCTCTGGTGGGAGCCGTCAAATTTGAAAGTTACACGGGATCTCGCTGGACTTACACGGCACGGGGATCAACAACCAACGTGGCGGCAAGGATCGGTGGTTTGGCCACCGGGGGCGGGGTGTTTCTTTCAGGGGGCACGGCAGCACGGGTGGGCGATCATTACGAATTGAGATCCATGGGCAAACTCAAGTTGAAAAACGTCTCGGAAGAGGTGGAGGTGTTCTCGTTATAAGGGTAGGGATCGCGAGGCTGCCTGCAGGTTTTGCGCGGGGATCATGCGACTCAAAGCCGATCTGCTTTACATGACTGAGTTTATCGGTACCTCTGGTTGCCTTTGGTGAGGCGCAAAGTGTCGGAAAGGTTTCAGTTGGTGAGGTGTTTCGGGTGTTGGCCACAATCTTATGCAATTCTAATTGGTTGCATCCGTAGCGAAGGGCTGAGTGCTTAATCGGTGTCGTATGGTTTGCGCTTCCATTGCTCAATAGGATTAAACGCTCTTGGCCAAGACCAACTCCGGTGCCGATTTCCAAATTCCTAGTGGGTACGTGCGTTCTCTTTCCGGGATGTGTCCCGATTGACTTCAAGTGGAATCACGTTGAAAGACTAGCTTCACCATCTTTCAGATCTGGAGGAGAACATGAAAGCGCCTAGTTCGTTTCCATCCGGAAACTACTGGGTTTCATCTGGGGCAGGGTTAGTCCCCCACCCCGAAGACCTACCAGCAGTTGCGCATCTAAAGGCCCGCCCCTACAGAAGTCGGTCGACCAGATGCCTTTTCCGCCCACTAGTTGGTAGAAGATATCTATGCTATCAGCAGTGCACTTCAGCCTACCGCCTTTCCTTACTTTTGGTATATACTCTACCGGAGATTTTCTGTTCTCGGGTATGATCCTGGTCACGGGGGGAACTCTGGTTCGCAGGGAGAATACAACATGACGGAATCAGAAGAATTGAAAGATCAGCGGAAACACAAACGCTTTTCCCCCAAGGAGTGGGTTTCTGCGTTCTGTCAAACATCTATCGTCGGCATAGGCAAGCTCGTGGATATCAGCAAAGGAGGTGTCGCTTTCCAATACGTCCAACGTTCCGGCATCAATGCTGGCTCTCTCGAAAAAGTCACTGAAGCTGGATCTTTTTGAGACTGTCACTTCTCACGGCGTGAAAGGAATTGAGTGCAACGTCGTATACGACACTGAAGTGCCCAGGCAGAATGGTTTGTCGGGCAGCTCGCTTGAGGCGCTGTGGAGTTGAGTTTGGCGAACATAACTGGTATCAATCTTTTCAGTTGGATATGTTCATCAAGGACTTCACCGGTGAGGAAAATTGATACTATCCCCTGCCCGTTGTGGCGAAGAGATGGTCGCATTGGTGAGAGCAGGACAGTCAGACCTGTGGAAATAGCTGAAACCAGAAAGGTGGTTTTGGGCATGAGCTCAGTCTTCGCCGCCGCCGATCTGTGGACTCAAAAGAGACAACCTTCAATGCAGAGGGCAAAGTGTCGTTTCTAGGTTCAACGCAATACTAATCACGCCCCCAAACTGATATCAACGTTACCGGGTGGCCGGATCAGCACACTGGCTGCCCGGTTTGCCCGATCTTTCCAGCCTGGAGAAGGTGATTTCAGGCAGGTCCTTATAAACTCCCCTTACTTTCTTCCTTGTGGCCTTCCCCCCGAGTAATGCAAGCTTAAGCATCCCAAATACGATCAGGACCGAGTCGCTGCAGCCCGACTGCTGTCAATCGCTCAAAGTGCGGTGGGGCTTGGTGGTGAAGGGGGTATTAGGGGAGGAGATGAAGCGAGGTATACCCCGAAGCGCAGGCAGCATGGCGTCCGCGCTTCGGGACTCACCGGGAAGTGCTGCGGTCAGCCGTTCTTTTTGGCGAAGTCTTTCATGAAATCCACCAAGGACTGTACTGCTGCCAGCGGCACGGCATTGTAAAGGGAAGCCCGGCAACCGCCCACGGAACGGTGCCCTTTCAGTCCGCCAAGTTGAGCGGCCAGGCTTTGTTCGATGAAACGCTTTTCCAGTTCCGGGGTCGGCAGCCGGAATGTTACGTTCATCTGGGAACGCGAACCGGGTTCAGCCGTACCGCGATAGAAATCCTGGCTGTCGATGTGCCCGTAAATGAGCGCCGCCTTCTGGTTATTGACAGCTTCCATCTTGTCCAACCCGCCCACTGTCTCTTCCAGCCATTTGGCCACCAACTGCACCACGTAGATGGCGAAGCAGGGCGGGGTGTTGTACATTGATTTCTTTTCGGCGTAGGTGGTGTATTTGAGCATCGATGGAAGCGCCGCGGGCACCCGTTCGAGCAAATCGTTGCGCAGGATCACCAAGGTTACCCCGGCGGGTCCGGCGTTTTTTTGGGCGCCTGCGTAGATCAGACCGAACGGGGTCGGATCGAAAGCGCGGCTGAAGATGTCCGATGACATGTCGCAGACAATGGGCACCTGGCCGCTGACCGGGAAGGACCGCCACTGGGTGCCGCGAATGGTGTTGTTGGAAGTCAGATGCAGGTAGGCCGCCTGGCCGTCGACCGGAATCGCCCGGGGAATGTAGGTGTATTCCCGGTCGGCCGAAGAAGCCACAACCCGCACGTCTTTTCCCAGGATCTGAGCTTCCTTGATGGCCTTGCTGGACCAGGTGCCGGTATCCACGTAGTCCAGCGGCTTCCCGGCAACCGCCAGATTCATGGGCGCCATGGCGAACTGGAGGCTGGCTCCGCCCTGAAGAAAAAGCACCTGATAGCCATCATCCAATTTCAGCAACCGTTTGATGCGGGCAATGGCATCGTCGAGAACGTCTTCAAACCACTTGGACCGGTGGCTGACTTCCAGAATGGACATGCCCGAGCCATGGAAGTCGATGAGTTCGGCCTGGATTTCTTCGAGAACGGCAAGGGGCAGTGCGGCGGGCCCAGCATTGAAATTGTGAATTCGTTCGCTCATGGTGTTGTCATCCTCCTCTTGGTCTCTGCCCTCTGATTCACAGGAACTGACCCATCAGCCGGGTTCTCGCCGGGCCATGTCGAACCGAGCGAAGCCTGGCCTAGTCCATCAAGTGTCGTGGCTGCTGCGGGCTTTTTAAGGGTTTACGAAAAGAGCGAAAAAGCTACTCAGGTAACCTGGCTTTGTCAATGAGTTTTTGCCGCACGCCCAGGCTCCGTCTCCGGGTCGGACTTTCCGGTGGGCACAAGTGCTCACGAGTCTACACCACTGACCAGCGTTGAACCATCCCAAGGAGATGCCTCGATGTGTGCTGTCACCTCCAAGAGCCCAAACCTTCAGTGAACAGCTATGCCGGGGGATGGCGGCCCGCCGCCTTCCGGGTGCATACCGAAATCCCCCGGGTGTTTCGGCTTGCGATGCCAAGCGGCTGCGTTGTACCCTCAGAGCCGATCTGGATGGAGTTTCGAGAATAACACTTCATTGGCATCAGGAGTCGGGATGGCCGATCTTGACCAACACGCTCATATCCTTGATTGCGATGGCCGGCTACAACGATATGTGGAAGACGACGCTCTGCTGGAGTGGGCTGAGGAAAACGCGCTGAGCCCTGGGAGTGCGCAGTTGGAAGCCCTGCGCCGCGGGATTATTCCCAGCCGCTATGCCAGGAACCTTAGCGCTCTCACCCTGGAAGAACAGCAACGGATTTGCGGCAGTACTGTCCTGGTGTGCGGCTGCGGCGGCTTGGGGGGAATCCTCGTGCAGTTGCTGGCTCGCGCGGGCGTGGGGCGACTGCGCATCGTGGATGGCGATGTCTTCGCGCCTTCCAATCTGAATCGACAACTCTTCAGCGATAGGACCTCACTGGCCAGGGCCAAAGCCGAGGTTGCCGCCGAGACCTTGCGGATCGTGAATCCGTTCACTTCAGCAGATGCCATCCGGGAAAACTTCATGGAAACCAATGCTGAACGTCTGGTCGGGGGGACGGACCTGGTATTGGATGCGCTGGACAATATTGAAGGTCGCCGGCTGTTGGCGACGACAGCCAAGAATCTCAAAGTGCCCTTGATCCACGCTGCCGTGGCAGGATGGTGGGGGCAAGTGAGCACCTTGCTGCCGGACGGCAGCGTTGATCTAAGTAGCATCTACGGCACCCAGCGGAGCCGCGATGCGGCCGAACAGAGTCTCGGGGTGCTGGGGCCGGTGGCGGCAACCATCGGCAGTCTGCAGGCTCTGGAAGCCGTGCGCATCCTCTGTGGACGGCCTTCGGCCTATAGTGGCCGGCTGCTGTATTTCGACGGCGAAAGCGGGCGGATGGAAGTAATGCCGCTGGAACCGGCAAGCTTCGAGTAAGGTTGGTGGCTGTCTGCGGGACGGTTCTTGAATTGAGCAGGAGGAGAGCATGAAGATCCACTGGCAGGTTGCTGTTCAGGGTGATTGGGAAGCTGACGCGTTGATTCTTTTTGGCTTTGAAGGCGATGATCCTTGGCCGGTGGGGGTGCAGGCCTGGCTGGCTGGTACCGGGGAGTGGCTGAGCGGTTCGCCGGGGCTGCAGGATTTCCGCCGCAAGTGGCAGGAAGTAGTGGTCGGTTACGCGCCGAACGCCGGACAGAAGCTTCCGCGCGCCATTCTGGTGGGATTGGGTAAGCGCGATGATTTTGACCTCGATAAATGGCGGGGGGCAGTGGCGACGGGGTTGCGCAGGTGTCGCGAACTGCGGGTGGCGAGCCCGGCCTTGGCGGCCATGACTTTGGAAGGGTTGCCCTTTCCAGCTGACGTCGCTTTGCGTGAGGCGCTTGTCGGTGGTCTGCTCGGGTTGTATCGCTTCGACCAGCTTAAGACCAAGGACCGCGACCAGATATTCGACCTGGAAAGCGTCGAATTGCTGATCGAACAGCCGCCAGATACCTCGCTGAACCGTGCGGTGAGTCACGCCCAGGCGGTGGTGGCGGGGGTGACGCTCGCCCGCGACCTGGTGACTGCTCCGGCCAATCAGGTGACCCCTGGGTTTCTGGCCCGGACCGCAGGAGAACTAGCGCAGCGCTACGGATTCCAACTGGACGCGATCGACCAGAACAGGGCTGAGGCCCTGGGGATGGGGGCGTTTCTGGCGGTGGCCCAGGGTAGCCGGGAACCGGCCTACATGTTGGTGCTCGACCATGCCCCCGCGGGCACGGAGACGGACCCTCCCGCTGGTGTTTGTCGGCAAGGGGATCACCTTTGATACTGGCGGGATTTCCATCAAACCCAGCGACAAGATGGACCTGATGAAACACGATATGGCCGGGGCAGCAGCCGTCCTCGGGGCGTTTGTGGTGCTCGGTGAACTGGCCGTGCCGCAGCGGGTCGTCGGCATCATTCCCTGCACCGAAAACATGCCGGATGGCAAAGCATACAAACCCGGCGATGTGATCCGTTCCATGGCGGGACTCACTATCGAGGTCATCAGCACCGACGCCGAAGGCCGGATGGTCCTATGCGATGCCCTGACCTACGGGCAGCGATTTCACCCCGTTGCCATGGTCGATATCGCAACCCTCACCGGGGCTTGCATCATCGCTCTGGGAGAGCAGGTGGGCGCTGTCATGGGCAACCGTGATCGGCTGGTGGGAGCGGTTCAGGAACTGGCTCTGGCCGTGGGTGAACGACTCTGGCCGCTGCCGCTGTGGGATTTCTATCAGGATGATATGAAAAGCGATGTGGCCGATTGCAGGAACGTGGGCAGCAGCCGCAAGGCCGGGAGCATCATCGGCGGCATGTTTCTCAAACAATTCGTGCCTCAGGAGATACCCTGGCTTCATTTGGATATTGCCGGACCGGCCTGGGCCGACAAGGACCTGCCCATCATCCCCAAAGGAGGAACAGGTTTCGGTGTGCGGCTGCTGGTGGAGTTGGCCCTGCACTGGCGGGAACAGAAGAACCGATTGAGAACTCCCCAGGGAATGTAAAGTATCAGCCGTTTCTGCCGCCTTGCTGATGCCGGCGCCGGTGCCGGTTCAGCCTGCGGCGACGACAACCAACTGATCTTCCTGGGAGCAGCTCTTTGCAGATTGCGGCCGATCACCAATGGCGCTCGATTGCATCGAAGCTGAAACATCGTTTTGTCTTCGACCCTTGACTACTCCCCTCCATTAGGTGACCATACCTAGTTTTGCAGCGCTGCGGAATTTTTATATCGTTCATTCTGACACGGGAATGGGTGAGCTTCAGAAGAGCCGCCTCACGCCCCAAGGGTTAACCAATGCTGATACGTCAAGACCTACGCAATTTGGCCATTATCGCCCACGTGGATCACGGCAAGACCACCCTGGTGGACGCCATGCTTTGGCAAAGCGGTGTCTTTCGGGACAACGAACAGGTTGCCGAACGGGTTATGGACAGCCTGGATCTGGAACGGGAAAAGGGCATCACCATCATGGCCAAGAACACCGCCATTGTGTACCGGGGGGTTAAAATCAATATCGTAGACACCCCCGGTCATGCCGATTTCGGCGGTGAAGTGGAGCGCACCCTCAACATGGTGGACGGTGTCATGCTCCTGGTCGATGCCACTGAAGGTCCGCTGCCGCAGACTCGATTTGTACTGGGCAAGGCGCTGGCGCGGGGTCTGCCCCCTATCGTGGTGATCAACAAAATCGACCGCCCGGATCGGCGCATCCAAGAAGTGCTGGACGAGATCTACGACCTCTTCATCGATCTGGATGCCGCCGAAAAGCAATTGGATTTCCCGGTGCTCTACACCAACGCCAAGGCCGGGATCGCTCTCACCGACCCCGACGGTCAGGGGCGCGACCTGGTACCATTGTTTGAATCCATCCTCGCCGCTATTCCCGCTCCTTCATATGACCCGGAGGCGCCACTGCAGTTTCTGGTCACCAACCTGCACCACAGCGACTATGTGGGGCGGATCGGCGTCGGCAAGGTGGTCAATGGGTCCTTGCGTTACGGTCAGGAAGTGGCGCTGCTCAAGGCCGGCGATGTGCCGCCGCGCAAGGCGAACCTTAGTGTTGTGTACTCTTACGAAGGACTCAACCGGGTGGAGCGGGACGTGGTCTCTGCCGGGGACATTGCTGCAGTAGCCGGGGTGGACGACATCTTTATCGGTGACACCCTGGGTGACCTTGCCGATCCACGGCCTTTGCCGGTTATCACCGTGGAGGATCCGACCATCTCCATGGTTTTTTCGGTGAACACCTCTCCTCTTGCCGGCAAGGAAGGAACGTTGCTCACCTCGCGGCACATCAAGGAACGCCTCGACAAGGAATTGCTCTACAATGTGAGTATTCGAGTCGAGCAGGCGGAGAATCGGGATTCTTTCCGGGTGAGCGCCCGGGGTGAATTGCAGCTGGCGGTGTTGGTGGAAACGATGCGGCGGGAAGGTTTTGAGCTCTCTATCTCCAAACCAAGGATCATCACTCGTGAGGTAGACGGCAAGCTGTTCGAACCTATGGAATTGGCGGTGATCGATCTGCCGGAGAAATTCGTCGGGATTGTCACGGAAATGCTGAGTTCACGGCGTGGCCAGATGACCAAGATGGTCAACAACGGTTTCGGCCGCGTACGGCTGGAATTCGAAATCCCCTCGCGGGGCCTGATCGGCTTCCGCAGCCAGTTCCTGACCGATACTCGCGGCACCGGAATCCTGAATACACTCATCGTCGGCCACACGCCCTATGCGGGAGAGATCGTCGGCCGGCCCAACGGTGCCCTGGTTTCCGACCGCGACGGCAAGGCGGTGGGGTATGCGATCTATCATCTGCAGCCCCGCGGCACCATTTTCGTCAGCCCCGGAGATCCGGCCTATCCGGGCATGATCGTCGGCGAGAACTCGCGTTCTGATGACCTGTGGGTCAATATCACCAAGGAGAAAAAGCTCACCAACATCCGGGCGTCGGGTACCGATGAAGCCCTGCGCCTCATCCCGCCCCGGCAGTTCACCCTCGAACAGGCCATGGAATACATTGACGACGATGAACTGGTGGAAGTGACGCCGAAATCCATCCGGCTTCGAAAAATGAAGCTGAGGTGACGGGGGGTCCAGGGAAGTGTTCTGCCCCGGGTACCTTGGCGTCCTGGTCCTCTGGCGAGAGATCGGAGGGGCCAGGTTGGGTTCTCAGGGTTTCTGCCCGGTGGCGACCATGCGTCGGTTCATGAACCCATAGTCGCCTTTGGTGGAGTGCGGGGAGAAATCGCGAAGGACCTGGATCCCTTCAAATCCCGCCTGCTGGAGCAACTGCGTGAGGTCTTCGGTTTCGTAGAGTCGAATGGCGTAGCTAGAATCCCGAATCAGCCCCTGCCTCTTGCTGATCACCACTTCGCGCGCACAGATCCGATCCGGGTGCATTTCCCGTTGACGGCATACCACGATGTCGTCTCCGGCCTCGTGCCAGGCATTGGCGTTGAAGGCCTGTCGAATCGCCTCCCCGTCGGCCACATCCACCAGCACCCAGCCACCGGGACGCAGCACTCGGTTGGCTTCGGCGAGGATCTGCCGGTCGGCGTCCGGATCGGCGATATAGCCCAGGGAATTGCCCAGCATGAGCACATGGTCGAAACTGACAGAGGCCAAACCGGTGCTTCGCGCGTCGGCCCGGATGCAGGCCATGGTTTGGCGGTCTTCGGTGCACTGGGCTCGAGCGTGTGCCACCAGGTGTTCGGAATAATCCAGCAAAGTGCAGCGATGAAAGCCGCGACGGCAGAACTCCAGGCTGTGTCGTCCGTGGCCGCCGCACAAATCCAGAATGTGGTGTTCCGGCTGTATCGGGAGGAGTTCACAGACCAGGTCCACTTCCCGGCAGGTGATCTCCCTGTTGCAAACCGACCGGGCATCGGTGAGCAGATAGACCTCATCGAATATGGCCTTCCACCAGTCGGGCTCCACCCGGATCGTCATGTGGCCTCCGCACCCGCCCCAAACCCAAAGAGGCCGTCGGCCGCGATGATGGCCGGAGATCCGCCCCAGGGCTGCAGGCGCGCGATTTCCAACTCTTCCGCTTCGATCTTGACGATGGCATCCAGTTCCCCCGCCAGCCACATCCGTTCCAGTTCCAGACAGTCCAGCCAGACCCCGCGGCAGTATTGATCCAGCGCTGCCAGCTGGCTTTCGGTTATCAATCGAGGCCGCAGAGCGATCTTGATGGGGCCGAGCAGGTAGGTGAAGCGATGGTCCATGGCGAGGCGCTGCTGCATTTCAATGACTTCGGAGAGCTCGTCGGAGGGGATTGCCATCATGGCCTCATGGATGCGATCCACGGCTTCACGCACGCTCAGGTCGGAACGCAGCACGGCCAGCGGTTGGACTCCCCCGCCGCTGCCGACATTGGTTGGTACGCCGCCGTAGCGGCCCATGAATCCGAACAGCCCGGCTGGGCCCATGAGGCAGCGGAAGTCGGTTTGACAGCGTTCCAGGACGAGGTGTTGCTGATTCTCGTTCAGGCTGGGAATATCTTCGGCCCACAGCGGCAGCGGGACTTTTTCCTGAACGATATAGTTTCCTTCCTCCAGGGCCAACCTGATGGCCTGATCGGCGTCGGGGTGCACCTCGCCGACCCGCACCCCTTTGCCGGAATAGCCACGCTCTGGTTTGAGCACCAAATCGGACCAATGCGTGCGGGTCCATTCGATCAGATCGGCAATGTCTTCGCCTTTTGGGCCATCGGTGCGCCGCGGGTGGAACTGACGGGTCCAGGGGGTGCGCGCCACGGTTTCAAGGTGAAATCGTCGGCGTTCGGGACCGGTGATGACTTCAAACATGCTTTTCACATTGATGGGTTCGGTCCCCCGCGGATTGATCACGCGCTGTTCCCGAATGGCCTGCAGCACCGGGGTGAGGTCGTGTTTGCGGTGCAATGCCAGGAGCACATCCGAGTTGAAATCCATAAAGATGAGCGATACCGGCTGGCCGTGCCAGCACACCCGCCCGCCCTGCAGTTCGAGTTCGTGGGGTGCCATGAGCGCCCCGGTGATGCCGTCGACGGCACTGAGATGATTGGCAAGGTTGATGTTCTCGGTGACGTCTGCGAGGGTTTCTTCCTCGGCCACCACAGCGATCAGGCCGGAGTTTGACCCTTCGCGATCCCGATAGACCTGGATCAGCATCTCTACAAAGCCATTTACTGGGAAGAGCAGCGGATGGTCGAAATCCAGCTCGACACCGCAGGGACGAATGGTGTTGAGCCGCTGCCAGACGCTTTTGCCGATGATTTGTGTGATGCGCTGATAGTCCCAGCCGCCGGGGCTGCCCAGGTTCCATTCGGAATGACATCCAAGAAAACCGTTCAAATTCCGCTCCTCATTTGATCTTGCCCGGAGGCTGTCGCAGAACACCCCTTATTCAGATCCTCTCCTTCAGGGTGAAAGGATTTGAGGCATTACGCAGCAGGTTGTTGCTGGTACCCAGGGCCTGCAACCGTTGTTCGGCCAGATGAAAGGGCAACTGCCCACCTTCCAGGAGTTCCTGGTGGAAGCGATCCCGGCCCAGGTGAGGGGCAAAGCTCTTCCGTAGTTGCATTATTTCATAACGGCCCAGACTGTAACACAATTGATAGCCCGGGCTGAGTCGAAAACGAGTGACCTGGGCTGTGGCTTCTTCGGTGGAAAAGCCGGCAGTGGTGAGCAGACCGACAGCATCCTCCGGTTTCAGCCGGCCGGTGGTGAGGCCGACATCTATCTGACAGCGGGCCGCGCGCCAGAGCCTGCGTTTGCAATCGACCAGAAGTTCGATAGGCAGTTCCACATAGCCGTATTCGGCCAGGAGCGATTCGGCATAATAAGCCCAGCCTTCGTAAAAGAGGGCTGACTCGATCTGGCGGCGCACCGGATTGGCAAGATTTCTGCGGACGCTGTCCAACAATTGGTGGCCGGGAATGGTTTCATGGGCTGAAAGGAACCGGTACTCGCGATGAAGCCGCTTGCGGAGCCGTTCTTCGGCTTGCCGGCCACGATGTCGCGGAAGCCGGGTACTGAGGAAGAATCGGTCGGCTTCGCTGCCATGAGCCCCGGAGGCGGCGCTAAAGGATGCAGAACTGCGCACTGACCGCAGATAGGTAGGCGTTTCGCAAAGCAGCAGGGGCTCTGAGCCAACGAGCTCGTCGAAACCGTGTTGGCGAAAGAATGAGGTCAGCCGTTTGATTTCCCGGCCGTAGAGAGCAAAGGTGTCCAGCTGTCCGACTTCGGGCGGGCTGTAGGCGTGATACAGTTGCCCCCAGGATTTCCTAGGGTTGATGCTGTTTTGCAGCTGTTGCATTTGGCCCAGGTTTTCCTGCCATTCTTCCACCGCAATCTGAAAGATCTCAGTCAGGCTCCGCTGGCATAAAAAAACCTGTCTCAGGTTCTTCTCGACACTGGTACCCTGGAGAGGGTCGTCAGGAAGAGAGGTAACGGCAGACAAGAACCTTCCGAAGGCATCCAATGCCGACTCGACTTGATGCAGAGCTGAGATGAAGTGCGGCGAATTGGCAGCGACGACACTGGTGGCGATTTCGGCCAGATAACTCCTGCAGTCAAAGACCATAGCGGTTGCCGTCTGATGGTACGATGTCGGCATGCTGTCAATATTGACTGTGGCCTGCTGTAGCAGGCGCGGAATGGCCTGGAGTCGAGCCATGGCCCGTTCGGTTTGTTCCCGCGGATCTGATGCGGGTTTAGTCAGGGCGTGATCGAGCCCGATAAAAGCAATCTTCAAGTAGAGCAACGGGTTGTGGCGCCAGGAGCGGCTTTCCTTGAACTCGATCAAAACCCCTGCGACATTAGCCTTCACAAGGTCCAGATCGATGAGCGTTTCCAGGTCAGTAGCGGCGGCGGTTCGGCGATCGAATTCTTCTCGGAAGGCCTCGAGATCGGCAAGACATTCGTTCACGGCAGCGGCATCGAGGTCTTCGATGCGATGGTAATGTCTGCTGGCCGCCTGGGCCCGAGGCAGGGCCAGGAATTCATCACTGGCGCACATAACCGGAAAATGCTCGGCCAGGTAGTCGAAATATCGGGAAATCAACGCAGTGTGTCCATCTTCCATAAAGGACCAGGTGCTCCCACATAGCCGTTCACCACACACGGTCACGTCCCATCGAAACACTTCAAAACCACGAGACACAAAGGTCTCACCACAGAGATCACAACGCGACTTCTGGCCACAACCAAACGACGGAAAACATCTGCCGCAGAGGTGCTGAGAACCCTGAGAATACCCAAGTTTACACAAAACTCTTGAAAAGAATTCAAGAAATTGCACGTTACGGGCACAGGGCACCCATGATTCTTCTTCTGTTATGGTTGGTCGTCGTTGCCCCTGCCAATGACCTGAATAATAAGTATTTTAGAATAGTTGCGCTAGTTCTGGGGAGCCTTGGCTGGAGTGCAAAATGATGAATCGATGGACTTTTTGCAATGTGCGCCGCCTTTTTCTTGCCTTTCAGAAGCTCTAGCGTTAAGCTCGAACAGAGTAAATTGACTGGCTCAGTATTTTGGGTTGTGTGGGGGTGGGGTTTTTATTTGTCGAAAGCAGTTTTTGGATGGCTCCTAAGTAACGCACCAAAAATAATGTCAACGTTTAACCAGGGAGGAGCAGGGAGATGGCGGAAGGTCGCGTCAAATGGTTCAATGTGACCAAGGGTTATGGGTTTATCGAGGCCGACACCGGGAAAGATGTCTTTGTGCATCATTCAGCCATTGAGGGTCAGGGTTTCAAGACTCTCGAAGAGGGTGAGCGGGTCAGCTTTGAAGTGGAACAAGGCGCCAAAGGCCCGGCAGCGGTCAAGGTGAGAAAACTATAGAACACCCAGGGTCAGTTCACCTGCGGGAACAAGAAGCCGGAGTTCGATCTTCGGCTTTTTTGTCTCATAAGGGGCTGGCAGGAGGAATGGCAGTATGGCAAAGAAGTCAAAAGTCACTTTTCACAAAATGGAAAAAGAAAAGGCCCGGCAGCAGAAACAGCGAGAGAAAGAAGCTCGCCGTGTCGAGGCGAAAGCTCACAAGATCAGCCCCAAGCCGCCATTCAGCGATGAAGATCCGGATCTTGCCGGCATTCGGCCGGGTCCTCAGCCTCTGCCCGAGCAGTGGGACTATGTGGGAAGAAGATGATCTTCTGCGGGGCCGGCAGCCACTCCCAGGACGTCACTTCCGGCTTAAATCTTCGAACCTTCAACAAAAACAGCTTGCCATTCAATGTCAGGGCTGTTAAGAACCCATCAACTGTTTGAGACCTTGGCGGGAATGGTTTTGCGGACCGCATTCGTTTTTCCTTAGGTACCTGCCATCAAGCTCCATCGATCACTGACCCCTTCGCTTCAGTAGTCTGATCCACTGCGGCAGCACGTTTGGTTGGCGACGATGTTTCAGGCCTGTCGTCTCAGTCGTGCTGCAGCCGCAAGCGCCAAATCGGCGCGGATTTCCCTCTGCAGCCTGGTAGTTATAACCTTTCAATAACGTTTCTGGATTGGGCCGCCGGTTGGTGCCGGTTGCGGCAAAATCCGGCCATGGCGTTTTGCGTCGTGCCGGGCAATCGCCTCATAACCTGCCGAGGCCGCCGGTTTAGGATCGGAAACGATTAAGGATTTCACCTATTGATCTCTTTTGAAGAATTGAAGTTGATTCCACCCATTCTAAAGGCTCTGACCCAGTGCGGTCACAACCAGCCCACCCCGATCCAGGCCCAGGCGATTCCCAGGGCTCTGGCTGGATGTAATCTCATCGCTTCGGCCCAGACCGGCACCGGCAAGACCGCAGCGTTTGTGCTGCCGGCACTCCAGAGGCTGGCCGCTGCTTCCCCTGAGCGCAAACCCGGCCCGCGGGTCCTGGTACTCACCCCCACCCGCGAACTGGCCGAGCAGATTACTCAGGCCACCCGCACCTACGGCAAACACCTGCGGCTCAGAAGTGTCACCATCATCGGTGGGATGCCCTATGGCGAGCAGATGAAGGCTCTTTCCCAGGTGCCGGATATGATCATCGCCACTCCGGGAAGACTGCTGGATCACATGGAACGCGGCCGAATTGACCTGCGCCAGATCGAACTGTTTGTCCTGGATGAGGCCGACCGAATGCTGGACATGGGATTTGTTGAGGATGTGGAGCGGATTTCCGCGGCCGTCCCGGAGGGTTGCCAAACCCTTCTGTTCGCCGCCACTCTGGGCGATGCCACCACCAAGCTGGCCGGACGGCTAATGAACGACCCGGAACGGATTGAAATCGCCCCCGGTAAGATCACGCTTGATGCGATCGAACAGCGTTTGCATCTGGCCGACAACCTGCAGCACAAAAACCGCCTGCTGCAGCACCTTTGTGCGGACAGTGCTGTGACCAAGGCGATTATTTTTTCCGCCACCAAGCGCGACGCCGATAACCTGGCTCGCGACCTCAGCGCCCAGGGGCATGCGGCGGCGGCACTCCATGGAGATATGACCCAATTTGCCCGCAATCGTACGATGATGAATATGCGGCGCGGCAAGATCAGATTGCTGGTGGCGACCGACGTAGCCTCCCGCGGACTTGACGTTACCGGCATCAGTCACGTGATCAACTTCGATCTGCCACGCTTTGCCGAAGACTACGTGCACCGCATTGGCCGGACCGGCCGGGCCGGAGAATCGGGAATTGCGATTTCTTTTGCGTCCCGGCTGGATCTCCCGTATCTCGACCGAATTCAGCGCTATATCGGGAAAGCCGTGCCCACCCACGTCATCCCCGGCCTGGAACCGACCCAAACGGTGACTGGGTTCGGTGGCGATGCCAGGTACCAGCGGCGGGCGCCCGCGGTCGGAAGCGGCCAGCGCGGCAAGACCGGCCGGCCCCAAGGACGCCCCTTCAGCTACCAGGAAACCGGCGGCAGCGGCAGTTATGCTGCTCAAGGGAAACGCAGTGCGGCCAAGCGGGACTGGGAAGTGGCTGTTGAATACCGAAGCAGCAGGTCGCATCCAGCGGGCCAATCCGGAAATCGGAAGCCGGGCAGGAAGACCTTTCTGTAGGAGACTGAACAAACTAAATGACCCTGCGATGGTTTGCAGGGTCATCTTAGTCCTCTAGGTCGTGAAAACATGGGAAAGGGATCTGGGCTCGGCGAGAAAGAGCCGAGGCAGCAGATCCCGACCCATCGCTTGTTCGCACCCTTAGGTTTAGCTATTCAAACAACAACCCCGTATTACTCAACGACCGTTATTTCCACCCGACGATTGATGGCGCGGCCCGCAGGCGAACGATCCGGTAGTTTTGGGACGCTTCTCGCCATAGCCGACGGGTCTCATGCGTTCAGCCTTGATTCCCTTCTTGAGAAATAATCGTAAACGGCGCCGGCGCGACGTTCAGACAGCTTCTGGTTGTAACTATCACTGCCGAAGTAGTCGGTATGACCTTCGACCATCACATTGACGGTGAGGCAGGGTTCTTTGTTCAATATGCTGACGGCTTCATCCAGGACCACCA
Organism: uncultured delta proteobacterium; assembly: GCA_963828705.1. Lineage (GTDB taxonomy): Bacteria > Desulfobacterota > Syntrophobacteria > Syntrophobacterales > Syntrophobacteraceae > CAWDJT01. The sequence continues at coordinate 18,848 of CAWHGA010000014.1, forward strand.
CCCATTCTTTCTTGATGTTGGACTTGTCGAAGTCGAAATGGATGCCACGCAGGATCAGGTTCGTGCATTTCTTGGGCGGAGCGCAAAACACATCGCGGACGAATTTTTCCAGAGCTGCTCTGTCTGCAGCTAGCGTCAAGCCTTCAGCCATGATGCTGCAGTTGTTGAGTTTGTTGATTTTTTGCAGGATCTGTTTGCCTTTCTTGTCTTTGGCGTCTGCAACGGAAACGATGTGGATGCATGCGTTGGGATACTTGCTGTAAAGCGCACTCGCTTCCGCCACCGGATCGCTACCCATATTGGCCATTCCGTCGGTGACCAGAATAATCGCTGTAGTGCCGCTCATCTTAGCCAGCACCGGATCCAGCGACCTAAGGCCAGGTCCCATGGGGGTCCTGCGATCGAAAACTTCCTGGAAATTCTTAATCTTGCCGATGGCTTTGGCCATTGCCGCACGATCATATGGACCTGGCGCATAAAGCTCCTGCACCGGGGCAAACAGTTCCAAAGCCGCCGTGTATTTAAAGTCAGGGATCTGCGCATTGATGTCGTAAAGGACTTTCTTGGACACCCACATTTTCAGTTCGGGATCCCCAAAAAGCTGGTACATGGAACCCGACTGGTCAACCATGAAGATGAAATTATCAGGACATCTATCAGCCGCATTTGCAAATCCCACCCCCATAGTGAGAAGCAACGCCAATACCAAACCAGTCACCTGCAGTGTTCTTCGACTCTTCATAGGTCCCTCCGCTGATTGGAATTGATAAAATACCACCAAGCTCCATTGGACAAACATCAGAAATGACCGAACAAACAATGACCGAAACCCTGCAAATTGTTCCCCCCCTTCTGATTCAAGTGTGCCGCAAATATGGGATAATCCGCTGGTTTTGAATGCGCCCTGTACACCGATTACGACGATACGACGAAACCATCAAGAACACCAAAGCAAGGTAGCAACGTGTGGTCTATTGACCAAGATGGAAAAACAGCAACGCGTTAGGGTGAATACTAAATGGCTGGGTAGCATCCAGAACAAGGGCGACGGTTGTCGTTCCCTCCGGGGTTGACGGTTCCAGTTGCCTATCTGCCACAGACAGGCACGAACCCTGGTACCGTCATCGGTAATATTTATCCTAAACGTTTTTCACCCGTGCCGTCAATGAATTCATGTGAGGAACTGCATGCGGCCCTATGATATTGTGGTGCAACCGCATCGCTTTTCGACCATTGCAGTAACCCTGTGACAGTGAGAGCCTGGATGCTTTCAGCCTGAAATCGGCATAGGCCGCGGGTTGAGGTGGGTTAGTCTGGTGGTCTGGCAAGTCCGGTAGATTTCTGATCTTGCTTCGAAAGATGTCGTGAGATCCTGACGATTCAGATTTCGGGAATCACAAAAATAGTGATCGCCAGGATGGAATTCAACAGGTTGCGATGAAGGCCTACACCCTTGGGAACCATAGAGGATCATATGAACGAACAGCACATTGTTTCCCTGTCCGGCGAACTCCAGGTTTCGAGGCACCAAGTCCAAGCCACCGCCAAACTGCTGGAGGAAGGTGCAACGATTCCCTTCATTGCGCGATACCGCAAGGAAGCTACCGGTTCGCTGGACGAGACCGTGATCACCTCGATTCGCGATCGGTTGATACAACTGGAACTCCTAGACAAACGGCGGGAAACTATTCTGAGATCGTTGGATGAACAGGGGAAACTGACCGGTGAGTTGCAAGCGAAGGTCGTGCAGGCAGAAACCCTGGTGGCCCTGGAGGATCTTTATCTGCCGTTCCGTCCGAAACGTCGGACCAAGGCCACGATCGCTCGCGAAAAGGGGCTGGAACCTCTGGCTCACCTGCTTTTCTCTCAAGAACCGGCCACCGACCCTCCGGCCGCAGCGGCATCTTTCATCAATCCGGAAAAGGGGGTCTCCTCTGCCGACGAAGCGCTCGCCGGCGCTCGCGATATCGTGGCCGAATGGGTCAATGAAAACTCCGAGGCCCGTGCCCGGCTTCGAGCGCATTTTACCAATAAGGGCGTGATCAGATCCCGGGTGGTTGCCGGCAAAGACGGCGAAGGCATCCAGTACCGCGACTACTACCAGTGGGAGGAATCGATCAGTCGAGCCCCATCCCATCGAATTCTGGCCGCACGCCGCGGCGAGAAGGAGGGATTTCTCACCGTCCACATCGCGCCCGTGGAAGAAGAAGCCTTAGCCGTGCTTGAATCCCTTTTCGTCAATGGCGATTCAGCCGCCTCGCAGCAGGTCAGAGCCGCGGTTCATGACAGCTTCCGGAGGCTCCTGGCACCATCTCTGGAAACCGAGACCAAGCAATGGTCCAAAGAGCGTGCCGACCGGGATGCGATCCAGGTCTTTGCCGACAATTTCCGCCATCTGCTGATGGCTGCTCCGTTGGGGTCCAAGAAGACTCTGGCCTTGGACCCGGGGTTTCGCACCGGATGCAAATTGGTCTGCCTGGATCCTCAGGGGAAACTCATCCATAACGAAACCATCTACCCGCATTCAGGCCCCCAGGGGGCTGAGAAGGGGGCCGAGCGCATTCGAGCCCTTGCCGCCAAATTGGGCATCGAAGCCATTGCCATCGGCAACGGCACCGCTGGGCGGGAAACTGAAGCTTTTGTTCGCGGCCTAGACCTGCCGAAAGAAATTCAGATCATCATGGTGGATGAAAGTGGGGCCTCGGTGTATTCCGCATCCGCCGTCGCCCGTGAGGAGTTCCCCGATCACGACGTGACCGTTCGCGGTGCCGTTTCTATCGGCAGGCGTCTGATGGACCCTCTGGCCGAGCTGGTCAAGATCGATCCCAAATCCATTGGGGTCGGCCAGTACCAGCATGATGTCGATCCGGGCGAATTGAAACGGAGCCTTGACGATGTGGTGATGAGCTGCGTCAATGCCGTCGGCGTTGCCGTCAACACTGCCAGCCCACAGCTCCTGACCTATATTTCAGGGCTTGGACCGCAGCTGGCCAAAAATGTTGTGGCGTATCGCGATGGCAATGGCCCCTTCCGTTCCAGGGAAGACCTAAAAAAGGTCCCGCGCCTGGGTCCCAAGGCGTTCCAGCAGGCGGCCGGGTTCTTGCGGATCAGGGATGGGGGAAACCCTCTGGATGGGAGTGCCGTTCACCCCGAATCCTATCACCTGGTCGAATCCATGGCGCGGGATCTGGGTTGCGCGGTGATGGACCTCATCGGCAACACCGCCCGGCGAGACGCCATTGATCCTGCCCGCTACGTGACCGATGCCGCCGGGCTGCCGACGCTGCGCGATATCCTGGCGGAACTGGCCAAGCCGGGCCGAGACCCGCGCGAGACTTTTGAACCCTTCGCTTTTGCTCCGGGCATCGAGAAGTTGGCGGATCTCCAGCCGGGTATGCGGCTGCCTGGAATTGTCACCAATGTGGCTGCATTCGGTGCCTTCGTGGACATTGGCGTGCACCGGGACGGACTGGTTCACGTGAGTCAGCTTGCCGATACCTTCGTCAGTGATCCTCGGCAGATCGTTCGCGTTCACCAACGCGTCACCGTAACTGTCCTGGAAGTGGATATGGAAAGAAGTCGCGTCTCCCTTTCCATGAAGTCAGCTCCTGCACCTGGAATGGAACAGCCCATGAGTGCGAAGCCCGGCCGCAACCAAGACGCGGCCTGAACAAAAAGGTCATTCTGGACGTAACAGCGCCTTCAATAATCCTTTCGAAGCAGCATTGAAGAAGCGCCGATGAATTGCAGTGACGGGCGAGAAGGGACCTTAAGGAAGGACGCGGTCATTTGAATGTAAAGGGTTGAGATCGATATGGCAGTTGTGAGTATGTGCGATGTGAGTGTGAGCTTTGGTGGACCGTTGTTGCTTGACCACGTGAATCTTCAAATTGAACGGGGGGAACGGTTGTGCCTTTTCGGCCGGAATGGAGCCGGGAAGTCAACTTTGATGCGGCTGATTCATGGTGATCTCATCCCGGATGAAGGTGAAATGCAGCGGCAGCAGGGGATGTGCACCGCCCTGCTCCCCCAGGAGATGCCGCAGGGGCTTCGCGGCACGACCTTTGACATTGTCGCAGGCGGCCTGGATGATCCGGGCAACGCCTGGCGCGCTTCCCATGACACTGCCGAATGGCGCAAACACCAGCAGGTGGAAAAGACCATATCGCGCATGCATCTGGACCCTCAGACACCGTTCGAAGTCCTGTCCGCAGGGCTGAAGCGGCGCGTATTGCTGGCTCGAGGCCTGGTGCGGGATCCGGATCTGCTGCTGCTGGACGAACCCACCAACCACCTCGACATGGAAGCCATCGTCTGGATGGAAGAGTTTCTGTTGCGTTACGGTGGGACCCTGCTCTTTGTCACTCACGACCGGATGTTTCTGCAAAAGCTTGCCACCCGCATCATTGAGCTGGATCGAGGCAGTCTCATCGACTGGGCGTGCGATTATGCGACCTTCCAGGAACGGAAGCAGGCGGCCCTGGAGGCGGAAACCAACCAGTGGCTTCAGTTCGACAAGAAGCTGGCTCGCGAGGAGGTCTGGATTCGGCAAGGGGTCAAGGCACGGCGCACTCGCAACGAAGGTCGCGTGCGCGTCCTGGAGAAGCTGCGGGAGGCCCGGCGTGCGCGGCGTGAACGCACCGGATCGGTTCGGTTGCGTGCCCAGGAAGCCGGCCGCTCAGGGAAATTGGTCATCGAGGCGGAGGATGTGAGCTTTGGATACAGCGGTGAGGTGCCGATTATCCGCGATTTCTCCACCGCTTATCATGCGCGGCGACAAGGTTGGCATTATCGGTCCAAACGGTTCCGGCAAGACCACCTTGCTGCGGATCCTGCTTGGGGAGCTGGCGCCGCAACAGGGTGAGCTGCGATTCGGTGTCCATCTGGAAGTGGCCTACTTCGACCAGCTCCGGGCGCAACTGGACGAGGACAAGTCGGTGTTGGAAAACGTCGGCGAAGGAAATGACACCATCGTCTTCAATGGCAAGCCGCGGCACATCATTGGTTATCTGCAGGATTTCCTGTTTTCCCCGGAACGAGCCCGCTCCCCGGTTCGGATACTATCCGGCGGTGAGCGCAACCGACTGCTGCTGGCGCGCCTGTTCACCAAGCCATCCAACGTGCTGGTTATGGACGAACCGACCAACGACCTCGATACCGAGACTCTGGAATTACTGGAGGAGTTGCTCCTGGATTATCTGGGCACGGTGCTGTTGGTCAGCCATGACCGGGTCTTTCTCAACAATGTCGTGACCAGCACCCTGGTGCTTGAAGGCGAAGGCCGCGTCAGCGAGTACGTTGGGGGCTACGACGACTGGTTGCGTCAACGCAGCCCTGAGCTTCCGGCTAAGGTGGAAAAGCCCACCCCCCGAGCGGCAAAGCAGCGCTCCCGGCAGGAACGCCGTCAAACACTCAGTTACAAGCAGCAGCGCGAACTCGAAGCCCTGCCGCACCAGATTGAAACCCTGGAAGCAGAGCAGGCGAGACTGTATCAAACCATGGCCGACCCATCCTTTTACCAGCAAGCCGGTCCTGATATCGCCGGGGCCAAAGCGCGATTGGCGTCCCTTGAACAGGAACTGGCTGAGGCCTATCAGCGCTGGGAGGCCCTGGACGCGCTAAGCGGTTGAACCAGTGCACCTGCAAAGGTTTGAAACCGGCGCACTAAGGCACGAGGCAATAAGTAAGCATCCAGCTCTGTAGCTTGGTCGTCATTCCCGCAGCCTTTGAATGAGAGCCAGGCGACCCGTCACCCCCGCATGCTTTTGGCGGGGGTCCAGGGCTTTAAGACATCTGGATTCCCGCCAGAAGCATGCGGGAATGACGTGCGGATGGTCGGATCGGATATTTGTTTTTTGCCTGACACCTAAGACCCAGCTCCGTCGAGCGAATCGATATTTTCCTCCACGGTCAAAAGTCCCATGAAAGGTTGAATGCCGGATTGACGGGAAAGCATTTTGGACCGTGTAAATGAACAATCTCCAGGTCACTTCCCCAAATGCACCCTTACCTCTTCGACGATCTTTGGAATTGATGGCTTCTCGCAAGATTTGACGTCGTTTTCCCGATGCTTGTGATGCGGGAAACTGTCAAGCTCAGGAAAATGCGGGGTGTTATCGTAGCGGAAGAGGAGGCGGTTCTCTTGGTCCTGGAAGTGATAACGATAGCCCAGATGCCTGAGCAGCTCAGTTTCAACGACGACTGCCTCGGTCAATTCCAGGAGGCTTCCTTCAGAAAAACGAATGCGGATTCTCAGATTCACACGATGTGGTGTCAGGATTTCCTCCTGATAGCGCTCCACATAAGCGTTTTCCAGTGTTCCGATGGAAGATTGGACTTCTTCGAGGTGCCGACGTAACTGATCATGCAACATGACGCAGATGGTTTTCTATCTCAAGTCTGATCGCCAGGTAGTGCTGATAGTCATTGGCCCACTCGACGAAATCTGCGGAGTCTTCCATGCAGCCCTTTTCGTACCCGTTGAAGAATTCCTCCGACGTCATGCAGTATCGATTCTCATAGGTACTAAGGCGCTTGGCTACGGCTACCAGAGCGTCTACGGGTGACCTGTGCTCGCTTCTTTCCTTTCGCATACGTTCCTCACAACGCTAGCAGTATGTTACTGAACTACCACACAAGGTAGCATCATTGGCGCGCAAATGAAAGTGCAGGGGAATCGCATTCCGATCGGGCGAATATTTTTGCAAGACGGCAGGTTGGATTCTCGGGGCCGGCCTTGGACATCCGAACTATGAGGCGAACCAGGGGCGCCGCCCTTTACATCCGCGCAGGTGGCGCGAAGGATAGCGTTGCGCATCACCGAGGAGAAGCCCAGTTCATTGGAGATTGTTTGTCCCGTCCTGAAGTTTCTCAACTCACCGCCCAATGAACCGATTTGAACGATATCTTCCATGAACGAAAGTCAACCCATTATGATCCATGAACTGCGCTGTAAATCAATAGGCGCCTTTCCCTGTTTCGAAAAGAGAATCCTCATTTTTAATCCAGTCATCCACCTGGATCTCAAGTATGTCTTCTTTCAAAGGTCCTCTCTTAACGTAAACTCTAGATATACCGGCATTGATGATCATTCGCTTGCAAAGTTTACATGGCTCGGAATTGGTGACATAATTTCCATCATCGACGGAAAAACCAACCAGATATAGATCTCCGCCTGCCATCTCCAAACGCGAAGCGTGAATGATGGCATTCATCTCAGCGTGTACCGAACGACATAATTCGTATCGTTCTCCAGGTGGTATGTCTTGTTCTTGTCGGAGGCATCGTCCGATATCAATGCAATTTGTCATCCGCCTTGGAGCTCCGACATACCCTGTGCTAATAATCTGATCGTTATTCACAATAACAGCACCGTATAGTCGTCGTAGACAAGTACCTCTCTTAGCTACTGCCTCCGCAATCCCCAAGTAATATTCAGCCTTGCTTGGCCTATCGTACTTCACTGTAAGACTCCTTCCCAATCCATGTTGGTAACTCTTGTGCACCATTACCATAAATCCTGGTGAAATGTTCCCTTGTTTTTCTGGTCAGATTACTCCCCGCGATTTCAGCGGACACCCCATCACGCCAGTTTGACCCATTCTAAAACCCGGAATGCTGACCACGTGATCCATTAGCCCGGGCGGGTTGATGTTGCTCACCAAAACCTCATGTGCTATAGCGTTTAAGCAAGAGATGTTTCGTTTTGGCAGGATTGCCTCGGCAAGGTGCTCATGCTTCGATACGTCAGCACGAGCGGTGAAGCACGTTCGCCCTGAGGTATCGAAGGGCAGATCGAAACCGACACATTCTTTCCTTAACGAGTATAACCTCCGCGTGAAGTGGATCCACGAGGCCGTTGGCCCAGCGACACGATTTTATCCTCTCGAATCCCAGCCTTTCTCAGCCGGTTTTGATGGGGTGGCGGCGAAGGAGTTGAACATCGCCATGCAGGGAAAGCGTCCCGACATACCGGTTTCCGTCCAGGCGCCGGCTGAACTCCCCATATGCGAGGTCAGGCGGTTGGGTCTGGTGGATTACCTGGACGCTTACAGGCTCCAGCAGGAGCTTGCTGAAGCCCGTGCTGCGGGGAGTGCGGAAGACATCCTGCTGCTCCTGGAGCATCCCCCTACCTACACCTTGGGGGTAACTACCGACCAAGCGCATCTCCTGGTGTCGCGCGAAGAGCTGGTAGGGCAGGGGATCGGAGTTTACCAGGTAGATCGCGGTGGTGACATCACCTATCACGGTCCGGGTCAATTGGTCGGGTACCCGATCATCGACATCGGGGGTCGTCGTGGGGGGGCGTTACGCTACCTCCGCGATCTGGAAGAGGTGCTGATTCAGGTGCTGCAAACGTTTGGTGTCGCCGCCGGCCGACTGCGGCCTTTCACCGGTGTCTGGGTGGGTGAGGAGAAAATCGCCGCCATTGGAGTCAAGGTTAACGCTCGCAAGATCGCGACCCATGGCTTTGCCCTCAATGTCGACCCCGATTTGAACGCTTATGGCCGGATCGTCCCGTGCGGGATTCAGGGGAAAGCCGTGACCTCGCTGGTCAGGGTTCTGGGGCGTCGAGTGTCGATGGAAGATGTAATGGACGAAGTCGTTGTCGGCTTTGGACAGGTGTTTGAGCGAGTCATGCAAAACAGGACCACGAAAGCCATGAACACCTGAAACCGTGGCCTTTGATTTTCGGTGAATCATGATCGATCGGGCGAAGCACATCCTCAAGACTGTTTTTGGTTATGATCAGTTCATTTCGCTGCAACAGGATGTGATCGAAAACATCCTTCGCCGGAGGGACACACTGGTGATCATGCCCACCGGTGGCGGCAAATCCTTGTGTTACCAGATTCCGGCGCTGGTTTTGGAAGGATTGACCATTGTCGTATCGCCACTGATTTCGCTGATGAAGGATCAGGTGGAGCAGCTCACCGAGCTGGCGGTCCCGGCGGTATTGCTCAACAGTACCCTGTCGTCCCAGGCGTACCGTGGCAATGTGGAGCGCATCCGTCGAGGTGAAGTGAAACTGCTTTACGTTGCTCCAGAAACCCTTCTGAAGCCAATGTGCTGGCCCTGCTCGAATCTGTTCCGGTCGCATGTCTGGCTATCGATGAGGCCCATTGTATCTCCGAGTGGGGGCCGGATTTTCGCCCGGAATATCGCCGGCTGGCTGAGGTTCGAACCCGTATGCCTGATGCCGTATGCATTGGCCTGACCGCCACGGCAACGCCAAGGGTTCGGGAGGACATCAAAGCCTGCCTCGGTTTCGATGATTCCGGCGAATTCGTCGCCAGTTTCAACCGCGAGAACCTCTTTATCCGAGTTGTTCCCAGGGAAGAGCCCCTCCGCCAGAGCATCGGTTTTCTCAGAGCGTTTCCGAATGAATCCGGAATCATATACTGTGCCACCCGCAAGCGGGTCGATGATCTCTGTGCGGCATTGCAGTCAGCGGGTTTCTCCGCTTGTTCCTATCATGCCGGTTTGTCCGAAACGGAACGGGAGCGCAACCAGGAACGGTTCATTCGGGACGAGGTGCCGATCATTGTGGCCACTATCGCCTTCGGCATGGGAATCGACAAATCCAATGTGCGTTTCATCCTTCATTGCGATCTGCCCCAAAATATTGAGAGCTACTACCAGCAGATCGGCCGCGCCGGGCGCGATGGAATGCGGGCCGAATGCCTTCTGTTGTTTTCCTATGCGGATATCCAAAAGATAAGGTCGTTTATCGCCAAGAAAGAAGGACTCGATCAACGAGCCGCCTCCCTACAGCTCAAGGCCATGGTGCAGTTTGCTGAAGCCGATGGCTGTAGGCGGGTGCCGCTGCTGAACTACTTCGGTGAAGCTTTGCCCGAGGCAGAATGCGCCATGTGCGACAATTGCCTGGCGGGCGAACGGGAGTTGGTGGACATTACCATCCCCGCGCAGAAGTTTTTGTCATGCGTGAAACGAACCGGTGAATGTTTCGGCGCCAAGCATATTATCGATGTGTTGCGCGGCTCAAAGGCCGGTAAGGTCCTGCAATTCAGGCATGACCAGCTATCCACTTACGGTATCGGCATGGAATACTCCACCAGGCAATGGCAGCAACTGGCACGACAGTTTCTGCATCAAGGACTGATGGTGCAGCACCCGGAGTACGGGGGGCTGAGTCTCACATCCAAGGCCTGGGATGTTTTCAACGGCAAGGGAACCGTCTTCGGCAACCTGGATGGCGCTACGGAGTCGGAGAAGCCGGCGGAAGCTGCTGCAGGGGACCAGACCGGTGATTACGACCGGCAGCTTTTTGAGATTTTGCGCCAGAAGCGCAAAGAACTGGCTGAGGCCGCAAATGTCCCGCCGTATGTCATTTTTTCCGACCGGACCCTGGTCGAGATGGCGACCACCTTCCCGGAAACCCCGGAAAGCATGTTGGCAGTGCACGGCGTCGGCCAGATCAAGCAAGAGAAATACGGTTCGGTGTTTATGACGATCATCGAAGAGTACTGCCGGGATCATCCCGCGGTGAAGGGATGCCACGTTCCGGTCACACCAGTGCGGGCCAGGGACAGGACAGAGCGGGAGAGGCGGCCAGCCGTGATCGGTGAAGCATTCAACTCCGGACAATCTGTGGACAGCCTCGCCCGAGAATGGGGCCTCAAGCGCGGCACGATCCTCAATCATCTATGGAACTACTACCAGGATGGCCACCCGCTCCGGTCGGATGGTTTGCTGCCGCTCATGACCGTCCCCGATGAACAACGGTCGCGAGTTATGGAGACCTTCGAACAGCTAGGTCCCGAGTTGCTGCGGCCGGTTTTCGAGGCCTTGAACGAGGAAATCGGCTACGAGGATCTTGCCGTCCTTCGCCTATATTACTTATGCGGCGGTGAGCCCGCCATCAGGAGTGCGGCTGGCGATAGCGGCGATGCGGTTGAACCGGATCCGGCAAGCTAACAGCCGAGTTCCGTCTGCAGCCATTGCTTCAGTTCATCGGTGATGGCATAGACCCCGACGCCCGGCTTGCGGCCACCCTCGGCGACCGCTTGCCGAACCAGTTCCGCCGGCACTGGTACTTTGGCGATTTCGTCGGCCTCGCGGGCGTCTCTTCGAATGAGGGTGACCTGCGGCGGTTGTTCCCAATCATAGATCACGAAGTAGATCGACTCCTGGCCAATGTAATGAACGGACTCCCCTTTGCGGGACCATCCGGTCCCCCATTCGAGAAAAGTTTCGACCGCCTTTTCCGGCGTCATTTCCCAGTCTATGCGATCCAGGGTCTCCCTGTGGCCCTTCAGTTCTTCCAATCCCCACATATCCGTTTTCTTCCTGCAAGTGGTTTAGGTTCAGGCAAAGCGATGTTCAGCAATCTGGAACATGTATTCCCAACAATGACAAGACCAAACTAAGATGTCACTCAACCTGAACCTGTTGGTCGGCTCCCACTTGACTTTCCGGATAGTGGTCTTTTATGCTTCGACAATATTCGGTTCGGCAATCACTTGGTGGACAGGAGGGACTATGCGTCGGTTTTGTTTCATGATCTTGGGTGCTTCCATCCTGCTGGCGTTCTTCGGCGTGGCATGGGCGGCGAGCGAGCAGGCCATGAAACTGCGTGGCCAACACGGCTTGAGCGCATTCACGCCGCCGGAGAGCTTTCTAGGGGGCAATTTCGTAGCGGACGAGGTTGAACCGGGATACATCTTCGGGAAGGTGAAGGACTTCGTCAAATCGCGTTCATGTCCCACCAACTGGCTCATCGAGGAGGGTGAACGAAAACGGATCGAGGCGCGGGGGGCTCAATCAGGTCCCTTCGAGTACACCCTTTACCTGGAGGAGGACTGCCCGGGGAAGGTCGCCTATTATGTGTTCGTGGATCGGTCCCAGGCCAATGCCGCTCAATGGATGGAGTGGCGCAAGCAATTCCACGGCAAGAGTAAAACCGAACCGCAATATGGTGCGGTTAAGGCTGCACTCGAACAGGCCGCCCAAAACGGTTTTCCGGTGGATGGCGAACTGCGGTTCGTGGAAATCCAGGGCGAACTGCTGGTGAAAAAGGCCGAGGACGTCTTGACCAGCGAACTGAAGTTCCAACCCGTCTACGATCTCAAACAGGGCAAAGCGGTTACCCGCTGAGCTGAAATGGTCCCGTGTGGAGGTGAGTTATGGATGAGATGAAGGCTCAAAAGGGGTTGACGCGCCGCGGTTTCATTAAGACCCTGGGACTTGGCGGGATGGCGGCCACTGCTATCACTGCGCCTCAGGTTATGGCCGCCCAGGGGCAGGATGCCGGTAAGGTTCCGGCTGTGCCCCGGCGTAAGTTGGGCAAAACCGGGGTAGAGGTGTCGATACTGTCTCTCGGCGGCATGTTCGACACCATCAACAACCAACTGCTGTTGAGACAGGCCTACAACTGGGGCGTCACCTACTGGGACACCGCTGAAGGTTATGGCAGCGGCATGAGCGAGGAGGGTTTCGGCCGCTTCTTCACCCGCATGCCGGAAGCTCGAAAAGAAATCTTCCTGGTTACCAAATCGCACGCCGGCACCCCCGAGAAGTTGACCGAAAGCCTTGAGAAGTCATTGAAGAGGCTTTGCACCGACCATGTGGATTTGTATTTTTACCACGGTATTTCCGGTATCGGCGAAATGAGCGAGGCCCTCAAAGAATGGGCGGCGCAGATGAAGAAAGCCGGCAAGTTAAAATTCTTCGGCTTCAGCACCCATACCAATATGGATGACTGCCTGTTGGGGGCGGCCAATCTGGACTGGATCGACGTGATCATGTTCACCTACAACTTCCGGCTGATGCACGATGACAAGATGAAAAAGGCCGTGGCTGCCTGCGTCAAAGCCGGGATTGGGCTGGTGGCCATGAAAACCCAGGGCGGCGGACCGGTCAAGACCGACAGCGAGGCCGAACTGCAGGTGGCCGGGAGGTTCCTGGAGAAGGGCTTTACCGACAAACAGGCCAAACTCAAGGCCGTCTGGGAAAACCCGAATATCGCCAGCATCTGCTCTCAGATGCCGTCGCTCACCATCCTTGTCGGCCAACGTGGCGGCTGCCCGTGACAAGACGACCCTGTCCCGCCGGGACTTCGAACTGCTGCAACGGTTCGCCATGGAAACCCGGCATGGCTATTGCGCCGGTTGCGGAGACATCTGCATGGAAGCTTGTGGCGGGGCGGTCCCGGTGCAAGATGTCATGCGCTGCCTGATGTATTACCGGGATTACGGCGATCGTGACCTGGCCCGTGATGTCTTTGCCGGGCTGACTGCGGAGACCCGGCTGCGGCTGACCCAGGCGGATTTCGCCAAGGCCGAAAAGGCCTGTCCTCAAGGTTTGGCCATCGCCAACCTGATGCGCGAGGCCTCGCGGGTGCTGGCCTGATAGCTCCCCGTGGCCGATCGATTCGCCTCAGCGGGTGAGCGCAGCCGCATTGCACCGATTTTGATGGTTTCGTAGGAAGTCCAATAGCCTTTTCAGGGTTGGCCGGCACCGACGGGAAGAACCTGCTCTGGGCCAATCCCACCGAGGATGCGGTGTCGGTGGTGATTTCAACTCGCGCGTTCAAACATGGATTGTGGATAAGGGCCTACGACAATTCCGGGCTTTGGTCCTTCCTGGTCCAGAATGGACCAACCGAACCCGGAAATTGGCTTTGCATTGGGCTCTACCAGTGAAGCAGGCGACGCTTTTGAACTGGCCAAGAAGACATTCCTGATGAAATGAGACACCGCCGGCAGGAACTGCAGCTAGGGCGCATCCGGGGTTTTCAGATGAAGCGGTTCTTGCCCTCGTTCGATTCTGCGGATGTTTTCCGCCACCGCCTGCATGATTCCCTTCATGGAAACATCCGTGGAACCTGCGATATGTGGTGTTGCCAGGACGTTGTGGGTGAAGATGGGATCGTCAGGATCAGGGGGTTCCTCCCAGAACACGTCCAAACCGGCCCCGGCAATTTGGCCCGAAGCCAGAGCTTCTTCCAGAGCGTCTCGATCCACCAGACCGCCGCGGCCCAGGTTGATGAGGAACGCACCGCGCTTGATGCCGGCGAAGGTGCTGCGATTCATAAGTTGCCAGGTTTCGGCCGTGGCGGGAAGACAGAGCACCACATAATCCGATCTGCCCAGCAATTCGTCGAGATCATTCGGTTCGCCGACCCATTCGAGCCCTAGTTCTTCCTTGGCTGCTGCCTGGCTGTGACGTTTGATCCCGATCAGGCGGACGTCAAAGGTCTTGAGCCGCCTGGCCAGAGCCCGGCCGATGCCGCCAAGTCCCACCAGGCCCACGGTCTTACCGCACAGAGCCTTCCCCGGGGGTTCGCCCACCCGGCGGTTGGCGAAGCTTCGTGCCATGCCGCGAACATCCCGGGAAAGCCCGATCATCAGGTAGATCCCCACTTCGGCCACGGAATCGGCATTCCCCGAAATATCGGTGGGGACATTGGCCACCCAGATGTTTCGCTCCTGGGCAGCGCGAAGGTCGATGCCTTCCAACCCGGCCCCGCACTGCTGAACAAGCCGCAAACGGTCGGCAGTTGCCAGCCTTTCTCGGGTAATGGGGCACATGGTGGGAATCAGGATGTCATAGCCTGCCAGGCTATTCAGCCAGAATCCGCCGGTCGCTTCAAAGTGATGCTCGGGCAATTCTGACCGAATCATGCCGAGGAACCCACCCCAGCTATCTTCATGTGCAGCAAAGAGAATCCTCATGGCTTACAGCCCGCCTCATGGTGTCTTTCTGGTGTGGGAATCGGCCAGCAAGTATTGGTCATAACCGTGGTCAGGGTGGCAACCGCTGACAGATGTTATACTCGTTTAGGATCAAAACCTTGGTTTTCACCACAGAGGCACAGAGGTCACAGAGATTTAATATTATTGGATTTTCTCTGTGTTCTCGGTGTCTCTGTGGTTGATTAAGATCTAAGCTTTTCAAGCTACACGAGTATAGCTCGAAATCATTCCGCGTGTCGGTTCCCCGCCACCTGGTACCTTTGGCCACCAATCATGACCCGGCGAGCCACTCTCGAATCCGACCCGGGAATGGGTGCATCAATTGCACCTTCCGGAAGATACCAGGGTCCCGGGACAATAAGAAGCTGTCTCGAAACTCCCCTCACCCTCGTACACGGCAACACCCTCCGGTGTGGCACTATTGGCGGTTAGAGTAAGCCCACCAGCATTTTGGTTCCTACGGCGACCAACAACACAGCGAACACTCGTTTGAGCTTGGCAACCGGCAAGGTATGAGCCAGCCGCACACCCAGCGGGGCAGTCAAGACGCTGGCGCAGACAATGCCGGCCAGAGCGGGGAGATACACATATCCCAGCGAATACTCCGGCAAACCCGAAGCGTGCATACCGTTGAAAAGATAGCCGGCAGTCCCGGCAATGGCTATGGGGAAGCCGATGGCAGCTGAGGTGCCAATGGCCTCGTGCACCGCCAGATTGCACCACATCATAAAGGGTACCGACAATGTCCCCCCGCCGATCCCCACCAGGCTCGACACCGCCCCGATGGTACTGCCCACCCCGAACATACCGACATGTCCTGGTAATCCGCGCGACGGCTTCGGCTTCTTGTTGGTGAGCATCTGGAAAGCGACATAGTAGAGAAAGACCACGAAGAAAACTTTGAGGAAGTTCGTGGACAAGCGCGAGGCAACGCAGGAACCGAGGAACGTGCCTACCAGGATGCCCGGAACTATGCGCCTGACCACTGCCCAGTGAACCGCACCCCGCTTGTGATGTGCCCAAAAGCTCGAGACCGAAGTAAACATGATGCTGGCCATAGATGTGCCCAAAGCCAAATGCATGATGGATTCCTGGGATGTCCCCTGGCTGCTCAAACAGAAGACCACCATGGGGACAATGATGAGTCCGCCGCCGACCCCCAGCAGTCCCGCAAGTACTCCAGCAATGGCACCAAAACCAAGATAGGTCATTAGAATCGTAAGCATGTCAGGTTTCTCCTGTCCTGGTTGCAGACTATGATTTGAGGCGATCCAGTTCTTCGCGAGTGTTGAAAGGCGCCGGTGACCTTGCCGGGGATGAACCTGTCGGGTGTGGCCTCAGAACGCTAACATCCTTCGACCATCATGGCTTCGATTGCGTCCTTGAGGGCCGTTGCACGCTGCCAAGTCGTTCGTTGCCAGTTCAAAGCCAGTCGCAGGAAATCCAGATAGTCCTCGTCCAGGGGAAGCTGGTGGAGATAGTGTGCCTGTGGCGCAACTTCCTGGTCGGGCTGGCTGGTGGGGAGGCTGCGGGCAAGCTCCCACAGGCGCTGGCAGGGGGCTTGGAAAGACCCGTCAGCCGGCATCGCTGGCGGCCTTTCAGAAGTCAGCAGCAGCCGCAGCAGGTAGCGGTGAGCGCGCGGCGGTCGCCGGCGATCCAACAGCATGGGTTGCCGCCACAGGGTTTCAGTGGCGGTCCAGCCGAGTTGCCGAGCCTCCCTGGACAGATGTTCCAGGACCTGTGTACCCCATAGCAGTATGTGGAATAAAGGATTGGCGCGAGCGCTGGAAAAATGGAAGGGCCCCAGTCCAGTTGCCGGTTCTAGCCAGAAGGACTGGGTTTGCGGGGTCAGAGCAGCAAAAACCCTGGCGGCCAAGCAGCGTTCCCGCCGGCATTTGTCGCCGTAGCTGGTAACGTTGCGCAGGTCCCGACCCTGATGTTGCTCCGGGTGCAGGAGACAGCCGATGCGTTGGCCGGCCGCGTCCAGAAAGCCTAGCGCCCAGCAGGAAAAACCAACGATGGGTCCCTGATTTGGTCCCTGAAGGCGGAAGCGCTGTCGATTGTCAGCAAATTCGCGTCTCAAGGTAGTGATATAGTCCAGTGGGTCGTAATGCGGCGGGCGAATCGGTGGGCAGCAACCGAAACACAGCACCTCTGGGGTGGGAGCACAAAGGGTCGGCATGATCCAATCAGTCGGTGAGATTCATTGAGCCAACAGGCACATAGGCTCCATTTGCATCCTTTAGCCCTCGTCATAAAAAAACCTCTTTCCACATTCTGAAAAGAGGTAGTGAACAAAAACCCCGTCAAGGTTCCAAATCAAACGGTGGCCGAGTTTATTTGCATTTGGTGCCCTTAAAAATCCAGCATGTTTCAGACCCACACGGTTCACATACCCACAGCTGTCCTTGACGGCAATCCTTTACCCCCAGCGTGCAACCACCAGCCTGCGCATAGGTGAATATTCCATACATCAGAGCAATCACTGCCAATAGAACCAGAAATATGCGGGTCATATTAAGTCTCCGTCTATTTAGGGTCTGTCTCATATTGCGTCACGATAACATCCTGACAATACTATCCTGCATCAAACTGACACGCAACACAAGAGGGTTTTGGAGTTTTAAGGGTGAACCCGCCCGGCATAGAACCAAAGAAGACCACTCAAGATCAGCAGTAAGGGCGGTCATCCACTATAGTGTTCAAGAAAAACATTTTGGAACGGCATCATACCGCGATTTCGCCAGCGTGAGTCAATTCAGTTGGGGGAAGGCTCTTTTGGAACGATGTCCCAACGAGAGTCAAATCCTTAGAGCCCGTTGAAGCATAACTCCACCATTTCGCTGCCATCTTTGTGTCGCGTTTCATTGCATTCAACGCGACCTACGGTAGGTTGCGTTGAATGCAATGAAACGCGACGTCTGCAATGGTCATTTCTGGTCAGTCCCTTTCGGCAGCGCCGTCATGTAGGGCAGCGCTACCAATGTCGAAGGATCCGATGGGTAAGGTGATTGAACCGTGGTTCCAAAAGAGCCGCACCCAATTCAGTTGGGGGAAGGCCCGACGCGGTAGACGCCTATGTGGATACTGAACCCAAAAGGGGCTAGCCCTGTGATGGCTAACCCCTTGATGTTCTTGGAGGCGGCAACCGGATTTGAACCGGTGAATAACGGTTTTGCAGACCGCTCCCTTGCCACTTGGGTATGCCGCCACATGCTATGTAGGCGCACTTTAATGAAAAAACACCCCAAAGTCAAGGCTAACTTTGGGCGTCAGTGGTCTTCAGCGCGCATCACTTCGCGGTGGAAAACGAGGAAGTAACCAGCTGCCGACCAATAGCTCAATACCAGCGAAATCCACAGGAACACCATACCAATGGTGTGCAGGCTGGTTTCGACGCTGCGCACTGAGAGCAGCAGGAAGCCGATGGCGATGGACTGCGATAGCATCTTGCGCTTGCCCATGCGGCTGGCATCCAGGATCAGCCCGCGGCTGGCTGCGATGGAGCGCAACCCGGTGATGACGATTTCTCGGCCAAGGATGAGAAACACCAACCAGGCCTGTACGCCTTCGTGGGGGATAAGCATGATGAGCACGGCCGAGACCAGCAGTTTGTCAGCGAGTGGGTCCAGGAGCTTGCCGACGGAGGTGACCAGGTTGTGTCGGCGCGCCAGAATGCCATCAAGGTAGTCAGTGGTGGATGCCAACAGATAAAGAAAAAACGCAAGGTTAAGCGACTGCTTCGAGGCCGGAGGTGCAAGCAGCGTCACGATCACAGGAATGGCCGCAATCCTGAGATAGGTCAGAACATTCGGCAGGTTGATGAGGTTTTTTCGCGAAAACTCGCTGGGAGCCATGGAAGAACCTGTTTCTGTGTCGCTGGGCTCAGGCTGCCAATTACAACTGGGGCAAAGCGCTCCGATCATCATCGTGGCCCAAAGCGGAACCCGGAAGATTGATCCCTAGTAGCGGCGATAAGTTTTGTAGAGATTCAAGACGCGCTGCACATAGAAGACAGTTTCGCTGAATGGAGGGATGCCACGATGCTTCTCCACCGCTTCAGGTCCTGCGTTGTAGGCGGCCAAAGCCAAGGGCAGGTTGTTGTTGAAGCGCAGGAGCATTTCGCGGAGATAGCGGACCCCGCCGTCCACGTTTTGCAGCGGGTCGAACGGGTTGATAACGCCAAGCTGACGAGACGTTCCCGGCATCAGCTGCATCAATCCCATGGCGCCCTTGGGTGAAACGGCTTGATGGTTGAATGCCGACTCAGCATGAATCACAGCCTTTACCAGGTTGTAGTCCATACCGTAGCGGCCGCAGGCCATGCGGATTGAAGGTTCACACAACGATTCATTAATGAGGCGGCTGTAACCGTTATTCTTGGGGTAGTTGTGGACCGTAATGCGCAGCGGTGGGTACTCAACCGGCTTGAAGCTGGCCTGGGTCGGGACGTTGGTAAAATGGATGCTGCCATCCTGATCCGTGTATTTGTAGATTTCCGCTGCTCCGACCATGGGGAACAACATCACTCCCAGGATGGTCAGAAGCAACCCAATCACAAACCCCTTGGCGTCGTCTGTTCGATGTCTCACGTCACTTGCCTCCTTGTTACCCAAGGCTGCAGCAGTCAACGGTCGGCTCTCATGGACTCCACCGCGCGTCACCCAGCGGCCCACCGGAATTGGCGGGGCACCTCGAACCTTCATCCATTAACCTTGGCTGATCCCAAAGGGAATGTCAACCGGCTTTTTGGCCTCAACGGCAGTCGGTTGCTCGACTCCCGGGACCTCAAATGGCACAGAGTACTTAACACCGCTCCACCTTCTGCCAGTCCTTGAGGAAATTAGCCAGACCGATGTCGGTGAGGGGGTGACGCACCAGCTGTTCGATCACCTTGAGGGGAATGGTGGCGATGTCCGCCCCCATCTTGGCGGCTTCCAGCACATGGAGCGGATTGCGGATGCTGGCCACGATAATTTCAGTCTCAAAGAGGTAGTTGGAATAGATTTCCAGGATTTGATTGACTAGATCCATCCCCTGATGAGCCACATCATCGAGTCTTCCCACAAAGGGACTGACGTAGGTGGCCCCTGCCTTGGCGGCCATAAGCGCCTGGAGTGGCGAAAAGATGAGAGTCACGTTGGTCTTGATGCCTTCTTCGGTTAACTGCTTAACCGCCCTGAGACCATCGGTGGTCATGGGGATCTTGACCACCACGTGAGGGCTGAGCTTCGCCAAGGTTCGGGCTTCAGCCACCATGGCACTGGTGTCTGTGGCGATGACTTCGGCGCTTACCGGTGCCTGTACGAGTTCACAGATCGCCTCGATGTGCGATTGGAATTCAGCTCGAGTGGAAATCCCTTCTTTGGCAATCAACGAAGGGTTGGTGGTTACCCCGTCCAGAACACCTAATGCGTGGGCTTCCTTGATTTCCTGGAGATTGGCCGTATCAATAAAAAACTTCATTGGTTACTCCTGTCGGTTTGGATTTGCCTGCCCGGGGATGGATTCTGCTCATGATCCATTAGTGTTCCTGGAGATATCGGTCACGGCAGGCTTCGCTGCAAAAATAAAGGATTTCGCCGTTGATTTTGGCCGGGACGCCACGTTGGCGCAAAAAGTAGGTGCCACACTGCAGGTCCTGAACGAGATCCGCTTCCCGAGTCGAGTGCTCCTCGGGGTCTTGGTCGTGAGGAGCGAACGACCGTAACCATGATTTGCATAGACGGTAGGCAAGATAGCCCAAGAAAATGTAAATGATGCCCCGTATCATGGAGTTTCCATTCGTTCTACCACTTGTCCTTCGGCCGTTGAGACCGATAATAGTTGCTCTACGGTCTTGCCCAACTGCGGATGCATCCACTGGGGAGCAATCTCCACCAGGGGCACCAGCACGAAACGTCGTTCCTGAAGCCGCGGGTGCGGGACCGTAAACGACGACGATTCCCGGCAGAGGTCGTCGTAGAACAGGATGTCCAGATCCAGGGTTCGAGGTCCCCAGCGTTCGGACCGGACCCGCCCGAACGACTGCTCAATGTGGGAGGTGGCTTCCAGCAAGGCGTCCACGGTCAAAGTGGTATGGCACTGGACCACGGCGTTGATGAACCAGTGCTGCTCGGTCAATCCTATGGGTTCGGTTCGGTATAGGGAGGACACCCGTTCCACGTTAATCTGCGGGTGGTTCCGTAACGCCTCGATGGCCTGCACGACAGGTTTTTTCCGGGTTGCCCAGGTTGCTGCCAAGACCGATAAACGCTGTGTGCATCTCCAACTGACATCCCCTCAAAAGCTGGAACCGGCGATCGTAGCGATGGCCTGACGTCGACTTCCAGCCAATGGTGCTTGCGAATACCGTCATCAAATCATATCAGAACGACAGTTTCCGGATGCGCTCGACGGCTTCCTCAATCCGCTCCTTGGATACGGTCAGTGCCATGCGCACATAGCCTTCCCCGGGTGGGCCAAAGCCACTGCCAGGAGTGGTGACGATCCCGGCCTGGCGCAGCAGCAGTGAGGTGAAGTCGGTCGAACTGTAGCCTTTGGGTGTCGGACACCAGACATAGAAACTGGCCTTGGGGACTTCGGGTTCCAGCCCCACCGAACGAAGTCCGGCGATGAGCACATCTCGGCGTTCCTGGTAGATCCGCTGCATCTCCGTGACGCAGTCCTGGTCGCTGTCCAGGGCAGCGATTCCGGCCAATTGGATGGCGTTGAAGGCGCCTGAATCGATATTGCTCTTTATCTGGCCAAGACCGTCGAGAACGTGAGCATTGCCGACGGCGAAACCGAGGCGCCAGCCGGTCATGTTGTAGGTCTTGGAGAGGGAATGGAATTCGATTCCGACCTCCTTGGCCCCCGGCACTTCGAGGAAACTCATGGGACGATAACCGTCAAAGCCCATTTCGGTGTAGGCGGCATCGTGGCAGACGATCACGTCGTAGGTGCGGGCAAATTCCACCACCTTCTCGAAGAAAGGACGTTCCGCAACCGCCCCGGTGGGGTTGTTGGGGTAGTTGATGAACATGAACTTGGCCTTGCGCGCCACCTCGGCGGGAATGGCCGCCAAGGTCGGGAAGGAAGCTGTTTTCCCGAACCAGGTCCATGAAATAGGATTCTCCGCCGGCGAACATGGTGGCTACGGCATAGACCGGATAGGCCGGGGTGGGGATCAGCGCCACATCTCCCGGGTTGATGAAGGCCAGCGGAAAATGGGCAATGCCTTCCTTGGAACCGATGAGGGTCAAGCACCTCGGTTTCCGGGATCCAGGTCGACACCGAAGCGGCGCTGATACCAGCGGGCCACGCTGTCCTTGAAATCGTTCATGCCGGAGTAGGACGGATACTGATGGGTGGCGGGATCTTCTGCTGCCTGCTGCAGGCGGGCGATGATGTGCTTGGGAGTCGGCAGGTCGGGATCGCCCACCCCCAGATTGATGACATCCACGCCCTTGGCCTGGAGTTCGGCCTTGAGGCGATCGATTTCCTTGAAGAGATATGGAGGAAGCCGTTTCAGTCGTTCTGCTTTGTCGATTGCCATAGAAACCTCCCCGTGTCAGTGGAATAGGAACCGTCAGCTGTCGTTGATCAGCCGGTCTCGTATCGATTCAATGGGGTCGCGCGAGCCTCAACAACTCCCTCACTTGATGCCCAGGACGTGCTGCATGTCGTAGAGCCCGGGCGGTTGCTGCACCACCCACATGGCGGCGCGGATGGCACCGCGGGCAAATCCGTCGCGACTGTGGGCGCGATGGGTGACTTCGATGCGTTCTCCCAGGTTCGCGAACATCACCGTGTGTTCGCCGACGATGTCGCCGGCCCGGACAGTCTGGATACCGATCTGCTGGCTGTCGCGTTCCCCGATCAGGCCATGGCGAGCGTAGACGCCGGTCTTGCTCCAGGTCGCGTCCCAGGGCTTCGGCCACCACCTGTGCCAGTTTCAGAGCCGTGCCGCTGGGGGCATCCTTTTTGAACCGATGGTGAGCTTCGACGATTTCAACGTCGTAGTCGTCGCCCAAGAAGACGCGCCACGTCAGCGACCAGCTTAAACAGCACATTGACTCCCATGCTCATGTTGGGTGCCAACACGCATGCGATCTGCTGGGTACAGGTCGCGAGCCCTTCCAGCTGGTCAGCGGCGAAACCGGTCGAACCGATGACCATGGGCTGTGGAGGCTTTGCTGGCGGCTTCGAGGTGCTGAACCGAAACAGCGGCGCTGGTGAAGTCTATGATTACGTCGCAGCTGCCCAGGACCTTCTGGATGTCGGCCGACAACCGGAATCCCCAGAGGGGCAGCACCGATGGCTTCGCCCAGGTCTTTTCCCACCAGGGGGTGATCGAGGCGTTCAAAACCAGCGACCAGTTCGATTCCTGGTGTCTCACGCACCAGTTGGGCGATGCGCGATCCCATCCGACCGGCAATCCCCGCTACTGCTGCTCGGACCATGTTGGCCTCCTCTTGTCTGGCGTGTCCCGATCTAGTTCAGAAGGGGCAACGTCGTAGTCTTGCAGGTCGCGGCGCAGCTTGTCGCGATTGGCCTGGGACATGGTGACCAGAGGCAGCCGCACTTCGTCGCTGGCGATCTTGCCCATCATGGCCAGGGCCGCCTTGACCGGTGCCGGGTTGGTTTCGTAGAACAGCGCATGGCAAAGCGGCAGAAGTCGATAGTAGAGCTTCCGTGCTTCGGCATAAGTTGCCCTGCGAGGCAGAGGTTGCACAGCTCGGCCATGTCCGCGGGCAAGATGTTGGAGGTCACGGAGATGACCCCTTTGCCGCCCACGCACATCAGCGGGATAGGTCAGGAAATCCTCGCCGGAGACCACGTCAAAATCGTCACCGCAACGGGCGATGATGTCGGTGATCTGCTTCATGGAGCCTGACGCTTCCTTGATCCCGACAATGTTGGGGATCTTGGCCAGGCGGGCGATGGTGTCCACTTCCATGTTCACCGCCGTGCGCCCAGGGATGTTGTAGAGCACGATGGGGATGTCCACGCTCTCGGCCACTTTCTTGAAATGCTGGTAAAGCCCTTCCTGGGTGGGCTTGTTGTAGTAGGGGCTGATCATCAGGGCGCCATCGGCGCCCACCTGTCTTGGCGTGCCGGGTGAGGCGGACGGCTTCTTCGGTGTTGTTGGAACCGGTGCCGGCGATCACCGGGATGCGTTTGTTGACCTGTTCCACGGTGATGGCCACCACGCGTTCATGTTCCTCCAAGGAGAGGGTGGCGGATTCGCCGGTGGTGCCGCAGGGGATGATCGCGGCGGTACCGTTGGCAATCTGGAATTCGATCAGTTGCCTAAGCCCCGCCTCGTCCACCTGACCGTTGGTAAAGGGGGTCACGATAGCCACCATGGCGCCCTGAAACATAGTATCCTCCTTTGAATGGCTGAATCGTTGCTGAAGGATTCCCGATTTTGCCGAAAGCGGGGTGCAGTGCTCTGTGGACTCGGGAGAACCGGAAGGTGACGGCCATTGATTTGCCCAGTGACGGCGTCACGGAACGACATTGGATTGTAGGGAGACGGATTCCTGCTGGTGCTGCTTCCCCGCTGCGCACACTGCGGTGGTCGATCGCTCAGCTGCGTAAGGTCTCGTCCCAAAGCCGGGCTTCGTAGACCACCTTGGCCGCTCCTTCTAACCGCACATCGCGGAATTCCAGTGCCTGCTGCTGAAAGTGGATGGTGAGGACTTCCTGACTGCGTGTTTGCACCTGGGCAGGGGAGTGCTACCCGTTGATGTGCCGCGGCGATCAAGGCCGAGGCAATGGCACCCGTACCGCAAGCCAGGGTTTCATCTTCCACCCCTCGTTCATAGGTCCGTACCACCAGATGATGGTCATCCCGGACGGCAACAAAGTTGACGTTGGTACCCGCCGGCTGGAAACGGTCGTGGTAACGTAGCGCCCGTCCCCAGCGGAACACTTCCATGACTTCCAGGTCAGCAACATTGTTAAGCAAAACCACCAAATGTGGTACGCCGGTGTTGATAAAATCAACCAGGAAGGTCTGACTGTCGCTTTCTACGCTCAGGTTCAACATCAGGTCATGTGGCGGAGTGGTCTGGATTCGAACGCGGTCGTCCAGGATTTCGGCCTCGATGACACCGGCCAGGGTTCGGAACGCCATGTGGTCCTTGGTGACAATACCATTGAGATAGACAAAGCGGGCCGCGCAGCGCGCCCCATTGCCGCACATCTCGGCTTCGCTGCCGTCGGCGTTGAAGAAACGCCAGCGGAAATCCACTTCCGGATCGTTTTCGATCAGGATCAGACCATCGGCTCCCACTGAAAGCTTATGCCGGCAGGACATCCGCACCAATTCTCGACATCGGTCGGCGTCGATCCTCGCGCCGCGATTGTCGATGAGGATAAAATCATTGCCGCTTCCGGTCATTTTCCAAAATGGAATAGCCTCTGTCACGTTACGTCTTTCAATTCTCCAGCAGCTCGCCGCGGACCAAGTCATCCCAGGTTTCCCGCCGACGGATGATGGTGTAGTGAGTTGCCCTGGACCATCACTTCGGCGGGGCGCGGCCGCGAATTGTAGTTGGAAGCCATGGTGAACCCATACGCCCCGGCACTCATCACCGCCAGACAATCCCCAGGCTGGACCACCGGCATTTTGCGATCTCGAGCTAGAAAATCGCCCGATTCACAGATGGGGCCGACCACGTCCACCACCTGTGTATGGCCTTCGGGTGCGGTCCGCAATGGTTGAATGTGATGGTAAGAACCGTAAAAACTGGGGCGGACCAAGTCATTCATGCCCGCATCGACGATCACAAACTTCTTGCTGGGTGATGACTTGGTGTAGAGCACCCGAGTCACCAGAATGCCAGCGTTGCCCACGATAACGCGGCCCGGTTCGAAGATCAAGGTGCAGGGCAGATCACTCAGCTCCTTGAGGATCGCCTCGGCATAGTCGCTGGGGTGAGGGGGTTGTTCCTGGTCGTAGGTGATCCCCAATCCGCCGCCGAAATCCAGGTAACGGATGGCGATTCCTGCTTCCCGGAGGCGTTCGATCAGGCCCCGCAGTCGCCGCAAGGCATCGACAAATGGGGAGAGTTCAGTGAGTTGACTGCCTATGTGGCAATCCACGCCCATGATTTCCACATGGCTCAAGGTCTTGGCGAGTTGATATTGCACCAGTGCGGCCTCGATATCGATCCCGAATTTGGCCTTCTTCATGCCCGTGGAAATGTACGGGTGGGTCTTGGGATCCACATCGGGATTGACCCGCAGGGCGATGCGAGCCACCCGCCCGAGGCCGGCAGCCCTTGCATTGATGGCTTCCAGTTCCTGGGAGGACTCGATATTGAACATGAGGATATCATTTTCCAGAGCGAAATCGATTTCCGCCGGCGTTTTGCCCACACCGGAATAGACGATGCGTTGCGGGGGAATGCCAGCCTTTAGAGCGCGAAAAAGCTCTCCGCCGGAAACAATGTCAACGCCACCGCCGAGTGCCCCAAAAAGCCGGATAATGGCCAGATTGGAGTTGGCCTTCATGGAAAAACAGGTCAGGTGCGGAACGGAGGCGAAGGCCTGGTCAAAAACCGTGAAATGATGCTGCAAAGTAGCATGACTGTATATGTAGCACGGCGTGCCGACTTGAGTCACCAGGTCCTGGATGAGGGTGGCTTCGCAATACAACTGGCTGTCACGGTACTCGAAATGGTGCATGGAAACTCCGTTAACCCGAAACGTTTTTTGCTTCGAACCTCATTCAGAAAACACGTTGCGGATTTCAGTCCACTTGGACAGCAATCCTTCGCGGAAATTGGGGCCGTGGCTGACGGCAGATACCGCATAGAAGTATATTTCATTCTTTTTGGCCGCCTGATCGACAAAAGGCGGGCGGTTCAGCGGAGCTAGCCGTAAGGCGGATGATCTCTTGACCCTGGCGGCGGTACACGTGATAGCCGAATGCCTTGCCTTCGCTTTCCAGCCAATGGACTTCGAGATGGCCCTTGGCGGGCACTACCCAGACACTTTGCGGCGGTGGTGGGGTAACGGTGTCCGGTGCCCGGACCATCTTGAAGGTGGCCGGTTCACTATAGATGTTGGTATCCTCGAAAACCAGCACAGCAGTCACTCGATAATCGTAGTTCTGGTCCGAAGCCACCGTGGTGTCGAGGAATTCCAGGCCGTCAATGGGGACTGGGGAAAGCGATTCCCATTTGTCGCTTTTGCTGCTCAAACTGCGCTCCACCAAGTATTTGAGTTGGGCTTGACCGGCCATTCCGGCCTGTTCCTTCGGTGCCTTTTGCCAACGCACCAGGATTCCTTGGTTTTCCTGCACGGCTGCAACCTTGCCCGGAGCTGCTGGGGGAGCCAATACCTTGACCGCTGTGCCGTTGGACACCGACACAATCCGGCCTTGTTCATTGCGAATGGCGATCTGGTATCGATAGGCATGGTCCCGCTTGATGTTGGTATCCAGCAAAGAGAATCGCTTGCCCTGCTTAAAGGCTGGTTCAGGTCGTAGCGGGTCGATCACTTGTTTGTCCTGAAACGCTGCCGGACAATCCTGGCAATTGCGATTGTCCCAAGGCACTTCGGCTTTCTGCAGCACGAATTGAAAAAACTTGCCTTTAGTCCTGACCGCAACCTGGTCAGGCATGGTCCAGGTGATTTCGACGCCCCTGGGTTGAACATCGGCGTGGGCATCCTTGATCTGGGGATGTGCCCCCTGTTGTTCGGGACGCGGGAAACTCTTCTGACCGCAACTGCTGGCTAGTAGACAGGACAAAAGCACCAGCATGGGGAAAAGGCTGCCCCTCCTTGCAGTCGTGAAACTACTCCTCTTCACTTGGATCATGGTTACCCCTTCCCCAAAAGTCAGAGAAACAACACCGGGTATCTACAAACCCAGCATGGACCTTCTCGCGTTTAGTTCCTGATGGGCCTCCTGCATGGCTTGCCGCACACGTGACGAAGCCGTGCCGCCGATGGAGGTCCGGCGGTTAACCGCACTCTCCAAACGCAGAAAGGCATAGATGTCATTGTCGATGCCTTTGTGAAACTTTTTGAACTCATCGAGGTTGCATTCCTGCAGACGCTTCTGCTGTTGACTACAGTATTGTACGATCTGTCCCACCACGAAGTGAGCTTTGCGGAAAGCGAGCCCCTTGCACACCAGGTAATCCGCCAAATCGGTGGCCAGAGTGTAACCCTCTTCTGCCATTAACGCCATTTTTTCGCGGTGAAACCGGATCTCCGGCAACAGCCGCACCAGCACTCGCAGGGTCGCCGTAACGGTATCAACGGTATCGAACAGCGGCTCCTTGTCTTCCTGCAGATCGCGATTGTAGGCCAGAGGCAACGCCTTGGTCAGGGTCAACAGGGCGATAAGGTTGCCGTAGACGCGGCCGGTTTTGCCGCGCATCAATTCCGGCACATCCGGGTTCTTCTTCTGCGGCATAATGCTCGAACCGGTGCAGAAGGCGTCGCTGATCTCGATGAAAGCGAATTCGCTGGAGGACCACAGGATTAGTTCTTCCGATAAACGGCTGACGTGCATCATGAGCAAGGCGGAGGCAGCGTTGAATTCGATGAGATAGTCGCGATCACTCACGGCGTCGAGGCTGTTACGAGTCACTCTTGGGAAATCAAGCGCTCGCGCGGTGCATTCCATATCGATAGGAAAGGTGGTACCGGCAAGAGCGGCACTGCCCAGCGGCATCACGTTGGTGCGTTCCAGACACTGAGCCAGCCGCTGATCATCCCGTTGGAACATCTCATTGTAGGCCATGAAGTGATGTGCGAGCAAGACCGGTTGAGCGTGCTGGAGGTGGGTGTAACCCGGCATAATGATGTCAAAATGCTTGTCCGCCAGGTCTACCAGCGTGCTCTGCAGTTCGAACAACAAGCAGCGCACATGCTGGATCACGTCCCGCAGATACAGTCTCATGTCCAGGCAGATCTGATCGTTTCGGCTCCTGGCGGTGTGGAGCTTGCCGCCTACATCCCCGATCTTTTGCATTAGGGCCTGTTCGACCGCCATGTGGATATCTTCCTGGGAAGGGTCAAAAGTCAGCTCGCCTCGCTCGATCTCCCGCAGGACTTCACCCAATCCTTCGACAATCCGTGCAGCCTCGTCGTCAGAGATGATATTGCACTTGGCCAGCATCTGGCAGTGAGCGATGCTGCCGCGGATGTCGTACCGGTACAGCCTTTGATCGTAATGGATGGAAGCGGTAAAGGATTCCACCAGGGTGTCGGTGGGTTGATCGAATCGACCCTGCCAGGGTTTTCCTTCCATTATGTTAGTCTCCGCATGAGCTTGAGATCAATAATAGCGCTGCCATCGGCGGTTAAGCTGGTCACCTTGGCCTTTTTGATACCATCCGGCTACCCTTGCTGCCGGCCTGTGTTTCCGGCAGGGCCGGCGTTGCCGGCCAGGTGCCACGGACAAGATTCAGACGTTTTGGCGGAGGCGCACCAGGGATTCGATGCGGAGCCGCAACCCCTGCAAGCGGATAAACCCGGTAGCATCACTTTGTTGATACACGTCGTCTGCTTCAAAGGTGGCGTAGCTGGGCTGGTACAGGGACCGACTGGACTTTCGTCCGATAATCAGGCAATTTCCTTTGTAAAGCTTGATGCGGGCCGCACCCCAGACGCTTTCCTGAACGGTGTCCATGGTCTGCTGCAACAAACGCATTTCCGGTGAGAACCAAAAACCATTGTAGATTAGACGCGAATACTGGGGGATCAGCGAATCCCGCAGATGCATCACTTCCCGATCCAGGGTGAGGGATTCCACCGCCATGTGGGCCGCGCGCAAAATGGTACCGCCCGGGGTTTCGTAGACACCACGGGATTTCATGCCGACAAAGCGGCTTTCCACCATGTCCACCCGGCCGATGCCATGGCGCCCCCCGAGTGTGTTGAGGCGCTTGAGCAGGCTGGCAGGGGCTAGCCGCTCGCCGTTAACGGCAACGGGATCGCCCCGTTCAAACTCGATTTCAATGACTTCGGGTTGTTCGGGGGCCTGTTCCGGACTGACTGTGAGCGTGAACATGTCAGGGTCCGGTTCCCGCCAGGGATCTTCCAATATCCCGCCTTCATAGCTGATGTGCAGCATGTTGCGGTCACTGCTGTAGGGTTTGGCTTCAGTAACTGGGACCGGGATCTGGTGCTTCCTGGCGAATTCCACCAGGTCCTGACGCGAACGCAGTGTCCATTCACGCCATGGGGCGATGATCTTGAGGGCCGGATTGAGCGTCGTATAGGTGAGCTCGAAGCGGACCTGGTCGTTGCCTTTGCCGGTAGCACCATGGCTGACGGCATCGGCTCCTTCTTCACGGGCAATTTCAACCTGTCGTTGGGCGATGAGCGGCCGGGCGATGGAGGTCCCGAGCAGGTACTGACCTTCGTAAATGGCGTTGGCGCGGAAGGCCGGAAATACAAAGTCTTTCACGAAAGTTGCGCGCAGGTCCTCGATCCGTGCCTTCACCGCACCGGTGGCCAAGGCTTTGGCTTCGAGGCCGTCCAGCTCCTCTTCCTGGCCCAGGTCGGCGGCAAAGGCCACCACTTCACAATGATAATGCTCAACCAGCCACTTCAGAATGATCGATGTATCCAGACCACCTGAATAGGCCAGCACCACTTTGCGAACGTCACTGCTCAAGAGTAACTCCTTCCTCTCAATCGGCCATCAGCTGGGCATTCATCCCGCTTTGGGCGCATACGCGTCAGCTTAAGGCATTTTCCCTTGTGTTCATGTGTGCTTACAAGACTGACAGGCGTCCGAGCGTCATTCCCGCGAAGGCGGGAATCCAGGTTTTTCGAGGACTTGCTGGCCCCTGCCATCGCGGGGGTGACGTTGGTTTCCCAACTGCTCGACGACCGACGGGTTGCCTACGACAACAGCCATTCCAACAGGGCCATCTGCAAATAGAGGCGGTTTTCCGCCTGATCGAACACCACCGATTGGGGCCCTTCCAGCACTTCGGCAGTGATTTCTTCTTCGCGATGAGCCGGCAGACAGTGCATCACTATGGCATGCCGCGGCGCCAGGGCGAGCAAGGCGGCATTGACCTGATAAGGGGCGAAGGCCCGGCGGCGCATTTCGGCTTCATCTTCCTGCCCCATGCTGGCCCACACGTCGGTATTGATGGCGTCAGCACAGGCCACTGCCGCTCCGGGGTCTGACGACACAACTATGCTTTGTCCCCCTTCAGCGCGGGCTCTTTCCAGGACGCGGGCATCCGGCAAATACCCTGGCGGGCATGCCAGGTGGAGTGTGAATCCCATCCGGGCAGCGGCATTGATCCAGGATTGGGCCACATTGTTGCCGTCTCCGACCCAGGCCACCTGAAGGTTTTCAAGGGTGCCACGTTTTTCCTGGATGGTGAGCAGATCGCTCAACACCTGACAGGGATGATAGCTGTCGGTAAGGGCGTTAATGATTGGGATCGTAGCGTGTCGAGCCAGTTCTTCGACGTCGGCATGATCGAAAGTGCGCACTGCCAGTGCTTCGATGTAGCGTGATATGACTCGAGCCGTGTCCGAAAGGGGTTCCTGACGGGAAAGCTGGGTATCTTTGGCGGTCATGAAGATGCAACTGCCGCCCAGACGATTCATCGCCGCTTCAAAGGAGATCCGCGTCCGGGTCGATGGCTTGGTGAACAGCAGCCCCAGGGTCTTGCCCGACAGTGTCGGGTGCAGCGTCCCGTTGAACCAAGCCGTTTTCATCCCCTGGGCGCGGCTGAACAAGGCCAGGATTTCGGAGGCAGACAGATCCAGAATGGTCAGCAAGTCACGCTTCATTCCGCGCTCTCCCTCAGAACCTCACTCAAAACCTCTATGAGCCGATCCACCTCGGTGGTTTCAATGGTGAGCGGGGGCACAAAGCGCAGCACGC
Source organism: uncultured delta proteobacterium (assembly GCA_963828705.1). Classification (GTDB taxonomy): domain Bacteria; phylum Desulfobacterota; class Syntrophobacteria; order Syntrophobacterales; family Syntrophobacteraceae; genus CAWDJT01. The sequence goes on from CAWHGA010000014.1 coordinate 50,432, forward strand.
TTTCCTGAATGCAGTTGATCACCACCCCGAGCTGAAGACAGCGGCGGACAATCTCCTGGCCCGGAACGGTCAGTTCCATTCCCAACAGCAGCCCGCGGCCACGGACATCGCGCACCACGGAGAAACGATCGCGCAGATCTTGGAGGCAAGTGTAAAGGTAGGCGCCCACGCGCTGCACGCGCCGCAGGAAAACCGGCTGCGAGATGATCTCCAGAGTACGCAGGGCCACGGAGGTCACCAGCGGTGTCCCGCCAAAGGTGGAGGCGTGGCTGCCGGGAGTAAACGCGCGGGCCACTTCATCGGTGGCCAGCATGGCCCCGATGGGAAGACCATTTCCCAAGGCCTTGGCCAGGGTCATAATATCTGGCGCGACGTTGTCCTGTTCGTGGGCAAACAGCGTGCCGGTTCGTCCCATTCCGACCTGCACTTCATCGAAGATCAGCAACAAATCATGCTGGTGACAAAGTTCTTTGAGATCCTCCAGGTAATTGGCACTGGGCAAAAGAATGCCGCCTTCAGCCTGGATGGGTTCCACCATCACCGCGCAGGTCTGTTTGCTGATGGCCGCTTCAACGGCCTCGATGGAGTTGAAATCCACAAAGGTGAAGCCTTCCACCAGCGGATCGAATCCCGTTTGTACCTTATGCTGGCCAGTGGCCGAAAGCGTTGCCAGAGTCCTGCCGTGGAAGGAATTCTTCATGCAAATGATGTGAAAGCGACCGGGACCGCGGCGTTCGCGGCTGTACTTGCGGGCCAGTTTGATGGCGGCTTCATTGGCTTCGGCCCCGCTATTGGCAAAGAACACCTTGTCGGCAAAGGACAACCGAGTCAATTCCCTGGCCAGTTCCACCTGAGGGACGGTGTAAAACAGGTTGGACACATGGATAAGCGACTCCGCCTGTTGGGTCAGGATGTTGTTCAGGTCGGGGTGGCAGTGTCCCAGGTTGCAAACCGCAATTCCGGCCAAGAAATCGAGATATTCCTTACCTTCTTCATCCCAGAGCCGGGTTCCTTTGCCATGGGTGAAAACCACCGGCAGGCGCGCATAGGTATCGAAAAGGTGTTCCTGACAGGTTGCCATCACTTCTACGGTATCCATGATGTCTATCCCTCTCTGATTGCCTCGCTCGACCAGGTTCGATCAACACCAGGGGTGAACATTCAAGGCGCGGTGGTTTCAGTGTCTGCCGCCATGGATCGATGCAGTATTGCCGATAAGGCGACATCGACTGAGGACTCAAGCCGGAATATCCTAGCGCTTGCGCACAATCTCAGTCCCCACTCCGGCATCAGTGAAGATCTCCAGAAGCACCGCATGGGGTTTGCGCCCGTCCACAATATGCACTTTCTCGACTCCGGATTGCAAGGCGTCAATGGCACACTGCACTTTGGGGATCATGCCCCCCTTGAGCACCTCATCCTGCATTAGGTCGGCAGCTTCAGCCACGTTCATAGTCCCGATCAGTTCCCCTTCTGCATCCATGACGCCGGCAACGTCGGTCATGAGGATCAGTTTTTCAGCCTTGAGTGCAGCGGCCACGTGTCCTGCCACCAGATCGGCGTTGATGTTGTAGGTCTCACCGGCCCGCCCCACGCCAACCGGCGCAATGACCGGAATGATGTTGCTCTTTTCCAGGATCTCCAGGATTTCCACGTTCACCCGTTGGACTTCGCCGACCAGACCCACATCGATGATTTCGGGAGGGCGATCATCTCCTTGATAGCGAAACAAGTGGAGTTTGCGGGCTTCGAGCAGATGGCCGTCCTTGCCGCTCAGGCCAATGGCACGCCCACCGTGATGGTTGATGAGATGCACGATCTCCTTGTTGACCTTGCCCACCAACACCATCTCCACAATGTCCATGGTGTCGGCGTCGGTGATCCTCATCCCGGCGCAGAAATCGCTTTTCTTGCCGATGCGCTCCAACATCTTGCCGATTTGCGGCCCACCGCCGTGCACCACCACCGGGTTAATACCAATGTACTTCATCAGTACGATGTCCTGCGCGAAGCTATCCTTGAGGGCAGGCTCCACCATGGCATGGCCGCCGTACTTGATCACCACGGTCTTTTGATAGAATCGCCGAATGTATGGCAGGGCTTCAATCAGAACCTCAGCTTTGTCCTGCATTGCCGTCGTCCTGTGGCGGTCCGGAACGATCCGGTCCCGATGTTGTCGTATGGTTTAGAGAATGTAACGGCTCAAGTCTTCATCCCGGATGATGTCAGACAGGGTCTCCTGGACATAGCCTTGGGTGATCTGAATCGACTGCCCGTGCAGGTCCGGCGCATTGAAGGAGACTTCCGAAAGCAGCTTCTCCATAATGGTGTGAAGTCTTCGAGCGCCAATGTTTTCCATTCTGCGAATTGACCTGAAAGGCGATCTGGGCAATCTCTTCAATGCCATCCGTCTCGAAAACCAGCCTCACGCCTTCCGTTTCCAGCAAGGCTTGATACTGGATGATCAGGGCGTTGTCAGGTTCGGTCAAGATTCGCACAAAGTCTTCTTTGGTGAGCGGTTTCAGCTCCACGCGGATGGGGAAACGGCCCTGGAGTTCCGGAATCAGGTCACTGGGTTTGGCTATGTGAAACGCTCCCGACGCTATGAACAGGACGTGATCGGTGCGGACCATACCATACTTGGTATTGACTGTGGAACCCTCGACGATGGGCAGCAGGTCGCGTTGCACACCTTCCCGCGACACATCGGGTCCCTTGCTGCTTTCCCGTCCCGCGATCTTGTCAATCTCGTCGAGGAAGATGATGCCGGAATGTTGCACCCGGTCAATGGCGGCTTTGACCACCTTATCCATGTCGATGAGGTGCTGGGATTCCTCTTGTACCAGAATCTCGCGTGCTTCGATGATCTTCACCTTGCGTCGCTTGGTGCGTTGGGGAAACATCGAACCCAGCACCTCGCGGAGGTTGAAATCCATGTCTTCCATGCCCGTTCCGGTGAAAATCTCCACCATGGGGGTGCGACGATCCTGAACTTCCAGTTCTACATAGCGGTTGTCCAATTCACCCCGATGGAGCATGTCCCGCAACTTCTCCCGAGTTTTGGCGGTGAGGGCCGTTTCGTTTTCTGTCACGCGTTCGGGTGTGGCTTCTTGGTCGGTCTTCTCGCCCGCTTCCTGGCGCCGCCTGCGCGGCAGCAGCAAATCAAGGAGCTTCTCCTCGGCGAGTTCCTGGGCCTTGAGTTGGACCGCTTCCTGCTCCTCGGCGCGCACCATGTTGACGGCGATCTCGGTTAGATCACGGACCATCGATTCGACATCACGCCCCACATAGCCCACTTCCGTGAACTTGCTCGCCTCAATTTTGAGAAAAGGCGATTGTGCCAGCCTCGCCAAACGGCGGGCAATTTCGGTTTTGCCCACGCCGGTGGGGCCAATCATGATGATATTTTTTGGGGCGATTTCGTCGCGCAGATGGTCCGGGACCTGTTGGCGCCGCCAGCGGTTGCGCAGAGCAATGGCCACCATGCGTTTGGCATCGTTTTGGCCAATGATGTATTTGTCAAGTTCACGAACGATTTCCGCGGGAGTAAGCGGTTGCTGCATGAGTTCAAAGTTCCTCGAAGGTGAACGATTCGTTGGTATAGATGCAGATGGATGCCGCAATCTTCATGGCTTCCTCGGCAATTTCCCGGATGGAAAGCGGTGAATGGGCAACAAGGGCGCGCGCCGCAGCCATGGCATAGGGAGCCCCGGAACCGACCCCGGCCAGACCGTCGTCCGGTTCGATGACATCGCCACTGCCACTGAGGATCAGGCAATCACTGCGATCTGCGGCGATCAGCATGGCCTCCAGACGCCTGAGTGCGCGGTCCATCCGCCAGTCCTTGGCCAGTTCGACCGCGGCACGTTTGAGGTTGCCGTGGTACTGTTCAAGTTTGGCGTCAAGCCGGTCAAAGAGGGTGAAGGCATCGGCAGTGGCCCCGGCAAATCCTGCCAATACCTGGTCGTGATACATCCGCCGGACCTTCCTGGCCTGGTGTTTGACTACGGTATTGCCAAGGGTTACCTGACCGTCGCTGGCCATAACTACATGATTGTCTTTGCAGATGGCAAGGATGGTGGTGCCGTGCATCGCTGTCTGACTCATGACAGTCTCCATAATTCCTTTGAAAGCCGATATGGGGCCTCTAGAGGTTTCCTGTGGGTGCTTTGCGGCTGCGTGGATGAGCGGAGTCGTAGACCTTCATGAGCTGATCCAGGTGCACATGGGTGTATCGCTGAGTGGTGGAAAGACTGGCATGCCCGAGCATTTCCTGAATGGCGCGCAGATCAGCGCCGGCGTTGAGCAGATGGGTGGCAAAGGTGTGCCGCAATCCGTGCGGGCTCAGCTGCTGCCACAGCCCGCTCTGCCTGATTTCGATCTGCAGCAGGCGGTGCACCGAACGATCCGTAAGTCTTCCACCGCGAGCATTGCAAAACAGCGCCGGGGTTTCGAACTGGGTCGGTGGGAATTCTCTTACCAGTGCCTGCCGATATGCTTCGATGGCTTGCAAAGCGGTTTGACCGACGGGGACCACCCTTTCCTTGCCGCCTTTGCCGAGCACCCGCGCCATCCCCAGGTTCGGATCGACATCGGTGGGGTTAAGTGCCACCAGTTCGCCCACGCGCAATCCGGTGGAGTATAGGCATTCAAAAAGCGCCCAGTTGCGCCAGCGGCGCCAGGACGACCCAGGGCGCTGACATCTCTGACGCAGCGTGTCGAGGAAATGAAAGGTTTCGTCAACATTCAAAAAAACCGGTACCTGCCGTTTCAACTTGGGAAGGGAGACTTGAGCCGCCGGGTTCACGGTGGTGATTTCCTGGTGATTGAGGTAACGATAAAAGGAACGTAAGGCCGCCAGTTTGCGACCTTGGGTAGATTTTTCCAGGTTTTTATGGAGCAGAGCTACGTAGCTTCGGATCAGGTCCACGGTGACCATGTCGGGGGTGAATCCGGCTCCCAGCCGACCTTGTGCGAATTGCTGAAACTGCTTCAGGTCTGCGGAGTAGGCCCGCAGGGTGTGTTCGCTCACTGCCCGTTCATAACGCAGGTGCACCATAAAGCGGCTGATCGCCGCAGTCATGTCAGCGGTGTTGAGCGTTGGCTCTGTAGCGTCCATGAGTCGCCTGCATGGTTCCATACTTGGTTGAAATCCTTAAATAAAAATCGAATTCTAGCAGCCAACATCCCGGAGAAACTCAGGAAAATAAAGACTTAACACACCAAAGGAAAAAATCAACGAAAAAGTCGCGATTCAGGCCGCTTCGGACCGGAGAAGCGTTCGGCCCCCTGCGACGATGTCTTTGGAAACGGCAATTTCACCTCCGGTTGAAGGCAACCGCCGCCGGTCGGATTTGCAGTAACCCCCCAGTCCCTGAGTGGATGAAGAAAACTTGAGCGCTGCTGAGTATACAAGTAGTAACTTAATTTATTAGGGAGCTTGTACCAAATACGTCTGTGTTGAGAAGTCACTTTTCCTTTCTTGTGTGCCTATAACTGTGATAAGGACGTACCGTAGGTGGGTCTCGCTTTTGTTCCCGGCAGGGCCCAGCAGCGTGATGCCAGGGCGCCCACCGTGGCTGACACAGCGCGCAAGGGTGGAATCATTGTCGAACCAAATGACTACACTATCTAACAGACCACCTGTTCTTGGTGCCGTGTTTGGAGACGGTCTGGCCTTGCCGAACCAGTGGGCACGGAATTTGGTCGCCCGTTCCATATATGGAATACAGCGAACGTGAATGGAGGAGACGCCATGCCTGATACCTATGATCTTACAAAAGTGCTGGAAGAAATCATAGAGGACGAGAAGGTCACGACTTCCAAGAGGAAGAAGATCTCCCAGGCAGACATCAAGAAGATGATCTCGGAGCGGAAGAAGGCCCCCACCGGCGTCAAGGATACCGAGATTTTTCGCATCGGGGATCTTCTTGTCCAGCAGGGTCTGATCTCTCCCGAACAGTTGCGCGATGCGCTCCGAACCCAGGGCCAGAAGGGTGGCAAACTGGGTTCCATTCTGGTGGAGTTGGGCTACATTTCCGCCAAGAATCTTCTGGAGTTTCTCGGGAAGCAGCACGGAGTGCCGGGTGCCGACTTGTTTCAAGTCACGGCATGCAAGGACTTCACTTCCGTGGTACCACGGCGAATCATCTCCAAATATCGGGTTTTACCGCTCAGTGTCGAAGGCAGTACCATCCAGTTGGCCATGGAGAATCCCAATGACTTCGCGGCAATCCATGAAGTGGAGTTCCTCACCGGTCGGCGTGTCCAACCAGTCGTTGTTGCATCCTATCAGATGGATCTCGCGCTAAAGTGCATCGAAGAGAAGGGGGGGCACAGCTTTTCCGGCGCGGATATGCAGGAGGCCTTGCAGGGGCCGGTTACCATGCAAGCCATGATGGAGTATCTGGTGGAAGCAGACGGCTCCGATCTGTTCATCACGGCGGGTCTGCCTCCTTCGGTGAAGGTGCAGGGCCTTTTGCGGCGTTCCAACATGCCGTCTCTGTCCCCCGACCAGTGCGTGGCCTACGGCAAGTCCCTGATGACTGAAGGACAATGGGAGGAATTCCTGAAACGGAAGGAATTTGACTTTTCCGTCGAAGTGGAGGAACTCAGCCGGTTTCGGGTCAATGCCTATCGGCAGCGAAACACGATCTCGCTGGCTCTGCGACGCATCAGGCTCAACATTCCCACGTTTGATGAATTGGGGTTGCCTCGCTGGTTGGAAGAGTACACCCTAAAACCGCAAGGTTTGATTCTGGTAACGGCCCCGACCGGTCACGGCAAAACCACCACGGCGGCGGCGATGCTGGATGTGATCAACCGGAATCGACGGGTGAATATTATTACCTTGGAAGATCCCATCGAGTACCTACACAAGCCTCACAAATGCAACGTCAATCAACGAGAGGTCGGAACCGATACGGATTCATTTGCTGAAGGCCTGCGCCGCATTTTCCGGCAGGCTCCCGATGTCATCCTGATTGGTGAAATGCGTGATCATGAGACGTTCGAGAGCGGCTTGCGGGCGGCTTCCACTGGCCACCTGGTGTTGAGTACCATGCACTCCCCCAACACCACTACCGCCATTACCGGTATGGTCAATCGTTTCCCCGGCCATCTGCAGGCCCAGGTGGTCCAACAGCTTGCAGACTCCCTGGTGATCGTCTTCTCGCAGCGTCTCATTCCGCAGAAAGAATCCGACGGCATGGTTCTGGCCTATGAGAAGCTGATCAACAGTTACCGGATGAAGAACTTTATCCGTGAGAACAAGGTCCACCACGTTCGGACCCAGATCCAAACCGAATCGGATGACTACTCGTCCATAGACATGAGCTTGATCCAGCTGGTTAAGGAAGGCAAAATCACCATGGAACACGCCCTGATTTATGCCGACAGCAGGGACTATGTTATGAACCTTGGGCGACCCAGTTCGACTACTTCGACCCCGACGGGGTGAAGTGCCGGATGGAAACGAATGAGGGTATGAACCGCAGCAGCAGGCCCCTATGCTTCCGGGGTTTTGCTCCTCTGCATTTGATGTGGATTCACCAGGTGACTCTTCTCCCGTTCGGGTGGGATTTGGTGGAGCCAACGCGCTAACAACGGCTGGATGGTGCAGCTGAAGATCATGAGAAATGGCGAGAGAAATAGCATGGCAGTGAGGTTGGACAGAGGGGAAGGAAGCGACTGGGTCGTCGATAAAGACCATCTGTGGCGCTGGGTACAAGGGCAGCCGAGTGAGACGCGGCGCAAATCGGGGGTGGGGCACAGTGACATGTCGGCTTTGTCGGACCACGGCCATGATTACAGCAAACCGTTCAAATTGGCGGACGATGTTTTTTGGGTAGGTTTCCATGACGGCCAATCCGGATCAAGCGCCAATCCATATCTCATTGTGGATGGGGATGAAGCGGTGGTCATCAACAGCGGGAGCCGCTCCGATTTTCCTCTGGTGATGATGAAGATCATGCAAAGCGGGATTGTGCCGGCTTCCATAGTGGCGCTCATCTACCAGAATTACGACCCGCGCGTGTGTGGCAGCATTCCCCACATGGAGGGGATTATCGAGCGGGATGATCTGAAGATTATTGCCGATGAAGCCAACCACATGTTCATCCGACACTACTGTGACCGCGCCCGGTTGGTGGGACTTGGCGAAATCGGTTTCGAATTCCGCTTCCGTTCCGGGAGGTGTCTGCAGTTTATCAAGATTCCCTATGCCCATTCAGCCGGGTGTTTTGTAACTCTTGACAGCCGCACCGGGATCCTGTTCACCAGCGATTTGTTCAGTGGTTATGCCCAGGAATGGGACTTGCTGATGAATCTCCAACCTGAATGCTACCAGTGCCTTGCGCCCTCCACCGGCGCCTGCCCACATGAGGTCAATTATTGCCCGGTGGCAGATATTTTACATTTCCATCTGAAGATTATGCCGTCAGAAAGGGCGCTGAAGTTCGCTCTTGAGCAGATTGCCAGGCTCCCCTTCACCATGATCGCGCCGCAACACGGGCGGATCATTCACCAGGCCGAAGACATTATCATGTTGTGTGAGCGCCTGGCTTCCCTGCAGGGGGTGGGGATCGATGGGGTGATCGGGGATCGGGCGTTTGGTGATCTGGGTGACACCAGCGCCGTAAAGGAACGTTTGCATAACAAATGAAAGTGACAGACATCATAGCCAAATGCATCCGGGACGGGTGGAGTTCAGACCAGGAGGCCGATAAGGTATTCGTTGCGCTCCTTGATCATTGGGCCGTGCAAAAGGATTACGAACTGAAGCATCAGCTCCTCAAGAATCTGGTGCTTCGCTACGCCACTACCGAACGAAATCTGACGGAACTCAACGACAAACTGATAGAACTCAACCAGTTAAAGAATAGGTTTCTCGGGTTTGCGGCCCACGATCTGCGCAACCCACTTAGTTCCATCCGGGGGCTGAGTGAGATCATGTTGACCGAGATCACCGGGGTATTGACCGAGGAGCAGAGGGAGTTTCTATCGACTATCTACGCGGCCAGCAGAGACATGCTGGCACTGGTCAACGATCTGCTTGATATCAGTGTCATTGAAAGCGGCCGGCTCGACCTCAAGATCCAAAGCGATTCACTCAAGACATTGATCCGGGAACGTCTGCGAATCCTGAAGCTGGCGGCGGAGCGCAAAAGTATCCACTTCATCATGGAATTCGCTGAACTCCCGGATGTGCCCTTTGATCGCAATCGAATTGCCCAGGTCATCGACAACCTGATTGGCAATGCGGTGAAGTTTTCGCCTGCGGAGTCCACCATTAGGGTGCGGTTTTGGAGGGATGGGAAGTTCGCCAGAGTGAGTGTGCAGGATGAGGGGCCAGGGATTGCGCCGGACGACCAGCACCGTATATTCGGCGAGTTTCAAAGGATTGAGGGGAGTGGTCACGGAGTTGAGAAGGGCACCGGCTTGGGATTGGCCATCGCCAGGCGAATTGTGGAAGCCCACCAGGGGGTGCTGGAAGTGCAGAGTACGTTAGGAGTTGGAGCAACCTTCAGTTTTTCCATTCCAATGGAGGACCAGCATGGCGGAAGCGAAAAGGCCCAGAGTGCTGATCGCGGAGGATGAGAGTCATTCACGGTTGCTGTTGAAGGCCATTGTGACTTCCATGAACTGTGAAGTGGTGGGCGAAGCCACGACGGGACAAGAGACCATCGAACTGTACCGACAGCTCAAACCTCACATGCTGTTGTTGGACATCAATATGCCCAACAAGACCGGCGACGAGGTGCTGAAGGAAATCATGGTGGAATTTCCGCGGGCCTTTGTCATTGTCGTGACTTCCGTCGCGGATCAGGAAAGCGTTGAAAAGTGCCTTGAACTCGGGGCCGCCAATTATATTAGGAAAGACACACCCATCGCGGAGATTAAAACGGCCATCAAAGAAGCCTGGGCGTCCTATGTGGAGAGTTGCCGCAAACCGACACCCACCCCATCGGCTGGGGACCGTTGACATCCAAGCTAGAGATCTCGCAAGTTGCTGACCACCATCGAGCACTGTTACGGGGGCCGACATGACAAAGAATCCGCAGTTCATGCAACTGCTTGTGGCTAACAAGATCATTTCTGAGGAGGTGTCGCGTCGTCTGCTGGTCAAATACAACGAGGACGCCTTTGACGTTCTGATGCATTTGGTTCGGGGCAATGCCGCTCAGCGCGGGACTCTGGGGAAGTTATGGGGGGATTCCATTGGGGTTTCTTATGTGGATATCCGCACCACGCTGTTTCAGCGGGATATCGTGGGCTTGCTGCCGGAACGATTTGCCCGTGCCAATCAGATGATTTTGCTCTATCAATTTGGTGATGCCATTACCGCCGGGAGTTCGGACCCGCTCAACCAGTTTGCTATTCAAGAAGCGGAACGCTTGGTCGGCAAGCCCATCAGCCCGGTATTCTGTTTCCCGACGGACATCGAGGATGCCATCGAGATTGAATACCAGTCCGAAGACTCTCTGAAAGACCTTTCCAGCAAGATCGTCACCGACACCATCCTTATTGAAGACATCAGTGAGCTGACCCGCGATGAGCTGCAGAAGATTGCCGGCACCCAGGCGGTGGTGCAATTTGCCCACGGCCTGATGTTGCTTGCTGTCCGCGAGGGGGCCAGTGACATCCACATCGAACCGGGAGAGGAAAAGGTCCAGGTCCGGTTCCGGGTGGATGGGGTTCTGCGGGAAAAGAGCAAGCTGGAGAATTCGCTGCTGTCGCCCCTGATTTCTCGAATGAAGATTTTGGCCAATATGGATATCGCAGAAAGAAGGCGGCCTCAGGATGGACGGATCAATCTCAAACTCCCCAACCGTAGCATTGATTTTCGTGTTTCCTGTATCCCCACTGTTCATGGCGAGAAGATCGTGCTGCGCATTCTTGGGCAGGCGCAGATGCGCGACGTGCCGAGTTTGACCGATCTGGCCATGTCCAAAGCGGTGCTCGACAAGTTGAAGCGAATCATGGATACCCCCTACGGCATTTACTTTATCACCGGTCCGACTGGATCAGGGAAAACGACCACCTTGTTTTCCATGCTCGAAGTATCTTAACAAACCGGAAATCAACATCATAACCATTGAAGACCCGGTGGAGTACCGACTGGCGGGGATTAATCAGGTTCAGGTTAACTCCGCGATCGAGCTGGACTTTGCTTCGGCGCTGCGGGCATATTTGCGTCAGGATCCCGATGTCATCCTGGTGGGTGAGATCCGCGACCTGGAGACGGCCGAAATAGCCTGTCGAGCAGCCCTTACCGGCCACCTGGTGCTGGCCACTCTGCATACCAACAACGCGGTGCAGGCGATCACGCGACTCACCGACATGGGGGTCCAGCCCTTCATTGTGGCACCCTCAATCATCGGTGTCATGGCCCAGCGGCTGGTGCGCAAGCTTTGCGATAATTGCCGGGAAAAATATCAGGTGACGGCCACAGATCAACAAAGGATGCTTTCGCTGGAGGGGCGCGAGGTTTACTTCTATCGTGCCAAGGGGTGTTCGCAATGCAACCAAACCGGCTACGCCGGGCGCATTGCCATCCACGAAGTCATTCTGGTCAATGACGAAATGCGTGGTCTCATGGCGCACGGCGCTTCCGTCTTCGATATTCAACAGAGCGCCCGCAGGACCGGTTTTCAAACCATGCGCTACGATGGTCTAAAAAAGGTCCTGCGTGGATTGACCACTCTGGAAGAAGTCGAAAGGGTTACCTTGGTCGATGAAGAAATGAGTGTGTGATGGACTAGTGGGCCGGTCGAGAGCTAAGTGAGAATGTGCTTTCGCCGCAGATTGGATTCCTTAATTGACCTGATCCGAGGGATGTGCTAGCGTCACAAGGGATAAGATAATTCGTTGCGTTCAGGTATCCCATCCAAGGGGATATAATAGGGAAGACGGTGCAAATCCGTCGCGGTCCCGCCGCTGTTAACGGGGACGAAAACCTGGAAAACCACTGTTTCGCTGAAGCGGAATGGGAAGGCCGGGTGAGTAGGTGGATCCGTGAGCCAGAAGACCTGCCTGAGACGCCGGAATTCCCACGGATGGCAAACTGGGAGTTCGCCGACACTCAACGTGTGATTTGAGTGGTGGCTCCAAAGGATCAAGCAAGCTGGGTGCAGTCCTTGAGGCCGATGTTCGGTTTCGAGGACTTTTTTATTGGCATTCGTATTTCACGGGGAGTTGGTCGATGACTATGGAAGGACAACCACCCGCCGGGGACATCCGGCCGGGGTTGGTGCTGGCGGGCCGGGCGATCGAGCAGGAAAGCTTCCGTATCATTGACGCCGAGGTCGGGGAACATTCCTTTGCCGCTGCGGAATGGGCGGTGGTGCGGCGTATCATCCACACCAGCGGTGATTTTGACTTTGCGCGCCAGATTCGGTTCCATCCCCAAGCCCTTTCGGCTGGGGTAGCAGCCTTGCGCAGCGGTGCCACCATCGTCTGTGATACTCGCATGATTCAGGCTGGATTGGCCAAGTGGCGCCTCGAATGGTTCGGCAATCGCGTGCTGACGCCCACCACCGATCCCGAAACCCATTCCCTGGCCAAGGCCCAGGGAACCACCCGTTCTGTGGCTGCCTTCAGACATTTTCAGCAGGAGTTCCAAGGGGCCGTCATTGCCATCGGCAATGCTCCGACCGCGCTTTGGGAAGTACTTCGCCTGATCACGGAGAACGGTATTCGCCCGGCCCTGGTGATCGGGGTGCCGGTGGGGTTCGTCCAGGCTGCGGAATCCAAGGAAGCCCTTTGGCAGATGCAGAACCAGCCGGCCATCACTTGCCTGGGACCGAAGGGTGGGAGTCCAATAACGGTGGCCACCCTGCACGCGCTGCTGGAACTGGCCCACGATCAGCACAACTAAGGAACCCATTATGCTCGGCACATTCTATGGTATCGGTGTTGGCCCAGGCGACCCGGAGCTGATTTCCCTCAAAGCCGTTCGGGTCCTGGGCTCCGTCCAGCATATCTTCGCGGCAGCCTCCAGCAACAATGACTACAGCCTGGCCTGTGACATTGCCCGACAGTATCTGACGCCCGGGACTCCAGTGGATCACCTGGCTTTCCCCATGACCTTCAACCGCGACCACCTTGAGAACGCCTGGCAGACCAACTGCGAGCAGGTGGCGGAGGTCCTCAGCCAGGGGAAGCATGCGGCCTTTCTCACCCTGGGTGACCCATCCACGTTCAGTACTTACATCTACCTGGCGCGCAAGATCCGCCGCCGTTTTCCCACTATCAATGTCATGACCATCCCTGGCATCACCTCCTTTCAAGCGGCGGCGGCCTGCGCCAACCTGCCGCTGGCCGAGGGCGAGGAATCCATCACGGTGATTTCCGCCGCCAAGGGCGGAGAGCGACTGAAGGAAGTCATCGAGGTGTCCGACAATGTCGTGCTTATGAAGGTCTACAAGCGATTTCCGGAGATCCTGGAAAACATTCGAGACCTGGGCTTGGAAGACCGGTGCTGCCTGATCAGCCGCTGTGGGTTGGAAGGGGAGTATGTGGAACAGGATTTCCAGCGGCTTTCCCAGCACCAGCCTCATTACCTGTCGCTAATGATCATCAAGAAACGTGGCCTGGAGCCATGAATGAGCATGAAGGACTGAACCATGCGCTTGGGGAGGCCCCAACCCGGTCGGGAGCGGTTTGGCGGCCCTGGATCTGGTGGGCGCTGCTTCCGGCCCTATTAATTTTGCTGGCTTTCTGGGTGTCTGGCATCGGGCAGGTCCGGATATCTTACGGCACCATCGCGCGCCTCTGGGTAGCCCCGGTCCACCCGCAAGCCGCCACTAATGTCGACGACACCCTCCGATACATCGTCGTCCACGTGCGCCTGGCGCGCATCTGTCTGGCCCTGCTGGTGGGGGCGGCCTTGGCCCTGGCGGGGGTGGTCTATCAAGGAGTGCTTCTCAACCCGCTGGCCGACCCGTTCACCCTGGGGGTCTCGAGCGGGGCCGCATTTGCGGCAGCCCTGGCCATCCTCCTGGGCTGGGGGAGTCTGCCGCTGCTTCGGGATCAGCGCTCTGCCGGTCTGGTGGCCTTCTGGGGCGCTGCTGGCGCTCTATTTGGTCTATCTGCTGGGAAGGTTGGACGGGCGGGTTCATCCCACCACCCTGGTGCTGGCCGGTATCATTGTGTCCACCTTCCTGTCCGCCTGGATCAGCCTGCTTAAAGAGCCTCAACCAGGATTCCATTTCCACCATTGTGCTGTGGATCATGGGTAGCCTTTCCGGCAAGAGCTGGCTCCATGTCCTGTTGCTCACTCCCTATGTGCTGGTTGGAATGGCGGTGGTGCTGTTCTATGCGCGGGAACTGGACCTGTTCAGCCTGGGAGACATTCAGGCGCAACAGTTGGGAGTGGATGTCCCGCGCACCCGTTTCGTTCTGTTGTTGGCGGCATCGCTGATGACTGCGGCGGCGGTGTCGGTGAGCGGCATCATCGGTTTCGTCGGACTGGTGGTGCCACACCTGGTGCGGCTGGTCTTGGGACCACTGCATCGACGTCTGCTGCCCACGGCCATTCTCGTCGGCGGAGTACTGGTGCTGATTGCCGACACCATAGCCCGAAGCCTGTTGCCTCGTGGCGAAGAGCTGCCCGTGGGGGTGGTCACCGCCATTTTGGGAGGTCCTTTCTTTTGCTATCTGCTGCTTCGTCGCAAGAAGACCGTGGGCCTGTAATCGGGTCGAGCGAGTCTGGTGCGGCTATCCGGAGCGCATGGTGCTGCGCGATTTGACCTTCGAGGTCCAACCGGGCGAATTTGTCGCCATTCTGGGTCCCAACGGCTCCGGGAAAACCACGCTGATGCTGGCTTTGAGCGGTATCGTTCCGATTCAGCAGGGGTCCGTTCAGCTTTTCGGCAACGCCCTGGAACAATTGCCGCATCGGGAGCGCGCTCGTCGTATGGCGGCGGTGGCCCAGGAAGGCGAAGTCCGCCTGCCGTTTTCCTGCCGCGATGTGGTCTGGATGGGACGTTATCCCCACCAGAAACGCTGGCAGCTGGAGACTCCTGGTGATGCCCACGTGGTGCGGCGTGCCATGACGCTGACTGACACCGAGTCGCTGGCGGACCGGTTGGTCACCGCCGTGAGCGGCGGTGAGAAGCAGCGCGTGATGATGGCCCGTGCTCTGGCGCAGGAAACCGCCGTGCTGCTCCTGGATGAAGCCACTTCCGCCATGGACATCCGCCGCAAGTTGCAGGTCTTTCACGTTCTGGAGCAATTGAACCATGACAACGGTATGACGATCCTGTCCGTGCTCCATGACATCAACCTGGCAGCGCTTTTTTGCCGACGGTTGATCTTCCTGCGCGATGGCGAACAGATCGCCGATGGACCAACCCAGCAGGTATTGACTCCCGAAATCCTGGAAACCGTGTATCGTACCCGGGTCCTGGTCCAGGAAATCACCGAGGTGGGCAAAAACAGGTGGTGTTCTTGCCATAAATGACTTGACTGATGCGCGGTAGCGCAAAGCCAGCCAACGGCTGAAGAGGATCGAATCATCTTTGAAGCGGGTCAGGTCGTGTTTTGAATATCGAAATACTGGAGACCTGTGGCGGTTGATTGCTGGCGCCAAATGGGTCTTGGGATGGTGGCTGATCGCTCTTCTGTCGTTTGGGCCGGAGACGGTCGTGGGCCGACTCGGTGGTTGTGACCGATGATTGGGGGCAAACCATAGAATTGCCGGGACCTGCACAGCGGATTATCCCCCTTTACGGTGCTTTCACCGAGATGCTATTGGCCATGGGAGCCGGACCACAGGTAGTGGCCCGAACCGATGCCGATCAGGGTCCGCCTGAAATCACCCAACTCCCAGCCGTAGGCACGCACATGCGCCCCAATGTGGAAATGATCGTGGCCCTCAAGCCCAATCTGGTAGTGCTAAGCGCCAGCAGACGAGCGGCCATTCCGGAGATCCGGCGGGTGGAGGAAGCGGGTATTCCGGTGGCGGTCTTTTCGCCCAACAGTTTCCATGACATCTTCTGGACCATGGAACGGCTCGGGGTTCTGACCGGCCGTCAGGATGCCGCTGCCGAGCTGCAAAAGCAGATGCGGCAACGTCTGGACGCTGTGGCGAAGCGGTTGGAGAGTGTTTCGGTGGGGCCCAGGGTGTTTTTCGAGATCCGCGCTGAACCGCTCACTGCAGCGGGTCGCGGGTCCATGGTGCAGCATATCCTGGACGCGGTGAAGGCGGAAAACGTGGTCGAAGGGGACAAGGCCATTGTCCAGACCGATCTGGAGATGCTGCTGCTGGCTAATCCGGACTATTACATCGTGCAGACTGGCCCGATGAATCGCAATCCAGCACCACCCAACAAACGGCAGCATTTCCAGCGTCTGCGTGCAATTCAGCACAACCAGGTGATCTTGGTCGATGAGTTCCTGTTTTCCCGCGCCGGTCCGCGCTGTGTGGACGCGGTGGAGCAACTGGCTGCGGCTCTGTATCCGGAACGGTTTTCCCGATAGACGACAAGAGCGTGATCCTCGCTCATCCTGCCTGAGAGGTTCGGATGATGGCGTCAAGAACCCGAAACCAACCTCTTCGCCGTGGATTCAGCACTGGGACTGCGGCGGCTGCTGCCGCGCGGGGAGCCTTGCGCCTGTGGCTGCACAGAGAATGGCAAGGGCTGGTGGCAGTGCGGCTGCCGGGGGGGCTTTGGTATCCCGTCAAGGTGGATGAATTGATCCGAACGGACGACCATATTCGGACAATGGTCGTCAAAGATGGGGGTGACGATCCGGACGTTACCCACCGTGCGCGGATCAGCGCCTGCCTCTGCTGTCGGACTCGTGGCCCCCTGGGAGCTGGCGTTTTGCTCCGTGGCGGACAAGGCGTTGGGGTTGTGACCAAGGTGGGGCTGCCGGTTCATCCGGGGGAACCGGCCATCAATCCTGTTCCGCGGGAGATGATCCGTGACAACCTCCAGCATGAGTTGGTCAAACTGGGGTGTTTCGATAAAGTGCCGACCGTCGCCAATTCCATCTCACCAGGTGGCCCAGGGATGGCGGTATGGTTACCTTTCGACCGTACTTACAAGGGGCCCCCAGGGTTGGTAGTTGAGGTGGAGATTTCGGTATCGCGAGGCGAAGAGCTGGCCCGACACACGCTCAATCCACGCCTTGGAATTGTCGGTGGTATTTCTATCCTGGGTACCAGTGGGATCGTCAAACCGTTTTCCAACGAGGCCTATCAGGAAACTATCGACGCCGCCCTGCAGGTGGCGGCCGCCAATTCGCGGCCATTTGCGGTATTGAGTACCGGCGGCAAGAGCGAACGACTGGCACAATCCGTCTTGTCCGGCTGGCACGAGGAGGCTTTCATACAGATTGCCGACTTCTTCGCGTACGCGGTTGCCGGTACTGCGCTGAGGGGCTTTCGAGGGCTGGTCCACAGCGTGTTTTTCGGTAAGGCCGTTAAAATGGCCCAGGGTCATGCCTATACCCATGCCCATCGCAACCCTCTGGAACTTCAGCCACTGGCCTTGCTGGCTGAGAAGTTGGGCTACGACCGTGCCTTCTGCCAGGATTTGGCCGAGGCCAATACGGCACGCCATGCCCTGGAACTGCTCCAGGTTCGCCACGCTGAAGATGTCATTCTGGCTGTGGGGCGCCAGGCCCTGGAACAATCTCGGCAGCTCAGCGGCTATCGGCTGGCGACGCGACTGCTGCTATTCGACTACGACGGGAAGCTCCTGGTGGATGTCGAAAGCCCGGATTGGCCGTGTGACTAACGGCGATCGATGAGTCTTCTGGAGGACGCCAGTTGCTGTACGCGTCAAGGTTTACCGCGATTGCGGGAGTTTGGGATCAAGGCATCTGCACCCGCAGAAGACCGTTCCCAAGCAAGTTCCCAGGCCCTTCGCCGGCGGATTTTCTTGGTGAAGCCCTGTAAACACTAGGGCAGAGAAATATTGAAAGGGTTCGTGATCCGTGCAGTTTCTTCCCTGGCACTTGGCAGCTGCTTACATTCTGGATCTTATGGTTGGTGATCCACACACCGCACCGCATCCCATACGCTGGATTGGGGGGGTGATCACGGTGCTGGAGGGTAAGCTTTATCCAAACAGTTCCCGGGCTGCACTGCAAACACTGGCTGGTGGGGTCTTCTGGGCAGGGGTCATGGCCGTGGTGGTGATCGTCACCTGGTTGGTGTTGGCTGTTGCGGGTTTGCTCCACTCCATGCTGGCGTCGGCGGTGGCCGTCTGGTTGGCCTATACCACCCTGGCCACGCGCAGCCTTCATGAGGAATCCCGGAAAGTGGCTAAGGCGCTGCGTCATGGAGACTTGACCGGGGCGCGTGAGGCGTTAAGTTACTCTGGTCAGCCGGGAAACCGATCAGCTGACCGAAGAAGAGATCCTGCGGGCATTGGTGGAAACCGTCGCAGAGAACCTTGCCGACGGTGTGGTCGCACCGCTTTTGTATCTTTCCCTGGGCGGCCCGGTGCTGGCCATGGCCTATAAGGCGGTGAGCACCATGGATTCCATGGTCGGCTACCGCAATCAACGGTACCGCTACTTCGGCGCATGTGCGGCGCGTGCTGACGATGTGGCAAACTGGGTGCCGGCACGCCTTACCGGCTGGCTGCTGGTTGTGGCTGCGGCATGGTGGCGGCTGGATTGGCGCCATGCCCGGCGCATCATGCTTCGGGATGGGCGCAAGCACAAGAGCCCAAATGCCGGCATTCCCGAAGCGGCTGCTGCTGGAGCGCTGGGGGTAAGGCTTGGCGGTCCGAGCACTTACTTCGGTGAAGTGATGGTCAAAGACTACCTGGGCGATCCGCGTCGGCCGTTGAGCCTGCAGAGCTACGACGGGATCGTCCGGCTGCTCTATACCGTGTCATTCCTGGCTCTGCTGCCGGCGTGTGTTGTACGGTGGCTGGTGTGATGTCCACCGCCTGCTTGCCGTTTTTTGCATCACAGGAGACCTTATGTCGAATGTCCCCACTCACGGCGGCAATGTCTATGAAGTGGCCTCACGTCTGAACTGTCGGCCTGAACACATCCTTGACTACAGCGCCAGTATCAATCCTTTGGGGCCGCCGGCAGGTCTGAGCGACGAGTTCGTGCGGTATTTTGACCGACTGCAGCATTACCCGGACATCCACAATCGCGATCTCATTGGGGACTTGGCTGCTTTTCACCGAGTTGCGGCCGAACAGGTGGTGGTGGGCAATGGTTCCACCGAGTTGATCTATTGGCTGCCGCGGGTCCTGGGCCTGCGCTCGGCGCTGATCGTGCTTCCTACGTTTAGCGAATATCAGCGGGCCTTTGAAATCCAAGGCGTGAAACTGGTGAAGCTCTTCACTCGTCCGGAAAACGGTTTCCAACCGACCGTTGCAGAACTAGCGGCGAAGGTTGAGGAGCACGACCCCGAAGCCATTCTGGTGACCCATCCCGGCAGCCCAGCTGGCACCTTGCTGCCGCCGGACGTACGGGAATGGCTGCTGCGGTGTCGGGACCGAAGACGGTCGCTTCTGTATTGTGGATGAAGCCTTCGTAGATTTCTGCGAAGAGGAGTCCTTCAAGGGATGTCTTGCGGAAGCGTCGCGGTTCATTCTGATTCGATCCATGACCAAGTTCTACGGCATTCCCGGGGTGCGGGTCGGCTACCTGCTCACCTCTCCCGGTATCGCCAGGGGAATGAGCGAGCGCCTTCCGCCGTGGTCGGTGAGCACCCTGGCACAAATTGCCGGGAGCTTCTGCCTCAAACAGGTTGATTACCAGCGGCGCACCCTGGATCTGGTTCAAAGGGAACGGGCTGTCATGGAGCAGGGACTGCGGGCTGTGCCAGGCTTTCAGGTGTTTGCCGGGCAGGCCAATTACCTGCTGGTGCGGGTGCATCCAGCGCTTCCTGCTGTTAGAGAACTTCAGGATTGCTTGCTGCGAAGCGACCGGATACTGGTTCGCGACTGCGCGTCCTTCGATGGTTTGGGAGAGCATTACCTGCGCCTGGCGGTGCGACTGCCGGAACAGAACCGGCTTCTGCTGGCCGCCCTGGGCCGCTGGAGGGAGGAGTTCGGTGGTACGGCGACAGACTGTTGGTGACGTGTCACCGCGTGGATCTCAATCGTGGTGGTGATGCGGGTCCTGTTCCTTGAGGAAATAGCGATGATATTCGTCATCGGTTAAGTGTTTTTTCATCAGATGACTAATCAATTCAAACAGCTGGTTGATTTCGTCGTCACTCAAACGCGGCATCACCAGTTTGACCAGATCGTCGTCCGAGAATTTCTGCAGATAATACATCATGGATTTCTCATCGACTTCTCGGCTGAAGCCAAAAGCCACCATGCCGTCATATTCATCCACAAAAGCATGCCGATGTTGTGTCATGTTTGCAATCCTGTTCGCGAGTTGGCGATAGCGGGTTAGTTGTCCGCAACAGGTCCTCGCGTTCCGCTGTTTTCGTGCTTTCCCGCTACTGGTTGCTGTTCAGATAGTAGTCAAGACCGAAGTGTGTGATCTGTTCCTCACCCATGAGGTAACGCAGGGTGTTTTTGAGCTTCATCAGTTGGATGGACAGGTCATGTTCTGGGTAGAGGTTTTCCTTGACCATGGGGTTCTTGAAATAGAACGATAGCCATTCCTGGATGCCGGTCATCCCGGCGCGTTTGGCAAAGTCGGTGAACAGCACCAGGTCAAGCACCAGTGGTGCGGCCAGAATGCTGTCGCGGCATAGGAAGTCCACCTTGATCTGCATCGGATAGCCCAGCCAGCCGAAGATGTCGATGCAGTCCCAGCCTTCTTTGTTGTCCCCCCGCGGCGGATAGTAGTTGATAGTCACCTTGTGGTAGTAGTTCTTATACAAGTTCGGGTAGAGCTGCGGTTGCAGGATGTATTCCAGGACCGATAGTTTGCTTTCTTCCTTGGTCTTGAATGAATCCTTGTCATCAAGAACCAGACCGTCGCGGTTGCCCAAAATGTTGGTGGAATACCAACCTTCAAGACCCAGCATACGGGCTTTTAGCCCCGGCGCCAGAATGGTTTTCATCAGGGTTTGGCCGGTTTTGAGGTCCTTGCCGGCGATGGGCACATTGTTCTGATTGGCCAGTTCCACCATGGCGGGGATGTCGATAGTGAGGTTGGGCGCGCCGTTGATAAAGGGAACTCCCGATTCCAGTGCGGCCAGGGCGTACAGCATACTCGGGGGGATGCTCTGGTCGTCGGCGTCAACGGCCTTCTGGAAGGCTTCAAGGGATTGATGAATGGCAGAGGGCTGCAGGTACACTTCGGTGCTGGCGCACCAGATCATGATGCAGCGTTCTAGCGCGTGGGCAGCCTTGAAGCGGGCGATGTCTTCCTTGAGGGCTTCCACCTGACCTCGCAGGGTCTTCCCTTCTTTGATGTGAGTGCCGTCCAGGTTGCGTACGAAACGCCGGTCGAAAACCGCCTTCATGGGACGGATCTGGGTGAGGAAATCCTTGATGGGTTCCAGATGGTCCCGGTTCAGGACGCGGGCGTAGTAGGCGGCGTCATAGAGGTTGGCTTCGTAGACGTCCCAGCCACCAAAAACCAGGTCCGGCAACTCGGTGAGCGGGATGAAATCACGGATTTTGGGTGTCCGGTGTTCGAAGCGTTTCCCCAGACGAATAGTTCCCAACTGTGCGAGCGATCCGACTGGTTCGGCAAGGCCCTGTCGAATGGCTTCCACGCCGGCAACCAGAGTGGTGCTGACTGCTCCGCCCAATCCTGGTATGAGAACACCCAGTTTGCCTTTTGGCTGTTCAATGGCATCTTTGCGCTTTAGATTGTGTTCTTTCAACTCCATTCCTCCATCAGCCGGTGTTACTGCCACCGTGCAGCTGTTTATCGGTTCCAACCACGTCAGCGCCAAACGCGCATCATTCGGCTTGTGAGGGCTTGGCCGTCAGGTCTAAACCCGCGTGCACCATACGCGCATGCCACCCGAGCTGTCAAGGGCATCGCAGTGGCAAGGTGCCTGGGTTGGTGTATCGACCGGGTGTTACACCAGAGCCTGCTCTTCGTGAGCTAAAAGTGCCTGCTTGATGTGGACGCCCCCGGAGTAGCCACCGAGTTTGTCGTTCCGGGCGGTGACGCGATGGCAGGGGACGACGATAGCCAGCGGGTTGAGGCCGCAGGCCTGGCCGACGGCGCGAGCGGCTCGAGGCTGGCCGATCATGCTGGCGATATCGCCATAGGTTCTGGTCTCACCAAAGGGGATGGTGCAGAGTGCCCCCCAGACCTTCTGTTGAAAGGCAGTGCCCTGGGAGAGGTCCAGGGGTAAGGAGGGCAAAGGGCAGTGCTGCTGGAAATAGCAGCGCAAGGCCTTAAGGGCTTTCCTCAAGGGAGCTGCATCGGCGTGCAGCTCCGCCTGTGGCCGGGCCTTATGCAGTTGGGTGCGCATGCACGTTTCGGATGGGCGCTCGAGACCGCAGAATTGGACCACGCAGAGGCCGAGATCGTTGCTGGCGAGGATGATCCAGCCTAGCGGTGAAGAGACTCGAGTGAAACAGATCTGTGGAGCGGTTCCGGTGTTCGTCATCAAATAAAGTCACTCAGGTAGGGGTTGGTTCTGATTTCATGAGCGACCGTGGAGTGTGGCCGTTCACCGTAATCGTGGCCGGGCCACACGATAGTTTCGGGTGGCAGGGTCATAACCTTGTTCTTCAGAGAATCCAGTAGCTGTTCAAGGGATGCACCGGGAAGGTCGGTGCGCCCAACTGCTCCTACAAAAAGCGTGTCACCAGTAAACAGATTGTTGTCAATGAGGATGCAACAGCCACCGGGGGTATGTCCCGGGGTGTGCAGGAAGCGCATGGTGATGGAACCGAAGGAAAGTTCCTCACCATCTTGGACCCGGACATTGGCAGGAGGAGACAAAGGAAATCCCATAATTCGGGCAAATTCCTGGTTTTCCGGGCGGCTGAAAAAAGCATCATCGAACTCATGCATAACGATGGCCGCCCCGGTTGCGGCTTGTAAAGCCGCATTGCCGCAGGTATGATCGGCGTGTCCGTGAGTGTTTACAATGTAGCGAAGACGCAGACCGTTTTGTTGCAGCAACCGCACCAAGCGATCTTCGTTACCTGCCGGATCGATCAGGATGCACTCGCCGCTGTTTTCATCGGACACCAGGTAACAGAACACTGCCATGACGCCCACCGGCGTCTGCACTATCTTCATCGCTGCGCGCCTCCTCCTTGCGTGACGGTCCGAAGGACTCGCCATACTGGTTGATCACATCGTGGTCTTGCCGATCTTATTTAGCGAGTTTCGAGGAATGATCGGTGCTCCTTCCTGGGTAGGAAGCTGTTGCCCCTCGTCCTGAGTCGCGCTGCAAGCGTTCAGGGTCCGGGGATGCGGAGTGTTTGATTGATGCGTTTGGGTCCAACTCACTTGCGCCCTGGGTCTTAAGTCGTGAACTGACAACAACTGAGTGCTTTGGGAATCGTCATGGGAAAAAGCCAGTCTACGCCGGGTGAGTTGTTTGTCTATGAATGCTGGGGAAGCCGAGCCCCACGAGTTGAGCCGTGCTTCGAAGGGTATCTCGGACTTTGGCCTGTACCTCCCTTTTACTACCTCTTCGCCGATCGTCAAGTGTTATCTCTGGTGATCGGCTGGCTTCTTGGGCAGCCTGACTGGTCGCTGCGCGATACCTATACGCTGGACTATGATCAATGGCAACAGGGGGGGCATGAATCCTGTGACATCGGTTCCTTTCGGATTGTCAAGCAGGAGCCGTCTGACGACTCTTGGGAGCCAGGCCGGACCATTCGTTTGCAGCCGGGGTTGGTGTTCGGCAGTGGGTTGCATCCTGCCACCCAGGCCTGCCTGCAGGTGATCGATCGATACGAGCACCAGTTTCGCGGTGCCAAGGTGATTGATCTGGGGACGGGCACTGGGGTCCTGGCTATCGCCTGCGGCCGGCTGGGTGCTGCTCGGGTGGTGGCCGTGGATTATAACCCCATGGCCATCGGTGAAACTCGCGCAAACATCGGGCTCAATGGATTGGAAGGGGTGATCCAGCCGGTTCTGGCATTGGGACTGACGGCGTTTACCACCGCCGCGGACTGGCTCATCATGAACCTGGAATATCCCGGCTCTTACCCAGGTACTCCGGGAGGGGCTATGGAGCGGCTATCCGTGCGTGCTGGTGAGCGGCTTTGTGCTGGCCCAATGGGATGAGTTGCAGGAGTTCATTCCGCATCACTACCACCTGGATTTTCGGTTGGATTGGCACGGCTGGGGTGCGGCGGTGTTCCTCAACGGTGCCGGGGGATCCGTTAAAAATCCAGGGATTATCTCTGGTTAGTGCCTTGTTGCGGGTTGACAACTGGTCGGGAATTCTTTATTAGGCTAGGCGTGTTTTTGCGTTCCAGTGGTATTGGTTACTCGTGGTTTCATCTGTTCCCGCTCTTGCTGCTGCTCCTGTGGATTGGTCTATTTGCGGCACCGATACCCCCTGTGGTTTCCCGTTCTGGTTGTTGTGGTTGAGCGTTTCTTGATGCAATAGATTCCTAGATCTTGATCCACGTTACGATGATGGTCATGTGCTGGCGATTCGGAACAACAAAGCTTTGCAGGACATCCATGCCCGCTTCCTTTTGATGAACGATGCGGGAGTGGGTGTTTTTTTGTTTCTTGGTGAGTCTCTTGCGAAACTATTTCCATTCGTGGTTCGATACCTCACCACGAATGGAAATACAGCATGGCGCTGATGCAAAAGTCCGTTCGCCCTGAGGTATCGAAGCCTGTCATGAGGTATCGAATGGGGTGAAAAGGAGCTATGCAGAGAGGCTCTAGCGGTAGTTTCATGGTGCAGGGTGCGGATCACTCTAGATCTTCCCTGGTCGTTGTTGACACCCTTGATCACCCTAGATCAGTTCGGGATACAGACGAACAGGATCACTCTAGATCACTCGACGCTTTCCCAATTCGAACGCGCAGGAGGAGATAACATGGATTTTCAGCTCACAGACGAACAACGCATGATCAAGGAAACGGTCTACAAGTGGTCTCTCAATGAGCTTGGCCCGTTGCAGGAAAAAATCGACGAGGAAGACTGGTTTCCCCCGGACTTTTTCAAGAAATGTGCCGAAATCGGCATTCTCGGCATCACCATGGATGAAAAATACGGTGGTTTGGGCGGCGATGTGCTTATGCAGACCCTGGCCATCGAAGAGATGAGCCGTTTCTGTCCCGGGCTGGCCATGTCCTACGGGGCTCATTCCAACCTTTGCGCCAACAATATCCACAAAAACGCCAATGAGATGCTCAAGGAGAAGTACCTGCCGCCGCTGATCCACGGAGAGAAGATCGGCGCCCTGGGGCTCACCGAACCCAATGCCGGTTCCGACGCCATGAGCATGCGCACCCGGGCCGTCGAAAAGGGCGACAAATACATTCTCAACGGCACCAAGATCTTCATCACCAACGGTCCCGTCGCCGACACCCTGCTGGTTTACGCCAAGACCGACCCGGACAAAGGGGCCAAAGGGATCAGCGCCTTCATCGTGGAAAAGGAGTTCCCCGGGTTTTCCGTGTCGCGCAAGCTGAAGAAGGTGGGCATGCGCGGATCGCCGACCGCCGAACTGGTGTTTGAAGACTGCGAAGTGCCTGCCGAAAACCTGGTGGGCGAGCACAACAACGGTGTCCATGTCATGACCAGCGGGCTCGGACATCGAGCGCATCGTCCTGGCTGGCGGTTCCGTGGGCATGGCCCAGCAGGCCCTGGAATATTCCATCCGCTACTCGGTGGAGCGGGAGCAGTTCGGGCAGCCCATCGCCAAGTTCCAGATGATCCAGCAGAAGCTGGCCGACATGTATGCCCGCACCGAAGCGTCGCGCCTGCTGGTGTATCGGGCTGCGGAAACGGCGCAGCGCTCACCGCGCGGCGGCAAGGGTACGGAGCTCACCAAACAGGCGGCCGCGGCCATCCTGTTTGCGGCCGAAACGGCCACCTGGGTGTGCGATCAGGCCATCCAGATCCACGGCGGCTACGGCTATTGCCTGGAATTTCCGGTGCAGAAGCTGTGGCGCGATGCCAAGCTCTATGAAATCGGCGCCGGCACCAGCGAAATCCGCCGCATGATCATCGCCCGCGAGCTCACCAAGGAAGAATTTGCCCGGCAGGGGAAGAAGTAACCGCCAAGGAGGGCATCATGGAGCAGCCAGTGGTACTGGAGGAACGGCAGGATCAGGTGGTGTTGCTCACCCTCAACCGCCCCGAGGCGATGAATTCGTTCAATTTCGCCATGCTTCGCGGGCTGAAGGAGAAGGTGGAGGCCATCCAGTTCGATCCTGACGTGCGCGTGGTCATCATTACCGGGGCCGGCAAGGCGTTTTGCGCTGGTGCGGACCTGAAGGAGCGGGCGACCCTGGGCGAGCAGCAAGTCAAGGAATTCATCTTCACTATTCGCAACCTGTTCACCTTTATCGAATCCCTCAACAAACCGGTCATTGCCGCGGTCAATGGGGTGGCTCTGGGCGGCGGCACGGAACTGGCGCTGGCCTGCGACCTCCGCATCGCTTCCACTGGCACCTCCATGGGGCTGACTGAAACCCGTCTGGCCATCATTCCCGGTGCTGGAGGCACTCAGCGTCTGCCGCGTCTGGTGGGGCGGGGTAAGGCCAAGGAATTGATCTTCACCGGCCGTCGGGTGGATGCCGAGGAAGCCCTGCAAATCGGTCTGGTCAATAAGGTTTGTCCACCGGAGACCCTTCTCGATGAAGCCCGCGCGATGGCGGCCATGATCTGCGAGACTGGTCCCATTGCCATACAGCAGGCCAAGTATGCCATCAATCACGGTCTGGAAACCGATCTCCACACGGGGCTGGCAATTGAATCCAACGCCTATTGGATCACCATTCCGACCGAGGACCGGTTGGAAGGACTGACGGCTTTCCGGGAGAAACGCAAACCGGTATATAGGGGAAGATAAGGAATACCAGACTGGTAGCTGCACCTGTCCGATTCGGAAAGGGATGAAACCATGGCCGATAGTAGAGTTGAGAACCGATCTTTTTGGGAAAATGAAGAACTCAAGCTGGATGAACGGATCTATCAGGCCATGTGGCCGGGCGGCGAGGCCGCCATTAACCGCCTTATCAAACAGGGCAAACAACACGGCGCGTCAGCTCATCGCCAAGCTGATCGATGAGGACACCGAGTTTTTTGAATTATGCCGCCTGGCTGGATTCGGTATGGACTACCCCGAGGTCGAAGACGTGCCCTGCGGCGGTATCGTAACCGGGCTGGGTAAGATCCATGGAAACTGGACCATGATCGTTGCCAACGACAGCCGCGTCAAGGCCGGGACCTATTTCCCGATCACGCTGAAAAAGCACATGCGAGCTCAGGCCATTGCCGAACGCTGTGGTTTGAACTGTGTCTACATCGCCGATTCGGGTGGCGCCTACCTGCCCATGCAGGCTGACGTCTTCCCCGACGATCAGCACTTCGGTTCGATGTTCTACAACATGGCGCGGATGTCGGCCATGGGGCTCAAACAGGTCACCATGAGTACTGGCGGGAATACGGCGGGCGGCGCATACATGGTGTTTATGGCCTGTCAATCGGTGATGATCGAGCGGCTGTCATATTCCTTTCTGGGTGGGCCACCGCTGGTCAAAGCTGCCACCGGCGAGGTGATTTCCGCCGAAGACCTCGGCGGGGCGCGGGTTCACACCCAGATCTCGGGCGGCGCCGACCATTTTTGCCATAACCAGGATGAAGCTGTGGTCAAAGTGCGCGAGATCCTGTCCCTGGAGCCGCCCCAGAAACTGCACCTGCATCGTTATGCGGAAGTGCCGCCGCGGGTGCCGATGGAAACCATCTACGAAAACCTGCCGGCCAAGGTCCATCAGGGTATGAATGTGCGCGCTTTCCTGGAAGCCATCGCTGATGACAGCCAATTCTTTGAATACAAGCGCAACTATGCCATGGGCCGCGGTGACAACATCGTGGCGGGTAAGCTGCTCATCAAAGGACTCCCCGTGGGGATTATTGCTTCCAACGGTCTGGGTATTATCTTTGTGGAGGCGGCGCGCAAAGCCACCGAATGGATCATCCGCTGTTCCCAGGACAAGACCCCGATTCTTGTTCATCCAGAGTTCGCCGGGCTACATGGTGGGGTCGGAATCGGAACACATGGGGATTGGCAAATATGGTGCCGATATGGTGCGATCGGTATCCTGCGCTCAGGTGCCACGGTTGCAGCTGGTTATCGGACCGGACAACGGCGCGGCCAACTATGGTATGTGCGGCCGGGCTTACCGCCCGCATTTTCTGTTTTCCACCATGCGCGCTCGGACGTCGGTGATGAGCGGCCGCTCGGCAGCTGAGGTGCTGCTGTCCATCGAAGAGCGCAAGCGCGAAGGTCAGGGCGAGCCCATGAGCGTCGAAGAAAAACAGGCTTTTCGCCAGCAGATGATGGACAAATACGATGGTGAAGCCCATCCCTTTTTCTGCGGGGCGCGGCTGCTCACCGACCGGGTGCTGAAGTTCGGTGAAATCCGGGATTGGTTGGCCATGGCTGTTGAAGTGAGTGTCCTTCGACCCATCGGTGAACCGGCCTTTGGTAATCTGCGCTTCTAGCACCGGCGAATGATCCCGTGGGGGCCTGTCCAAGAAGCAGCAGCAAGTGCGGACCTCGTCAGCTCCCGACGGGTCGATGGTCTTTTAGACAAGCACACGTGACAGACGAAGGCGGTTTTCAGAAAAGCCCAAAGCGAATCCGACAATGATAGAGGAGAGCGAGATCATGGCACAGATGAACTATCCTAAGAGAGTGATGTTGGGTGATATTACTGTTCGTGACGGTTTTCAGCATGAAGAGAAGTTCATTCCTACCGATGCTAAACTCTGGCTGGCGGAGCAGTTGGTGCTGGCTGGGTTCAAACGGATTGAACTGACCAACTTCGGCAATCCCAAGGGGATGCCGCAGTTCAAGGACGCCGATGAACTGATGAAACGCGTGCGCAGCAGCAAGAAGATCGGTCACCTGCTCAAGGATGTGGAAATCACCGCCATCACCATCCGCGAGAAGGCCCTGGAGCGCGCTATTCAAGCTCGCAAGGAGGGCTGGGGGCCGGACCGCATCCTGTTTATGGTTTCTACCAGCGAATCCCACCACCGCACCAATTCCGGGTTGTCCCTGGCAGATTACTGGAAGATGTGCGAGCAGTATATTCCCCTGGCGCACGATGCCGGTCTGAAGGTCTGTGGCACGGTCAGCACCATCTGGGGCTGCCCCATCGAAGGACCCACCGAACTCAAGAAAGCGGTGGAATTCACTCAGCGGTGGTTGGACATCGGTGCCGATGACATCGAACACGCCGACCACGACGGTTCTGCTCCCCCCAACAAGGTATTTGAATATTTCTCCATGATCCTCGACGCCATCCCCGATCCCAGCAAGCATGTGGCCCATTTCCACTATACCCGCGGTTGGGGCCTGGCCAACGTGTTGGCGGCACTCAATGCCGGCATCACCCACTTCGAAAGTACCCTCGGCGCTATCGGTGGACAGCCGGCTAACTTCGTGGACGGTGTGCCGGTGGCCGGAACCGGCGAGTATTATTACACGGACCCCAGCATCACCGGCCTGGTCAGCACCGAAGACACGGTGGTGATGATGGATGAGATGGGCATAGAAACAGGTGTGGATGTGGACAAAATACTCCAGGTCGGCGGCATGGTGGAAAGGATTGTCGGGCGGCGGCTGCGTTCCGAATGCGTCCATACCGGTCGGATTCCCAAGAGTCTAACCGCTCGTCGCTAATGGCCAATCTGCAATCGTGCGCTGCAGAGGCTCTTGATCGTCGATCTTCCGCGCCGGCGGAAATCCAGGAATGAGCCTTTCCGGATGGAAACCAGCCATGGAGGACGGTTCTAGGGCGGCGCACGGGCGTGGGTGATCAGATCCAACGGTTGGTCAACTGCATCAACAGGTCAGCAAGGCACCCGTGAAGCACCAGGAGCTTTTTCTGGTGCTTTTTTTATGAAATCGGGGTATGGGTCTGCCTTGGCAGCCGCTCCAGGTTCAGTCCATCATCGCACCTTCAGATCGCCGTGTAACCCGCATGGGATTCGATTCCGGTTTGGATTTGAACTGCCGATTGGCGAAGGCGCCCGTTGGCATTAATACCCCCAGAACAGGGGGGACTGGATGCCAAACGAAAGATCACTGTGGGCTGGATCGTTGCGTCCAAGCATGTTCCCAGTGGCTGGGATCAGCCATGGGCTACTCCAAATCCCTGGTGACAAGAACCGCCATCCGAACATACGGTCGGGTAGCCGCTACCTGGTGAGGACCTGCTTATGGAATATGGGTTGAGGAAATACGAAGCCTGGCAGCGTTTCTTGTGGTTTCTCTTCTTTCTGCTCTGCCTATTGCTGGCCGTACCGTTCCAGGGGTTCTACCTTGGATCGGTGGCGGTGACCCCGGTGAAGAGCACCGGGTTGGATGTGTTCAAATCGCTGGAATTCTGGCACCAACAACAGTGGGTCCATGCAAAGCCGTTGGGGAGTTGGCTGGCCTATCTGGCATGGGTTCTGGGTCTGATTATGGCGGGGCGGCTCTTGTGGTTGGCGTGGCAGTTTTTTGGCAAATGGGCTTTGGCCAGAACCTTTCCCGAAATGAACATGCAGCCTAAGGATCGAGGGCCTGTCGCCCATGGCGGCCGCCAACGCAAGCTTCCCGATGCATTGGTGTTCTGGAGTGAGCGGTTGCGAAAGAGCCTGCTGCGCTTCGTGTTTCACGCCCACCAGCGCGCGCTTTTCACCTTTGGCAGTCCCCAGGGAATACTCATGGCTGATGACCTTCTGGACCGTCAGCACCGTTTGGCCGAGATCGACTGGCAGGTGCTCACTGGCGCCTGGGTCCCGTTCCGCTGGATCCTGCGGTTCCTGCCTTTGCTTGGGCTTCTGCAGACTTGCTGGTTGATCTACGAGCAGATTCAGCCGGTCCTTATAGGGCATAGGGACATCCAGGAACTGACCGCCACCTTGCTCCCGAGCGTCCTTCCCTTTGTGCAGGTGATGATGCTGACCCTCTTTTTCGCCCTAGGGTACGGCCTGGTGAGTCGGGTTGAAAATCTCTATCTGGCCAACCTTGACGCTCTCTTCTATGATCGTTTGCTTTCCACCATGCCCATCCGCAGTTCAGACACGATCCTCATCCTGGAGGCCTTGCAGAAACACTTCAAGGAAGTCAACGCAATGCTGGAACGGTTGGAACGTTCCATGATGGCAGGTAAGCGGTGACGACTGCCACTGTCGGTCGGGCTGAGTAACCCTGCGGGGGTAAGGAGAGATCGTGCCTCACCTGCACTGCCTTGGCCATGAGCACCGGGCACTGACGGGGGCATTTTCACGAAGACAAGAAGCCATCCCGTTGAGCTGGTTTATAGGCCCCCGCCTGCGCGGGGGCGACATCGGAGCGTTTTCCTGCAGCGGTTGGGTGCTCAAAAATCCTTGAAATCATCCTCATCAAGAGGAATCACCTGCTCGGGGCGAACTTCCTTGGCAGCGCCCAACCTGCCCGGTCTTGTGCTTCTGGGTCGTGGGACTGCTTGTGGGAGGGCCTTGCGGGACCCCACCCCGGACCGTCCTGGTGGCAACTGTTTTCGAACTGAGGATGGTTCCTTGCCTTCGTCTTTGTCGCCCACGGCGCCCACCAGGGTGACCATGTCCTTGACGTAGGAGCGCATCTGTTCTGCCTGGGCATTCATTTCTTCCGAGGCCGCCGCCGATTCTTCCGCGGTGGCGGCGTTCTGCTGAACCACCTTATCCATGTTGGATACGGCCTTGCCTATCTGCTCAATGCCCTGAGCCTGTTCAGTGGAAGCAGCGGCGATCTCGGCGATCAGTTCGCCCACCTTCTGTGAAGCGGAAGTGGCCGCGGTGAAGTTCTGGCTGGTTTTGGCGGCAAGTTCGCTACCGCGTTGCACTCGCCCGGCGGTGCCCTCGATCAATGCGCTGGTGTTCTTAGCCGCTTCGGCAGCGCGCATGGCCAGATTACGGACTTCATCGGCGACCACAGCAAAACCGGCCCCCGCTTCCCCAGCCCGCGCCGCTTCCACCGCCGCATTCAAGGCCAACAGGTTGGTCTGGAAAGCGATCTCATCGATGGTCTTGATGATCTTCTGGGTTTCGGTGCTGGCAGTGGAGATTTCCACCATAGCCTGTGCCAGATCGGTCATGGAACGATCGGCGTCCTTCAGCATCTTGCCGACCTCTTGTCGCAGTGAGTTGGCTTGATTAGCGTTGTCGGCATTGCGTCGAGTCATGGAAGCCATCTGTTCCAGCGCCGAGGAAGACTCCTCGAGGGATGCGGCTTGGTCGGAGGCGCCTTCCGCCAGGGACTGACTGGAAGAAGAAACCTCCCCAGCAGCCGACGCCACCTGTTCGGCTCCCTCAAAGAGCCCCCGGATGATCCGGGAAATGGGGCCGGTGACGTTACGCCGCAGGAACACGATGGATGCAGCTAG
The DNA here is from genome assembly GCA_963828705.1 of uncultured delta proteobacterium. Taxonomy (GTDB): domain Bacteria; phylum Desulfobacterota; class Syntrophobacteria; order Syntrophobacterales; family Syntrophobacteraceae; genus CAWDJT01. Next base: position 82,901 of record CAWHGA010000014.1, read on the forward strand.
AACCAGCATCACGATAATCACGCTGACGATTACAGTCATGCCGATGATGTTCCTGGGTGTTTCCCGCAACTTGCTGTTTGGTGGTACCCACTTCGGTGGCAAAGGCGGTGGTCATGGAGTTGATCTGTTGCTTGAGTGCCCCCTCCTTGCTTTGGGCCATTGTGTCGATATCATCGATATAAAGACCTGTGCCGATGACCCAATTCCATTCTTTGAAGAGTTTGACGAAGGAGAGTTTGCCAACGGGCTTGTCTGCTCCGTATTTGGGCCATTGGTAGTCGACGAAGCCTTCCCCTTTTTCGCGACTGACCCTGGCGAATTCCACGAAAAGGGCCTTCCCGTTAGGGTCCTTCTGATCGGAGAGATCCTTGCCGTTGAGTTCGGGTTTATAGGGGTGCATCACCATGGTCGGGTGCAGATCGTTGATCCAGAAATAGTCTTTGTTATCAGCGCCATACCGCAGGGCTTCGATCATCTTTGCAGCATTAGCCTTTAACTTGGTTTCCGCAACCTCCATGTAGATGCCCGACCCGATGACCCAATTCCACGGTTTGAATAGCTTCACAAAGGAGAGTTTAGGGACGGGTTTGTCCGAACCATACTTGGGCCAATGGTAGTCGACGAAGCCCTCTCCGTTTTCCTTGCAGGTCTTGGCGAATTCGACGAACAGGGCCTTACCGTTGGGATCCTTGGAGTCGGAGAGGTCCTTGCCGTTGAGTTCGGGTTTGTAGGGGTGCATGATCATGGTCGGGTGCAGATCGTTGATCCAGAAGTAGTCCTGGTTGTCAGGGCCGTAGCGCAGGGCCTTGATCATGTCAGAGGCCTTCTGTTGCTTTTCCTGCAAGCTCAGGCCGGGTGTCTTGTCGATGGCTTCGAGGATGCTAAAGGCAGTATTGACCGCATTCTGTAACGGTTCACGAAAGACCTCTCTGAGTTTCTCGGGATCACGGGAGTCTCGGTAGGATTTTTCCAGCACCCCCATAACGGTCTGCACTTGCGAACTGAGGTATTCCTTTCTCCGCGCCATCAACTCATCCCGAAAAGCCTGTAGTTCTCTCTTGCCGTCGGCCTCCATCCGATTGGTGTTCTCGGTTCCAAGTCGTTCAATTTGAGAGATCATCTGCAGGCCAGTGCGTGAGATTTGCCAGGATGACATCGTTGCAACTGCTGCGCTGGTCACGACCACACCAGCTACGACGAACATTAGGGTTTTCGTGTTGATGTTCATGTTAATCCCCCGTAGGTTTCATCTGGCTTAAGTTCCAGCTCGTGAGATGATTTAGAGGCACTATGCCCCATGTCGGTTGACCAAGTTGCGTGGATAAACTGGCTTCCTCTCAGGCCCGTAAACGCTCGTTGCCTGAAATCCCAATTCGCCTTCGACTGCTAGAAATCCTTGAAATCATCCTCATCAAGAGGAATCACCTGCTCGGGGCGGACTTCCTTGGCAGCGCCCAACTTGCCCGGTCTTGCACTTCTGGGTCGTGGGACTGCTTGTGGGAGGGCCTTGCGGGACCCCATCCCGGACCGTCCTGGCGGTAACTGTTTTCGGACTGAGGATGGTTCCTTGCCTTCGTCTTTGTCACCCACGGCACCCACCAGGGTGACCATGTCCTTGACGTGGGAGCGCATCTGTTCTGCCTGGGCATTCAATTCTTCTGAGGCCGCCGCCGATTCTTCTGCGGTGGCGGCGTTCTGCTGAACCACCTTATCCATGTTGGATACGGCCTTGCCTATCTGCTCAATGCCCTGAGCCTGTTCAGTGGAAGCAGCGGCGATTTCGGCGATCAGTTCGCCCACCTTCTGTGAAGCGGAAGTGGCCGCGGTGAAGTTCTGGCTGGTTTTGGAGGCAAGTTCGCTACCGCGTTGCACTCGCCCGGCGGTGCCGTCGATCAATTCGCTGGTGTTCTTAGCCGCTTCGGCAGCGCGCATGGCCAGATTACGGACTTCATCGGCGACCACAGCAAAACCGGCCCCCGCTTCCCCAGCCCGCGCCGCTTCCACCGCCGCATTCAAGGCCAACAGGTTGGTCTGGAAAGCGATCTCATCGATGGTCTTGATGATCTTCTGGGTTTCGGTGCTGGCAGTGGAGATTTCCACCATAGCCTGTGCCAGATCGGCCATGGAACGATCGGCGTCCTTCAGCATCTTGCCGACCTCTTGTCGCAGTGAGTTGGCTTGATTAGCGTTGTCGGCATTGCGTCGAGTCATGGAAGCCATCTGTTCCAGCGCCGAGGAAGACTCCTCAAGGGATGCGGCTTGGTCGGAGGCGCCTTCGGCCAGGGACTGACTGGCCGAGGAGACCTGGGCCGAGGCCGCGGCTACCTGATCAGCACCATCGAAGAGCCCCGCAATGATCCGGCGAATGGGGCCGGTGATCGAGCGCGTTATGAAAAACCCGAGGGCGAGCGCCAGGAACACGCCGCCGGTTGCGCCTACAAGTGAAGCGGTCTTGAGGAAGTTGGCCTGTGTTTCGGCGGTCTTGGCGGTGGCGGAGGCGTTATCCCGGTTGATCTGCGCCAGTTTGCGCAGCAACTCGTTCGCCGCTCGTTGCTTTTGTGTCACAGGACCCAAGAGCTGCTCTTGCACCTGATTGCGCACCGCGATGGCTTCATCGGCCACTTTAAGCATGGCGAGAAATGCGGCAAAAGTCTTTTCCTCAGCCGTATCCATTTCCTTCTTGACTTCAAGGGCTTCCGCGACCTTGCCTTCCTGCGCCAGCCGCTTGGTCTTGCGGGCAGCCTCGTGGAACTGCTTGTGCGGCTCGATAGTGGACTGCAGCAGCTGGTTCAAAGCCGGATTGTCGGATTTGAACGTCGGGATCCATTTGCCGAAATTGCAGGCCGTGTGGTCCTCGCCGCCTGCAAACTGTTCCTTGGATAACAGCATGCGCAGCATCTGCCCGCTCAGCTTGTAGTGGTCGCCGCGGAACAACTCCAGGTTCTTGCCTAGCTCCTCGGGGTCGGAGATGCCGAGGCGGTCCAGGTCTTTGGACATGCCAACAAACTTGTCGTTTTCTTCGCGCCAGGCGTTCCACGCAGGCACAAACACGCTTCCAGGTCGCTTCAGCTTCTTTGGTCCGTGGCAGCGGCTCAAAGATTTTCCATGCCTTCTCATAATCCTCGCGGGCCTTGACGATGTTGTCGTATTGCCGCTGGCGCATTTCGGCCTTTAGCCCAGGGATACCTAATGTCCTCATCGAGCCCCGGATGTTCTCTGCGTTTCTTTCGATGATGAGCAGGTTGTCCACGCTGGGCAGCCGCACAAATCCGATTTCCTCGATGGCCTGGTCGCTCTTGACGGCGCCGTAGTAGCCCGAGATGCCCAGAAGCAGGGTGATCACCGCCACTGCCGCGAATCCGAGCAGCAGTTTCGTCCCCAGTTTCATGCTTTTTAGCATTTCTCCTTCTCTCCTTGCTTTTGCATGCATTTTCGCCGGTCGGCCGGTGCACCAAATAGGATCAGGCCAGTTGCCTTTTTAGTCACGACGAGATTTTTCAACTCGCTTCCAGTGAGTTTTGCAAGAGGCTCTCTATAGATACACTTTGGAGCTAGTCCTATTTTCTTAACCACATGAGTTTTTATATCATTACCCGGGCAGCAGTGATGTATCCTATAGACAAAGGCTTCCGGATGCGAAAATGCTACCAGGCTGCTTAGCCGCGGATGCGGATTCCATCATGACTATCCTTCAGTCCCGTCATGAGGCATCCGGCGGCAGGGACGCGAATGCCGGATATCGGGAGTCAAGATCAGGGGTTGCGATTCCGTTTCTGTCAATACGGGTGCTGAATCCGGTTTTCGGGATCCGAACCAATGGAACGGTGTGGCGTTTACATTATTCGCAATGGAATTGTAGCACAAAAACAAACGTGCCACCTAGGGGAGCCCCGGGAACAATATCGGCCACCGCGTGACCCCTGGTCCTGGGCGCAGCAAAGGCCAATTCATTCCAGAACAGAGCAGAACAGAAAACACCCTACTCTCGCATAATAAAGCTCTGTAAAGCCCATATCGGCAGTCGTAGGCCTAATATTAAGCAAAATTAAGCTGCCAAACACGGAGGAATAGGAAGTCACGGATCGGGGTTCAGGGGGTAGGCAGGTGACATGCTTCTACCCGTGATTAATTTTATGTAGAATTGCGACAGTTTGTCGATTCCGGTTGAGATAGAGGCGATACTGGATTGCTGCTGATCGATCCCGCAGCATGCTAGTGGATTTGGTCTCAACTGGACGATCTCAGAACATGACGCTGGCAACAGCTGGAATGGGACAGCGAGACTATGGCCGTTAAGTTCAGAGATTACTATGAGGTGCTGAATGTTTCGCGCGGGGCAACGCAGGAGGATATCCAGCGAGCTTACCGGAAGCTGGCGCGCAGGTATCATCCGGATGTGAGCAAGGAAACGGGGGCTGAAGACAAATTTAAGGAAATCAACGAAGCCTATCAAGTTCTGAGTGACAATGAAAAGCGCAAAAAATACGATGAGTTGGGCGCCAACTGGCAGGCTGGTCAAGATTTCCGCCCGCCACCGGGATGGGAAACGCAGTTCACCCACGGTCCTGGGGAAGGCCCCGGGCGGACCGAATTCCATTTTGGTGGAGCCGGAGATTTTAGCGATTTCTTTGAAACGCTCTTTGGTGGGTCTGGTTTTCGGGAGGCTTTTGGGAGAGGGCAGGGTGGGCCACGAGCCAAACCCATGTGGCGGGAACGAGGCACGGATCAGGAAGCCACCCTGCGCATCACTCTGGGGGAAGCCTACCACGGCGCGACCAAGGCTTTAACCTTGCAGACGCAGGCCGTGACCCCCGATGGCCAGATCAGCACCACCGACAAGAGCTACGAAGTCAGAATTCCGGCGGGCATTCTGCCAGGACAGAAAATCCGGCTGGCCGGACAGGGAAGTGCCGGGATCGGTGGTGCGGAGAAGGGGGATCTCTACCTGCGGATTGAAATCGAACCCCATCCTGTTTGCCGTCTGGAAGGCCGACACCTCCATATGGAGCTGCCGGTAACTCCATGGGAGGCGGCTTTGGGTGGGGAAGTCCAGCTGACTACCCTGTCGGGTTCGGTGAGCCTCAAGGTTCCGCCTGGCGCCAGGAGCGGACAGAAGTTGAGGCTGCGGGGTAAGGGTATGCCATCACCGCGGGGCATCCCAGGTGATCTCTATGTGGAGGTGAGTATCCAGGTTCCCAGGGAGTTGTCCGCAAAGGAAAAAGAGCTGTTTGAGGAACTGCAGCGGGAGTCCAGGTTCAATCCACGCCAAGGATCCTAAGGTGTGTCGCGGTAAAGGAGGACCGATAGTCATGGCCGAACAAACAACCTTGTTGATAAAACTCCGGAGCACGATGGTTTCGACCGCCTACCTATCGATCAGGGAGTTGGCCCATAGCTGCGATGTACGACCGGATCTGGTGACTCGCCTCGTCACCCTGGGTTTGCTTGATCCGGCGGGACGTGATGTCAACGACGAACCGTGGTTTGAAGCCGGGGCGGTGCCGCTGCTGCTCAAAATCCTGCGCCTCCGTTATGACCTGGGTATCAACTACGCTGGCATCGGTGTTGTGCTGGAACTCATGGACCGAATGGACAGAATGGAAGAGCGCATCAGGGAGCTGGAGATCCTGCTTTTCCCCTAAGACGTGCCAGAAGGCGGCCATGTGCGGCTGTGAGTGGCGACGCCTCTGGTCTTGCGGCAGTCGAGTACCAACTCGGCACCCAGCAAGGAATTGCGCTTGACTGCTTGCGGGGGCTGGCCTTATGCCGGCCTGCCAACTGTTCTGGGTCGGACAATTGAGGGTCTACAACTGACATAGACTGGATGATATCGGTTCGGATGATGAGTAAAGGAAGGAGTTCGAATATGGATTTCAATAAGATTTACCGTGAAATCCCAAGAAGCCATACAGGCGGCTCAAACCAAGGCGGTCCGTTACGGCCACCTGGAAGTTGACGGTGAACATCTGCTGGTGGTGCTTATGGAGCAGGCAGACGGATTGGTGCCGCGGCTGCTTCAGAAGATGGGGGTACCCCTTGACGGATTGCGCAGCCGCATCGAACAGGAACTGGAAAGGAAACCGCGGGTTAGCGGCCCCGGGGCTGAAGCCGGAAAGGTCTACGTCACCCAACGCCTCAACCGGCTGCTGGTAAAGGCAGAGGATGAGGCCAGACGACTCAAGGATGAGTATGTTTCGGTGGAACATATCCTGCTGGGCTTCATTGAAGAGGGTGGGGGCACGGCTGCCGGCAAGATCCTGCGCGAGTTTGGTGTCAACCGCGACCTGTTTCTGCAGACCCTCATTGAGGTGCGCGGCCACCAGCGAGTTACCAGCGCCACACCGGAAACGACCTATGAGGCGCTGCAGAAGTATGGCCGGGACCTGGTGCAGGAGGCCCGCAGCAACAAGCTGGATCCGGTCATCGGCCGCGACGCGGAAATCCGCCGGGTGATCCGCATTCTCAGCCGCAAGACCAAGAACAACCCGGTACTCATTGGTGAACCCGGGGTTGGCAAGACCGCCATCGTTGAAGGTCTGGCGCACCGCATCGTGCGCGGCGACGTTCCCGAAGGCCTGAAAGACAAGACCATCTTCGCTTTGGATATGGGGGCTCTGGTGGCTGGGGCCAAGTATCGCGGCGAATTCGAAGAACGGCTCAAGGCGGTGTTGCAGGAAATCAAGCAATCGGAAGGCGGTATCCTGCTCTTTATCGATGAACTGCACACTATCGTTGGGGCAGGCCGTGCCGAAGGCTCCATGGATGCCGGCAACATGCTTAAACCCATGCTGGCACGGGGTGAGTTGCACTGCATCGGCGCCACCACGTTGGACGAGTACCGCAAGTACATCGAAAAAGACGCGGCGCTGGAACGGCGTTTTCAGCCGGTCCAGGTAGACCAGCCGACGGTCGAGGATACCATCTCGATCCTTCGGGGGCTCAAGGAGCGCTTCGAAGTCCATCACGGGGTTAAGATCCAGGACAGTGCTCTGGTGACCTCGGCGGTACTGTCTCATCGTTACATCTCCGATCGTTTTCTGCCGGACAAGGCCATCGATCTGGTGGATGAGGCCTGCGCCATGATCCGGACCGAAATTGATTCCATGCCGGCCGAACTCGATGAAGTGACACGCCGGGTGATGCAGCTCGAAATCGAAGAGGCGGCACTTAAGAAGGAACGAGACAAAGGCAGCCAGGAACGGCTGGAAGGGTTGCGCAAAGAGCTGGCGGAACTACGGGACCAGACCCAGGTCATGCGTGCCCAATGGGACGCGGAAAAGCAAGGGATCAAGAAAGTTCAATCGCTGCGTGAAGAAATCGAAAAAGTGCGGCGTGATATCGATGTGGCGGAACGCCAGTATGATCTCAATCGCGCTGCTGAACTCAAACATGGCAAACTCCCTGAATTGGAGCGCCGGCTGGGCGCCGAAGAACACGAACTCAACGCCCGGCAAGGCAGCAACCGGCTGCTCCGCGAAGAAGTCACCGAAGAGGAAATCTCGGAAATCGTTTCCCGCTGGACTGGCATCCCGGTCACGCGCCTCATGGAAAGCGAACGCGAAAAGCTGCTGGGGCTCGATGAAATCCTTCACCGTCGCGTGGTGGGCCAGGACGAAGCGGTACAATTGGTGGCGGATGCCGTTATCCGTGCCCGCGCCGGTATCAAGGACCCGCGCCGTCCCATTGGGTCATTCATTTTTTTGGGGCCCACCGGAGTGGGAAAAACGGAACTGGGCAAAACCTTGGCGGAAGCCCTGTTTGATAGCGAGGACAATGTGGTGCGCATCGATATGAGCGAGTACATGGAGCGCCATACGGTTTCGCGGCTCATCGGTGCGCCGCCAGGATACGTGGGCTACGAGGAAGGGGGCCAGCTCACTGAAGCGGTGCGTCGTAAGCCTTACTGCGTTATCCTCTTTGACGAAATCGAGAAGGCGCACCACGATGTGTTCAACGTCCTTCTGCAAATCCTTGATGATGGCCGTCTCACCGATGCTCAAGGGCGAACCGTGGATTTCAAGAACACCGTCATCATCATGACCAGCAATATTGGCTCGCCCCATCTCCTGGAAGGGGTGACCGATCGGGGTGAGATTAAGGAAGAAGCGCGCCGGCAGGTTTTGGCCGAACTGCATCACCATTTCCGCCCGGAATTTCTGAATCGAGTCGACGATATCGTGTTGTTCAAACCGCTGACCCTGGCGGAAGTCACCGTCATCGTCGATTTGCTCACCGAAGACCTCGCTAAACGACTCAAGGATCGGCGTATCCGTCTTGAAATCACTTCGGCGGCCAAGGAATTCATCGCCCGCTCCGGCTACGATCCGGTCTATGGCGCCCGCCCCCTCAAGCGGTTCCTTCAGCGCCAGCTGGAAACGCGCATCGGACGGGCGCTTATCGGTGGTGGTGTGGTGGAAGGTGCCACCATCAAGGTGGATCTGACCAACGACGAACTGGTGGTATCTCATGGAGCCGTCGGAACTTGAGGGCGTGAGGGTGGGAATCCTGCTCATGACCAGGCCGGGTGGTTAGCCCCTGAACCCTCATTTCGTCAGGAGATTCCGTGGCGCCCTGCTGCCCCAAAGTGGAGGAACAAAAATCATGAACATAGTCATTATGGCGGGTGGGTCGGGGACACGTTTCTGGCCTATGAGTCGGGAGGCGCGTCCCAAGCAGCTCCTCAAGGTAGTTGGTGATCAACCCATGGTACGGGCGACTTACGAACGCGTGAAGGAACTGGCAATCGACGAACAATTTGTCGTGGTGGTGGGTCAGGAGCACCTGGCGGAAACCAGTCAGCTCTTTGCCGATACCCGGGTTCGTATTCTGGCCGAGGCGCTGGGGCGCAACACGGCGCCGTGTATTGGGCTGGCAGCCAAGTACCTGGAGTCAAAAGGAAACAACCAGCCCATGGTGATCCTGCCGGCGGATCACTACATTGGCAGGCCGATGGTGTTTCGCAAGGCTTTGCGGCAGGCGGTGGCTCAGGCCGAGCTGGGGGGCATCGTGACTTTGGGTATCGTCCCCACAAGACCCGAGACCGGTTATGGGTATATTGAACAGGAAGCAGCGCCTGATGGTTTGAATGAATCGTCTCTGCAACGGGTCCGGCGCTTTGTGGAGAAACCGCACCTGGAACTGGCCAAGCATTATCTGCTCAGTGGCAATTTCTACTGGAATGCCGGGATCTTTGTGGCAACCCCTAAGACCCTTCTGGGAGAATTTGCGACCCTCATGCCGCAGTTTTTCGACGGGTTGGAACAATTGGCTGCACACTTTGACCAGCCTGATTTTGCTGAAACCCTGACCCGTCTCTACCAAAGGACCGACAACATCTCCTTCGATTATGCCATCATGGAAGCCACCCGCCAGCCGGTCTACGTGATTCCCTGCGATTGCGGCTGGAGTGACGTCGGTTCCTGGAACAGTCTTTACGAAGTGCGTAACGTCGAACAGGACGAACGGGGCAACGTCCAGGAGGGCGACGCCATCATGCTGGACTGTGCTGCTTCGTTCGTGATGGCGAAAGGAAAACGGCTGGTGGCGGCTTTGGGGTTGCGGAATGTGCTCGTGGTCGATACCGAAGATGCCTTGCTGGTGGCCGATCTGGAGCGAAGTCAGGATGTCAAGAAGATCACTTCGGCGTTGCGGCAGAAGGGCTGGCCTGGGTTGCTATGAAGCGATTGGTTTGGCGCAGAAGTTTCCCGGTGTCGGCGTGTCGGGGACTCAAGGTTGAGCCATCCCTCATCAGTTTCCGAATTATTGGCCAGAGCCGCAAGCCATTGCGTCAGCGATGTTGAAACGGCCACGGTTGAGCTGCCCTGACCCAGATGGAGGGATCAAAGGCCAAGACTGCGGTTGGACGGGTGCCGGTTTGACAGGATCAGCGGCTACCAGTTGGTCAAGGGTTTTCGCGGCAAACCTGCGGTGGATGTGGAATCCATCGAACGCCTGTTGGTAAGCCTTTCCCATCTGGCCAGTCAATCACCCGGAAATCGAGGAAATGGATATCAATCCGCTGCTGGTGCACTCCGAGGGGCAGGGTGCCACGGTGGCCGATTGCCGCATGGTGCTTTTTGATGGCAGCGAGGGTTGACGCGCCGGGGTGACGGATTTAGCTTCTACTTATTCCTGGACCACAGCCACTGAACGTGAATGCGGGAAAGGTGTGAACCCAGGGGGAACGGCGGACGGTTTGGTCGATTCCCGTGGGTGTGAGAGTGACCGTTGACAACATCTCGGTGCTTGACGCACCGCCACTGACAGGTGCCTTTGCTATGGACATGATCATTATCGCCATCGCCCTTTTGTCGATCACTTCGACGTGTTGGAACGGCAATTTGCATGGTCTGCGGCTTGCCGTTGTGCGCCATACCGATTATAACCAGATGTGCCCGCTCACAGCGGCCTTCCAGCTGAACAGCTCTTTGGAGACAAACAGCTGCCTTAAGGACTGCCAGGAAACAAGTTGGTTCTTTCGAGCTTAACGTGAGGTAGGCTTTCGAGTCTGCCAAGCTGATGACTCCGTACCCTTTCATATATGGCCGGCTCAAAAGCCGGCCCCTACAGATTTTGGACGACCGTTCAAATTGCTTTTTGACAGCGCTTTAATTGCTTCCAACCCCCAGACATTGACAAGAAGGTGAAGACCATGAAGGAACGTACTGGTTTGGTAACCATGAAGGGCAATCCGGTTACTCTGTTAGGGAATGAGGTCAAGGTAGGGGATGTGGCGCCGGATTTTGAGGTGGTGGATACCGGTCTTGCGCCGGTGAAGTTCTCTTCGTTTCGAGGCAAGGTATGCATCCTTTCCGCCGTGCCGTCCCTGGATACCCCGGTGTGTGACCTGGAGACCCGTCGCTTCAACAGCGAAGCCCTTCAACTTGGTGATGATGTGGAGGTTCTCACTGTCAGTATGGACCTGCCGTTTGCCCAGGCGCGCTGGTGTGGCGCGGCCGGGGTCACGCGGGTGAAGACCTTCTCGGATCATCGCGATGCTGCCTTCGGCTCCGGTTATGGCGTTTTAATCAAGGGCTTGCGTCTGCTGGCCCGCGCCGTGTTTGTGGTGGACCGCCAGGGTGTGGTCCGCTACCTGGAACTGGTCAAGGAAATCGCCACAGAACCGGACTACGCGGCGGTGTTGGATGCCGTCAAGAAGTGCCTGTGACCTACGGAAGTAAGTTGTGAGGCCTAAGGCGCGGCTAATGAAGCGCATATGGTCAGTGTTGAAGTGTGAGTCGTGCAACTATGTAGTGCAACGTTTGAACCCCGTGAAAACTAACAAAGGAGAGCAAAAACATGGCTGAGAAGCTGCAAATTTACAAGTGTGAACTGTGCGGCAATGTGGTGGAAGTTGTTCATGGTGGGGCCGGGGAACTGGTGTGCTGCGGACAACCCATGAAGCTTTTTGTGGAAAACACCGTGGATGCTGCTCGTGAGAAGCATGTACCGGTGGTGGAACAGACTGCTGATGGTGTGAAGGTCAAGGTCGGCAGCGTGGCGCATCCCATGGAAGAGAAGCACTACATTGAATGGATCGAAGTGATTGACGCTCAGGGGAAAGCCTATCGCCAGTTCCTCAATCCTGGTGAGACCCCGGAAGCGACCTTCTGCCTCAAAGGGGCCGTAACAGCTCGAGAGTACTGCAATCTGCACGGCCTTTGGAAAGGGTAAAGGGCCATGTTGAGCGCCAAGATGCTGAAGGCTCTCAATGATCAAATCAATGCCGAGTTCTACTCGTCTTACCTCCAGAGTTGAAATCTGGTCTGCTGCCGAAATGGGTACTTTGAGTGACTCGCTTCCGCCAATGGGTGGACCTGGTTTTCCTCCTCCCGAGCCAACCCCGTAAAGCCGCCGGTTTGCCACCCTGGCGGCTATCATCCAGGAGACTTCTATGACCGATCAGAGTGAAGCCATACAGGCTATGTTGTGTACGGCCTTGGAAATGAAGGAAAAGAAGCGATCCGTATACGAGGATGGTTTGAATGCCTGCCCGGATCAGGTGGGCAAGGAGACCTTCCTCATCCTCCGCGATGCGGAACTCGATCATGCCCGCCAGATCCAGGAGATCTATGAGGAACTCAAACAGGGAAAAACCTGGGCTGACGCTTGTAAATTCTATCCGGAGCAGGAAAGCCTGAAGAAAGCCTTTCACCGCATCGCTCAAGAACAGGGCGGAACCGGGACGGTCTGTGCCGATGATATTCATGCCCTGGAAACCGGCATGAAGCTCGAAGAGGCCAGCATGAAATTCTTCGGAGACCAGCTGGAAACCGTCCAGGAACCGTTGGCTCGGCAATTTATTGAGCGCATGGCCGGTGATGAACGCGAACATTTCATGTTGTTGGCCGATCTCAAGTTTTACTATTCCGACCCTCAAGGCTGGGTCATGGAAAAGAGCAGGGCGCGCCTGGATGGCGGCGGCTGAGCGGGGGCGAGCTGAGGTGATCGATTCATGAGACAAATGCGATTGCTCATGGTGTTGTGGCTGTCCGTGACGCTGCTGTGGGTGTTGGCAGGGCGCAGTGCGGCAGCCTCGGAGGCGAGCAACAGTGCCGCCACCGAGGAATGCCTTTCCTGTCATGCCGGGCTTCATCCCGGAGTGGTGGGGGACTGGAAGCGCAGCCGACATGCGCGGGTGAGTCCGATCGAAGCTCTGCAAAAACCGGTGCGCGAACGGCGCCTGTCGGTTGACAAGCTGCCTGAGGCGCTGGCGAATCATTCCGTGGGTTGCGCTGAGTGCCATACGAGCAACCCCGAGAAACACAAGGACACTTTCGAACACAACGGCTACCAGGTGCATGTGGTGGTGTCGCCGGTGGACTGCGCCGGTTGCCACGCGGTGGAAACCGAACAGTACGGCCAAAATATCATGGCCCATGCTTATGGCAATTTGGTCAAGAACAGCCTTTATCAGGATCTCGATAGATCCATCAATGGCACCTATGGTTTCAAAGATGGGAAGCTAACAGTCAGTCAGCCCAACCCTGCAACCCTGGAGGATTCCTGCCTGGCATGCCATGGTACGGTGGTGGAACTCAAGGGTTTAAAACAGAAGGAAACGGACCTGGGGACCATGGATTTGCCGGAGTTGTCGGGTTGGCCCAACCAGGGCGTGGGACGAGTGAACCCCGATGGAAGTATCGGCAGTTGCACTCCCTGCCATGCCCGGCATGAATTCAGTATGGCAATGGCCCGCAAACCGTACACCTGTGCGCAGTGCCACAGCGGTCCTGATGTCCCAGCCTACAAGGTCTACAGTGTCAGCAAGCACGGCAACATTTTCTCGTCCACCGCGAAAGGCTGGGATTTTGAGGCGGTGCCGTGGAAAGTGGGGAAAGATCTGGCTGCTCCAACCTGCGCCACCTGCCACGTGAGCCTGTTGGTCAATGACGAGGGCACGGTGATCGCCGAACGCAGCCACCGGATGAGCGATCGTCTACCCTGGCGGATCTTCGGCCTGATCTATGCCCACCCCCATCCAAAATCTCCTGACCTCACCGGCATCAAGAACAAGGCAGGTCTGCCGTTGCCCACTGAACTCACCGGCGAACCGGTGACGGAGTTCCTTATTGATGCCCGCGAACAAGAGGTTCGCCGCAAATCCATGCAGCAGGTGTGCCTTGCCTGCCATGCTGAGCAGTGGGTGAATGGGCATTGGGCGCGCCTCGAAAACACTATCCGAACCAGTGATGCTATGACCCTGGCCGCCACCCGAGTGCTTCTCAGCGCCTGGGAGAAGGGCCTGGCACGGGGGGCAGCCCAGAACGACAGCGTCTTCAACGAACCAATCGAAAGAAAGTGGACCGAGCAGTGGCTGTTTTACGCTAACACCACCCGGTTTTCGGCGGCCATGATGGGCACGGACTATGGCGTTTTTGATCAGGGGCGCTGGCATATGTCTCGCAACCTGCTGGAAATGCAGGAATGGCTCGATCATGTGGGGATGGCTGGAAATGTGTTGAAGAAACCACAAGATACGGCCGTCAGATCCAAGTCTCGCGGCCAAACCCCGCCCAAGGGAAGGCAGAAACCGTAATGGTGAGCATCCAGCTGCTTGCACGCTCTCTTCTGGGTTGGGCAACAATAGTTGGCACCTTGATGGCAGTCAATATGGTTTAAACTGAGCGTTATGCAACGGACGGGGCGGATATGAAGAAACTGCGGACGATTTTGTGGCTGTTGGCTATCGCGATGGTGTGCCGGGCTCTGATGGGTGTGACGGCGGCTGGTGCTGCCGGTGAACCCCCGGCGGTGGGCGGCATGCTCCCGGAGTTGGTGCTTCCCGTTCCCCAGCTGGCGGAAGAAAAGGCCTATCTGGGGCTGAAATCGGGAAATTCCTTCATGATTCCTCAAATTGCCGCTGATGTGGTGATTGTGGAAATCTACAGCATGTATTGCCCCTATTGCCAGAAAGAAGCCCCACAAGTAAACGAGCTTTACAACCTTATTGCCAAGCGCCCGAACCTTCGTCAAAGGGTCAAGATCATCGGGATCGGCGCCGGCAATTCAGCCTTCGAAGTGAAGGTGTTCAAAGATCAGTACCAGGTTCCATTCCCGCTCTTTGCGGATGAAGATTTTAAGATCCACAAGCTGGTCGGTGAGGTACGCACTCCTTACTTTATTGCTATCGAAACCCGCTCGGACGGCTGGCATCGGATTCTGTATTCCAGGGTGGGGGCCATCGATGATCCTCAGAAATTCCTGGATTTCCTCCTCAAAGAAGTCTCTGGACGCTAGGGAGATTGAACCATGTTGGAATGGAAACCACAGTGCTTGGCCAGGCTCCGCATGAGGCTGACCCACAAGACCGAAAATGGCGCTATCCCTCATGGTCGTGGCGGTAACAGGCGGACCATGGAAACCGGCCCTGGGGATCATAGGGGAAAAACCTTGGGGACAATTGCCTGCGCCTTCGCGCCCGCAAGCCCTCACGTCCTTTCACCCTCGCGCTCTCGCGTTGTCGCGAGCATATCTGCACTGGTAAGCAGCCGATGGAGTCTTGTGACCATCCTGCTTGGCTTGACACTGATGGCTACCGGCGTGGCGTATGCTCTGTCCGAGCAGTTTACGGGCAAGATCTATTCGGTGGGGGAACTCAAACCCATCGACAGCCAGCTCAGGGTCCGGGGTGGAGTAATGGCGCCGGATTTTACCTTGCCTTCCATCAGTGGTGAGAGCGTCACTCTCAGTCAGTTCTTTGGCAAGAAGAACATTGTGCTGTCATTTGTGCCGGCAGCTTGGACACCGGTCTGTTCGGATCAGTGGCCGGGATACAACATCACCAGGAACCTGTTTGAAAAAAATGATGCGATCCTAATCGGGATCACCGTTGACAACATTCCTACGCTCCATGCTTGGACCCGCGAGATGGGTGGCCTGTGGTTTCCGGTGCTGTCCGATTTCTGGCCTCATGGCGCGGTGGCCAAGAAATACGGGGTGCTGCGCGGCGACGGCACCTCCGAACGGGCCCTGTTTGTGATCGATAAGCGCGGAATCATCCGCTTCATCGATGTTCATGACATCAACCAAAGACCTAAGCTCGAAGTACTCATCGAGGAACTGGAAAAACTCAAGGAATGACAGTGCGCAGTGAGTGCTGCCACTGGGGTGGTTGGGTTGAGGCCGCAGGTGAAGCCTCACGGTCCATAAGCGATGGAACAGCGACAATTGATGCTCTATAGAGGAGGAAGAAGATGTCCAAGAAGCGTTACCTGGTCCGCGGAGAATGCCCCCAGTGTGCCTGTGGCGATGTGTCTTTTCTGGGCCCCGAGACCCTTAAAGAGAAATACATTGGTCCCGAAAAGGAAATGGAAGTCCTTTGCCCGGCCTGCGGGACCAAACACAAAGCCAAGGTTGAAGAGGAACATCAGCATAAGTAAACGAGACTACGGCTTGCTGCTCGATCTTTGAGCGCCAGGCCTCGGGTCCAAACGATGGAGGAGATTTCTATTATGCCAAAAGCGCTGGTTGTCTATACCACAAGAACCAACCAAACCAAGAAAATCGCCGAACTGGTTGCCGAAGGAATGCGCATCAGCGGTTTGGACGTACAGGTCCTGAATGTGAATGAGGTCGATCAGCAAGGCACCGACCTGACGGGATTCGACGCTTTGGTGCTGGGTTCCCCCACCTACCACGGCGAGATGATTCAGGCCATGAAGAGCTTTCTGTTCAAGGTGGAAAAGGCCAATCTTGAAGGCAAGGTGGGTGGCTCATTCGGGGCCTTCGGTTGGAGCGGAGAAGCGCCGGGCCGGATCTATGACACCATGAAGAACATCTTCAAGATGAACATGGTCAGCGGTCCGTTGATGCTCAAAACTGCCATGCTGGGGGGCGGGGTTCAGATGGCCCAGGGTTATGGGCGGGAGATTGCCGAAAAATGTGGTGTTGGGAAGTGACGGGTTGAATGCCTATTGGTGGGGGACGCCTTTACCGTTTGCTGCGTCCTTCCGTTTGTTTCCGTGTGCGCTTCATAAAAGGAGAACATTGATGACGACGCCAAAACACTGTCCAGGTTTGGAGAATTTCAAGGGACTATCCTCGTTTACCTGTAAGTGTCCCGAATGTGGTGCCGAGAAGGAGATCTTTTCGGACGAGTTTGACAAGACCCACACCTGCAAGGGGTGTAAAAAGCCCATTGATTTCACCAAATGCTCTCCCTATGCTTCGGGTGGGGCTTCTGCGCCCCGTTAGACTTACTGGGCCTATAGGGAATGGCGTTAAGCAACGTTCAGGATAGCGTTTCGGGGGCGGGTCGACACGAAGCAGGATTGCCATCCAGCCGCGCGACACGCTCACGGCACATTCCCCAACCCTTTCGTGGAGGAAAGGGAGCCAGATGGCGCTCACTTTCCTCCATTTTTGTTCATCCCCTTGAGAAAGCGACGTGATCATGGCCAATCGCCTTGCTCAGGAACAGAGTCCCTATCTGCTGCAGCATGCCGACAACCCGGTGGACTGGTATCCGTGGGGAGATGCGGCTTTCGACAAAGCGCGTCGCGAGGACAAACCGGTTTTTCTGTCCATCGGCTATGCCACCTGCCATTGGTGCCACGTCATGGCGCACGAGTCGTTCGAAAATGACACCGTAGCGGCAGCGCTCAACGACAGTTTCGTCGCCATCAAGGTGGATCGCGAAGAGCGCCCCGATGTCGACCAGGTCTACATGACCGTTTGTCAGGCAATGACCGGGAGCGGCGGTTGGCCCCTGAATGTGTTTCTCACCCCCGAAGGCAAACCCTTCTTTGCCGGCACTTACTTCCCGCGGGAAGAGCGAATGGGGATGCCGGGGTTCACCGCTATCCTGGCTCACATTGCCCGGCTGTGGCAAACCGATCGGGCGAAACTGGCGAAAACCGGTGAGGACATCACCAGTGCGCTGCAGCCACGTCCTGATGCCGCCGCGCATCGACAAACCCTTGATGTGAACACCCTCAAAAAGGCCCATGATCAGCTCGGCCAGTCCTTTGATCCGCGTTGGGGCGGTTTCGGAAAGGCCCCCAAATTTCCCACGCCCCATCACCTGACCTTTCTGTTGCGCTGGTACCGGCGTACCCGGGACCCTGCCTCCCTTGACATGGTTGAGCGTACCTTGGTGGAGATGCGCAAAGGCGGGATCTTCGATCACGTGGGATACGGTTTCAGCCGCTATTCTGTGGACGAGCGTTGGCTGGTGCCGCACTTTGAAAAGATGCTCTACGACCAGGCGCTCTTGGCCATGACCTATCTGGAGGCCTGTCAGGCCACCGGAAAAGCCCTTTACGGCCAGGCTGCGTGCGACATTTTTACCTACGTGTTGCGGGACATGACGGCGCCTGGCGGAGGGTTTTATTCCGCCGAGGATGCCGATAGTGAAGGCCGGGAGGGCTGGTTTTACGTGTGGACCCCCGAAGAGGTTCACCAGGTCCTGGGGATCGAATTGGGGGGGTTGTTCTGTCGCTTCTATGACATTTCTCCGGCCGGCAATTTCGAGCATGGTAAGAGTATCGCCCACATCAGCAAGCCGCTGCTAACCTTTGCCGAACAGCAGGGGCTGGATGTGGCCGAGTTACAACGGCAAATGGAAGACGCCCGCCGCCGGCTTCACGCCGCCCGGGAGCAGCGCGTTCACCCCCTTAGGGATGACAAGATCCTCACTTCCTGGAACGGGCTGATGATTGCCGCTTTGGCTAAGGGCTATCAGGTTCTCGGCGACCGTGCCTATGCCGATGCCGCCCGCAAGGCAGCCGACTTCATCCTGGAGACGCTTCGTGATCCATCCGGTCGATTGCTGCGGCGCTACCGACACGGCCATTTGGCGCACCGTGCCTACCTGGACGATTATGCTTTCCTGGTGTGGGGTTTGGTGGAACTCTACGAATCGATCTTTGATGTTGGTTATCTGGAGGAAGCGCTCCGACTGAACCGGGAGATGTTGGAACTGTTCTGGGATGAGGAGCATGGCGGCTGCTTCTTTGCGGCCCGCGATGGGGAAGCGCTCATTGTCCGCGACAAGGACCTCTACGATGGGGCCGTGCCGTCCGGGAACTCCATTGTGGTGCTCAACCTGCTGCGCCTCAGCCGCATCACCGGTGACGTCTCCCTGGAACAAAAAGCGGAACAAATACTACATGTCTTCTCCGGGATGGTGGCGGACTATCCCATGGCCTACACCCAGTTCCTCCAGGCACTGGACTTCGCCATTGGTCCTACCACCGACATCGTGATTGCTGGGGATCTTGCCGACCATGGCAGCCAGGAAATGCTGACAGCAGTTCACCGGTCATTTCTCCCCAATCGGTCGCTATTGTTCAAACCAATCGGCCCTGAAGGGGACCGGTTGGCTGCGCTTTGTGCCCACACTCGGCAGCTTCAGCCAGTGGATCACAAGCCCACAGCGTTTATCTGTGAGAATTTTGCCTGCCAAAGCCCTATCACCGATGTCGAGAGATTACGAGACGCATTACGGGGGTTCGTTGCTTCCCCCTGATGGGACGTTTTGTCATTTCTGGACCAGGCTCCAGCATTGAGCCCAATTTTGGGCTTTGACTGCAATACTCTGAAATAGACTCTGGAAAGGAGCAAACCATGGTAGTGAATGAAAAGCTTATCAAAATCTTCGAATACGCTCTAAATCAGGAACACACAGGCAAGGGGTTTTTTGAATTCTCGCTGCAACGCATGGGGATGGGAGCGGCAGTGAGCGCCTTCAAACGGTTGGTCGAGGAGGAGGAAAAGCACATCCAGTTCATCGGCAAAATCCTTGATGGTCTGAAGCGAGGCGAGGACGTCGAGCCGGAGCAGTTGCGCGATGTGATTCTGGAACCGAAAAACTACTTCGATGAACGGGCGCGCAACGAGTTCCTCCAGCAGTGCGTGGAAGGATCGATGATCCCGGATGTGACAGTGTTCAATACCGCCTGGTTGATCGAAAAAGACCTGAGCGAATTCTACGCCAGCATGGCTCAACAAACCCAGGGGAAAGCCAGGGATGCACTGCGGATGCTGTCTGGTTGGGAAAAAGGCCACGAAAAATTCTTCCGCGAGTATCGCGACAAACTCAGCGAAGTCTATTCTCGCATGCCTTGGGGTGGATGATCGGTTTTTCTCGTCACCTAGCACTCGTTGCTCGTCACTGCTGTAGGGGGTAATCCATGGGAGAGCGGCCGCAGCCCACCGAGACACCGACTATGACGGTTGAAGACGTCCTGGATTTCCTGGCCACATCCGATCCTGGTTCTTATGTTTTACTGGATGTCCGCCAACCGGCCGAATATGAGGAAGTGCATCTTCCTGGCGCCAGGCTGACACCATTGCCCGAATTGCTGGAGGCTGTGCCTGATCTCGACCGTACCAAACCAACCGTGGTCTACTGTGCATCCGGGGGACGGAGCCGGGTCGCAGTGCAACTGTTGCAAGGTCAGGGGTTTGAAAAAGTCTTCAGCATGACGGGTGGGATCTACCAGTGGGAAGGGTCGGAGGCCGTCGGTCCTCAGGAACTCAATATGGACCTGGTGCGGGATGACCAGTCGCCTGCCGAGATGATCGCCTTGGCCTACCGAATGGAAGATGGTTTGCAGCGTTTCTACCAGGCTTCGCGCGCCAGCGCCCAAGATGTGCGGGTTACTGATCTGCTGCAGACGCTCATCGAGGTTGAAGAACGCCACAAAGAGAGGCTCGAAGGGATGTATGCCGCATTGGACGCTCAACCCACGGACCTTCGCGGCCTGACTGGCGATTCCGACAAGGTGGTCATGGAGGGTGGTTTTGTTATGGATGAATTCATGGCGCAGAACCTGTCGTTCATGGGCGATCGAGAAAAAATCCTGGAAATGGCTATCATGCTCGAGTCACAGGCACTGGATCTGTACTTGCGGTTTGCCGGCCGAATCCAGGTGACAGCGACCCGCGAGCTGCTCTACGCCATTGCCCGTGAGGAACAATCGCACCTTACGGCCCTTGGCAGACTCTACGACAGGATCAATTGAACGGTGTCGCGGGAAGGAATTAGGCAATGACCATCATCAAGGTTAAGGGGATGACCTGCCAACACTGTGTGATGGCGGTGAAGAAGGTGCTTGCCGACATCGGCGGCATCCAAAACGTGGATGTGAACCTGAGTTCGGGCGAGGTGGCTTTCGTCGCCGCCCAGTCAGTGGACCTCGATGTGGTGAAGGACCGCATCAAGAAGGCGGGTTACGAAGTTGCCTGAAACCGCCTTTCAAATTCAAGGAATGACCTGTGCCGCCTGTGTCCGTCGGGTGGAACAGGGCATCCTTGCACTTCCGGGGGTCCGTCTGGCTAATGTCAATCTGGCCACCGAAAAGGCTTCGGTGGACTATGACGAGGAACTGCTCAGTCCCAAAACCATCCTGCAAGCCGTCCGCGAGCTGGGCTATGAGGCGCTGGAGGTGCCGACGTCGCCATTGGCGGGGCTCCAGCAGACCACCATTCTTGTCGGGGGGATGAGTTGTGCGGCCTGCGTTCGACGCATGGAAAACGCGCTCAAGGAGGTCCCCGGTGTGGCCGATGCCGCAGTCAATCTGGCCACGTCACGAGCTGTCATCAAGCACTCACCTCGCATTGTCACTGTGGATGTACTGAAAGGGGTGGTGGAAGAGGCAGGTTACCAGTTTCTCGGGGTGGTGGGCGAGTGTCTTGATGACCCGATCGAAGCAGCGCGCCGGCGCGAGCAGCAGCAGCTGATACGCCGGCTGATCACCGGAGGGGTGCTCACCAGCTTCGTAATGGTCCTCGCCATGCCGCACTGGTTCCCGTTTGGCGGCGGTTTGAGCGGTTCAGCCCGGAGTATTCTGATGTTTATTCTCACCACCCCGGTGGTGTTTTGGGTGGGGGATCGGTTCCTGGTAGGGGCGGTCAAGGCGGCTCGGCACAAAACCTCGGACATGAACACTCTTGTGGCGGTAGGGGCCTTATCCGCTTATCTCTATTCGACGGTGGCGACCTTTTGGCCGCAGGTCTTCGCCACAGCCGGCGCGGCGGCACACAGCTATTTCGACGGGGCCGCCATGATCGTCACTCTCATCCTGCTTGGGCGTTTCCTGGAAGCGCGGGCGCGAGGCAGGACATCCCAGGCCATCAAACGTTTGATGGGACTTAAACCGAAAACCGCCCGCGTCATTCGTGGCGATCAGGAATGGGACCTGCCAGTGGAAGAACTTCTCACTGGGGATGTCATCCTGGTGCGGCCTGGCGAAAGAATTCCCACCGATGGTGTGGTGGTCTCCGGCTCATCCAGTGTGGATGAATCCATGTTGACCGGGGAGAGTATCCCGGTGGAGAAGCGGAAGGCCAACGAAGTCTTCGGGGCGACCATCAACAAAACCGGAAGTTTTACCTTTGAAGCCACCAGGGTGGGTGCTGAAACTGCCCTGGCGCAGATTATTAGGCTGGTGGAGGAAGCCCAGGGGTCCAAAGCACCAATCCAGCGCTTTGCCGATCGGGTGGCCGCTATCTTCGTGCCAGTGGTGTTCACCATTGCCGTGGCAACCTTTCTTGTTTGGTGTTTCGTCGTTCCGCAGCCGTCCTTCAGCCGCGCCTTGCTCAACTTCGTTTCGGTGCTGATAATTTCCTGCCCATGCGCCATGGGTCTGGCAACCCCCACTGCGGTCATGGTGGGAACCGGACTCGGGGCCGAACACGGCATTCTCATCAAAGGCGGGGAAACCCTTGAGAGGGCGCATCAGCTGACCACTGTGGTCTTTGACAAGACCGGGACGCTAACCCGCGGCATGCCGACGGTGACTGACATCCTGGCGGCGCCCGGGGTGAACCCTCAAGATGTGCTGCAGATCGCGGCTTCTCTGGAAACCCGCTCGGAACACCCGCTGGCGCAGGCTATGGTGGATAAGTGCCGGGAAGACGGTTTGGACTTGCTAGCCGTGGGCAGCTTCGAAGCCTTATCCGGTATGGGGGCTCGCGGTGACGTTGCCGGGCAAACGGTTTTGATCGGCAACGACCGATTAATGGCCGAGCAAGGTATCGCCGGGGACGACCTCAATGAAGCCGTCCAGTCCCTTGCAGCAGCCGGCAAGACCTGCGTGTGGTTGGCGCAATCCGGGAAGCTTCTCGGTTTGATCGCCATTGCTGACACCCCTCGGGAATCCGCCGGTGAAGCTGTTTCGCGGCTGCACTCCATGGGGCTCGAAGTGGTCATGATCACCGGGGACCGCCATCAAACTGCCAGAGCTGTGGCAGAAACGCTCGGCATCCGGGAGGTCCTCGCTGAGGTGCTCCCTGGCGAAAAGGCGCAAGAGATTCGTCGGTTGCAGGAACAGGGCCGGGTGGTTGCCATGGTGGGGGATGGCATCAACGATGCCCCGGCGCTGGCTGCTGCCGATGTGGGCATTGCCGTCGGCGCGGGGACCGACGTCGCTCTGGAAGCCAGCGACATCACCCTCATCAAGGATGACTTGGGACTTGTGGTGGATGCCATGGAGTTGTCGAGGCTCACCATGAAGGTTATTCGTCAGAACCTATTTTGGGCGTTTTTTTACAACTCCCTGGGTATTCCCATTGCCGCCGGTGTGCTTTACCCCGTTGCTGGCCTGTTGCTTGATCCGATGTATGCTGCGGCGGCCATGGCTATGAGTTCGGTGTCGGTGGTGAGCAATTCTTTGCGGCTGCGACGGCTCTGGCGGCGGCGTAGGTGATGGGCGGCAGGGTCATGGGTTCGCCACCGTCATTGGCATTTGCAGCAAAGTTGGATATAGTGAAACCTGTTGCAAGGGTCCATAGATCCGCTCTTGCTTGTTTGCGGATGAACGGGAGGTTTTGCAGCAGCTGCGGTGAGCGAGCGATTTCTATCATGGCAACAATTGTTGGCAGCAGCAGTGGTAGTGTCTTACGGTGGATATGGAATGAGACTTGATGATGACTCACAGTGGAACAAGGAGGTCTTGGTATGGAACGATATGTCTGTCAGATTTGCGGTTACATCTATGATCCTGCCAAAGGTGATCCCGATGGCGGCATTGCTGCCGGAACCAAATTTGCCGATTTGCCCGACGATTGGGTCTGCCCTGTGTGTGGTGCGACCAAAAGCGATTTTGAAAAAGAGTAAGACGCCAAAATAATAGGAGAATTCTCGATGTTATTTTGCTTCAATGCGGCCGAGGTGTTTCAAATCGCCATCGAAATCGAAGAGAACGGCAAGGTCTTCTACGACAAAGCCCAACAGCTCATCCAGGATGCGGAAGTGAAAGCGCTGTTTGCAGATCTCGCGACGCAGGAAGTAGAACACAAGAAGCGGTTCGAGATGCTCAAAGCCCAGCTTCCTCAGGCGGCCGGTGCGGCGACCGTGAGTGACCCCAATGACGAATTGTTCGCGTATTTGCGGATGATGGCCGATCAGCACGTGTTTGTATCCGGAGCGGCGCTGGCGGAACAACTGGCGCAGATCAAAACGGGCACCGATGCCCTAAAACTGGCCATTCAGTTCGAGAAGGATTCGGTGCTGTTTTTCCTCACTATGCAGGATGCCACCTGCGATGATAAAGGGCGCGATCTGATCCAACTGCTGGTCAAGGAAGAACAGGAACACCTGAAACGGCTGTCGCTGCAACTGCGCAAACTGGGACGGTGAAACAAGTAGTCGCATCGCCCGTGAGGTTCCATCACCCTGTGCCAGACCATTTTCGGGTCTGGCACAGCCGTTTCTGTCGGTTTATCTTATTGATCCTTGCCTGAGGTGTTCAGCCATGGCGGTTATGATTTCACAATGGAGGGATGTCCGTTCTGCGAGAAGGCCAAGGCTTTCTTGTCGGAACTCGGGATCCCATACGTTGAGCAAGTGGCCATGTTCGGTTCCGAGGAGTGGCGACAGATGCGGGCCGCAACTGGCAACAGTTCTCTGCCTCAGCTTCTGGTCAATGATGTGCCTATTGGAGGCTATGCGGATTTGGTCAATCTGGAGGCCAGCGGGGAACTCTACCGGGAGCTTAACTGGAAGGACATTAAACCGCACACTTCGCTCTACGATGCCATCATCTTGGGGGCTGGTCCTGCGGGGCTGAGCGCAGCGATCTATACGGCGCGGAAATTAATGAAAACCCTGGTGATTAGCCAAAACATTGGCGGGCAGGTGGCCTATTACTACGATCTCGACAACTACCTGGGATTTAGCCAGGTGAATGCTCCCGACCTGGTCAATAAGTTTGAGGACCATGTCCGGAAGTATGGGGTTGAAACGGATATCGGTGATGAAGTGACCGCCGTGGACCTGGTGGGCCCCTTCAAACGGGTAACCATGGGCGGCGGCAAGCAGTATTTGGGCAAGACCCTGGTCATTGCCATGGGCAGCCGCCATCGACCGCTCAACGTCCCCGGTGAACACGAACTGATCGGGCGCGGCGTGTCCTATTGTTCCACCTGTGATGCACCGCTCTACCGGAATTGTGATGTGGCCGTGGTTGGCGGCGGTAATTCCGGTTTGCAGGCAGCGATCGATCTGATGCAGATCGCCAACCGCATCTATCTGGTCTCCATGGCCCCGCTCAGTGGCGACCAAATTCTGCAAGACCGGGTAAGACAATCCGCCAAGGTGGAAATCATCACCGAATACTCGCCGCTTCGGATCCTGGGTGACAAGGTGGTGGATGCCATCGAGATCGTCCCGATCAGGACTGGAGAACCGCGGCAGCTTAAGGTCGACGGCGTGTTCGTGGAGATCGGATTGATGCCCAATTCGAGCCTTTTCGTGGATACCCTCACCACCAATCGCAAGGGCGAAATCCTTGTGGATACCGAATGCCGCACCGGTGTGACCGGGGTTTTCGCCTGCGGTGATATCACCAGCGTGCCCTACAAACAAGTGGTGGTAGCCGCCGGTGAAGGTGCCAAGGCAGCCCTGTCCGCCTATCAGTACCTCATCAGCCGTCGCTGATTTCCCGTGGCCTTAAGCAAAACACGGCCGAGCCGATGGAGTTCTTCGAGCTGCATGCGGACCCATCCGCGATCACCGATGACCTCAGGAGAAGCAGAAATGACCCGAGTTCCCGTTGTCGAACTCAGCCAATGCAACCTTTGTGAGGGTTGTGTGGCGGCTTGTCCTGAAGTGTTCCAGCGCAATGAAGCAGGTTACATGGAAGTGGTGGAACGTGATGTCTATCCGGAAGAATGCGTCGAGGATGCCATCCGCAACTGCCCGGAGCAATGCATTGCGTGGGTTGACGTCCCTTGAAGGCATATCCTCGCGCATGAACGCAAAGCTACATAGAGTGCCCCTTCAAGCTTGTTTGAGGTTTCGCTCTTTTGTGTGAGGCGAGAGTTACCAATACTGGGCAGCCTACAGTCGGGGATGGGGGTTGTGGTGAAGAAAGGGCTGGCATCAAGCTCAAACATCAAGTTTCAAGTTCGCCAGTTGCTGGGCCGAAGCGAACCGGATGTGGAACCCGGGTGGGAGGCCCTCCCCGCTCTCAAAGCTATCAACGCCTTGTTTCCCCTCCTTTATAGCACCGACCAGCCGTTGAAATGCAAGGCGGTGCAGGCGTTGGGGCTCCTGGTGGCACGACTCGCCGAGCAGGACCTGGAAGCGGCGCGTAATGTGGTGCGTCGGCTCATATGGAACCTCAACGACGAATCGGGTGGAATCGGCTGGGGTTCGGCGGAGGCGATGGGGGAGATCCTGGCAGGGACATGCCAGGCTTGGCGATGAGTACACCCAAATCCTGCTTTCTTACGCTCGTGTCGACGGTAACCTGCTGGAGCACGACGGGTTGCTGGGCGGCGCACTCTGGGGTCTGGGGCGAGTCGCCGCAAGCCGGCCCGAACTGCTGTCTGGGGCGGCCGGGGTTTTGACCGCTCCACCTTCGATCTCGGGATATGAATGTTCGTGCTCAGGCCGTGAAGCTCCTGGGCTTGCTCGGAGATGCCGGGGTACGAGAACAACTGGGCCAGCTGGCCGATGATCCGGCGGAAGTGACGTTGTTTGAGGGTGATACTGCTAGGCTGGTGCGGATCGCGGATCTGGTGGCCGAGGCTTTGGCGCGGATCGAGCTACTGCGGCAGACTGCCTCGGTTCAGCGGCAAAGCTAGGGAGAAGCATTGACGGTGCAAAGGAGGGGGCATGAAAGTCTTTATCACTGGTGGTACTGGTTTTGTGGGGACTTTTCTTTCGCGGCAATTGACGAGGCGTGGCCATGAAGTCCTGGTTCTGACCCGCACATTGCGGGAAGCGAAAGCCTATCTCCGGGTGTGACATCCGTCAGCGGTGACCCTAATGAGCCCGGTCCCTGGCAGGAACAGGCTGCCGAGTGCGACGGGTTCATCAACCTCGCCGGGGCGACTATTTTTACCTACTGGACCGAGTCCGCCAAGCGGGTGATACGCAACAGCCGTCTTCACACCACGCGCAACCTGGTGGATGCCATCCGGGTGCGTGCCGGCCGGCCCGACGGTGTTGGTCAACGCTTCAGCTGTGGGATACTACGGACCGCAAGATGATGACCGGTTGCTGGAGGAAGACAGTCCTCCGGGCGATGACTTCCTCGCCCGCCTGGCCCACGACTGGGAACAGGAAGCGCAGCGAGCGTCAGAAGGTGGAGTTCGGGTGGTGCTGTGCCGCTTTGGGATTGTCTTGGGCAAAGAGGGCGGTGCTTTGGCCAAGATGGTCCCGGCTTTTCGGAAATGGCTTGGGAGCCCGCTCGGCAATGGGCGTCAGTGGTTTCCATGGATACATCAGGAGGATCTGGCCAATATCGTGCTGTTCGCCCTGGAACATAACAGCCTGACGGGACCGATCAACTGTGTGGCACCCTATTCGGTTCGAAACCGCGAATTCACAGAGGTCCTGGCTAAGACCCTCAATCGTGCCGTCATCTTGCCGGCAGTTCCCGCGTTTATCCTCAGGATTGTCCTGGGGGAATTCGGCAACGTGCTCCTCAAAGGGCAGCGAGTCCACCCCGTCCGACTGCTCAGTGAAGGCTTTGAATTTCGCTATCCAACACTTCAGGAGGCCTTGACGAATCTGCTCCATGCCTAGCGGGACGGAGGGGGAGGAGAGAACGATTCCCCCGGCGGGTGTTGCGCCGTCAAGCTTCTCAAAGATGGGAAGATGTGTTAGTAAACTGGACGGAAGGGCGACGGTCACCAGGGTACTGGGAACGTTCACGGGGGATAGTTGGGTGTGCCCAATGGTTACGGATTGTATTGAATCCAGTCCAGAAGGTAGAGGGTTGCAAGGATTGATGGAGCTTGTTCCTCCCCGGTCCGCACGAAAACGGCTCGAAGTTGACCGATCGACGCCAGCCTTTGGCTGTCGATGGGTCATTCGGATGCTCCTGATCTGGCTGTTTATTGGCGCCGAGGTTGGCTGGGCTGCGGAAAATTCTCCGTGGAAGGACCTTGACCAAGGTTACTCGCTGGCCGAATTCGAGGCATCCGGTCAAAATGGCGGCAGTCGTTACCGGATTATCGTGTTGCGAATCGATCCTGCCCGCTTTTCATTCAGACTTCTTAGTGCCACCGAGCATGACAAGCAGCAGCAGACTACTCAGGAGTGGTGCCGCCAGCACAAGCTGGTTGCCGCCATCAACGCCGGTATGTACCAGACAGATGGCCTGACTCACGTGAGCCTCATGAAGAACTTCAAGCACTACAACAACCGCCGGGTGAGCAAGGACAATACAGTGCTGGCCTTCAACAGGGTCGATCCCTCCCAGCCGGAAGTGCAAATCATCGACCGGGAATGCCAGGACTTTGAAAGTCTCAAAGGCAAATACCAGACACTCATCCAGGGAATACGCATGATTTCGTGCGACCGTCGCAACGTCTGGGGTCAGCAGTCGGAACGCTGGAGTACTGCGGCTGTGGGTATGGACGGCTACGGCAGAGTATTGTTTCTGTTTAATCAATATCCCCTTAGTGTACATGATTTCATTGAAATCCTTTTATCCTTGCCGATTGAGATCAAAAACGCCATGTACCTGGAAGGCGGACCGCAGGCTTCCATGCATGTCGCCATCAAGGGTGTTGAGGTGGACAAGAAAGGAAGTCTGGAATCGGCCTTCGACGACTCCGAGGGGGTTCCTCTGGTTTTCCGCATCCCCAATGTTATTGGCGTGGTGCGTAAGGAGGGTCAGAGCTTGGAATGGTCGTCTGGTTTGAAGCGCCCGGTCCATTGATACCTGCCAGATGTTCCGGCCCCTGCAGACGGTTGGTGGGGTATCAAATCGCTGCGATGAGAGTGAATACTTCAAATGGATATCGAAGACGTTTACAGTCTATTACCTGATTTTAAGTGTGATCCTGGGTGTATCGAATGCTGCCGCAACTTCGGCGTGGCCTCGCGTACCGTGGTGGAAAACGATCGAATTCGGGAATACCTGCGGGCTCAAGGCCGTGAACCTCTGCCCACCCGTGGGACCACCTGCCCCTACGTATCCGAACAGGGCTGCACCATTTATCCGGTGCGCCCGCTCATCTGCCGCCTGTATGGGACTTCCCCCAGCTATCAGTGCATTATGGGGGTCAGACCACTGATCCTCCTCCATGAAGACGAAGAAGCCGACATCTTTCAGTACTATTATTCCAATTTTGCCTGAGTACTTCCGCCTTGCGGTTGTTCCTGCAGCCGGTAGCAGGGTTCCTCCCCGGCTTTGCCGATGACGCGCAATTTGCCATCGCATTCGGTGCAAATCGGGTCACGTACCAGGTTGGCTCCGGCTTCAACGTAATCTTCCAGGACAAAGAGATCCCGCGGAAGATAGATCGATATGCCGCATGCCATGCACATTAATTCCCATTCATCAGTCATGTCGTCACCTCACCGTCAGATGTGATCATGCTTTGTCCTTCCTGTCCTGCTGATTTGCGCGCCTTGGCTTCATAGAGCCGTTTGTCGGCAGCCTTCAGAAAGGCGTGCGGGTCAAACTCTTGGATGTCGGCTGTGGAGGCCACCCCGCAGCTGACAGCCACCGGCACCGAATTGCCATGAAACTCCAGGGGATGGGCACGAAGCGAGGTCCGCAGACGAGTGGCGGCGAGTTCCGCATCGCGCATGGACTGGTGGGGCAAGACGATAACAAATTCATCACCGGCAAAACGAAACAACTTATCGCTGCCGCGCAGGGTTTGCTGCATGTGTTGCGCCACGTGCTTCAACATGGCATCTCCGCAGTCATGGCCGTAGCGGTCGTTGACCTGTTTGAAATCATCGCAGTCGAGAAATATTAGGGCGAGCGGCTGACCATAACGAGACGCACGGGTGAGCTCCTGCTGAAGAACGGTTTCCATTTCCCGGCGATTGGGAAGGTCGGTGAGCGGGTCGTGGGTGGCCAAACGCCGCAGCTTCTCGCGGGCGGTGACGTTGGCCAGGCAGATGGAGACCTTCACTACCAGCTGGGCGAGAAAGAAGGTACCCATGTCTGGCTGGTAGCGTGACGGATCGCTGTCGGCCAGGTTGAGGCTGCCCACCAGTTTGCCATCGAGAGTCAAGGGGGAAATGGCCAGCGACCGGATCAAAACGCTCAGCGGTTCGGGCAGAAGTCGGCGAAAGCGCTTGAGGTGGTCATTGACCAGTATGGGTTCGGTCTGCCCGCCCAAGAGCTCTTCCAGGGTCTCTCTGGCCACCAGCTTGAGCCTCTTCTGCAACCTGGCAGAGGATTCTGCGGCTTCCAGCAAGCCGGAAAGCTCGCTGTCCGCAACGATGGCGACGCACACCAGCGGCAGGCCAAACAGGTCTTCAATCATGGATAACAGCTCTTCGATAAGCCCCTCGAAGTTGTCGATACCCAGGACCTTCTGCTCGATTCTGAAGAACTTGACCGCTATCGCTTCGTTGCAGAGCGCGTTTTCCAGGTACTCGCGCGCGGCCTCCTCGCTGTCGCGGATGACCTCGATGAGTCTGCCCAGTTCATCCTTGGTGTCAAGGTCGCTCATAGCGTTACTCCGACAATTGCATTCGGCGAGTAAAGGCCAAGCGGTTTTAAAGCATTGGTCGAGGCCACATTAAAGAACAAAACCGGTGCGCTGACAAACAAAAAAGGGGAGGCCTGGGCCTCCCAGTGAAATCCGGATATAAGTCGGTTTAGACCGCTGTGCCTATTTGACTGCGGCCAGCCGGTTGGCGATCAGGTCGTCGACCACTGCCGGTTCGGCCAGCGTGCTGGTGTCACCCAGGCTATCCACTTTATTGGCCGTCACCTGCCGGGGAGCCCTCTGGAACAGCCTCTCCTGGAGCTCCAGCAGGGGGTAAACAGGTTCGAGTCGCCAGGATTGCCACGCTGGATCACGCAATCGAGCACCAGTCGCGATTGGCCACCAGCCACAAACGACTTGCGCCTGCAAACTGCCGCCCGGTTCCCTTCTCGATGATGTCGGTGTGACACACTAAAACCGAGGCCACCTTCTCGCCGGCAGCAACTTTTTCGCCCTCGATCACTCGCCTCCGGGCCTGATCGGCCACGCGCTTGAGAAATCCCATCAGCCGTTCGAGCTCATCAGCCAGCATCCGAGCACACACCACCTGTGGCATCCGGGCTGCTGTAAACCCACAACCTGGCTATGACCCGCACTGCATATCCCTTGACCTGAGCGGCAATCTGCAAAAGGTCCCGATAGCATTTCTGGCATTCGGATTCCTCTTGCTGTTGATCCTTGCGCCGATGGAGATAAGTTTGCATAATGTGACCAACCAGGCGCGACGCTCGACGCGCTCTGCAACCTGTCGGTTCATCCCTGCGCATGTTGGGAACACGCGTGCAAGAAACACTCGAGCAGCTCCTGGACGGGCGCCGCTCACCTCGGTGGTTACGCCCACTTATCCATAGGAGGTGACTGATTGAAGCGCTCTAGGGATGGACAACCAAATTATCACCTGAATGCTGCAATCATTGCTTTTGTAGTTGCCTTCGCGCTGGCTTTGTTTCTTCAGCAAGATGCCGGCACAAGCTCAACAAACCGATCCAGCTTCACTCGTCCTGCCCATAGGAACAACACTTCAGATCCTCAGTGCGGAGGATGTTAACGCCTACCTGGCAATGAAGGGATATATCTTCCCTCCCTTCCTCGCCCATACGCAGGTTCCTGAAACAATGCCTTCGCAGACTCTGCGTTTCGTCAGGGTCTATAATCCGGCCACAGGCAGCAATCAGACCGGCAGATGGATCATGCGCGCCCAATTTGTTCGAGGCCTGACCCCGGAACAAATAAGGGATCGTTTTGCGCTTCCTTCAGTGCCGACTCACATAACACTTGTGGAGATGCCGGCCAATTTTGCGCCGCTTTATACCGGTATCGCCGGTCCTATTGCGCAGTATGGTCAGGGGGGAGGGCAACAGTCCTATATCGTCGGAGATCAATATCCGTTTCCCGTGTCCGCTTTCATACATCCCCAGCTTTTGACCGCTCAGGCAATGTCATACGCACCGGTCGTTGGTGGAGGCAATGCCGGACACGTGGCATCATATCTGGACGGTTTTATCCCGAGTCCTTATAGCGATCTTGAAGGTGTTTATGACGGCTTGGATTTCTTGAATTGGACCGGTTTTGGGTCTAACCCGCTGCGTGCGGCGATGGAACAATTGAGCCCTGAGCCATTCGACGCTTTTGCACATTTGCGGTGCGCAATTCTCTCCTTTTTGGGAGTGCTCTCCTGCAGCGCGGACAATACCTTCGACAGGCCATGGCGGATTCTGCGTCTTCTTCTCACAGCCCAATTCGGCTGGCCTATGCCGGCGATATGTCCAACGCCCCGTTGGCAGACGCTGCCAAATCATCCTCGAGTTTCCTTCAGGGCGCCAGCGTTTGGCTGAAGGGCGCAGGCGAATTCGGCGATCAGAGGAGCTCAGGGGAAAGGACGGGCTTTGGCTATCAGACCGGCGGCCCGGTCTTCGGTGTCGATTATCATTTCCGGGAAGACTTCTATCTTGGATTTGGTATGGGGTATCTGAGAACTGGTTTGGACTGGGACAATAATCGGGGAAGTGCGGATATGGACAGTACCCGGTTTGGGTTGTACGGGGGCTACGTGGGTAACGTGTTTTTGTAGAGAGTGCTTTTACCGGTGGAGTCAGTTGGATTTCGTCTCAGCGGCAGATCAATTTCCTGGACCTGAACCGCACTGTGAAGAGCACTCTGACCGGTGATGACATTGCCTTCCAAATTCGGGGCGGTGCGAGCATTATGAAGTGCGGGTGGTGATAACTCCCATGGCCGAAGTGGGATATTTCAACTTCAGGCAGGGTTCTTTTGACGAACATGGCGCCGACAGCCTGAACTTGAGTGTTGAGCCGAGACGCCGAGACGATCCGGTCGGAACTGAAGGTCGAGTTGACTCGAAGCTTCGTTGTCAACGAGGGGCTGAAGCTGCCCCTTCAGTAGATGTCGGTTGGGCTCACCAGATTCCGCTGGGCGATCGGGGAATCAGCGCCGACCTTTCTGAAATAGGTGGAGGATTCACGGTGAGGGGTTTCGATGATCCGGCGGACACTTGCCTTGTGCGAGCCGGCCTCGTTGCTGCCATGGCTAACCATCTGACTGCTTACGGGTACTACAGCGGTGAACTCAATGGCGAGTTCAATGCCCACGGTGTCAATGTTGGATTTAGATACGCCTTTAGAAAGCCCCCTTGACTCAGGGTTGTGCCGCCATTGCCTTCGTAGTAGACGGTGGTGGTGACAGACCCTTCTGCAACGTAGAAACCCTTAGGTATTGGAGGACCTCATACGGCATGAGAAAATTATTGGTTTTTGTGATGATATTGTGGCCGTTGATCGCATGGGCTGAATTACCACACACTCCGAAGAACGGAGCTAGCAGAGAGGAACGCGGTGTGCGATGCGATGAGAATGTACGTGAAAGCATACAGGGCACCCCGGCCGATACTGTTTAAGGTGGATCAGATGAAGGTACTGGGGAGGTACTGCTATTTTGAAGGGTACGCGGTGTTTGCAGACGGCAGCAGCGTTCCCGAAGTATATCTTCCAGACGTGGTCTACAATACCTTCCTAAAGCGAGAAGATAGTGGGTGGAAGGTTATTCTGGATTTGACTCGAACGGATGTCCCTTCCGAGCAGGAGGTGATTGCTATCAGGAGAAAGTTTCCCACGGGAGATTCCGAGGCAAATTGTTCCTCAGTTCTGGCAAGAGCTGCTGAGGCTTTGAGCTGATATGGTCTAAGCGCTGCAGCGGTTGTGAACGTGGTGTGCGCTGGCAGCAAACTTCGGACTCTGAGGTGCTCGAGAAAGCCAAACGCCGGAAGTTCTCGGCGAGATACAATGGGTCAAAAATGAGGGAAGGAAGAAAGTGTGAGGATCTGTCAGAAATGCGGCTATAAGAGAACACCGCAGGATGATGAGTTTGTGTTTGAGGGTGAATGCCCGAAGTGTGGTGTGGTCTACGCTAAATTCAATGTGGCCAAACACACAAGGCCGGATTCTCCGAAGGCGACCGCAAACAAAACCAATGTTGCAGGACTCGCCAAAGTCCTAATGCTCGTCGGGCTGGTGCTCGTAGGTGCTTATGTCTGGCACAATCGATCCGGCACTCCGGGATCGATTGTGCCAGCTTCGAAATCGGGTTTCGTCGCCATCTGCCTGTTATTGGCGCGCAGGCCAATAAAATTCTGGTTGTGGGCCCCACATGAAACCGTCCGGATGGGCGTGCGGACTCGGCAGTTGGCCGAGCAGGTGGCACAAAGGGGTATGCCTCACAAATCGACCTCTAGCATCTCTTTCCAACCGACGGGAGAGGCGGAGCTGATGCAGGCGTGGCAGAGCGTTAGTGCAGGCCTTCCCCCAATTGTCGTCATCAATGGAAAAGCCAGGTCCAATCCCACCATCGAGCAGATCGTCGATGAGTATTCACAACCTGACGAGTCGGCTGAACGGTGAGGGGGGAACCCTTCAAGGTCGGTCGCCGCCTGGTCCGGTATTTTCCCCGCGGCTAACCTTCACGCCTGCCGAGGCATCCAACGGTACCGCCCCCTCACCGACCGTAGTGCGCTCGCCATCTCTTGAAAACCAGCAGGTGGATGAGAACAGCCTCGATTGCGGCGGCCACAACGCTGAGAAATGAATGATTTTTCCAGCCGGGCCAGAACAGGGATGTGATGCTGTCAAAATGGAGCGCAGTCACGATTCCAGGTACCACCCCGTAGAGGAGCCCGAGGCAGAGGACTGCGATCATATCCGCGCGTTTCGGGTTCCTGGCAAGGTTAAAGAAGAGCAATAATCCAAGATCGCGGAGCAGGAAAAGGAACATGGCAGCGGTGAACATCCGAACATCCGTAATCGGACTCAAGGAGACCATGTTTGCGGTGACCGTCACAAACATCCCTCCGCCGGCAACAAGAGCGGGCGGGAGTGTCACGGCCCAACACGGAAGTTCCTGCATCACCCGGCTCCAATCCCTCCTTCCATAGGCCGAGATCAGTCTTCGAAATGCCACCGGATCCTTTCGTTCGCTAAAGGCCATCAGATAGGTCAGTGACAGCATCACCGCATAAGCAACGAAAAACCGGTGGAATATGAGTTCGCGGGGGTTGTTAGCATCGACGAAGCCGGTAAAGAACACAGCAAAAAAAATAGTGAACGCAAGCCAGACAAAAGGCCCATTTCGCATCTGAAGCTCGGTCCGCATCAACCGGGATATGCCCACCACAGCCCAGACGAGAAACATCACGACGGAAAGAAGAATAAAATCGCTGTTCTGGGACGTCTCGCCGAACCATTGCACCGTTTGTCTGCGATTGAGTGCAGAGCTAAGCATCGGCCCCACGAAAATCACGCCGAGAATAAGAAAGGCTGAGGCCTGTGACTTGTTGTAACGCCGGTCCTTCTTCATGGCCTGCATGCTGCTCAAGAGCGCCACGGCATGGGCCATGAATCCGCAAGACAGAAACAACAATACGGTATTGAGGGTCCTCTGAGCTGGGTTCCCGCGCTCAAAAGGGCATAGGCCGAAAGACAGAGCAGTCCGCCATACCAGGGATAGATCGTGCTGCCGAGCAGTTTCCCCCAAGTCATGGACCAGGGGCCGATGCTGGACATGCGCTGGCTGTCCCAGGTCCGGTCGCGGAGTTCTGCAACAACGGATTCGGCGGCCTGGCGAGTCCCCCAAAGGAAGATGATTACGCTGAAGAGCACCAGCGAAATGGTTTCAAGCGATTCGTGAGAACGTTCCAAACGCAGCACATAGACGAGAACATAGATCGCGCCAAGGACGGCCGGCATGCCGATCACCCGGTAGGAGGAAAGCTCCAGCCATAGATTTCTGCGGAACTCGGGGTTGTTCATCATGATCGCACCTCCTTCCGATCGTTACCGAGCTGGACGACCTCGAGGTACTCATGCTGCATATCGGCTTTTTCCTCCGCAAACGCACAAACCGGCACGCCGCTGTTTATCATCCGTTGCAAAAGATCATGCTGTGCTTCCGCATCGCCGGCGAACCGGAACCAGCCTTGTCGGTCATGAACTCTGATATCAGAAACCCCTTGCACTTTGCCAAGTACACCGGCGAGGGCCTCGGAAGGTTGCACCAGGGACACCTTGAAAAGCGACGCCACCGTCTTGCGTGCGCTCACCTGACGCTCGCCGGCTATCTCTCCGGCCTTCAGAATGAGCATGTCGGTCGAGTATTCCTCCAGCTCAGTGAGAATATGAGAGGAGACCATAAGGGTCATGCCCTGATCGCGCAGGCTGAGGAACAGGCCCGCCAAGGCTGAGCGTGCTTCCGGATCAAGTCCTGATGCCGGCTCGTCGAGAAGCACCACCCGGGGTTGGTGGATGATCGCCTGGGCAATGGCCAGCCGTTGCCGCAGCCCCCGGGACAGGGTACTGGTTTTATCATTGAGGCGATCACCGATGCCTACACGATCAGCGGCAAGCGCAACGGCGTTTTGCCAGAGGTCTTTGCTGATTCCATGCGCCATGGCGATGTAGCGAAGGCATTGTCCCGCCGTTAAGTCGTCGTAGAGGCCAAAAAAATCGGACAGGAAACCAAGATTGCGGTGACAAAGACGGGGGTTTTCGAGAACATCGACACCCTCAAGACGAACGGTGCCTGAAACCGGTTCATCCAGCGCGGCAATGCACCGGAGCAAGGTTGATTTTCCCGCGCCGTTGGGTCCAACCAAAGCGGTGATGCTCCCGGGGTGAACCGTGAAAGATACGTCGTTGAGTGCACGCACTCCGGGGTATTCAAAGACCAGGTTTTCTACAGTGATCATAACGATAACCTCGCAGTGAGCCTTCTAGTGATCCGAAAGCCGGGTAGACCGGAGCAAAACGACTAAAAGCTGCATGAACAAGAAGATTGGCAACCGATGGATCAAAGCGATTGCGCGGAGGGCGTGCAATCGATTGCCGGAACGCTGTCTAGCGCAGCACCTTGCGCAGCAACAATTCATCAGAGCCGGGCTGCACCAAATCGGCAAGCGACGTGACTTCGATGAATCCGTGGCGACGGTAGAAACGGCGTGCCCCTGTATTGAAGGATGAAGCCAGGACCCACAGATTTCGCACCCAGGGGCGAGCATGGTTTGCCACCCAGTCAAGGATGTCCCGTCCAATTCCGTGCCCCTGATACTCGGGAAATACTGCGAGCAGTTCCGGAAATGCGGACCGAATAGCCAGGGGTGCCGAACACAGAGCAGGCCAGCAAGATCCCCGGAGCATTCCAGGGCATAGCGATGAAGTGCCGGGTCGTCACGCAGGAGGTAAGCATGGAGGACTGGGCGCGAATAACCCAATGTGAGCCATGGGTCCATGGCGGCAAGTTGCTCGGCGATGGCATCTGCATGTTGGGGTTGCAACCGGATCAACCTGCTGGACGGAAGATCGAAGCAGTCTCCGGCAAATGGTCTGGCCTCCGGCCTCATGGTTTACGTCTCGTGCTTTTCAGATTGTATCGACGGTTGTCGTGGGGTCTGTGTCCTCGATAGCATTCGCTTGCTCGGATGACCTGGCCTGAGGCGAGCAGTTCACTGACGGTTACGAACTGGTAGCCATTCCTGCGTAACTCGGGGATAAGCCGTTCCAGTGCTGCTGCCGTGCCATGTCCACGACCGTTGGCATGAGCGATGATGATGGCTCCCGCCCGAATCTGTTGTTGAACAATTCGAACAATACCGGCAGCCGTTTGGAAGGTGGCGGCATCGCCCGTGACGATGCTCCACTGGACAGCCGGCAGACCCAGGTGGCAACGGCATCCGAGCGAGACGCGGCTGCACGTTCCGTACGGAAACCGGTATAGCTCGGGCGCCGTGGGATTTCTCGAACTCGGCGGGATAGATATTCCCGGCGCACGGCTTGCCCTTCAACTCCGTTCGCAGGGCTTCGTATTCGGCCTGCGTCCACAGAATCTGGTCCGCGACTGCCTTCCTCAGTTTTCGATGGTTCGGATGGCTCCACGAATGGTTGCCGATTTCGAATAGCGGATCGGCCATGAATTGCATGGTTTCTCGGGATGCGACCTCATCCACTTGCCGCCGGCGAAGAAGGTGGCTTTGACCTTGTGGGTCCGCAAGATGTTGACAATGTCTGCGTCGTAGCCACTTGTTTCGCCATTAGCCTCACACAGATCGAAGGTGAGTGCCACCGGTTTGCCCCAATCCGCCTGGACTCACCGCCCGAATGGAGCCATGCAGTTCCGGGCGCAACATCCCAGGCATGCATCTCCTTA
>CAWHGA010000015.1:0-100189 GCA_963828705.1 uncultured delta proteobacterium
GGATCTTGCGGACCTGGGCAGCTTTTCCTCGGTGGCGGCCAACCGTCATACGCTGGCCCTTACCTCGTCGTTCACGCATGCGGTTGTTCTGCTGGCTTTGACATGACGACTGGAGACCACAAAACCGATAGCACGTCAGCGGATATGAAGACACTGCGCAAGCGGTGGTCTGCCGCCTGGCCGGGCGCCCTTGCGGCCTGGAGCAAATTCACCCGCCTGCGGACGCCGACCTTGTGCCTGACGGAAGAAGAGGCGCAGCAGGAAGGGCTGGACGGCAGTTTCGCCATGATCCGCCTGCAGGATCAAGCGGTCATTGTGAACCTGCCCGACGTGGCAGCCAGAGGCCTCGATGACTATGCCCTGGAAATACTGGCGCACGAAATCGGACACCATGTGCTGGCCCCCGCCACTCTCACCGACCACACCCGCATGATCGCCCGGATGCGCTGGGCGCTCCCCACGGTGGAGCAGCATGCGCCAATGCTGGCCAATCTCTATACCGATCTGCTCATCAACAACCGCCTGCATCGCAGCGCCGGTCTGCGCCTTCCCGACGTCTACCGCACCCTCAAGTCGGGGCGGTCGGCCGGCGCAGTCTGGACGCTGTATATGCGACTCTATGAAATCCTGTGGAGTCTGGAGCGCGGCACATTGGGCGGCGGCTCAACCGACGATCGCATCGAAGGCGATGCTCTTCTCGGGGCGCGGCTGCTGCGCAGCTACGCGCTGGACTGGCTGGACGGCGCCGGGCGCTTTGCCATGTTGCTGCTCCCTTATCTTATGGAGGAAACGGGCAATCGCGACCTGCTCGAAGCCTGGTTCGATACCCGCAATGCGGCTGTCGGCGGTGAACCTGCCGGCTTGACCGAGGAGGACCCGGGAGAGCGCGAGGGCGCCATTCATCCGGCCATGGATCGGGAATTGAGTGATTTGGACGAGGAAGTTGACGGTGCGGAAGCTGCTGAGGGGCAGGCTCCCCCTGCAGACACGGGTGCCCAGCAGGCGACACCGGGACAACACCGGGAACCTTTCCAGTATGGAGAAGTTCTTCGAGCGGCAGGCATCCAACTCTCAGACCATGACATCGCAGTTCGTTACTACCGAGAGCGGGCTCGACCCCACCTGGTTCCATTCCCTTCCCGGCGTATTCCGGAAAGCACCGATCCCCTGCCGGAAGGTCTGGAACCCTGGGACATCGGTCATCCCATCGATGCCGCGGATTGGCTGCAGAGCGTCCTGCAAAGCCCCACCATCATTCCCGGTATGACCACCGTCCAGCGGGTGTGGGGTACGACCGAAGGTCGCGAGCCGCGTCGCGAACCCCTCGATCTCGATCTCTATGTGGATAGTTCGGGATCGATGGCCAACCCGCAGCGCCAAGTTTCCTATCCGGCGCTGGCGGGAGCCATCCTATGTCTTTCGGCGCTGCGTGCCGGCGCGCGCATTCAGGCCACTCTCTGGAGCGGCACGCACCAGGTGACGAGCACCGAAGGTTTTGTCCGCAACGAGGAGGAAATCCTGCGCGTGCTTACCGGTTACTATGGCGGTTCCACCGCCTTTCCCATCCATGTGCTGCGCACGACCTACGCTTCGCGGCGGAAAAGCGACCGGCCGGTGCATATCTTGGTGATTTCCGATGATGGCGTGTCCACCCTCTTTGACCAGGACGAGCGAGGCGGCAGTGGATGGGAGATCGCAGCGATGGCCTTAGACCGGGCCGGAGGGGGAGGCACCTTGGTCCTCAACCTGCCTCATAATTGGGAACGGCAGGATGGATACGGCGGTGCGCTTGCCATCATTCGCCGTGCCCGGGACGAGCAGGACTGGGATGTCTACCGGGTGGCGGCCTGGGAAGATCTGATCGAGTTCGCCCGCCGGTTCAGCCGCAGGAACTACGGGGATGCCCCATCGCCCGCGAGGAAGCGGAAGCTGGGCGTTACCGGGGAAGTAGCAACACATGATCGTTGTCTGGC
Organism: uncultured delta proteobacterium; assembly: GCA_963828705.1. GTDB lineage: Bacteria > Desulfobacterota > Syntrophobacteria > Syntrophobacterales > Syntrophobacteraceae > CAWDJT01. The sequence continues at coordinate 1,974 of CAWHGA010000015.1, forward strand.
GTGTCACCGAGAACTGCAACCTCAGGTGCCGATTCTGCGCGTTCGACTCGGAGTGTCGACCGACCCCGGCGCGAGGCCGATGTCAGCCTTATCCTTTCGTTCGGGAGGGTTCTGGCCGATTATGCCCACGCGACCGGGGAGGCTGTGCTGGTGTCCTGGCTCGGTGGCGAGCCGCTCCTCTGGGCGCCGTTGAAAGATCTGGCGGAGACTTTTCACCATCGGTTCGGACTCAAGGTGAGCACGACCACCAACGGTTCCTCGCTGGCATCGAAAGAAATGCGAGACCCATCTCATCGAGCATTATGCCGAACTGACCGTCAGCGTCGATGGCGTGGGCGCCACGCACGACGCATCGCGCGGCTGGCCCGGAGGATACGCGGAAGTCCGGCAAGGACTTCGGCGCCTGGCGGAAGAAAAGCGGCGCCTGGGACGGGGTCCCAGGTTGGGTGCAAACGTGGTGCTGATGCGCGACAATTTCGCGGAGTTCGAGCCCCTCTGTCTGGAGCTGGCTTCATGGGGCGTGGAGACGGTGACCTTCAACCAGCTGGGCGGCAATGACCGCCCTGAGTTCTATCCGGACCATCGCCTGTTGCCCGACCAGGCGGATCGGCTGGCAGAGGAACTGCCCAGGCTGCGCGCTCAATTGGCCACCAAGGGACTGCACCTGCAGGGAGGCCGGGAATACCTTCGCCGGATACAGGCCAGCACGCGCGGCACAAAGCTGCCGGTAGGGGATTGTCTCCCGGGAAAAGGTTTCCTGTTCATCGATGAAACCGGCACTGTGGCGCCGTGTAGTTTTACCGTGGGTGAGTGTGGTCTGCCGGTGGAACAGATCGACTCGGTCGAGACCCTGTGCCAATTGGGCCGGTATTTTTCCGGCGAGCGACGGCGAAAATCGCCGGCCGCTTGTGGTGATTGTCACAGCAATGAGGTTTTTGACAAGTTTGTTGGAGAGTGATGATGGAGCAAGAAGGCCCGGCCCTGGAAGCACTCACCCGAAGGCTGGCGGAAACCCCTGAAGATTTTCTGGCAGAGCCCCACATCGGGAGCCGCGGAAACGTGCAGGTGCCGGCGGTGGTGCAGGATCTGCTGGTTGCCTTTGAGCAGCCGGTCCAGCCGGAACGGCTGGCGGTTTTTGCCGGCCAGGATGTCAAGCGGGACCGAAATCGCCTGGCGATCACACTCATCCTGTGCTGGCTGTTGTGGGAGGAGTGGTTCCGGCAGACTGGAGCGTCTTCGGAAACAGTACTGTCCCTGCTCGATGGCGGTGCGGCAGAGCTGTCACAACTGGTCACCTCGCGAAAGTTCGTAACCGATCCCGACCGGCGCGAGGAACTCGCCCGGCTTACCCTGGCGCATCTCGGCTACCGCCCTGGGGGAGAAACCATATCCCAGGCGCAGGACCGTCTGGTGAGTCTGAGTTCAACCCAACGGGCGCGCGTCCTCGCGGCTTCCCGTGAGGCCGAGCAGCGGGCTCAATCCATCCGCGAAGCCTTGCGACGCAAGGCAGCAGAAGAATCGGCCGACAAATGGACCCGCGAATGAGGTGTTGGGTGCGGGAAGTTAGGGACTGAAGGGGGAGAATTCTAGATGGCTGCCATGGAGATCCTTACGGAAAGCGATCGCTACCCGTCCCTGACGGAAGAGGGACGGCCATACTTCGCTTGCTGCGTGAGCACCCCCATGCCCCATCTTCCGAAACGAGAGCGGCAATCGCCTCACGGCAGGAAGACTTGCTCGGGTGCGGGTCTTCGATCGCGAGGTGGAGTCCGCCGAGGTGGATTGGCGGCAGGGGTCTCCCGGTCTGGTTGCCGGTTCGTGGAGAGCTGTTTTGCCGAGGTCCCCCACTACCGGGGCTGTGGCGCGCGGCCGAACGACGTTCGAAGGTATCCCCACCATCGATCGTGCCGATCTCAGCCATGACATTGCGCGGTTCTTCCCGGATGACGTACCGGTTGAGCGCCTGATCAACTTCCAGACCAGCGGCACCACCGGGCATCCGCTATTGCTGGCGTCACATCCGGTGGTGGCGGCTAGCTATTTGCCCTTTCACAAACGCGCCCTGCGCCGGTTCGGCATTAAACTGCGCCACGGCCGCGGTCAGGTCGGCGTGGTGCTGCTCGGCTATCAGCGGCACTGCTTCACCTATGTTTCCGTCACGCCGATCATGGACCAATCGGGGCTGGCCAAGATCAATCTGCATCCTGCGGACTGGCGCGACCCGGATGACCGGGCGCGCTACCTGGATGCACTCGCCCCCGAGATCTTCACCGGTGATCCCATTTCTTTCGACGTGCTGGCCTCGCTGCCGCTTGAGACCCGGCCTCTGGCGCTGATCTCCACGTCGATGACCCTGCTGCCCGGATTGCGGCAGCGTCTGGAAGAACGGTTCGGCTGCCCGGTGCTCGATATCTATTCCTTGAATGAGGCCGGGCCGATTGCGGTGGCTGACGCCGGGGCGAGAGGACATGTGTTGCTGCAGCATCGCCTCTACGTGGAGATCGTCGACGGCGCCGGCCAGCCACTGCCGCCTGGGGAACGAGGGGAAGTCACCCTTACCGGCGGCTTCAACTTCTGTCTGCCTCTGCTTCGTTACCGCACGGGCGATTACGCAGCGCTTCGCATGGATGGCCGGGAGCCGGTGCTGGAAGGGTTGGAAGGTCGCCCGCCGGTGCTCTTTCGGACCGTGGCAGGCGAGATGATCAACAATATCGAGATCACTCATGCCCTCAAACGCTACGCCATACCGCAGTTTGCCCTGCACCAGGGTCGGAACGGGGAACTGTTGCTGCGGATGGCAGGTGCCGGCAGGGAAAGCGACGCGATTGGCGAAACCCTGCGAGGATTGTTCGGGGCCGGCCAACGGTTGAAGATCGAACGGATTGAAGGGTTTTCCGGCAAGGTGGTGCAGTACACCTCGGATCTGATGGAAGGGCTGCCGTGATCTCGGGGTGCGAAATAGCCGCCAATGTCCTGAATGGAGCCTCGATCGTTCTGGCCGGGCGCAACAACGTCCACACCTGGTGGACGGGCATCGTCGGATGCGTCCTGTTCGGCGTCGTGTTCTATGAGGCCAGGCTTTATGCTGACGTCACCTTGCAGGTTTTCTTTGTCGCAACGAGTCTCAGTGGATGGTGGAATTGGCTGCGGGGCAACCGGGGGTCGGAATTGCCGGTACGGCGGACCCGCCTATGACGCTGGCGGTTCTTGCCGGTGGCGGTGGCGCCGTGACCATCGCCTATGGCTGGTTGCTGCACCACTACACCAATGCGTATGCGCCCTATCTGGACTCCACCATACTTGCCTTTAGCGTTTTGGGCCAGTTTCTCCTGATGGGCCGGCGTGTCGAGAATTGGTGGTTCTGGCTGGTGGTGAACAGCATTGCGGTGCCGCTTTATAGCGCTCGTGGATTATTCCTTACCGCCTTCCTGTATGCGCTCTTTTGGGTCAATGCCGCCATCTCCCTCCGACACTGGCGAAGGATGGTGGTAGTGTCATGAACGAGCAGCTTCCAGCCGCGGCCTGGTCGTGGGAAAGTTCTCACCTCTGCATCGCGGGCATGAGTTGGTGATCCGTCATGCGCTCGATCAATGTGAGCAGGTGGTCGTCATCAGCTATGCAAAACCGGAGATCCCCGGCTGCGAAGCGAATAAACGCGAGCATTGGCTTGCCGAGCTGTTCCCATCGACATGTCGGCTGGTCGTGACCGACGAGCGTTTGCGCCGATGGCTGCCGGCATCTGACGGAGTTCCGGAGGTGCCGCCGGACGATGCCGGGGATCTCATCCATCGGCGCTTCGTCGGGAGCCTTTGCCGCAATCTGCTTGGTGTCCAGGTCGATGTGGTATTCACCAGCGAGGACTATGGAGAAGGATTTGCTGCAGAACTGACCGCATTCTTCCGCCGTTATCAACCATCCGCTCCCCGTGTGCGGCACGTGCTTGTGGACCGCGAGCGCAAGCAGATTCCGGTATCAGGCACTATGATCCGCAGATCCGTCCATGCGCACCGAGACTGGCTTTCCCCGACCGTCTATGCATCGTTTGTTCAGCGCGATTTGCCTGCTGGGTGGAGAGTCGTCCGGGAAGAGTACTCTGGCGGAATCATTGGCGAAATATTTCGGAACCGTGCATGTGCCGGAGTACGGTCGAGAATTATGGGAAACGCGGGCTGGTGTCCTGCATTTTGCGGACATGCGGCAGATTGCCGAGCACCAGGTTGCCCGCGAGGAACAAGCGGCACGGCAGGCCGTCCGCTATCTGTTTTGTGACACCTCGCCGCTGACCACACTGTTCTACAGCCAATTCCTGTTCAACCAGGTAGATCCGGTACTGGAGGATATGGCAAGCCGCGCTTATGATCTGGTCGTGCTCTGTGAACCGGATTTTGCCTTTGTTCAGGACGGCACTCGGCAGGAGGCTTCCTTTCGTGTACAGCAGCACGCCTGGTACCGGCAAGAACTGAGTCGCCGGGGGATATCCTATCTGCCCGTCACCGGCAGCGTGCCGGAGCGAGTGGCCATGGTTGCTGCCGCCCTGGAAAAGCTACCCATGAGGCAATAACCACAAGCGAAAGAAGTGGGTCGTATCCTTCGTAACCATCACAAACGCCTCCTTCACTTGATCACCAAACGATGCTCACCCTTCAAAGAGCATCTGTCTCATCAATGAGACGAATGTCATCCAGAAGGTCCTCAGATCCTCTCCTGGATTCCCGCCTCGCGCGGGAATGAGTGCGCCTGGGAGCAGGCGCGATCTGGGAGGTGCGGAAGCCCTCTCTCGGGAGATGCTCGCTCCCGATAGTCAATGGTAACTGCGTCGCCGTGAGGCGGGGTGGAGAGCAACTGGAGACGAACCTGCAGTCCGTAGGATGACGAACACGATTCGGCCGTACGTGGCGATGAGCCTCCTCATTCAAGGTGAAGTCCAGACCGGAACACGGGCGAGAGCACGAGGTCTGCCAGAGGTTTGCGAGACCCCGACAGGGCATGGGTAGTAGCCGGTCGGAGACCAGGCTTCGGGAGTCTGTCACGCTGGGCGGGCAGCTGAAAAGCGATGGCAGGGGACTGACCCTGCATCCCGAGAAGACCCGGCTGGTGGATGCGCTGGTGCCAGGTATCGGGTTCGACTTCCTGGGATATCATTTTGAGGATGGCACCCGCTGGCCGCGCAAGAAGAGCCTGAAGAAGATCAAGGAGGCGCTGCGTCACAAGACCAGGCGCAGCAACGGCCATAGTCTGGCCACGATCGTTGTGGCTGTGAATGTCTCCCTGAGGGGATGGTTCGAATACTTCAAACATAGTCACCCCTGGACCTTCGTCCGCCTGGACCGCTGGCTTCGGCGTCGCTTGCGAAGCATTCTGCGCAAACGACGGCATAGAACGCGGGATTAGTCGAGGACATGATCATTATCGCTGGCCCAATCAATACTTTCGGGATCATGGGCTGATAGAGCCTTGCGGTGGCCCATCGAGCTTTACTCCAGTCCTCATGAGGTGAACCACCAACCGGAGAGCCGGATGCGGGAGATCCGCCAGTCCGGTTCGGAGGGAGGGGCGGCGCAATCCAATGCGCTGTCCCTACCCCTATCGATCAACAACGTTTGAGCCATTTTGAGATAGTTTCCAAACAGTAGAAGTAAGTTTGGTGGCATAGAGGAAATAGGAGTGCTGCCATGGAAAGGTGGTGATAGACGCACAATTAATGTAAAAGAGCTACTGTAGTAGAGAATGATGCATTTTGGGGTAGTTTGAGGCCATGTACACAATTGGAACACAACAAAATTCAAACGAGGTGAATCATGAAAAAGGTTTTAGTAGCGCTTGTATTGGGTATGTTCTTGGCAATGGGTGGAAATGCAGTCCAGGCGGCAGACACCGGAACTAAGGATGAAGCGGTTGCCATGGTCAAAAAGGCGATCGAGTTCATCAAAGCCAATGGCAATGATAAAGCCTTTGCCGAAATCAGCAATCCCAAGGGTCAGTTCGTTGACCGCGATCTATACGTCGTGGTCTACGACATGAATGGCAAGTGCCTGGCGCATGGCGCCAACCAGAAAATGGTCGGTCGGGACCTGATCGACAACAAAGACGTCGATGGCAAAGAGTTCATGAAGGAACGGGTTGAAATGATGAAGAAGCAGTCAACCGGTTGGCAGAACTACAAATTCAGGAATCCTGTCAGCAACCAGATTGAGCCCAAAGCCATGTATCTTGGAGCGTAGCGGCTGATCTGATTGTGGGATGCGGTGTTTACAGCCAATAACGCTGAACTTGTTATGGGTCAGCCACGATTCGGGCGGCTGATCGGCAGCCGCCCGAAACTGGAGGCTGAGTCCCCCGAAGTTGATGCTGATAGGCCTGCTGCATTAATGATGAGTGGCGGGATTTGCACAACCACACGCTGGAACCTCGATGCTTGAAGCTCGCTACCTTTGTGGTCTGCCTGCCGTGTGAATGGAGAGGAAACGCAAAAATGAAACTTGCTACCAGATTGGGGTTGGGGTTTGCCGTTCTCATTGCCATTGTGGTCGCCTTGGGCGGCATTGGCTACTACCTGTTTCATCGGGTGGACTCTAATGTTATCGAACTCAGCCAGCATAACCTGCCCGCGGTCAAATATGCTACAGCGGTGGAACGTTCGGCTCTGGAGACCATCAATGAGGAAAAGAATACCCTGCTTTACAAGACCAATGAAGTTATGGTTCGGGCACAGGAGAAGCTCAAAGTGCTGATGTCCAATCTCGATGAGATGGACAAGGTCGCCGGCCAATTCCAGGATCAGGCCTTGGTGTCCAGGTCCGGGGAAGTTCGCAAAATTGCGACCGAGTATGGTCAGTTGTACGGTCAGGCGGTGACGGCCTTGCAGCAGAACCAGGTGGCCGAACGGCTTATGGACGAAAAGGGTGATGTGGTCGACCAGGAGGCTGGGGAATTCATGCAGGCCAAGAAGGGCGACTACATGGATGCGAAGAACGCTCTGGCCGTCGTCAACAGCATCAATGCCCAGGTATTGGACACCCGGTTCCAGGAAAAGAGCTATATGCTCGACCACGATCAGCAACACGTGGCCACCATTGAAAGAAACGTCAAGAGCATTTTGCAGGCCTGCGACGAGTTGGACAAGCTGCATCCCGACAGCACGGAAAAGAAGCAGATTGCCAATGTCCGGAAGGCCATCCAGGAATACCTGAAAGCCACCCTGGCATGGGTGGAGGAATACCGACGAGACACCCAAAGTGAGGCCCTGGCCGGCTATGCCAAAACGATGAACCGCTCTGGCGACACGGTCGCGCAAGAGGTGGATGACTATACTCTGGTCAAACAGGGAGCGGTGGAACGGATTGCCGAATCGGTATTCATCGTGCGGGAGATCGGCGATATTTGTTTGAAGGTGCGCTTGAGGGAGAAGGACTACCTCCTCAACCGCAATTCCAAAGATTGGGACACGCTCAAGAAATACCTGGAAGATTTATCTTCGCTCTATGGCAGTTTGCGAAAAGTGGCAACCTCTCCCAAGGATAAGGAGAGAATCGACCGTGCCTCCAAGGCTACGGAGGACTACCAAACAACAGCGGATTCCTGGCTTAAGAATGACAACCTGCTGTACCAGGACATTCTACCGAAGATGAAGCGACTCGGGGAGAGCGTGGTCCGCACGGTCCAGGCGGTGCAAAATGATTCCTGGAAGATCTCGGACGGGGTGAGTTCCCAAACTCAGGCCATCGTTTCCACTTCTAATTTCGTCATCATTATAGCCCTGTCTATTGGGATCGCTCTTGGTTCAATGCTGGCATGGTTCATCACGCGTTCAATCACTCGCCCCATTGGCCGCATCATCGACGGCCTCAATGCCGGTGCCGAACAGGTTGCCGCCGCTTCCCAGGAAGTGGCTTCGGCTTCCCAACAGTTGGCGGAAGGAAGCAGCCAGCAGGCCGCGGCCATCGAGGAGACAGCTTCCTCGCTTGAGGAAATGGCGGCGATGACCAAACAGAATGCGCAGAATGCCGGTCAGACTAATCAACTCATGGCGGAAACCAAACAGATTGTCTCCCAGGCGAATCAATCCATGGCGAAGTTGACGGTTTCCATGCGGGAAATCACTCACGCAAGTGCGGAAACTCAGAAGATCGTAAAAACCATCGACGAAATAGCATTTCAGACCAATCTGCTTGCTTTGAATGCCGCCGTGGAGGCGGCTCGGGCGGGAGAGGCCGGCGCGGGTTTTGCCGTGGTGGCGGATGAGGTGAGAAACTTGGCCATGCGCGCCGCCGAAGCCGCTAAGAACACGGCCACCCTCATCGAGGGTACGGTCAAGACCGTCAAGGAAGGTGCCGAACTGGTCGAAAGCACCGGCAAGGAAATTGATCAGGTGGTTTCTAGCGCCACAAAGATGGGGGAGCTGATCAGTGAGGTTGCGGCGGCATCCGACGAGCAAGCTACCGGGATCGAACAGGTTAACCGGGCTGTTTCGGAAATGGACAAGGTGGTTCAGCAAAATGCTGCTAACGCCGAAGAGTCCGCTTCTGCTTCTGAGGAAATGAATGCTCAGGCTGTACAGATGAGAGGGTTCGTGGGGGATTTGGTGGTTCTGGTCAGCGGCGCGGGGAGAGACGAAGGCACCGAGAGCTTGCCAGCAGACCATAAGCCGCGAATCAAACTCCCGGTGTTTCATCAACCCAAACTCATAGGGAAGTCTGTTGAGGCCAGGGGGAATACGAATGGCGGACAACTTGCCCGATACGGCAAGGGGAAACACGAAATCCGTCCGGAACAGGTCATCCCTTTTGATGGCGAGGATTACCAGGACTTCTAATTTGGAGTTGAGGAGCGACTCAAGATGGATGTGAGAATAGTGAATCCGTTTCTGGCGGCGGCAGTGAATGTCTTGAAGACCATGGCCCGAATTGAGCCAATCCCCGGGAAGCCTTATTTGAAAAAGGACAGTGCGGCGCTGGGTGATGTGTCTGCCATCATTGGTATTACGGGTGATGCCCAAGGGTCAATGGCACTGACGTTCACTGAGCCGTGCATCAAAGAGGTTTTGCACGGGCTGATTGGGATCACGGTCAGTGACATCAATGATGAAGTGAGGGATGCGGTTGGCGAACTGACCAACATGATCTGTGGCAATGCGCGCCAGGCCCTGCAACAACAAGGGATCAACCTGAAGGCCGGAATCCCCACGATTGTTTCCGGAAAAAACCACAGTATTTCGCATGTCCACAATGGCGCGAGAATTGCCGTACCTTTCACGACCTCATCAGGGCAATTTGTGGTGGAAGTAGCATTCAACAAGTAAGTTGCGGTATTTCTGCAGGGGCATTCGTTATGATTCGCTTGAGACATCGCGTATTCTTCATTTCTGCCGTTCTTGTTGCCGTTGTACTGGGATCGGGCGCAATAGATGGCCACTATGCAAATGCCAAAGAGACCGCACGCATAGGGGTCTTGGCGAGACGAGGGGCAGAGGAATGTCTCAAGAGTTGGACGCCGACCGCAGAGTATCTGACCAGCCAAGTTGAGGATATTCATTTTCAAATTGTTCCGCTCACTTTTGAACAAGTTGTTCCCAGCGTTCAAAGCCGAGATGTCGATTTCCTCATCATAAATTCCTCCATTTACGTGGAACTTCAGGCTCTGTATGGGGTCAGCCGGATGGCGACCATGAAGGAAAACTCTGCGGGGGAGTATCGCACTCTCTTCGGTGGTGTCATCTTTTGCCGGTCGGACCGCTCGGATATCACCTCCATTAAGAGCCTAGAGGGCAAATCCTTCATGGCGGTCGATGAAACCTCAATGGGGGGATGGCGGGCGGCATGGAGAGAGTTCAAAGCGAACGGGATCAATCCTTACCGTGATTTCAATCGACTGACTTTCGGCAAGACGCACGATAACGTCGTCTACGCTGTTAGGGATGGGAAGGTGGATGCCGGCACGGTTGCCACTTCGATTCTCGAACAAATGACCGGGGAGGGGAGAATCGAGCCCGGGAGTTTTAAGATCATCAATCGAAGAAAAACGCCGACTTCCCGTTTTCCCACAGCACTCGCCTTTATCCGAAGTGGCCCTTCGCCAAACTGAAACACACACCCAATGCCCTGGCGGAAAAGGTGGCTATTGCGCTTCTCACCATGCCTGCAAGACAACCCGGCAGCTCAGGCTGCGGACTGTGGGGGATGGACTGTCCCACTGGACTATGGTTCTGTTGACGAATGTCTGAAAGAACTGCGCATCGGTATTTATAAGGACTTAGGAAAGATTACCCTGGCCACAGTTCGCACCTACTATAAATGGCATATCCTCTTTGCTGTTGGGGTTATTTCAATCTTGGCAGGATTTCTCCTTTTTGTGCTTCGTCTCAACCATAGACTGCGGTCGTCGAAGGTGGCTCTCAAGGAAGAGATTTTTGAGCGAAAGCGTGCTGAAGAAAAGCTGATTGCGGCAAACCAGCAACTGAATGATATAATAGAATTCCTTCCCGATGCAACTTTTGTCATAGATAAGGATAAGAGAGTCATCGCCTGGAACCGCGCCATCGAAAATATGGCGGGAGTCAGTAAGAAAGAGATGATCGGTAAGGGGGATTATGCCTATACCGTTCCCTTCTACGGGGAAAGGCGGCCACACTTGCTGGATCTCATCGATACCAGTGATTATGATCTTGAATCGAAATATCATAACATCAGAAGAAAGAACAATATCCTCTATGCTGAAACCCATGTTCCGTGCGTATATGGAGGCAAAGGGGCTTATGTATTTGTGACTGGGACGCCGCTTTTCGACGCTCAAGGAAACCGCGTGGGCGCCATTGAATCCATCCGTGACATCACCGAGCGCAAGCAAATGGAGGAGGCGCTTGAAGGGTCCGAGCAGCAGCTTGCGGACATCATCGACTTCCTGCCGGATGCGACCTTTGTCATTGATCGACAGGGTAAAGTCATTGCCTGGAACCGAGCGATGGAGGAAATGACTGGGATCAAGGCCGAGGATATCCTTGGGAAAAGCAATTATGAATATGCCCTGCCTTTTTACGGCGAACGGCGGCCAATTCTCGTCGATCTCGTGCTCAAGCCGCAGGAAGAAATTGAAGCAAAGTATGTGAATCTGGAAAGAAGGGATCGCGGTGCTTGTGGGCGATGCCTATACGCTGGCGCTCGGGGACGGACAGGCGTACATGTCTGGAACGGCTGCCGTTCTGCGCGACTCCAAGGGGAATGTTGTCGGAGCCATTGAATCGATCCGAGACGTTACCGATCGCAGACGCATGGAAGAGGCGCTAAAGGAGAGCGAGGAACGCTACGGACTGATTTTCGACCATGCCCCACTGGGAATCGTGCACTTTGACCACGAAGGGGTCATTCAGGATTTTAACGGGAAATTCGAGGAGATCATTGGGGCCCCTCGGGAACGTCATCGCGGATTCGACATGCTCAGGGACGTGCAAGAGCCGGCAATGCGTCAGGCAGTGGAAGATGCCTTAGCCGGTGAACTGGGGTACTTCGAAGGGGCCTGCCGGTCGTGTCACAGGTGGTCAGCCCACACCGATCAGGGCCATCTACAAACGCATCACCGCGGACCGACGGGACGTTTCTTGGGCGGTGTCGGGCTGATCGAGGACATAGCCGAGCGGAAGCGGGCGGAGGAAGAACACGGAATGCCTCGAAACCCAACTGCGCCAGCCCCAGAAGATGGAAGCGGTGGGGACGTTGGCGGGGGGGATCGCCCACGACTTCAACAATATTCTGATGGCCATTGCGGGCTACACCGAAATGGCCATGTACAGAATGCCGCCTGAGGGAATCCGGTGCGGCAGAGCCTCGACCCAGGTGCTCAAGGCAGCCAACCGTGCCAGGGACCTCGTCAATCAGATTCTCACCTTTAGCCGCCGGAGCGAGCAGGAACGCAAACCGCGGAGGTCGTCCCGGTGGTCAGAGAAGCGCTGCAAGCTGATTACGGGCGTTCGTTGCCAAGCACCATTGAAATACGGCAGAACATCCGGGTCTCCTGCGGAGAAGAGCCGTTATTCTTGCCGACCCCACCCAGATCCACCAGGTAATCGATGAATCTTTGCACCAACGCGGCCGATGCGATGTCGGAAACGGGCGGGACTCTGGAGGTGAGTCTCGACGGAAATCATGATCGAACGCCGACACGCACCATCCGGACCTGAAGGAGGGACCGCACCTGCAACTGACAGTGCGCGACATGGGACATGGGATGGACCGCGACGGTCTTGGAGCGGATTTTCGAGCCCTTCTTCACCACCAAGCAGCTTGGAAAGGGGACCGGCATGGGGCTTGCCGTGGTTCACGGGATCGTCAAGCAGCACGATGGGGCCATTACCGTGTCGAGTGAGCCGGGAAAAGGCAGTATCTTTCAACGTGTATTTGCCGAAAATCCGCCACGCGCTGAACGGGAAATGGATAACATCGCAAGCGATGATTCCCCCGGGAAAGAAACGATACTCTTCGTTGACGACGAGGAGGGCCTAGTCGCGCTCGGGCAAGCAAATCCTCGAACACCTGGGCTACACGGTCGTCGCGGAGACAAAGCAGCATTGAAGCGCTCGAGCTCTTCCGCGCCAACGCCGATGAGTTTGACCTGGTCATCACCGACATGACCATGCCACATATGACCGGCGTGGATCTATCCGTGGCGCTCATGCGATGTGCGACGCTGACATTCCGGTAATTCTCTGCACCGGATTCAATCGAGAAGGTATCCGAGGAAAATGCCAAGTCCATCGGGATCCGCGAGCTCATCATGAAGCCATTCGCCATCCGGGAAGTGGCCCGCACGGTTCGTAAGGTCCTGGATGAGAGGAACAGTGAAGGCGTCCCAATGAATCAGACAGTTCATGGATGACCTTTTGTGGGTCTATTGGCCAACACCTCGGCACTCAACCCCCAGGAATTGGACAATAGCGCCTCTCTGGTAGAGGAGGAGCCGGAGACTTTTGGCCAGTCTGTCGCCGCCCTGCACCAGGAACTCAGCATGAAGATTCTCGGGGGTTGTTGTGGCACGGACAATCGGCATATCCGTTGTCTGGCAAAACGGCTTGGGTCGGCGGAGAGAGGGAGCTCATGCAGTGTATCGTAAGATCCTGAGAATATTGGCGATAACGTTACTGCTGACGCATTGTGCTCCGGTTGCCGACATACCGGTGACATCCTTCACGCCGGATCTGACCCAACGAATACCGCCGAGACCACGGTTCGCTCTCACCGGGTCGCAGTTTGCAGATCGCGTTTCAGAGATGAACTCGCGACAAAGGGAGCAAGCTATTTGCGATGAACTGCTGCGCGGAAATCTACCTAATTTCCTCAGAGAATTAGCACCTGTCCGATTGGAGCACACGCTTCCAAGCGGAAAAACAATTACCGCAACCATCTTCGTCATGCCTGATTATCTGGCAATCGGTTCGGACGATGATTTCCTGAGAATTCCCATGGACCTTTACACGGCGACGGCTGTTGCCGGTCACTTTGGGTTCATTCTGCCTACCACCAAGATGGTTGACGCCATCTACGAGCAATCTGCCTATCATTTTGAGCCTGAACCGATGGTGCCGGGGCCCGAGATGAGATCCACCGAATACTACCGAATTCATAACCAAAAGATCAAAGAGCAGTGTCTGACCCTGGGTGTCTCGCTGGGAAAACTGGTTTCAGGGCATAAGAAAGATGTCGTAGTGACCAATCTGTTGGCCGGTGAACCGGGCAAGATCGCCATCTATGGGTGGCATCGCTGCCGAGGGTACCCTATACAGCCGCTGAGCACGGTACACGGCGCTCGTTACGCTGATTACAGTCATGGGATTCGACTTGTCAGTGACATCGTCCTGATAGATGGTCAATTCGTGTCCATTTACGAGATCCTGCAAGACCCGTTGCTCGCCGATACGCTCAGCGACGAGGGGGTTGTCTCCAACCTTGGGCAGATGATAGGGCTGTGGGCTACATAGCGTGTGGGCTTGTTCGGTTCTCTGGAAGGTGATCAGGCAACCATATGGTCGGAACGCGCCATTTTTCTATCTGCTGGTGAAGCGGGGTCATCCTTTGCGATCGGCGGCAATGCGCGGTTTCCTACTGTGACGTTTTCGCGATAGATGGACCTGAGCCTTCCTTCAATGACTTGCAGCAACGGAATCCCAAGTGGTAATTGTTATGGCTGTTTGCATCCATCACTCGGCTGCCGTGCCAGAACGGTGCGCGCCACCGACACCAGTCTTCATGGGCTCTGTACTTGTCAAAGATAAACCAGCTCCCCTTCATTTCAGTATAGCCTAACGTGGTGCTGCCACGACTCGCCATCTGGTCCTCGTTGAGAGGCAGATTCATGTGCTCTGCCGCATTGCCGTTCAGGTCATAGACTTGCAAGGTGCTGTGGCAGTCGGGAAAGGAGCCGGCGGGAAACGTGTTGGAGCCGCATTGTGTCCAACTTCCTCCCCCGCATTGGGGACTTTTCTCGCTGCAGGCAGCGCAGGTGCCATTCCGGTAACTCGGTCCATAGCTCCAAGACTTGCTACTGCTGTGAACCTGGTTATGTGCCTTCTGCATCCGATGAATGGCATCACCTGGAGAAACCCCTCTGGCCAGGTCAAAACGGTAGTCCGGGGGGGCGAGGCTACCCTCACAGGCTCCCTCCCATTCGTGAGCATCACAGAGACGCTTGCCCATGGCAGTGCAGATTTCGGCGGCTTCACGAGCGCGCACCCAAATCACAGGGTATGTGCACGGTATGTCTGGAAACTCGAACTGATCGATGCAGGCTTTGGCGTCTTCGGCGCTTTCAGTGGCTGGGTCGTAGAGTGGAGCCATGTACTTGGCGCCACAAATCTTCTCAAATTCCAAATTGTCATAGCGGATGGATGAACGTTCCAGCTTTTCCTGACATGCCTGCGGTGTGACCGGATGTCTTGTTATGGCCGGGTTTCCCTGGCCAATGTATCCGGACTTGGAAAAGATGCTCCGGATGAGTTTTCATTTGGACCATCCGACAAACCATGGACTCGCTGTAGTTGCTCGAACAGAACTTCGTGCTGCTCACTCAGGGATTCGGGCATGGCAAAGGACGGGAAAGTAACGATGAAGAAAAAAAGGACCAGAGCGGTGGATGTCCGAATGGCGGGAGGTCTCATGGCTTAACCCCTTGATCATCATGTCGCATCAGATAAAAAAAGTCTCTGTTGTCCGAATATCCGATAAAGCGAGGTATGAGTCCCCCGGAACCCGTCTTTTCAAATTGACTCATTCCTTTCACGAGATGGTCTACAGTCACTCTCGATCCCTCCGTTCTATAGATGGCCATGTAGGTGTGTTCGAGAGCATTCATATCGAGAAGCATGCGTAACGGCATCCGTATGCCTGAAAGACGCGAGCCATCGCCGACGGCGTCGCATCTGAAAATAAAGCGTAAATCAAGAATCGTTTGTTGTGGGTTTCCTGCAAAGCGACGCCTGCCCTTAGTGTCCGCAGTTTTTCATCGGCTGAACCGGACCAATTCCCAGGTCCCCATCGTGCCACCAGGGAGCCCGGTACGTATCGCCGGGAGGTCTCATCATACTCTACCAGGGGGACTCCATTCTGACGTGCGTGTTTGATCCTTGACAATTGTTTGTTGTCGCTTTCGGTCCAGGTCTTCATCTCCACGGAACCATCCTCCAGCTACGAAAATAGTAGCCAATCCGGGTTGAAGCTTACTGAACACAACACCGCTTTCAATGAAGCCATAATAAGAGCCATGGTTCTTCAAAGCGAATTCGCCATACTTGAACGCTCCGTGCTGGCGCTTAAAGCCTCCGGTAAAGGTCACGACCGTTTTGCGTGAATTTTCCGGGCTGATAAGACCTGTCGTGACTAGCGGAGCAACACTGCCGATGCCGTCGGGCCCTGTTAGCGTCCTGCTCTTCATCTGGTCTGGTGTGCGCGGGGACCACCCCACTCTCGGATGTTCCGTTCCCAAGGCATACCCCAGGTCAAACTGATCAAGATCAAAAGCAACGAGATAACAAAGAGATGATGCTTCAACACTATCCAAGTGGTTCACCAGGGTCTTATGGCTCTGCAAAATCTCCGGTGCAATGACATTGGGTTGAATCAGGCTGAAGTAGATCCCCGGATTTCCACTCGCGGGATACCACGTGCCAAATCTGATACCCTTCGCCATGGGCCTTTCGAGCGGGATTCCCACGTTGCCCGGTACAACCAGCCGATCAGCATGGTGTGGGTCAATCTGGGCGGGTAGAGGGGACGCATCCGTTTCGTTTCCCGCCGGAACCTGTACGGAGGAGTCGGACGGGGTTTGAAATCTTGCCGTCTGTCGATGAGCGTCGCTGGTGATGTTGTCACGCACGAAAACGATGACAGTTTCTCCGCCCCATACCTCATCCCGGAGAAAATCGGTGACGGCTTCCAGGGTGGTGCGATGCCCTTTTGTTGGGTTGCGCAAGGTGATTCTTCCAGCACACAGGGGGGCATAAATAGAATGCGAAGCTCCAGCTTGATCCAAAGAGTTCTCAGCGGTGGTGAAGTTCAAGTTGCAGGGATATTGGCTGTTGCCTTCGACGATGATGATCCCGGAAGGATATGTTTCGTCGAGTATGAGTCGTCGACCTTTAGGGTTCGGGTTTTCCAGGTGATAGGCCGTCCCCCGTTTACCGTCACCCCAGGACAATTGAAGCAGGTACCAGGTGTTGATAGCCGGATTGAGATTGGTGAGGCTGACGGTACCTTCCTTGCCTTGTGCCGATCGGATCTTGATGGAATGGGTTTCGCGAAACTGCTGCAAGGCTAAGGCTGTTTTGGGTGCCTGTGCAGCATATTCGGCAACTTGGCTTTCGCTTGCGTCTACGCCTCGAGCACCCTCGGCGTGGGCAGTTCCCGAGAAAATAGAGATGAAAGCAATGAGCAAGGCCGTCAGCAGGTATATCCAGGTTAGGAGTAGTTCAACGGGCGGGAAAGAAAGTCGTGTTCCTCTAACGGAACCCGCGTAGTGCTGGTGGTTTTGCTGGATCTGCCTCTCCCTCAAGGCCAGGTCGGCCATGAAGGATACATCAAACTCGCGTTCAATCATGGGGCGTCCTCTTCCAACCTTGCTGCCAGGGACCACCGTGCTCATGGTGTTCTCTTGATACCAGCGTTAAGAAAAGGCGTCAATTTGTATCTATGGTGGCTGAAATCCTCTCGCACTGATGGGGATCAGGTTCTGTCACGTGACATGGAATGGTAGGGAGCCGGAGTCCTCCCAATCGACCATGTCCTGCAAGGATTGGCTGAAAGGATGTCGTCATAGTGTGCATCAGATGTACAGCTTATGTTCATGCTATGTTATAGAGTCACTGGCTAAACCGAGTCTAGGGGCCTGGCGAAGCATCCGTTGTCTTATTTATCTATTTGAATTAACGCTATTATCCCGACAAGCAAGGTCCATGGCATGTTTTGTGCCCTTCCAGGCAAGCGGCGGCAATGGTTTCGCCGCAGGTGGAAGATCGGCAATCCTTGCCGGTTGCCGGCGAGGTGGTGGAGAAGACGATTCAAAGAAGGATGACTGCCATGAAAACTGAATCGAGAGTCGGGAGCAACTTCGAGCGCCGACGGTTAGAGCTTCTTGGGGCAGTCGCGCTCCTGGTCGCAATGACGGCATCGAACGCCTTTGGCGCGGGATTGCTCAAGCCGCTTAACAGCGGGAATTCGCCGATTCACATGAAGTCTCACGAAGTGAATGTAACGATCAACAATGGTTTTGCCAGAACCGAGGTGGATCAGGTGTTCATCAATGACGGGGATCTGAACATGGAGGCTGTCTATACGTTTCCCGTGCCCAAGCGGGCGAGCCTCTCCGAACTGAGCCTCTGGATCGATGGCAAGGAGATTATCGGTGAAGTGGTAGAAAAGGAGAACGGCCAGGCAGGTCTATGACAAGCAGAAATCTCAAGGGAAGGAGACGGCCCTTGCGGAAAAAGATGACTTCAAAACCTTCAACATCAGTGTGGGTGTGGTGCGCGCTTGTTCGGAAGCCCGGGTCCGGTTCGTTTACTACCAGCCGCTCGAAATCGACCTCAACGTGGGCCGGTACTTGTATCCTCTCGCCGAAGGTAATGTCGATGACGAGCGCATCCAGTTCTGGTCCGTGGAGAATGCAATCCGCGAGAATTTCAGCTTCAATCTGGTCCTCAAATCGGCCTTTCCGGTAAAAGACGTGCGGCTGCCCGACCTTCAGGATAAAGCCGTGATTGAAAAACAGACGAAGCAGGGGGAAAGCCAATCAGCGGGCGACGTCTACCGGGTGAGGCTGGAAAACCGGGAGGGAGCCGATCTTTCACGTGACATCGTTTTCTACTACCGGCTCGATGACAGCGTGCCCGCACGACTGGAACTCATTCCCTACCGGCAAGGTCCGGATGAAACCGGAACGTTCATGGTGGTGGTGACTCCGGCGGCATCGCTGAAACGCATCGCCGAAGGCACGGACTGGACTTTTGTTCTGGATATTTCGGGCAGCATGGCCGGACGCAAGATCGCAACGCTCGCTGACGGTGTCAACCGCGTTCTCGGCAAGATGTCTGCCAACGACCGATTCCGCATCGTGACCTTCAGCACGCATGCCGCCGATTTCACCGGAGGGTTCATTCAGGCGACACCCGAGAATGTGCAAGCCTACATCGAGCGGATCAAGCAAATTCAGGCCGGAGGCAGCACCGCACTGTTCGAGGGCCTCGATATGGCCTATCGATTGCTGGATTCCGAGCGCACCACGGGTATCGTCCTGGTGACGGATGGCGTCTGCAACGAAGGACCCACGCGGCATGAGGACTTCCTGAAGCTGATCAAGCGCTTCGATGTCCGCCTCTTCACGTTCGTGATCGGCAATAGCGCCAATCAGCCCCTGATGGATCGACTGGCAAAAGATTCCGGAGGCTTTGCCATGAACCTATCCGAAGGCGACGACATTGCCGGGCGGCTCGTCCAGGCCAAGGCGAAAGTCCTCCATGAATGCCTCCACGATGTCAAGCTCACCTTCCGTGGCGAAAAGGTGAAGGATCTGACTCCGGTGCGGCCGGGCAGTCTCTACATGGGCCAACAGCTGGTTCTGTTTGGGAGATACGCTGGACATGGCGAGGTGGACATCGAGTTGAAGGCGAAGATCTCCGGGCAAGAGCAGACCTGGCACACCAAGGCCGACCTGCCGCTGGTGGACACCGATAATCCCGAGCTGGAAAGACTGTGGGCGCTTTCTGCCATTGAGGACCAGATGGAGGTCATAAGAGAGAAGGGGGAGACTGACGCGCTGCGACGGAAAGTCGTTGACCTCGGAAAGGAGTACTCGCTGGTAACGGACTACACCTCCATGATCGTGCTGCGTGAAGATGAGTTGGAAGGAGAGCAGATCCAGCGCAAGAATGCGCAAAGAGTCGATCGTGAGCGGCAGGCACAGCAATCTCGCGATGTCGCGCCGGTGAAAAGCTATCGGGTTGATGAATCGTCGGGCAAAGGTGGAATGTTCGGCGGCGCCAGTGCTCCGAGAGTCGGCAGCGGCCCGGTTGGACCACTGTTCGTAGTGGCTGCCTGGTGGCTCAATCGCAGGAAGCGGGCAAAGTGATGTGAGAGACCCAGGGATGATGCTTTCGTAATAAGTCCTCACCCCGGCGAAAGCCGGGGTCCAGTGCCACTGTAAGTGTCTAAAATTCCTGGACTCCGGCTATTGCCGTAATGACAAGAAATGGTGTTTTCCGACTTTTTGCGAGATAGTCAAGGATGGCTGCCATGAACGCGCTATGCAGGTTAATAAATAACTCCAACAATGTACTTGGACTCATATTCTTCGCGGTTATGCTAGCTCTTTTGAACTTACCCTTGCTCAAGCGGTGGATTCTGCGAATCGATGATCTTCTTCCCGCAACGCGTGGCAATGGGGGAGTGGTGGCGAGTGGTATCCCATCCCTTTGTACACCTTACCTGGTACCACCTGCTGCTGGATGCCGGAGCTTTCCTGCTCTTATACAGCGGGCTCGAGGAGCAAAGGCCTCTGCAGAGAATTGGCTATGTGGTTGCCTGCGCCATGGGAAGCCTCCTCGTCTCAACGTTGGCATCGTCGGTGGTGCAGGATCGAGGGCTTTGCGGGCTCTCCGGTACAGCGCATGGGCTCATGGCCATATCGGCGCTGGAGAGCATAAAGAGGCGGTCTCTGGATGGAAAATGGTGTCTTGCCGGCATGATCAGTCTTGGGATCGTGGTAGCAAAAAGCGTTATGGAGGTTCTTCAAGGCCATGTATTCTTTGAATTCCTCCACTTCGGAATGATGGGGTTGCCGGTCCCGCAGAGTCATGCAGGCGGGGTGCTTTCAGGGATTGTGGCCTTTCTGGTGTTCGGTTCATTACCCTTCGGGACAGCCGAAGATCATGCAGATAAAGTCCTTGTGGTGGGCCATATCAGATGGAGAAGCCGGGCATGAGCAAGGAGAGCATGATTGGAGCCAGGTTCTGGAGTATGACATTGAACAGTGTATGAAGGCGATATGGCGAGACCATTGCGGATTGAGCATCCTGGGGCCGTCTATCATGTGACGGCGCGGGGAAACGCCGGATGTCCATATTTGCCGTCTATTGAAAACGGGTGCATTTCTTCGCCATTTCTTCCATCAATGGTTTGTATCTTCTCAATAACTGGTGGAACGCAACACTGATCGTCATTCCCGCATGCTCCTAGCGGGAATCCAGTCCTGCCTACTGCGGGATTTAAGACCCCTGGACCCCCGCTAAAAGCATGCGGGGGTGACGGGTTGGTGGCTTTCATGAAAGAGCCGGAAGCCACAAGCTCAGTAGACGGCTGTTCTGCCCACACTTATTGAGATGTTACAATGGTTTCCATCAACGGCTGAATGCACCTACAAAATCAGGCAGGAAGGTTTCCATGCCGCGGTGATGGTCCTGATTCTGAGGGACCCATCCCGGGGTATAGCCGCATTGGGCAAAGGGTTCCAGAAGGGACCGTTGCCGACTGATCACATGGATCGGAACCGACCAGGAGGGGGCTGAATCGGTAACCTGCCCATTGGGTTGGTGATCCCCCAGAATAAGGATCAGGGCTGGGCCTTGGACAAATTGTTCGATGTAGCCTTTCAAGACGTTGAAATCATATATGATAGCGGACATGTAGGCTTCACTGGCATTGCTGAGATCAGGCCGAACAGACGGAAAGTTGATGCTGTCCAGAGTACGATAAATCGCGCCATCGCCAAGTTGCGACCAGTCTGCCAGGTAACGCGGCTGTTGGTTAAAAGCCGCATGACTGCTGGTGAGCAGGTAACGGATGAACAGCGGCTGGCGGGCATCCTTCACTTCTCGGTGAAAAATAGCGTCCAGGACGAACTGATCAGGCATGGTTGACCAGCCGAACGCAGGCCCCCGATAGTTGAAATCCCACGCGTAGTAGGTTTGCTGATAACCCAGGAAAGCACCCTCCGGCCATGGGTACCTGGTCCCAGGCATCACCGATACCGTCCGATACCCTTTTTGATTGAAATACCGTGCCAGAGGTTTCACCGTGGAATTGAGCAAATAGGTGTAACTCAACTGGTTGTCGACCCGCACACCGCTTTCCAGCGTGCTGAAGGCTAACCAGGATTCGCCGCCGTAGGTGGGCGAACGCAGATAATTGGAGACTACCTCGAATCCCTGCGTTTTGAGCATTTCTTCAAATTCAGCCACCATGGGTTGAAAATAGGGGAAATGCCGGGGATCGTCATAAACCGTATGCCCATAAGATTCGACAACGAAAAGATAGACCGGCACACCATTGAGCTTATCCAGGGGGTTGGTGACCGACGGCAGCGGTTCCGCCTTCAGCTGAGCAGCACCAACCCCCTGGGCACTCATGGGATGCATTTGCCGGATAAAGTCAAATTCTTCCACAAGACGCGGGAAAAAAATCTTGCTTCCCAGCAGGGAACCTTGACCGAAACCGGCAGCAACAAATCCGGAAAGAATGATGCCAAGGCCGACGGTTCCCAGGAAGAAATGGTAACGGTAGCGGCGCACCGTAAAATAAGCATGCAGGACTTGAAGGGCGTGCCAGATCCCCCATGCCAGACCCATGGCCAGGGTTGCAGCGGCAAAGCCATAGAGGCATAGGACTGGCAGCGGGAAGGAATGATACAGCAGATGCAGAAGATCGGGCAGATAGCGCAGATCCATATACAGGTTAAAGGCCCGATTGAGATACATGGGGACCATCACGTCCCCCGTGCGGAAGATCCGGAAGAAGATCAACAGCGCCATCAGGGGAAGATAGAGGGCTGGCTGAAATCTCAAACCAAGTTGGACCAAGATACAAAGAATCACGATCACGGCCCACACTTCCAGCGATGGCAATAAGGGTGCCCATATGGCGGGCTCGCTTTGGGGATAATTCAGATTCAGCAGGAGGTTCAAATAGCCCCAGGCCAGCACGAACTTGAAATGAGGGGAGGTTTTGAGGCGTTGGATGGGGTTCATTTATGCAATCGATGCTGTCCCGATCCGGGCCAGCAGGTCCAGGTTCTTGGCAATATAAATGAGGTCACCGGTTTCCACCTGACGGTGCCGCAGGGCGATCCAGGCGGCGAATCTTTGGCTGTCAAGCTGTCGATGGTGCCTGAGTTCCGCCTCCAGGGTATGCAGGATCGCATGGATAAAGGTAACCTCATCTGCCGGGTAGCGGTGTGCTTGGGGAAAAACAATCCAATCCGAACTTCCCGCGGCAAGAATCGCTGCACCAGCAACGGTTAAATGCGCAAACAGATGTCGGCCGGTGTGCCGATCTCCCGAAGGGCGGCCTTTGACAACGCGGGCATCCATACTCTGATGGTAAAGCGCGATGATGTGTTGATCGAATCCGTTTTCCAGGACTGGCAGGAAAATGGTCTCACCGTCATAGTTGAGCGACAGGTAAAGCAATCCACCGGCAGTGAGCCGGCGGCACAAATCCGGCAGCAAGGCCCCGCAATCGACCAGGTCCATAAAAGCATGGGCCAGGATCACATCCCAGCCCGATGAACGATTGCTTGCCTGGAGGTACTCAAAGACGTCGGCACAGATGAAAGAAACGCTGCACTGGCCGCACTCTGTTGGAATTTGAAGGGTGCCGTCGTTCTCCCAGCTGGGTTGATATCCCCTGCTGGTAGCCCACTGGGTGATGCGCTGGCGGCTTTCCTCCACACAGGCAGGATTGATTTCCACCAGGGTATAAGCCAGATGGGGAAAGGCCACCTGATCTAGAAGCCGTTCCAGCATGGTACCAATGCCGGCCCCGATTTCAAGCAGGTGCAACGGTCTTAACGCCGCAGCCGAGGACAACTCCGCGGTCAGTGTCCGCCAGACGCGATGATTCAGGGACCGGTCATCAATGCTCTTTTTGGAGCCCAGATACCCCACAATGTCGATAGCTTGGCAGACTGTCATAGAAACATCCATCTCTTTCGTTGGCGTATAGACCTTCGAAATTCATGGCCGCATGGCCGATTGGGGAAGAGGTGTCGGCCAGCCGGATACCATCGAGTTGAGAAAAGACTCGATGCCTCGCATGGCGTCATCCCAGGTTGGCTGTTGACGAAACCAATGGAGCGCTGCCAGACTCAGTTGCAGGAGTTGATTGCGGTCTGCATGCAGGGTTTCAATCAGGGTCGCCAAAAACTTCCCGCCGTTGGGTTCCACCAGAAAGCCGTTGACGCCATGGCGGATGATTTCTTTGGCTGCGCCAAGCCGATAACCAACCGCCGGCAGGCCAAATGCCATCCCTTCCAGGAACACAATCCCGAAACCCTCGTAGGCATAGGGCATGAACAAAAGATGGCTGCGAATGAGGCAGCTCGACCAGTTGCTCATCGGGGCAAACCCCCAGCCAGTGAATCCGCTCGGATATTCCGCTGGTGCGGGCAACCGATTGAAGCCGGCGCACATAGTCCGGTGCCGCGGTCAAATCGCCGACCACGGTCAACTCCCACTTATCGGGTGGCAGCGTCCGCAAATCTTCCAGCATGGGCAACAAGCCCTTGCGCGGGATGACATGGCCCAGGAAAAGCAGCTGCAAAGGACCGGGTTGGGAGCTTCGCTCTTTGAGCATGGCCGGTGAGTCACAGCTGCCGAGGCGGTTCCCAGCGGGATGGGCAACGACATGGGGGCGACCC
Source organism: uncultured delta proteobacterium (assembly GCA_963828705.1). Classification (GTDB taxonomy): domain Bacteria; phylum Desulfobacterota; class Syntrophobacteria; order Syntrophobacterales; family Syntrophobacteraceae; genus CAWDJT01. Next base: position 26,136 of record CAWHGA010000015.1, read on the forward strand.
GGATCGACCATTTGGGCAACGGCTCGCTCGGGTCGTGAACGAATTGCAGACATATCCATCCACTGATGCCAGGTAGCGTTTCTCAATGAATCGGTACAAGAGATTCTGCCATCCAGCCCGTGGTTCTTCACAGAGCAGATGATGGACGATGGTTACGATGGGATAACGCCGAAAGCGGCGCAGGCGGCGGTTAAGCCAAAAAAGCGAGGGATGGCAAAGTTCATCCTGCAGCAGGAGGTCAAAGGATTTTTCGAGCAGCGGACGCAGACGGCGGGAAGATAGATTGTCTGCCAACCGCCGTCCATAGGCCTGCGCCGGCCATGACAGCACTTCCACCTTGTGGCCGCGCCGCTGGAGAAACGTCACCAAATACCGGTCATACAAATAGCCCCCGGTGAGTGTCTCCAGGGAGCCGTAAATGATCAAGCCGATGTGCACCCGGCCGTCTCCCTGTAGGCTGCCCAGGCGAACTCGTTTTCCCAGAGCTTGATTCCCATGGTCGTAGAGGGCTTCACCGTCAGGCGCCGGCACAGGTTATGGTGCATGAGCCGGGCTAAATGCTCAATGCTGGGATTCAGGTTGTGAAACTCCGGCAAGTCATTGAGCGTTTTATCCCGGAAACCGGCCACACAGTCGGCCAAGGCCTCCTCCAGTGCCGCCAGATCGACCAGGTAACCGTGCTGATCCAGCGTATCCCCGGAGAGGATCACCTCGACCTTGTAGTGATGGGCATGCAAGTGATTTTCAGCCCCCCAGTCTCCGCCGATCAGATAGTGGGACGCGATAAAATCACGCTGAAGTCCCAGAGTATACATAATCGTTGTCCTCTCAGTGCATGGATGAAAACCCCCTGCGGCAAACGACTCGGTTTCTGAGTAACTTCAGGCCAGGTGCCTGAGATGAGGTTGCCCAGGTTACCGGCGGGTAAAGTGCCCCACAGGGCGCGAGACGCTAATAGGTCAAAACCACCTGCAGGGTTTCCTGGGGGTGTTGGGCAATCAGGGCATAAGCCTCCGGGGCCGCCTGGATAGGAAATCGATGCGTGATCAGTTGTGCCGGGCGCACCTTTTGGATTAGATCCCAAGCCGCTTGGAAACGCCGGCTTTTGGTCCAGCACCCCGAGAATTGGGGATCGATGGTGCTCACCTGACTGCTGAGTATCCGCAGCCGACTGCGGTGGAACCAACCCCCCAGGTCAACCGCTGCCCGTTTGGTCCCGTACCACGACCCGATCACGATTCGGCCGCTGAAATGGGCAGCCTGGATGGCCCCGTTGAGCGCAACGGGATTTCCGGACAGTTCGTACACCAGGTCGGCACTGCCGTTGGTAAGGGGTGCCGACCGTTCAGATTCGAGGTGCGGCGGGTGTGCTTCATCGGGTGCGAGGGACTGCTGGGCACCCATGGACAGGGATGCCTGTCGACGCAGGGGGTACGGGTCGACCGTGATCAGGTTCTGCAGCGGGAACCTGGCCAAAAGGGCCGTGGTGAGCAGCCCAATGATCCCCTGTCCCAACACCACGACGCGCTCCCCGATCATGGGCCGACCATCCATGACCAGGTTCAACGCGGTTTCCATGCCGGCCAGGAAAAGCGCGTCCTCGACCGGGATGCCATCCGGGATAGCGACCAGGCTTTCGATCTTGACCGTGAAGTGACTGGAATGGGGATGAAACGCAAACACCCGGCGCCCGATCCATTGCCGGTTCGCGGGGTCACCGACGGCAATCACCTCGCCGACGACGCTATAGCCATAGCGCAGCGGGTACTTAAAAACGGTTCCAGCAAGAGATTCAATCGTTTCGTCCAGCGGCAGGTGAGGGGGGAACTCTCCCTTGAACACCAGCATCTCCGTTCCCGGACTGATGGCCGACAAACGAGCCTCAACCACCGCCTCATCGCGGTCCGGAGGCGGCAGCTCCTGTTCTTGAAGGGAAACCCTGCACGGTTCTTCAAACACCAAGAGCGACGCGTTTTCATGGCTGTTATCCAATGGGGCTTGGCCCACAGAATCAAATCCTCACCCAGATGCTCGTAGTGCACCTGATCGAGTCTCAACTGGGTGGAGGGATGGATCCCCGGACCGTCGATGACTGACAACCCGCCGATCAAGGTTGGGGCAATGGTGATGATGAATTGATCCACCAGCCTGGCTCTGATGAAACTGGTGATGACACGGGCGCCGCCTTCGACCATCAAGCTGTTGACGCCTCTGTCTGCCAGCAGGAGCATCAATCTCTGCAGATCGATCTTGCCGTCGCCTCCAAGCTGACAGGGCAAAACGGTTACACCGGCCCGGGCCAACGTGTCGATGCGCTCATGGGCGCTGTTGTGCCCGCTGACGACCCAGGAACTTAGGTCGGATCTTTGAACCAGGTTCGACTGAATGGGGATTCGCAGATGGGTGTCCAGAACCACCGGTTGGGGATGACGGCCTTGGGCATATCGGACGGTCAAGTGAGGATTATCCGCCAGAACCGTCTCAATTCCCACCAGAATGGCATCGAACCGGGTGCGCAGCCGGTGAGTCAGGACCATGGACAGTTCCCCGCTCAGTCGCATCGGTTGCCGTGTCCTGGAAGCGATACTGCCGTCAACGCTCTGGGCGTAACTGACGGTGACAAAAGGCCGGCACCTGTGGCGGCGAAAAGCTGCGGCCTGCGCCAAACAATGCTGCAGCTCATCCAAATTGGTCGCCTTCCACCCCCGAAGATCGCTGCCGTCAGGGGTCAAACCGTCCTGGGCCGTCTCCTCTTCGGGATGCTTCTCGGAAAACCCCATCGATCAAACCTCATCGCTGGCGATGAAAGCGGTGGCCCCTGAGGGAACAGTGCAGGGCTGCAATACGCGGCGGTCCTTGGCTGAGAGCAAGCCCGCGGTCAGTCCCAAGCCGGCACCGGTAAAGATGAGATCGCGCGCTCGGATGACCGCACAGGTCGCCAATCCCACCGCGGGATGGTGGCCGAGCAGACTGAGCATAAGAACTTGGCTGGCTTCAAGCGCACCGAGGCCGGCCGGCATAGGAGACAAGAACGCCAATCGACCGACGGCGACCATCAAGATGAGTTCCGAGCCGGCAAGAGAGGTCCCCAGGCAGAAATAGATCAGCCAGACTTCACCGACAAGGCAGCCCCAGTGAATCAGCGCAAACAGAAACAACCCCGTCATCAACCAGGGTCGTCGCCCGACCGCCCGTGCGGCTTTCTCTTCGACGGCTGACAGCCCCAACAGCACAGCGGTCAAGCCGGAGGCCGAAGGGTTAACAGGGCTGCGCTGCCGGTCGCGCGCCGCCCGTATCAAAGCGCCAAGCGGTGTCATACCGAGCAGGATGGCTGCCAGGTAAGTCAGGGCTATCGCAAGGACCAGTCCCACCGGCAGCAAGGCGAAGGGGGTCGGCAACCGGCCCCTGAAGACCAAAGGCAGCACAACGCTGGCCGCCGAGAAAATAAAGGTGAAATTAGCGACAATTTCCACCAACCGGTCCAGGGTCACCGAGGCGATGGCCGTATCGGTGGTCAATCGGTGGTAGCGCCGCAGCACATAGACCAACAGAGGCTCACCGCCAAATTGCGGCCCTGGCGTAGCGTAACTGACAGCATTACCGGCGGTGCGGTATATCATCAACCGAAGATAAGGGACCGGCGCGCCCAGGGTGCGCAGTATGAGCCACCATCTCAGATTCATCGCCCATGCCATCAACAAGTTGGCACCCAACAGCAGGATGAAGCCCTCGGTAGACAAAAGACGCAGGTGCATCCATACGTCCGCCAGCCGGATGTTTTTCAGCGTCAGCCAGAGCATCCATAAACCCAGGCAGAGCAAGGCACCGGCCACCCAATATTTTCGCTTCGGAGACAACCGGATAGATTGGGGGGGCAGTTTAATCATCGCGGCCAGAGGCCACTCCCGCAAAAGAGTGATTTGACCCCTCGTGGTGACCCACACGGTCACGGAAGTTCGCAAGCGTTCTTGCGTCTATCTAACAACCCTTCAGCAATAAGGGCGATGACGATCAACTCAGCCGGCTCTGCGAGTCAGGAATATTTCTTCGGGGTGCCACAGCGAGAAACGTCCGGTGCCGGTAAGCATTAAGGCCGTCACGCTGACAAACAAAATCATCAACGCGCCCGATGACATATGGGTGCTAAGGAAATAGGCCAGGACCAGGCTGAGAAGCAAGGCGGCGCATCGGCCCATCCAACCGACCAGCAGCATGGCCAAGAGCGCCCATATGATCCCCCACGGACTGTTTAGTTCCCACAAACAGTTGCGCACCGAGGTCATCGTCACCACTCCTAATATGACAGAACGAAGCACAAGCGGCAAGTCCAACTCCAGAATCTGCGCGAGCTTCTGGAACCGGTCCTGACGACCGCTATCAAGCTGGCCGCAGACGGCTAGCCAGTCCAACCCAAACCCCAGCAGCAGCGGTGTCATAAACAATAGGGCCGCTGTCTGTAAAACCGAGGACGAAAACAGCGGCAGCAAAGCGATTCCCACCAACCCCATCTGAAAACCGGCCATCAGTCGGGCAGTGGGTCTAAAGGGCAGCGGCATGAGAGGACAACGGTGCTGGCGACGATACCAAACCCCCAAACGAAACACGTAATAGGCTGCTCCCACCGTGAGGTACACGAGGGGCAGTCTTCTCCACCCAATGGCGACTGAGATTGCGACCAGCAGTCCCAGGGCATCCAGCTGAATATCGAGGGTCTCGCCCAACTGGGTGACGTGGTCCTGCCGCCTGGCCACATAACCATCCAGGTAATCCAGCGTGCCGGCTGCCAGATAGAGAGTCCCGGGCAGCCACGCAAACCATGCTCCGGCAACGACCAATTGTTGTTCGGGCACTAGGAAGAAACCAGCCAAAACACTGATCAAGAAACCGCGGCAGAGGGTAAGGATGGTGCCGCTTCCCAATGAAGGCAACAACGCTGTCTGGCCTGGATGACGGTTGTGTGGCAAGCCATTCCAGAGCATTCGAAGTATATAAGCCCAAATGACGGACGTTAGCCCCAGCCACCGGAACGTGTCGGACTGGGACCAATGAGCGACCCAAACACAAAGACGCACCGCTGCCGATCAAGACACTGCACCCTGCCGTTTTCAGCCAGGCCAGGCGAAGTCGTTTCAATGTTTGTGGATCGTTGGGTGGGACCGCATCAAATTTCATGATATGGGATCGAAGGCTCGCGCAGCGCCGTAAACATCGGCTGCGAATGCGGAAACAAACAACTGCGTCGCCAAGGGGTGTTTCCGAGATAATGGAAAAGGTTCTTCATCTTCCGTGGACAACTCTCTTGGGGAGGAGTCTGGAGGCTCAGCTCATTGGCTAAGAGGTTTCTCGCTCTGTTTGAAATGGCAGTGCTGAGGCAAACTGCCCAAGAGTCACCCTTTATTCGCATTCCAACTTGAACCTGCTCCTTATGCCCGCCGGGCGCCTGCGGTTTACACCAAAATCCCAATGGCCGGTCCGCGTGGCAGATCGCATCCGGATCACTCGATTTCTTCTGCCAAGTTGAAAATCCACATCATCAACAAATCCCAGGCATGGCTCAACATCCATTATAGTTCAATCAGAGCAGGGTCGTTTTCAAATAGACGCTGCATCTGGCTTGGAATTGTCGGAGTTTGAACGCTTTCCGGCGTCTTTCCTCCAGGCAGCTGCAATGTGAGCTCACGCGCATGCAGTGCCAGGCGGTTAAACCCATGATTCCGTCTAAGATAGTTTGCGGCCCGCGTCGAGCCGTAGCGTGCGTCACCGACTACCGGATGACCAGACAGTTTCGCATGGCGCCGGATCTGATGCGTGCGGCCGGTAAGAAGCTCGATTTCCACCAACGTGTAGTGGGCACTGTGGTCAAGGACCCGATAACGGGTCTGACTGTCTTGCCGGTGTCCGGCACCTTCGGGATTGTGACGCCCGCAGGCAATTTTGGCAAGAGCCCAGCTCCATGTCCCCCACGGGTCGTTTTCATCGGGGTTTTCCAGCCGGCCATGCAAGATAGCGACATACCGCTTTCTTACCTGACGGGATTCAAACTGTTTTGAAAGAAATCGGAACACCTCGCGAGTGACAGCCAGCAAAATAACACCGCTGGTCTCCTTGTCGAGGCGATGAACAGGACTGATGCCAAAGCTCGGGTCCATATCTATCTGCCTCTGGATGGTCGTTTCTTTCTGGATAAAGGCGGATGCCAAGGAGCAAAGATCCCGCCCGGCCTCGTTGTGAACCGTCATGCCTGCAGGTTTATCCACCACCAGCCAACCCTTTCCAAAAGCAAGTACGGGTATCTGTATGGGTTCGGGGTCCATTGTTGTCATGATATACTCTATTTTCATCAGGTTGCTCTATGTTCAGTCCTTTGGACCGTTGCCGCCTTGCTGGGAATGGATCAGCCTATCACATTTCAAGCTTGCGGCAACATCATGAGGAATCAGTCGCTGCAGCGTGTGGTCTTGCTCTCGGGACCGCGTCGAGCGGGGAAGACAACCATCCTTTAGCAGATCGCCACCGGACTCGTTAGCGCGCCTTATCCGCGAGTAACCCAGGCAACCCCATTTCAGGCACTTGCCGTGAAGTTACTCAGAAGCTACGGGCAGGACGCCAGAAGCATTTTAGGTCTGTTCGAACAGCGCATGTTTGTAGGTCGGCTTCACCAGGAGCGGCATCAGGTATTTGAACCTTGAACCGCTCCACGAAAGAAGGATTGATTCTCCACCGGCGATCGTGAGCAGACGTTCCTGGGCTAACCAGCTATCCTGCGGCAGTTGTCGCTGCGCAATCGCAATGAAACTGGAAAACCTCGCTTCCGAAGCTAGAAGATCGTGGTAACCGGAGTCCAGCCGGCGTTCTCCGACGTTGTCGCCGATAACCAGCAAGCGATGTGTCTCGTCAGCCCCTAGTCGCTGCTCGATGGTTGGCGCCACTTTTACGTCAGAGTTTAATACTGTTGAAATAACAAGAGTAATTTCCCCGTTTCAAATAATGGCCCCCCTTTGAATAATAATGTGAGGGTGTTGAAACCATTGGTTCGGGTTGGTTTGAGCCAGTGTATTTGACTCCACTCGTTGGGGCAATATGCATTAAAGGACAGGAGGAGGGTTAAGCATATAGGCAGATTTGGGGCCTGATGCAGGGTGCGACTCAAGTCATGACTTGTTTTGACCGATATAATTAGGTAGTAGTAACAAGTTGTCACGTTCTGAACCGCTGGGTGCCCTGAAGGACAATTGGGGAGATCGCAAATGACCACTCAACAACCCAGGAATGTCCGCGGGACCGCGAAGTCGGCCGGCCGGCCCCGAAGGGCGCCTGGATGTTAAACTCTTGGCGCGTGCGGTGAAGGAGTTCAATGTCTGCCGTACTCACGCCGTTATGTATCCATCCGATCATCCCCAAATAGTTCGAAGCATCGAACGTGCCTGTGAATTCATGCAAAAGCTGTGCGAGGAGACCCCGACATTGACTCTTGGCCTGGCCAAGGATTGCCTGTTTTTTGATGGTCAGAGCCTGGACCCCAAAAGCAATGTGTTCAAGGAGTTTTCCAATGCCCTAAATAGTCGGGATATTGCCTCAGTTACCTTTCTCCGAGGCTTGACCAAGGATGAGATCGTCGAATTTCACCACATTCTTAATTCTGACCCAGAAGAAATTAGGAATGCCGGGGGCATTCGGGAGATGATGAAAAAGGCCGGCATGACCCATATCCACGTTCAGGCCGTGGATTACCGGTTCTTCCATCTCACCGAAGAAGAAGAGATCTCCCGGGAGCTGGCCAAGGATAAACAGTTGCGGTCTGTCGACCTGTGGCAGGATTTCGTCCATCATCTGATTATGGGTCATTTGGCTCAAGAAGCGAAAGGCATTTCCCTGGAAGCGTGGGAAAATCTGGAACCCGCCAGACTGTCTCAATTGATGAACGAGCATCATTTGAACGTCGAAACGGTCGTGGCGAGCTATGAGCATGTCATCGCCGGTCAGTTGGGCCAGTTTTGCGATCATCAGACCATGGAGAAACTGAACGCCCTGCTGAAAAATCTTCAGCCTGAACTCAGGCGGCAGTTCCTGGCGGTCACCCTGGATCATGTTCAGGATCAGGCCGATGAGCTACTGTCAGGTTTCTCCGAAGATGTCGTTCTGGAAATGCTGCAACAGGCAAGCGAGCAGGGCCGGGAAATTTCGCCCACCCTGTTGACGTTGGTTCGTGGTCTGGCCGGTATTGATGGGGCCATGCCGGCGTTCGCGGATGTCGGCCAGGTCCCGGGTGGCGCTGATTCGATACCAGCCCCTTCCCGCGAGCAGTTCGAGAGGCTGTTTGATAGGGAGAGTTATGAATCCTACGTGGACGCGGAATACAGTGCCACCCTGGATCGTTTGAGCGAAGCAGCGGAACAGAGTGCTGCGAATCGGGCCGAGGCTGGAGCAGGGCCAGAGCAGTCAGATAGTGGCGATGAAACGGATATGGCTTCGCGCGAAATCTTCGGAATCCCTTGATGATGGCCTGCTCGCCACTCGGATTTGTGAGATGCTCATCACCCTGCTCGCTCAGGAAGTCGATGCGGACGACTATGAGGTCTTCTCACAGAAAGTGGTGGAATACCTGCCGGATCTCTTGGAAGTTGGCGAATTCGAACTGGCTTTAGGTTTCCTGGTTCTGTTCCGAAGCCACGCCGCCGAAGGGCCTGACAGCATTGCTGCATTGGCGACCAAGGCCATCGAAGGCTTCACTGCGTCCGCTATTGCCGCCAAAGCGGTCGAGGCTTATCGACGCTTTGGTGGCAAGAAGCGCGGTGAGGCCACCGCGTTTCTGCGAGCTCTCGGCGGTCAATGTGTGCCGTGGCTGATGGTGCTTTTCGCCAGGGAAGAGTTTCCCTCTACCAATAAGGCCTTGCTGCAGCTACTTGAACACTATGCCAAAGACACGCTGGTGGAAGCCTACCGACGTCTGTCTGACCCTCGAGAACAGCTGTTGCGAAACCTGTTGGCTTTTATCCAGAACCACGGAGACACCGATGCCATACCCCATATTCGCCCGTTGCTTAAGCATTCCAGCCATTGGGTGAGGATGGACACCCTAACGATGCTGCTGGCTCTCGGCGACACTGGAACGCTGGAATCGCTGCGTGCGGCGCTTCATTCCAGAGTCCCCGAAGAGTTTTCGCGGGCCATTGGGCTTGTGGGGTTGTATCGAATTGGTGAGTTGGTTGATGATTTGACCGGGATGCTTCACGTCACCGCTTTCCGAAGATCGGATTATCGACGCAATGAAGAGATCATCAGGATTCTGGGTAGGGTTGGGGACCCCAAAGTAATACCTCTTCTGGAGAGAATAGTGCGGAAATCCTGGGTGATTTTTCCTTCAGAACACGCAAAGGTGAAGTTGGCGCTCTTCGAATCCCTCTCCGGGTATCCACGGGAGCATTTGGACGGCATTTTGCGCATTGGCCTGAAGTCGAAGGACTCTCGTATTCGGACTGTATCCAACACCATGCTCGACGGCAGCCAGTGATGTCGTCAGAATCGGTAGCGCATCCCTGAGGAAAGCGTGGCGATATGAGCGATTTTGACTCTCACGAGCGACTGTTGCGGATTATATCGCAGCTTACCGCTGCCATCAGCAATACCCGTCTGTATTCCTTAGATCATCCCTACGTTGAGCAGTATTCCGAAGTTGCCTACAACGAGTTGACGGATCTCCTGAGGCTGACTGATGTCGTCACCTTCTTCCTGGTTGACGACAGTATTGTGATCAAGGACAGGCCACTGATCGGGGCTGGACAGTTCGTCGACAAGTTTGTTTCGATCCTTCAGAATCGAGGCGTCGAGCGGGTTAGCTTCGACAGGGGTCTTACCCGATCGGAATTGTTGGATTTCGTTGCCGGTCTGGCCTCCAAAGGCGATGTGCCGGTTCGTTCCAGCCCCAGGATTCGTTTGGGGAAGGTGGAGCTAAGAATTGCCGGTGATTCCAAACGTCTGGAGGAGCTGTCGGCGTCTGAGGGGTTGGCTGAAGCGCCGGCACAACAGCCCAAGTTCGGGGACCTGGAGATGGAGCGCGTCAAGGAACTCTACTTTATGGTGGAGCGGCGCAAGAAGATTGACGTCAGCGCTGTGGATTCCGTCGTCCGACGGTTTATCACCGGGTTTCTGTGGAACATCAATCCCATCCGCCTTCTGGCTTCGGTGAAGACGGCTGATGAATACACCTTTACCCATGCAGTGAATGTCGGAATCCTGACTATCATCCAGGCTAGAAATCTTGGTTTCGGTGGCAGGAAGCTTCATGAGATCGGCATTGCTTCCATGCTGCATGATGTAGGGAAGATTTTTATCCCGGATGGTATCCTGAGCAAGCCGGGGAGACTGACTGATGAGGAACGGGCGGTGGTCGAGACGCACACTGTCAAGGGTGGGCGCTACTTGATGACACTTCCTAATATGCCCAAGATTGCCGTGATTGCAGCCCTGGAACACCATCGTAAATTCGATGGTTCCGGCTATCCGCATCTCAGTCGGGATTGGAAACCCAATATCGTCGGCCAGATGATCGCCATCGCCGATGTCTTTGACGCTTTGCGCAGCAATCGTTGCTACAGTCCGGCCAAACCTCTTGAAGAGATCCTGAAAATCTTCAGCAAGGAACGCGGCGTGGCTTTTAATCCCCTGTTGGTGGATAGTTTTGTCCGGTTGATTGGGCAGAATTAGGATGCTGACGGGTCAGATGAACTGAGGCCGAGGTCCGGAGGACGCGGCACTGTTGACGATCCACGATGGCCTGCGGATTTGCCAGGGAATTTGATGGTCAGGCGAATTCTTCACATCGATATGGATGGAACAAGTCTCCATCGATGAGGCCTATCTGGACCTTACCAGCACTGGAACTCTGCACGGCCCGACCGAAGTGATCGCCCGCAGAATCAAGGACAGCATCCTCACCACTACCGGCTTACTTGTTCCGTCGGCATTGCGCCCAACCGGTTCCTCGCCAAGATCGCTTCCGAGATGTCAGTTAACTTGTCCGCCAACCCGGAAAATGCTTATCATCGCTCCACCTGTGGTATATAGTGGCGGCTCTTGATAGCGGACTTGCCGGGGTTCAAGTCAGTGCTCCGCAAGATCTGTCAGTAGATCCAAACGACTCCCATTTTTGTTCTCCATTGGAGTTGATCAGAATCACCGAGGCTGCGTGCAGAGGGGAGGATGCCATGCCGAGAATCGGTCTGCCGATCTTTGTGTTGGCCATGACCATGCTGCTGGTTTCAATGCTGCTGGGCCTTGCCGCTGCGGGCCCGACGCTTTCCTGGAAGAGTGCCGTCGCCATGGCCCTGGAAGGCAATGATGAGCTCAAGGCGGCCAGAGAAGGGACGGCAGCGCACCAGGATGCAATCGGTGCGGCCCGAGGCAACCTGCTTCCGCGGTTGACCTTCGAGGAGCGTTTCCTCCGGACCAACAATCCGGCCTATGTGTTCTCCAGCAAGATCAACCAGGCACGATTTACTTCCCAGGATCTGGCATCGGCGCCGCAAAGTTTCAACTATCCCGGTCCGCAGTCTGACTTCCAGACGCTCCTGTCGATAGAACAGCCGATTTTCGCCCGAAAGGCCCAGGTGGGTGTGGCCATGGCAAAGAAGGAATATCAGGCCAGAAACGAGGAGTTGACCCGCAAGAAGGAGGAAGTGGTTTTCAAGGTGGTACAGAGCTACGTTTTGGTTCACACCGCCAGGGCCTTCGTCCAAACCGCGGAACAAGCGGTGATGGACAGCAGGGAACACCTGCGCATAGCTGAGCTTCGCAACCGGGCCGATCTGGGTCTGTATTCCGATACGCTTCGGGCTTCCACCGCTTTGAAGGAAGCCGAACAAAGAGAGGTCAGCGCCCAAAAGAAACTCAATGTGGTTCGCCGGGCCCTGGGGTTGGTGTTGGGTCTGAGTGAGTCGGTGGATATCGAGGCCGAGCTGCCGGAGGTGACACTTCAGGAAGCAGAGTACTACACGCAGGCTTCGCTCTCGCGCAAGGATTTCAAGTCGCTTCAGATCCGCTACGAGAACGCCAAGCAAAACATACGGCTGGCGGAAGCGGATTATTTCCCGCTTCTGGGCGTGGGCAGCAGCGTCCAGTGGAACGATCATAGCGCCCCGTTCGGTGCCGACGGCGACAGTTGGCAGGTTATGGCTTTCCTGCGCTGGGACCTGTTCGATGGCGGCAAGCGCGAATATGAACGGAGCAAGGCCAAGCACCAAATGGCGCAGGTTCGCGAGAATCTGAGCGGTCTGGAGAAGGCCGTCGCTTACCAGGTGTATGAAGCTCACCAGAGCGTGGAAGAGGCCCGGAAAAACACGGAACTGGCGCGGGCGGCGCTGGTTTCCGCTGAAGAAGGCGCTCGCCTGGTAAAGGTGCGCTACGCCAATTCGCTGTCACCTCTGGTGGACCTGCTGGATGCGCAGCTCAGCCTGAACCAGGCCAGGGCCAAGGTTGTCGCCATGGAAAATGAGTACCGTATTGCGGTCGCCCATTTGGGGTTTCAGAGTGGCACCCTGTTACAGGATTTGGAGCTGGAGTGAGTCGCCCGGTGAGCGCTAAAGAACCGATCCACGGCTTCACGCTTGGCACCTTACGACTCTTCAGGGCTCTCCCGCTCTTACGGTTTTTGGAGGAGTTGTCATGAGATGGCTGCGGTTAGGGTGGTTTCTGGGGATGGGGGTGACAATCCTGCTCGGGACGGGTTGTCAGGACCGGACTAAGCACGGCGGCGCCGAGGTTAAACGCCAAGTGGTGAGCGGCGTGCAGGTGGCCGAACTACGTTTGAACCCGCTCCCCGAATACTACCAAACCACGGCAACGGTTCGAGCCAGCACGGTGAGCGCCGTCGCCAGTAAGGTCATGGGGGTGGTCACCGCCATCTATGTAAAAGAAGGGGACATCGTGGCGGCGGGGCAGGACCTGCTGACCATTGATAACCGCGACCTGGTGCAGCGCCTTAAAGCCGCCGAAGCCGCCCAACTGGAGGCCAGGAAAGCTCTGGATGCGGCCAGCCAGAACCGATCGCTAGCTGCGGTAACGCAACGCCGCTACCAGCAATTGTTCCAAGGGCTAGCCATCAGCCGTCAGGAAATGGACCAGGTGGATACCCAGCTGAAAGTTGCCGGCGCCGAAGCGGAACGGGCCCAGGCCATGGTAGCTCGGGCGCAGACAGGGGTTGCCGAAGCCCAGATCTATCTGGGTTATGCCCGAATCGTTGCACCGGCTGCCGGGGTGGTTGTCGAAAAGAGGATCGATGTGGGTTCCATGGCTGTTCCCGGAACGCCGCTGCTGGTGGTGGAAGACCAGAGTGCCTTCAGGCTGGAGATCAACGTGGACGAAAGCCTGAGCAGCGTAATCAAGAATCGGCCTGCCGGTCGATATCGCACTCGATGCCATCGGTTTGACGACCGCAGGCCAGGTGCGCGAGATTGTTCCGACCGTGGACCCAGGGGCTCGCAGCTTCGTGGTCAAGGTCGGACTTGCTGGAAACGGCTTGCGAAGCGGCATGTATGCAAGAGTGCGGATTCCTGTGGGGGAACGCCAAGGCATCCTGGTGCCGGAGCAGGCCGTGGTGCGTCGCGGTCAGCTGACCGGTGTTTACAAGGTTTCCCCTGATGGAGTCATTGCCCTGACCATGGTGCGAGTCGGCAAGAAATACGAATCGAAGGTGGAAGTGCTTTCGGGGCTCAAACCCGGTGAACGGATCATCGTCGGTGGGGTGAGCAAAGCCGTTGATGGTGGGCGGATAGGGGAGGGGTGATGGCTGGAAGCGGCTGACGGGTTTCGGGTTCGTTTCGGTGTTGGCCCAATCACGAAGCAGGCGGCTGCAGAGTGTTACCGGGTTTTGTCAGGTGGGATACTATGGAGAAACTGGGACTATCGGGTAGGATTGCCAACGCTTTTATCAGCTCCAAACTTACGCCGCTAATCGTGATTGCTTCGCTGCTGCTGGGGGTATTCGCGGTGGTGGTCATTCCTCGCGAAGAAGACCCGCAGATTATCGTTCCCATGATCGATGTCATGGTGACCTACCCGGGGGCCAGTGCGCAGGAGGTGGAAGACCGCGTTACCCGGCCCATGGAACGCTTCCTTTGGGAGATCAAGGGGGTCGAATACCTCTATTCCATCGTTCGGCCTGGTATGAACCTGACCATCGTGCGCTTCTACGTGGGCCAGAGTCTGGAAGACAGTCTGGTCAACCTGTACAACAAACTCATGTCCAACTACGACAAGATCCCGCCCGGCGTTTCCCAGCCTCTGGTCAAACCCAAGTCCATCGACGACGTGCCGATTTTGGCCCTCACCCTCTGGGATGACGGCGGGCAGTATTCGGGCTACGACCTGCGGCGGATGGCCACGGAACTCTGTTGGGAGCTCAAAAAGGACCACGACATAGCCGAAACCACGGTGATCGGTGGGCAGAAACGGCAGTTGCGGGTGATTCTCGACCCGGTGAAACTTCAGTCCTATCGTGTGTCTCCGGGTATGATCCTGGGGACCCTCGAAAAGGCCAACTTCATGCTGCCTTCCGGCTCGTTTCCTGCGGCCAATCGGGAATTCATCGTGGAAACCGGAGGGCTGCTCAAGGATATCCAAGACGTGGGTCAGGTGCTGGTGGCTACGACTGGCGGCAAACTGGTGTACCTCAAGGATGTTGCCGACATCAGCGACGGTCCCGAAGAGGTTTCCAACTATGTCTTCATGGGAACCGGGCCGGCCGCCCAGGACAATCGCCATGGGGTCTACGAAGCGGTAACCATAGCCATCGCCAAGAAGAAGGGTACCAACGCCACCCACCTGGCCGAACGCGCCCTGGGAAAGATTGAACAACTTCGCGGGATCATCCTGCCGGCGTCGCTTCCGATCACTGTGACGCGTAACTACGGCGACACCGCCAAGGAAAAATCCGATGAACTGCTCTACCACATGTTTCTTGCGGCGGTTTCGGTAACGCTGCTCATCGCCCTGGCCCTGGGCTGGCGGGAATCGCTGGTGGTGGGAGTGGCGGTGCCGGTGACCCTGGCCCTCACCATCTTTTTCAACTATCTCTATGGTTATACCCTCAATCGCGTCACCCTATTCGCCTTGATCTTCTCCATCGGTATCCTGGTGGATGATGCCATTGTCGTGGTGGAAAACATCCACCGTCATTTTCGCATGGGCCGGGTGGACATCCCGACTGCCATCGGCGCCGTGGATGAAGTGGGGAATCCCACCATTCTCGCCACCTTTACCGTCATCGCGGCACTGCTGCCAATGGCCTTTGTGAGCGGCCTCATGGGCCCCTACATGCGACCCATTCCGGTGGGAGCCTCGGCCGCCATGGTGCTTTCCTTGCTCATCGCCTTCATCATCAGTCCCTGGTTGAGTTACATCGTGCTCAAGGGGGTGAAACGCCAACCCGCCGATGACAAGCAGGAAGAAGGCAAGCTCCTCGGGAAGTTCAACCATCTCTACGAAAATAACCTGCGCGGCCTGCTCAACAGCAGCAAGCGGCGGATGGTGGCCCTGCTGCTTATTGTCGCCCTGATGGGCGCCGCGGTCGCACTAATTCCTTTCAAAGGTGTTGCCCTCAAGATGCTTCCCTTTGACAACAAGAGCGAACTCCAGGTGGTGCTGGACATGCCCGAAGGGAGTGCGCTGGAGAGCACGGCAGCGCTGGCGCGGGAGGTGGGCGAGTACCTTCGGACCGTGCCGGAGGTCACCCATTTTCAGCTTTATGTTGGCACCGCGTCGCCCTTCAATTTCAACGGTCTGGTGCGGCATTACTACTTGCGTTCGGGCAACAATCAGGCGGATATTCAGGTGAATTTCGTCGGGAAGGGCGAACGGAAAGCGCAGAGCCACGACCTTGCCAAGCGGCTGCGGCCCGAGATCAAAAAGATCGGTGACCAGTTTGGCGCCAGGATCAAAGTGGTCGAGATCCCGCCCGGGCCGCCGGTCCTTAGTACTCTGGTGGCCGAAGTCTATGGCCCGGACCAGGAACGGCGCATCGAGATCGCGCGGCAAATAAAGGAGGTCTTTGCCGGGACCGACGGGGTTGTGGACATCGACTGGTATGTGGAAGCGGACCAGCCCAAGGTGACCTTTGCCGTGGACCGGGAGAAGGCCGCGCAAAACGGCCTGAGTAGTGATCACTTGGCGCGCGAAATGCGCATCGCTCTGAACGGTATGAACGCCGGGTTGCTGCATCTGGAACGGGAAAAGGAGCCGACCGAACTGCTCCTGCGATTGCCGCTCCAAGACCGGGCCGATATCGCCTCGCTCAAGGAGGTTGCCGATACCCACGCCGGCCGGGCGGTTGGTATCGCTATCCGAACTGGTCCAGACCAAGCCCGGCGTGGAAGACAAAACCATCTATCACAACAACCTGAAGAATGTGACCTACGTCATTGCCGATGTCGCCGGGCGGGAAGAAAGCCCGGTCTATGCCATCCTCAAAATGAGGGATGCCATCGGTGCGCTCAAACTGCCGGAAGGCTACAGCCTGCAGCAGCACTATTCCACGCAGCCGCCTCTGGAACACCGCTACTCCATGAAATGGGATGGTGAATGGCAGATCACCTACGAAGTGTTTCGCGACTTGGGCATTGCTTTTGCCGCGGTGATTGTCCTGATCTATGTCATGGTGGTGGGATGGTTCCGGTCGTTTTTGGTGCCCCTGGTGATTATCGCACCAATACCGCTGTCGCTCATTGGGATCCTGCCGGCCCACGCTCTGATGGGGGCCTTTTTCACTGCGACCTCGATGATCGGTTTTATTGCCGGGGCCGGCATTGTGGTCCGCAATTCCATTATTCTGGTGGATTTTATCGAACTGCAACTGAGCGAAGGGGTGCCCCTCAAAGAAGCCATTGTGCAGGCTGGAATCATTCGTTTTCGGCCGATGCTGCTGACCGCTGCCGCCGTGGTGGTGGGCTCATCGGTGATCCTGTTCGACCCGATCTTCCAGGGTATGGCGATCTCACTTATGGCCGGTGAAGTAGCGGCAACTCTTCTTTCTCGCACCATGGTGCCGGTGCTCTACTATGAATACAAGGTGTGGACCGGAGCAGGGCAATGATGGACAGAAGTCATGAAGTGGTATCTCCCGACTTCTTAGGAGACCATCACGATTCATTATGGATTTTTGCTCAATGGAATTCCAGCCCAAGAAGGCTGATGTCGTCCTGGGGTTCGCGCTGATCACCGAAGTGTTTTAGCGCCGTGATCACTGCCTCCACCTGCAGGCCCAGGGGTTGGCCATGGAGCTTGATCAATTCCTGATACAGCCGCTCCTTGCCAAAGAACTCCCCGGTTTGGCTCTCGTATTCGGTAATGCCGTCAGTATAGACGAACAGCCGATCGCCCTGATACAGCTGTTTCTGTCCTTGGGTGAAAGGGACGATACCGTCCAGCCCAATGACGGTGCCGCCTTCCACCAGTTCCTCCAGTTCACCGGATGATCTCACAATAACCGGTTTGGGATGCCCGGCACTGCTGTAGTGAAGTTTGCCGGTCTGAGCATTGAGGACCAAGTAGCTAATGGTAAAGTAGTGGTTGAAACGCTCGAGGGGGTATTCAAGGTCCAGGGCCCGGAGAACCTCAGCCGGAGCTGCAACGCTGCTGATGGGTGCTGGGCGGGTGGGATCTTTCACCAGGTAGCCGGCATAATGCTGCAACTGCTGGGCAATGGAAACCACCATCATGGCCGAAGGAACTCCATGGCCGCTCACATCCAGGATGTATATGCCCCAATGGTCCTGGTCCAGCTGCAGCAGATTAAAAATGTCACCGCCGATCTGTTGACAGGGCATAAAATGCCAGGCCAGCGTGAAGGAGTCGATATTATCCGTAATAGAAGGGAGTAGGCTACGCTGGATCTCCGCTGCTGCCTGCAAATCTTCGTATAGTTTAATACGTTGGGTCTCTATTTCAGTGATATCATCCACCACGATCAATAC
Source organism: uncultured delta proteobacterium (assembly GCA_963828705.1). Lineage (GTDB taxonomy): Bacteria > Desulfobacterota > Syntrophobacteria > Syntrophobacterales > Syntrophobacteraceae > CAWDJT01. Next base: position 44,099 of record CAWHGA010000015.1, read on the forward strand.
CATTTCTTCACCCTGGTATTTGATATATTTGGTGGAAAACTGCAAATACTTAAGCACTGGTTTTTCATCAATATAAAACTCTCGTTTGATTCTCTCCATATATGTTGGGATCTTGTCAGTGAATGCTCGGAATAGCGAGCTCCGTAACAAACATTGATCACAATGACTGGTCGATCCACAAGCTCTGCCTTCAAGCACAGCAAAAGCACAACCAACAGCATTGCCATACAGGCTACCGATAAGTTGGTCTTTATGTTTGTAAAACAAAGCCCGTGAAGCGTTGTTGACGCTGTGGACTCGCATATGTCTATCAGCGATGAATACAGCTGATGTGATATGATCCAAAAGCGTATTCAAGAAATCATTAGATTCCTTTAGTTCGCTGATTTCCAAAGGCATATAGTGGTCTTTCCAAGTTCCAGGTCGAATCTGTCAATGGCACGCCATCGCTTCGATGGCAGGTGATGGTATCCTGACGGCATCTTGAGTCAAAAAACCACCCGGCGGATGCCACCAGGCAGGGATTCCCCGGCAGAACACGATCCGTGGGTGGCTGACGGTTGCCACCTGCTGGGCTATCTATTTGCAGCCGCCCTGCATTTTAGCATAGCTGGCCCGGAGACTAAAGGGGCTCATCGGTGGTGAGGCTAAGAAGGGTGAAGCCGGGGTTTTCGGGCCTGGGTGGCGGGTGGGTTGAAGCGAGAGGGTGCCCCGCAGGGGCGGGCACCCTGGGATGGGTCTTGACCTTGACTCCATTGATTCCAGGTGAGCTGAGGTCTGGATTAGAAGGTGTAGCCCACTTCACCATGGAGTTCCCGGTCAAGGCCGGCCATTTCCTGATCGTCTTCCACCCGGAGTCCCATGGTCTTGTTCAGAACCCAACAAATTACGTAGGTAACCAGATAGCAGTAGATCCCGACAGCGGCCACGGCCAACAGTTGCACCATAAACTGGCGTGGGTTGCCGGCCAGCAGTCCCTGACCACCGACCGTGGCGAACAGACCCGTGGCGAGGGGTCCCCAGATGCCGCCAACGCCGTGCACGCCGACGACGTCAAGGGAATCGTCAAAGCCTCCCTTGAATTTCAGGCGTACCCCGTAGAAACAGATCACCCCGGCCACCAGCCCGATGAACAATGCTGCCATCGGTGATACATGCCCAGCAGCGGGAGTGATGGATCCGAGGCCCGCCACGATCCCCGATGCCAGCCCCAAAGCGCTGGGGCGTTTGAGCAGCCACCATTCCATTATCATCCAGGAAAGCGAGGCAGCCGCAGCTGCCGTCATGCTGGTGATGAAGGCCAGGGCGGCACTGGCATTGGCGGCTGTAGCGCTCCCGGCGTTGAAACCGAACCAGCCAAACCACAGCAGTCCAACGCCCAGGAGGGTCATGGTGAGGTTGTGGGGAACAAACATCTCACTGGGGAACCCCTGACGCCTGCCGATGAGTTGTGCGATGGCCAGGGCGGAGACGCCGGCCGAAAGGTGTACCACCAGGCCGCCGGCAAAATCCATGACACCCAATTTTTGCAGCCAGCCTCCGCCCCAGACCCAATGTGCCAGGGGGTCATAGACCAGGACCGACCAGAGGAGGATGAAGGCCACATAGGTGCTGAACTTCATCCGCTCGGCAATGGCACCACTGATGAGCGCCGGGGTAATGACGGCGAACATCGCTTGAAACATGATGAAAGCATAGGTGGGGACGGTGCCGGTGAGGCTGTCTGGGTGGGTAGCCATGAGAAACAAGTCGGAAAGGTCGCCAATGAAGGCGTTGCCTTTGGCAAAGGCCAGTGAATAGCCGAAAAGAACCCACTGCAAAGCGACCACCGACAAGTGCCACGAAGGAATGCATCAGGGAGCTGAGTACATTTTTGCGTTGCACCATGCCACCATAAAAGAGCGCCAGGCCGGGGAGCATGAGCATGACCAGGGCGGCTGATACCAGCAACCAGGCGGTGTCACCGGCATTCAAGGCAGGCGTATCGGCGGCCTGTGCCAGGGTGCCATGCAGGGGGATGGTCAGCACCAGGCCAGTGAATACGGCCTTCGGATGAACAAATTTCGACAAGGTAATCTCCTTCCATTTCTCGAACTTGATTGGAACTGGCTGGCGTTTCAGGCGTCCCACCGGGGATACCAAACCCAATGGTGAGGATTCGGAAAGGCTCAGAGCAAAGGTGGTGCCAAGGGGAAGCGCTGCCGGGATGTGCCTCGGACTGCAGGTGGATGGCAAGAACCGGGCTGATTCCCCCCGATGAGTCGAACAAGATTGTATCGACTGTGGCCTGGGGGCTGTTTCTGTTAACAATATTGTTGCGGGACGTGAAGCGGCCAGTTCCTGTTGTCACGGCAGGGGTGCACCCGCCCAGAGCTGCCGGATCCCATCCAGGGCCAAATGTTAGCCACGCTAATTGAAGAAGGAATATATCCGGTATGTACTAAAATTATGCTTGACAATCTGTGGCTATCAACTAATAAAATATCTTTGACAATTAGTAGCGCTGAATTCTGCACAAAAGCGTGCAGGTTTCAAAGCGGATGGTGAAGACAAGGGCGTCTGCATATCCTACCGGGCAGACGCCCTTTTGTTTTTCACCTGTTGTGGTGGGCAAAGGGGCCTCCGGCGTTGCTGGGTTGCGGGCAGAACGGCCGAAGTGTCGTTCCATGGCTTGGACATCTTGGACAATGGCGTCCAAACGTCCTTTGAGAGGCAAGATCGCAGACTGTTCCTGCAGGAATGGAAGGGACAGGAAGGAGAAGAGACCAAGATGAATCTGAGCAATCCCAATGCAAACGATGCCACTTTGACTTTTAACCGATCCAAGAGCGTGGTTCCGATGAGTGGCCTGTGTTCCCGTTGTATCGATGGTTGTCGCGGCAATTGCGAAGTATTCAAGGCGACCTTTCGCGGACGCGAAGTGATCTATCCTGGGCCGTTTGGCCAGGTGACCGCCGGCGCCGACAAGAACTATCCCGTGGACTATTCGCACCTCAACATTCAGGGCTATGCCCTGGGCGGTAGTGGATTGCCGGGCGGAACCGTAGCCGATCCCGATACGGCGGTTTTTCCCGCGGTCAATACCGAAACCGAGTACGGCTGGAACATCAAAGTCAAGATGCGCGTTCCAGTCTTTACCGGGGCTTTGGGTTCAACGGAAATCGCCCGCAAGAATTGGGAGCATTTTGCTGTGGGTGCCGCCCTGAGCGGGGTGACACTGGTCTGTGGGGAAAACGTTTGCGGGATCGACCCGGGCCTGGAGTTGAACAGCAAGGGCAAGATCGCCAAATCCCCGGAAATGGACCGCCGCATCGAGGTCTACAAACGTTACCACCAGGGATACGGTGAGATCCTGGTGCAGATGAACGTGGAAGACACGCGCCTTGGAGTGGCCGAGTACGTCATCGATAAGCACGGCCTGGAGACCATCGAACTCAAATGGGGCCAGGGAGCTAAATGCATCGGTGGCGAAATCAAGGTGGACAGCCTGGAGCGAGCCCTGGAGTTGAAAAAACGCGGCTACATCGTAACTCCCGACCCAGCCGATAAGGTGATTCAGGCTGCTTACAAGGATGGGGCGATCAAGGAATTCGAACGACACAGTCGCTTGGGGTTCATCAGCGAGGACGGTTTCATGGCTGAAGTGGAACGCTTGCGCAGACTGGGTTTTAAACGGATCACGTTGAAAACTGGTGCATACGGCCTGCGGGAACTGGCCATGGCCATCAAGTGGGGTTCCGCCGCCAAAATCGATCTACTCACCATTGACGGCGCTCCGGGCGGTACCGGCATGAGCCCCTGGAGAATGATGCAGGAATGGGGCGTCCCCAGCATCTACCTGCATTCTGCGGCTCATGAATTCTGCCAGAAACTCACCGCCCGCGGCGAGAAAGTGCCCGACCTGGCCTTTGCTGGTGGCTTTTCCAGTGAAGACGGTGTGTTCAAGGCCCTGGCGCTCGGCGCACCCTATGTCAAGGCGGTATGCATGGGCCGAGCCCTGATGATTCCCGGCATGGTGGGTAAGAACATCCAGCAGTGGCTTAACAACGGTGATCTGCCCAAAACCGTCAGCGTTTTTGGTTCCAGTGTCGAAGAGATCTTTGTCAACTATGAAGCGGTCAAGGGCATGGTCGGCAACGGCGATATCAAGAATATTCCCCTAGGGGCCATTGGCATTTTTAGCTATGCCGACAAGCTTCGAGTCGGTCTCCAGCAGTTGCTGGCCGGTGCCCGCAGCTTCCGGCTGGATACCATTTCACGTCGCGATCTTATGTCGCTCACTGAAGAATGTACCAAGGTCACCGGTATACCCTACGTGATGGATGCCTATCGGGCCGAGGCAGAAGCCATTCTGAACGGGGGCTAGAAACAAGTTCGTCGGCTTGTCTCTGTAGCCTGCCTAACAATGGGCGGGGGGTAGCAGATGCGACCGGAGCTGCCAACCCGGGGCTCCGGTTCCGCTTCCCCCCTCGGTTGATCACTTGGTGCGCTTCATCGGGAGGAATAAACCGGCCCTATCGCAGAGCGATTTGACCGGCGTCGCCTTGGGTCACTTCGCCGATGATGGCTGCGTCCAGGGTGCCCTCGGCATGCAAGAGATCAAGCAGGGATGGGGCTAAGGATAGCGGCAGGAAAATAAGCAGCCCGCCCGATGTCTGAGCATCGGCTAGCAGGTCTAGGCGTAGCGGATCGATGGTTGCGGGAACCTGCACGTGATCGGTGCAGTAATGGCGGTTACTGTAACTCCCTGCGGGAACCAGTCCCATGGCGGCCAATTCCAAGGCTTCCGGCAGGAGCGGCACAGATTCCACGCTGATTTCGATGCGGACGCGGCTGGCGAGAGCCACTTCGAGGGCGTGCCCGAGCAGCCCAAAGCCGGTGATATCGGTGCAGGCGTGCACCGGATAGCGCGTCATGGCTTCCGCGGCTCCCTTGTTCAAGGTGGCCATCAGTTCGGTGACGTGGCGTGTGGCGGTATCGGATAACAGCCCGCCCTTGATGGCGGTGGCCAGCACCCCGGTGCCAATGGGTTTGGTGAGGATCAAGCCATCACCCGGCTGAGCACCGGCATTGGTTATGACCCGGTCGGGATGCACGATGCCGGTGACCGACAGACCGTATTTCAATTCCAGATCATCCACGCTGTGGCCACCCACTAACGCCGCCCCAGCTTCATGGATCTTTTCCACCCCACCCCGCAGAATGTCTTTCAGAACAGCTTTGCTCAGCTCCTTCAGCGGGAAACAGACGATGTTCATGGCGGTGATCGGTCGGCCACCCATGGCATAGACGTCACTCAAGGCGTTGGCTGCAGCGATGCGGCCGAAGTCGTAGGGGTCATTGACCACCGGGGTGAAGAAATCCAGCGTCTGGATCAGGGCGAGTTCGTCTGGTGAGGCGGTAGACACCAGCATCGTCGCTGGTTTCTCGGCCGACCATAAGGCGCGGGTCAGTTTCCGCCGGCAGCTGAGCCAAGACGTCGGCCAGGTCCCCTGGACCGATCTTGGCCGCTCAACCGGCCGCACGTACGTTCTTGGTGAGTTGCACGGAGTTGCCGCCCATACTCTGCATATGAATCCCCAATAACGGTTACGACCCGGCAGGGTGCCGGATAATCCCCTGATGAGTGGAAAGACATGAACATGGAATCAACCGTTCAAGGGGAAAGAACCGCGAGAACAGCTCCCCGCGCCCCCGCGTCCTAAGCTTGGTCGTAACTGGAAGGGTGATATCGATCTTCGGCCCGTCAGGTCAGGCTGATTACCTTGTCAGCCAACTGCATGGCAGTGACGATGTCCAGCATGTTGGTGGTCTCACCAGCCCGTTTCTGTTCCAATATGCCAAAGTGATTCAAACAGGTGCCGCATACCAGCAACTGGGTCCCCTGTTGTTCCAGGTTGTGGAGTTGCGACAAGGACCTCGGAACCTTCGATGGCGAGTTTAACTCCGGCATTGACCAGTACCAGGCGCCAGAGATCTTTCCCCATTTCACTGAGGGTTGCCAGAAAATTAACCATGAGCTTGCTTCCCAGCCCGTCATCACCGTGACCGATCCGATCCGTGCCGACCAGGACCATGATTTGTTTAGGCTTAGTTGCAGGGGTGGCCTCCACGATGATTTCACAGGCTGATTCGCCCGGCTTCGGCCTGCCGGTCACGGCAAAGCCGCCGTCCCCTTCAGTGGTCTCGACCTGATAGCCGCAGCGGGCAAACAAACGGCTCACGTTTTCCTTGGCGGCAACGTTGTCCACCAACACGATGAGCTGCCCGACCTTGCCTCGATCGAGGATTTCCTTGGTTCTTAACACTGGCCCTGGACATGCCAGACCGCGACAATCAACGCTTTCATGAACCATGTTCACCCTCGTACCATCAAGTCCTGATTTGCTTGAAGCGTGCCAAACTGAAAATAGAAAAACTCACGGCCGCACCAGCCGCCAACCGTGAATCACCGGCCAGGCACTGAGCGCCGCCGCAAGGTCTACTTATCGGTCCTGGAGTGGGTTTTCCAATAGGTAATTCATATGGGAAGGAGCTCTGTCATCGGGAAAAGGGATGAAGACGCAACACTCAGTGATCCTCCAGCGCCGATTGCCAGGGGACCCATGTCAGACGCTCCAGGAAGGTATTGCCGAAGATCTCAGTGACACTTCCGGATCGGACCATGCGCCCCTGATAGAGCACGGCGACCCGCTGAGCGAGGGCCGGTATTTCGGAGTAGTCGTGGGTCACAAAAAGGGTCGTGATGTTCATCTCCCGGAGGATCTCTCCCAGTTCGCCCAAGAGCGCGGTGCGGGTGGGATAGTCCAGGGATGCGAACGGTTCATCGAGGAAAAGCGCTTCGGGATGAAGGGCGAAGGCCCTGGCCAGACTGGCGCGTTGTGCTTCCCCGCCGGACAGTGTTGGAGCCGGTTGCCGAGCCAGATGCAGCACGCCGAAACGCTCCAGCCAGCGATCAGCCCGCACCGAGGCTTCGCGGCGTGGTACCCCACGGATGCGAAGCGCTGTGAGCAGGTTGCCACGAACCGTGGTGTCCAGAAGGAGCGGTTCCTGGAAGACCACTGCCAGACGGCGGCGAATAGCCAGTTGATTGTGCTGGTTGACCCGTTGGCCAGCGAAGAAGATGGCGCCCTGAGTAGGCGTCTGCAGGAGGGCAAGAGTCAACAGCAAACTGCTTTTCCCGGCGCCATTGGGGCCCACCAACGCGGACACCTGTCCCTGGGGCAGGTTGAATTCCGGGATGTCCAGAACATCGCGGTTTCCGAGGCGTAATTGCAGACCTTTGGCTCTTATCATTGCGGTTCTCTGGCGCTATGGCTGCTTGCCACGCTGTTGCAGGTAACTTAGTCCGGCCGCAATCCCAAAGGCCAGGAGCAGCAGGATAATACTGAGCGCCGTTGCCAACTGAAAGTTGCCTTTTGATACCTCCAGGACCGTGGCGGTAGTGAGCACCCGGGTGTGTCCCTTGACGTTGCCGCCGACCATCATGGAGGCGCCAACTTCCGAGATCACCCCGCCAAAGCCCCCGATGACGGCGGCAAGAATTCCCATCCGTGCTTCCCGCAGCAACAGCCACAAGTACTGCCGGCGGCAGACCCCGAGGGCGAGGATCTGGAGGTGCATCTTGGCGGGAACGGATTGCATGGCGGCCAAGGTAAAAGCCGCCACGATGGGGGTGGCGATGATGACCTGGGCGACGATCATGGCACTGGGAGTGTAGATCAGGCCCAGGAAGCCCAGGGGGCCGTAGCGGGTCAGGCAAAGCCAGGTGGCAAGGCCCACCACCACGGGGGGCAGACCCATGCCGAAATTGATCAGACTGACCATCAAACCACGGCCGAAAAACCGGCGGAGCGCCACCACCGTCCCCAACGGAACCCCAATGACCACACTGATGGCTGTGGCCAGGCAGGAAACCTGCAAAGTCCGCCAGGTGATCTGCAAGACCTCGGGGTCGCCAGACAGGAGCAGCCGAAAGGCTTCAAATACCCCATCGGTGATATGGTTCACAACGTCCGCCCCTTGTCGGTATGACCTCTAACCCAGTTCTTCCATCTTTTTCCCGGCATCGGGGAAGAACAGCGGTTGGCCGTATTTGTCCAGGCCGAACGAACCGATGATTTTCTGAACGTCGGGCGCCACCATAAAATCGACGAACGCCTTGGCGCCGGCGGCGTTGACACGATCGAACTTGGCCGGGTTGACCTGCATGACATGATAGATATTGAGCAGTGCTCGATCCCCCTCACTCAGGATGCTAAGCCTGACATTGGCCTTTTGGGCCAGATAGGTGGCGCGATCGGTGAGCGTGTGACCTTCCTTTTCCGAAGCCATAACCAGGGTAGCGCCCATGCCCTGACCCGATTGCTGGTACCATTTGCCCTGCGGCGAAACCCCTGCAGCCTTCCAGATGGCCAGTTCCTGTTTGTGGGTGCCGGAATCATCGCCGCGGGAGATGAACATGGCCTCCTTCTGGCCGATAAGGCGAAATGCCTCCACGCTGTTCTTGCCTTTGATCCCGGCGGGATCTGCCGCCGGCCCAACGATGATAAAATCGTTATGCATCACCAACTGATATTCAATCACGGTTCCGGCATCGACCAGCTTTTTTTCGGCAGCGGGTGCGTGGCACAAGAGCACATCGGCTTCACCCTTGTCGCCCATTGCCAGCGCTTGACCGGTGCCCACGGCTATGGTCTTCACCCGATAGCCGCTGCGTTTTTCGAAGAGGGGTACCAGTACGTCGAGCAGGCCGGAGTCCACGGTAGAAGTCGTGGTGGCCAGGATGACATCTTGGTTCAAGGAGGGAGAAGCGGCTTGGCCAGGTTTCTGTTCAGCGGCCGCAGCGCAGGTAGCTATCAACATGGACGACAACAGCAATGCCAACGCCCAGGATCTTGCACTCCAGGATTTTTTGCTCATGGTCACTCTCCATCTGCCGTTAGGGTTAGGGACAAAATCAAGCAAACCTGCCGGAAGCAGCAGCAGAAGCTTCCAAAAGCTGTAAGCCGTAGCCGAGAACCAGCAGCCTGACACCATTCATCGGCTTATAGCAGTCCGGCCAGCATTAGGTCAAGAATGCAATAACGGTATGCGGGTTGATTCAGGGTGAGGACGTTCGGAGGAATTGCTCCATGGCGTGGCGAAGCTGGTCCAATTCCTCCCGGAGGTGTGATAAGGCTGCTGCGGCTCCCTGAAAATCAGCGGCGTGGCCCAGAAGTTCTGCCTGATGGGCCGCATCAGCGGCGCGTGGCGCGCTCAGGTTCAACAGGGCGCTTTTAAGGCTGTGGGACAGGCGTTCCACCTCAACGGCCTGGCGCTGCTGGACGGCCTGACTGATGCTTTCCAGCAGCTTGGGGTATTCATCGAAGAATAGAGCCAGGAGCTCCGCCAGCAGTTCACGGTCATCTTCAACGCGCGCCAGGACGGCATCCACATCGAAAACCGGCAATTTCATAAGGTCCGACTCCTTAAGCTTAAGAGGCCCTCACGGTCAGCAGATGCGCGGAAGCTGTTCACCGCGTAGCATGGTCACCAGTCGGTGACCGCCGATGTGGGTGCGAACGACCACCCGGCCGGGGTCCTCGGCAACAACTTCACCGATCCGGCAAGAGTGCTTCCCCAGTGGGTGAGCACGCATAGCGGTCAGTACGACATCCACGTGTCGGGCCGGGACGCAGGCCAGCACCTTGCCTTCATTGGCCACGTAGAGCGGGTCCAGGCCAAGTATCTCACAGGCGCCGGCCACGTCCTGGCGAATGGGCAGGGCACGCTCATCAAGTACCATCCCTACAGCAGACTGCTGGGCGATCTCGTTGAGGGTCGTCGCCACCCCGCCGCGGGTGGGGTCACGCAGGACGCGGATGTCCGGACAGGCCTCGAGCATGGTTTCCACCAGGGTGTGAAGCGAGGCCGCATCGCTTCGAATCTCGTTTTCGAACGCCAGCCCTTCACGTTTGCAGAGGATAGCCATGCCGTGGTCGCCGATGGTGCCGTTGATGATCACGGCATCGCCGGGCTGCGCATATTGGCCTCCGAGAAGGCGTCCTGGCGGGACACTCCCCACCCCGGCGGTGGTGATAAAGATCTTGTCGGCCTTGCCTCGGGGGACCACCTTGGTGTCGCCGGCCACCACCATGACTCCGGCGTTTTGGGCCGCCTCGCGCCATGGAGTGGACCACCTGCCGCAGGATCGGAATTGCCAGGCCTTCTTCGAGGATGAACCCGGCGCTGAGATAAAGCGGGTGCGCACCTCGCATGGCCAGGTCGTTGATGGTGCCGTGAACGGCCAGGCTGCCGATGTCGCCTCCGGGAAAGATAATGGGATCGACGACATAGCAGTCGGTGGTCATGGCGAGCGGGGTGGGCACCATCGGCAGCAGGGCGCTGTCATTCATTTCCGCGAGAAATGGGTTGGCGAAGGCTTCAACAAAAAGCTGGCCGACGAGTTCGTGAGTGGCGCGGCCGCCGCTGCCATGGTCGAGTTGGATGGTGTCCGGTTCCATATGATCGTTCCTATCTCGCCGCGAGGCGCTTAAGGGCCATGGCAGAACGTGAGCGCAAAGGCGTCACTTTGTCTCTTTGTTCCGCTCCAGTCTTTCGGTCATTCCGTCCGGTGATAGCGGTAGTAGGCGCCGCAGGTGCCTTCGCTGGAAACCATGCAGGGCCCAAGCGGCTGTTCCGGTGTGCAGACCTTGCGGAACAAGTGGACACTGGTGTGGTTGCAGGACTCCGCGTAGCACCTCGCCACAGCGGCAGCCCGGATGTTCCGCCACACTGAATGGTGGGCATGGCAAAGCGCTGAGCGGCGTCAAACTGATGCCAGCGATCGCGGATCTGGAGGCCGCTGCCGGGGATGGTTCCGAGGCCGCGCCAAGAGGTGTCCGCAGGCATGAAGACTTCATCCAGGATGCCGCGGGCCTGAACGTTGCCCTGCCAGGAAACCGCGCGCCGGTACTGGATTTCAACTTCGGCTCGGCCGCTTTCCAGTTGGTCCACCAGCATGGTAATCCCCTGGAGCACATCGAGAGGTTCGAAACCGGCAATTACGCAGGGGATTCGATGTCTGCGCGCCACATCCTGGTAGGCCTGGGCACCGATCACCGTGCTGACATGGCCGGGACACAGAAAACCGTCCAGGTGTACGTCTTCGGCTTGCAGCAAGGCTTCCATGGCCGGCGGCAGCAGCTTGTGGGCTGACAACACCGAAAAATTGTTCAGCCCCAGGGTGGCCGCCTGCTTGATGGCGGCGGCAACGGTGGGGGCGGTGGTTTCGAAACCGATGCCGATGAACACCACTTCACGGTCCGGATGGTCGCGAGCGATTTCGAGAGCGTCAAAGCTGGCGTAGACGATGCGCACGTCGGCGCCCTGGCTGCGTTCCCACTGCAGGGAGGAACTGGAGCCGGGCACTCGCACCAAGTCGCCGAAGGTGGTGAGGATCACGCCGGGTTGCTGAGCCAGCCAGATGGCGCGGTCGATATCTTCGGCTGCGGTAACGCACACCGGACAGCCGGGACCGCTGATGAGGCGAATGGCATCGGGCAGGAGTTCCCGCAGCCCGGAGCGAAAGATGGCGACGGTGTGAGTGCCGCAGATTTCCATCAGCCGTACCGGACGGTGACTGCGCTGTCGGAGCGTGGCCAAGAGTTTTTCCGCCAGTTGCGGATCGCGGTATTCATCCAGGTATTTCATGGTCTAACTCCCGTGGTGGCGTTGCCACCAGCGACCCGCCACAAACGCCTGACCCAGTGAAATGCAGGCATCGTTGGGGGGTAGCTCCTGATGGCTGTATATCTCAAATCCAGCGGTGCGCAAACGGGATTCAAGGTGTTCGGTGAGGTAGGCATTTTGGAACACCCCGCCACTCAGGGCGACGCGTCGTAAGCCGGTGGAATCGGATACCTGCACCAGGGTGTCGGCAAGAAGTGCCACCAGACCACGATGAAAGCGGGCGGAAATCAAGCCGGGGCGCACCCCGGCGCGGATATCGGCGACGGCCTGGGAGACCATGGGGAGTGGATCCATGACCCAAAGGCCGGTGGTCATAGTGATGCCGCCGCTATAGGCGCCTTGATCCGGCTCCAGAAGCTGTTCCCATTCGATGGCTGCCTGACCTTCGTAGACGTTGACATCCCGGATGCCGGCCAGCGCCGCCATGGCATCGAAGAGCCGCCCGCATGATGAGGTGAGGGGTGATTGCAGACCTTGGCGCAACATCTGGAGGATGATCCGGCAGCGGTCGCCGGGCCAGCGTGCCAGGATGTCGGCAAATTCGTTCTCGACGCATTCCGGGGCGAGGCTCCAGAGGTAGCTCACCGCCATTCGCCAGGGTTCTCGCGCCGCCATGTTGCCGCCTGGAAGGGGGACCTGTCGAAGGTGGCCGAGCCGTTGCCAGTGGTCCTCGGAAACCTGCAGGATCTCGCCTCCCCAGACGGTGCCATCACCGCCATAGCCGGTGCCATCCAGAGCCAGGCCCAGAATCGGACCGGACAGTCGGCGTTCGGCGTACACCGACGCAATGTGGGCATGGTGATGTTGCACGGCGATGCGAGGAAGGTGGGTCTGCTGCAGAGCCCATTGAGATGAGAGATAATCGGGATGCAGGTCGTGGGCGATCAATTGCGGCTGCACATGGAGAATCCGTTGCAGGTGGGCGATGGTCTGTTCAAAGGAATGTTGGGTTTCCTGGTTTTCGAGATCGCCGATGTGTTGGCTGACGAAGGCTTCGTGTCCGCGGAGCAAGCAGATGGTGTTCTTGAGTTCGGCGCCGACGCCAAGTACCGTCGGGAAAGATTCGCGCAGAAACAGCGGGGCTGGCGCAAACCCTCGGGCGCGGCGAATGGGGCGAATTCCTGAACCGATGGTGCGGACCACGGAATCATCGCAACGCAAATAGATGTCGCGGTCGTGGAAAAGGAAGAAGTCGGCGATATCGCCCAAGCGTTCTCGGGATTCCTGGTTGTCGGTGACAATGGGTTCATCGCTGCGATTGCCGCTGGTCATCACCAGGGCATCGAACCGGTCGTGGGCAAACAGCAGGTGATGGAGCGGGGTGTAGGGCAGGAATGCTCCCAGAAGGCGATTGCCGGGAGCGACGCTGGGGGCTATGGCCGAGTTGTGAAGGGTCTGTTGACGTCGTTCCAGCAGCACAATGGGACGGGCCCGGCTCTGCAGCAAGAGCATCTCGGCATCGCTTGCCCGGCAATACCGTTGTACTGCAGCAAGGTCGGCAAACATCACGGCGAATGGTTTTTCTTCGCGCACCTTGCGGTCGCGCAGACGGCTGACAGCTGGTTCCTGAGCGGCCGGCACCGCCAGATGGAAGCCGCCCAATCCCTTAATGGCGATGATGGCGCCGGCGCTGAGTTGGTCGATGGTCATGGCAATAGCAGCATCGCGCTCAGCCAACCGCTCGCCGCCGGCGGTTTCCAACCACACCTGGGGGCCGCAACGCCAGCAGGCATTGGGCTGGGCGTGAAAACGACGATCGCCGGGATCATGGTATTCCCGGTGACAATCGGCGCACATGGTGAAGGCGGCCATGGTGGTTTGGTCACGGTCGTAGGGAATATCGCCAATGATGGTATAGCGCGGTCCGCAGTTGGTGCAATTGATGAAAGGGTAGCGGAGACGCCGGTTGGTGGGATCAAAGAGTTCTCTGAGACAGTCATCACAGACACACACATCGGGGGAGATCAGTGCCACCCGCGCTTGGCTGTCGCTGCTTGGCAGGATGCGGAAGTCGGTGGCGGCCTGGTAGGGGAGGTCTTTGACTTCCTGATGAACGATGCGGGCCAACGGCGGCGCCTTGGCGCCAAGGTCGGTCACGAAGGCAGCAACATCGGCTGACCGGCCGGCGGCTTCGATTTCCACTCCATCGGCCTGGTTGCGAACCCAACCGCAGATCTGATGTTCGAGTGCCAGACGGTAAACGTGCGGGCGGAATCCCACTCCCTGGACAATGCCCTGGATGCGGATCTGCGCGCGTCGATTCATTGCCCCAGACTCTTACGGTACTCACCCAGCCTGGTCTGCAGCCATTGGCACCATGCGTCCAGACCTTCGCCGGTACGGCACGAAATCTCAAAAACCTGTTGACGCGGGTTGAGCTGCCGCGCGCGGTCTCTGATGACCTCGACGCTGCAGTCAATATGGGGCAGTAAGTCGATCTTGTTGATCAACAGGACTGAAGACAGTTGAAACATGAGAGGGTATTTCAGGGGTTTGTCGTCACCTTCGGCGACGCTCAAGATCATCACCTTGTGGTGTTCTCCCAGGTTGAATTCGGCCGGACAGACCAGATTGCCAACGTTTTCAATGATGAGCAGATCCAAGGAACTCAGGTCAAGCGGGATCAACGCTTGCTGAACCATGTTGCCGTCCAGGTGACAGGCGCCGTCGGTATTGATCTGGACCGCCTGTACCCCCTTTTTCTGGATGCGTTCGGCATCGTAGGAAGACTGGATATCCCCCTCGATGACCGCGATGCGCAGTTGTCCTGCAAGGCCATCGATAGTGCGTTCCAATAGCGATGTCTTGCCGGCGCCGGGCGAACTCATCAGGTTGATGGCCAGCACGCCGGCTTCTTCGAAACGCCGGCGATTGGCGGCTGCCAGCCGTTCATTGGCTTCCAGTATGTTACGTACTACGGGAATGTTGACTTGAGTCATCGGCATCTCCAGTTTCTCCCTCAATGCTGGCCACCAGTAGCTCCCGACCGCTGACCAGGTCGATCGCCGGCTCCTGGCATTGGGGGCATACAAACTTGTGATCATCGACGGTGAAGGCTTCGCCGCACTGGCCACAGCGAACCACCGCCGGGACGGTTTCGATATCGAGGGTAGCACCGGCCGAGAGGGTATTCTGGCTGACCATCTCGAAACAAAAGGTCAGCGCATCGGGAACAACGGCTGCCAGCGCGCCCACTTGAATGCGGATGCGGGTGACCTGGGCCAGTCTATGGCGGCGACCTTCTTCCAAAACCACATCGAGTATGTTCTGCGCAATGGCCAGTTCATGCACGGCAACCCCTTTCGACGGCCAGACGTAACACGAAGCGTAATTCGAGCGTTAGCATAGCAGCGGTGAACATCGATGGCAAGTGGGGGTTAGTTCGGTTCCAGAGGCGATGACTGACAAAAGTCGTGTGGTTAGGTTCTGATCTGGTGCCTTCACCGTTGCCGATAATTCATTTGCGATCTATTGGAAAATGCGCTATGAAGTAATCTGAATAGATGAAGTGGCAATTGAGTATTCGACCTATTTCTTGCCAGTTGGATGGTAGGTCAAGGTAATCTCCTCTTGTATTATCAACTGCATCTGAACCTGACCTTTGAGTGAGCAGCAACTTCATCCAGATCATATTGGTACATTTGCGGCATCTGTCCACCATGCAGGCTGCTAGTGTTCAGCCATGACGGTTGTGAACAGCCAACTGAAGGGCTGGTTTGGCCAATGCGTATATAGCAGTTGCCGTCGTGGTGTTTGGCTAGATCGGGAAACAGTCACTGAGGAGACATCTACTGCATCAATTGCTGCCAAGAGTAAGCTGATCGGCATATTGGCGGCGCATCATGTGAATCTTACAGAGTTTGTTAGGGTTCGTTAGGATTTGTGATCGGCCGGTTTAGGGGTTGGTGTCAGATGGAACAATTGCTTGATAAAACTCGAATATAAGGATGAGAGACAATGAAGATGCCGGTTCTGCATAAATATCCGCTGGCTTTGTTTGTTGTTGGTGTGGTGTTGTTGAGTCTTACCCCTGTCCATGCAGTCACCTCGGAGGAGGTGATCATTGGTTTGAACGTGCCGCTCAGTGGACCCTATGTGCTCCAGGGAAAGGATCAGCTGAATGCATACTCACTGGCGAAAGAGGAAATTGACGCAAGTGGCGGGATACTCGGCAGGAAGATTCGATTTCTCATAGCTGACAGCAAATCAGATCCGAAAGTTTCCGTTGAGAATGCCAAGAGCTTCGTCGCGCAGGGGGTCGATATGATCACCGGCGGTTCCTCCAGCGGGGTGGCCGTAGCTGTCAGTGCTTTCTGTCAAGAGCAGAAGAAGCTGTTTATGGCTACGCTCACCTACTCCAATGATACTACAGGGAAAGATGCTCACCGCCACACCTTTCGGGAAACCTATAATGCCTGGATGGGTGCCAGCGCACTGGGTCGCTACTTGAAGAAGAGATTCCCGAACAAAAAGTACTTCTATGTCACCTCGGATTACACTTGGGGTTGGACGACCCGGGATTCGATGAAACGATTCACCGGCAGCGAGGCGGCTACCGACTTTCTGATTAAGCTGGGAACCCCGATTGATTCGCCGCTGTATAGACAAGGCGTTCAAAAGGCGCTGGATGAAAAAGCCGAGGTCCTGGTTCTGGTCCTTTTCGGTCGAGACATGATGGCTGGATTGCAGGCATGCACGGATTTGGGCGTCAAAGACAAGATGCAGGTCGTGGTGCCGAATCTCGAATTGAACATGGGTCTGGGTGCCGGGAAGGAGGCTAACGCCGGAATCCTAGGAGCCATGCCCTGGTACTGGGAGGTCCCTGGTAAATACGGGTTTGAGAAGGGTAAGGCCTTCGTGACGAAATATCGGGCTCGTTTTGGATTTCCTCCCTGCAGTGGTGGGGGAACCGCATACACCAACCTGATGCTGTACAAGTATGCGGTGGAACAAACCAAGTCTTTTGAGGCCAAGAACCTGATCCGCGCATTGGAAGGATACACTTTTGTTAGCCTGAAGGATCAGCAAACCATCCGCCCCTGGGATCATCAGACGATCCAGTCGGTCTACGTGGTACGTGGTCGGGACCCCAAAGAAATGAAGGAGGCTTGGGACATATACGAAGTCGTTGAGGCTTATTCCGGGGAAGATCTGGCTCCCACCAGGGAAGAAAACCCAGTAAAGCTCGAACCACTCGAGCCATAAGCTCAGGCGGCTTTTCTCCTCGGTCTCGGCGCTGGCCGGCGGGGTGCCGGTGATTGGAGTGCCTGGAGGTGCCGACCTCATTCTGTAAGGATTTGCCCTTTCTCCCCTACGCGGGAGAAAGGGGGGCGAGGCATGAGTGCGACGCCAGCTTCGGTTTTGACCATGTCCGTCTTCCTGGAACTGAGCCTGTCACGTAGTTCGGTCCGATGAATTTGTCTAAACATATTATCTTCCTTTGCCGATGATTCATATGTGGATTTGAAAGCTGGTACCACGGAAGGTTGGTTTTGTGGCAGACGGTTCGGGACATCGGGCGGTGAATCGCCTGGAATGGCGGGCAAGGCGGGTTCAACGCCGTGCCAGGGGGGATTGATCAGACGGTCAATCCTGCTCCTGACCATTGTTGCGGCGAGAAGGACCCTGTGACGTTGTGAGTTCAGACTCGCTAAGGCTGGGTTGGTGGTGAGTCTGAACCGACAACGTCCCGAGCAACAAAGGACCTCGCGGCGTTTGGCCTTGCCACCATTGAGGGGAGGGGTATGCCATATTCCTTGTGGAGTGGCAGCGAGACACTACCTGGGATCCAACAGATTGGGCGAGCCTTCTGGGAGTTGAGCAATAACGGCACGCTGTTGCGCTACTCTGTGGCGAGCCTGTTCCGCGTGACCGTAGGTTTCTACCTGGCCATCCTGTTGGCGATTCCCTTGGGATTATTTCTCGGGCGACGTCAGGCAATCAACCGATGGGTGAATTTGATCATCCAGTTTCTGCGCCCGATTTCACCGTTGGCATGGGTGCCTTTCGCCATGCTTTGGTTTGGTATTGGTGATCGACCGGCGTTGTTCATTATCTTTCTGGCGTGTTTCTTTCCGATTCTGATCCCCACTATTAAGGCGTCGGCCTCAATTCACGCGATGTATTTCCAGGTGGCAGCCAATTTACAACTGAGCATGTGGAAGACCTTCTACCAGGTGATTTTGCCGGCTACCCTGCCCAATATTGTGCTGGCGCTGCGGGTCACACTGGGGATTGCCTGGATGGTGGTGGTTGCGGCGGAGATGATCGCGGTCAACAGTGGACTGGGATTTCTCGTTATCGATGGGCGCAACGCTTTGCGGCTTGACAATGTCATCGTGTCGATGATCGTCATTGGCGTCATCGGATTGCTCCTCGACCGGCTCATGCTGAAATTGGAACGGATGGAATCGTTGAGGTGGCATTTTGAGCAGAAGTAAGATCGTGCTCGACCGAGTAACGGTTACTTACCGCAATGATCATAAACCATGGTGGCGGCGATGGTGGCAAAGCCGCAGACCGGCATCCAACACTACGCCCAAACAGGTGCTGGACAGTATCAGCCTGGAAATTGGCGAGGGGGAGTTTGTCTGTATCCTGGGCCATTCCGGGTGTGGCAAATCGACGTTGTTGAAGGTCATCGCCGGTTTCATCCGGCCAGCTGAGGGGGCCGTATATGTCGACGGTGTCAAGGTGCAAGGCCCTCAAGCCGATCACGTCTTTGTCTTTCAAGAAGGGGCGCTCTTTCCCTGGCTCACTATTGGCGATAACGTCTCGTTGGCCTTGCGGGCCATCAAAGATCCGAAGGAGCGTATTGATCGTGCCCAGTCATATCTGGAGCAGGTGGCGCTGGAAGGGGTGGAGAAATATTATCCGTACATGTTGTCGGGTGGAATGCGGCAACGAGCTGAAATTGCCCGAGCGCTCGCCGCGGAACCGGGCATCTTGCTGATGGACGAGCCCTTTTCTGGCTTGGACTACCTGACGCGGCTACATCTGCGGGAAGAGATGTTGTATCTGCACATCATGCTGCCGGAGACGACCATTCTTTTTGTCACCCATGATATCGACGAAGCTCTGCAGCTCAGCAATCGACTCATTGTCATGACCGAACCGCCGGGCCAGGTGAGGTGTTGTGAAACCATCACTGTCCCGCATCCTCGGACACTCACCAGTCCCGAGCTGGGCGAATTGCGCTCGCAGATTTACCATCATCTTGGAGTTCATGCTGCGATATGATCCGCTCTATTTGGGGTTCCTCCAGCGCTGTGCGCGTGGTGTGTTTGGCGGTTGTCTGGCTGATCGCGATCAGTAGCCTGCACGCGTATCTCAACGGCGAATCCAAAGCCGGCAAACGGGTGATGATGGGTTATATGCCGGTTATTGCCAACTTGTCGGCACCTTTGGTGGCTGCAGCCTCCAAGGGGCAGGACGTGCAGTTCGAAGCCATGAAATTTGCGTCATTCGCCGAGATGGGCGAGGCTTTTCGTGCCGGGCACATTCAGGTGGCTTTCATCATCGCGCCGTTGGCGATCGCCATGTATCATCAAGGAGTTCCGCTTAAAGTGGTCTACATCGGCAACCGCCATGAAAGTACGTTGGTGGTCCGGCCGGATGTTTCGGGACAAACCCTGGGGGATCTTAGGGACAGGAGCATTGCCGTGCCCATCCGTTATTCCGGGCATTATCTGGCGATCAAACGATATCTGCGACAACACGGCCAGAGTCAGCAGGGCGTCCGGATCGTAGAAATTCCTCCGCCTGACATGCCGGCAGCCTTGGCGACCGGGGGTATCGATGGTTACTTCGTCGGTGAGCCCTTTGCCAGCAAGGCGCTCCATGCGGGGATTGGCAGGAGGTTTCTGGACGTGGAAGACATCTGGCCCGGTTTCATCTGCAACCTGATGATAGTGCGCGAGGATCTGATACGGGAGCACCCCCAGTGGGTGCAAACCTTGGTGAGTGGTGCTGCCAGGACCGGCTTCTGGGCTCAAGACCATGTGGAAGACGTCATACGGGTGGTCTCGGAGTATTGGGGGCAAAGTCCGGATGTCACTCGCTATGCCTTTAGCCATCCGCCGGGGCGCATCCGGTTTGATCGGTATCGGCCCCGCCAGGACGAGCTTCAGGAAATGGCCGATGAGATGGTGCACAGCGGGCTGCTGGAAAAGGCTCCGGATCTGAAGGGACTGGTGGATGATAGTTTTGCCGCAGGGGTCGTACCTCAGCCGGTTGCCACCCTGGAAGAGGTCATCAATCGATAGCCGGAGATGTTACGTCATCAATAATAATGATTGTTGTTTAGTGGAGGAGTTGTGTTAGAATGACTGATGTGTCAATAGGATTTGCTCCTTCTTGACCGTCGCAAGGATTCCAGAAGATTATGGTACTATCGCTTTGCAGGTCAACTTATGGCCCGCGTGATGCTTGTGTCGTTAAGCATAAGGTCATCCAGCGATTTGGCGACTGATAGGCAATCGGTCTTACCAGCCGTTTCAAGGTGAGGTTATTTGGAACTTCTGATTATTGAGTTGCCGTGAAGCAAGGGCACCACTAAAGTGAACCGGCTTCGCTGGGTTCGAGCAGAACATGGATTACAGTTCGATGGCAAACGGCCTGGTTTAGGAGTTTCTACTGCCGATGTTAACAAGATACCCAGTGGAAATCCTACGCCAATACAATGTGGTTTCTTAGAACGTAGGCATGAACAGCATGAAGATTCTCTTGTTGGGCCCAAGTACCACATACGCAGAAACACTGCAGGAGTTTGCCTGTCTCCGGGGTGATGTAACGGTTATTACTGGTGAACAGGTGGATAATTATTCCTCCGATTCATCCATTATTGATATTATCGTGGGAAGTGGAGATTTTACCAACGGGTCGAAAGTAACCGACCAACTTCTGGCGTGGCGTACCCATCCTTACACCTATCTGGTCCCCTGTTGGATCATATCAGATCAAGAACCCTTCACCAGGGTGTGTCTCTGGCCGGGCCTGTCCATTGACCGGTTTAGTCCACAGTTGTTGGACCACGAATTCTGCAGCTGGCTCACCGACGTGGCCGAATGGCAACAGACACGGATGCACCTTGAAGCCTGTAACACCTTCCAGCATCATAGTTGTCTCGAGCTGGTGACTTCGCTGGCGTTGCGCAAGGCCAGCGGCAGGCTGACGGTATTTGACGAAGAGGGTGGAGAGGGCTACCTGTTGTTTCGTTCTGGGTGTTTTGCCGAGGGGCTGGTGAAGCATATCAACGGTCCAGAAGCGTTTTTCGAGTTCCTGACCTGGCATCACGGGAGTTATTGTTGGGAGATCAGCGAATCGTCACTACCTCAGGAGGAAGACCTGCCCGTGGATCTCTTGATCCAGGATGGACTGAGGCTGCTCCGCGAAGCCAACCTGCTGTACCATTTTATGCCGGATTTGCACCAGCTTCTGCACCGGACCGAATCGCAATCAGCCCTGCATGATGGCGCTGCCCCGTTTTTTGCGGCCCGCAAGGAGATTTATTACCTGATCGATGGCAGCGTTTCAGCGGCTCGTCTGGTGGAGGCATCGCCCTTGTCCCGGCCCAGAACCATGAGCATACTGGCGCAATGGTTTTCGTTGGATGATATTTCCCTGGCGAGCACTGCGGCCTCTGAACCGGCGTCACTGGAGGTCCAGGCCGAAGCTGAAGCGCATGATGCCTACGTTTCTCTTGTTGAGGCGAGCGTGGTCCTGGATGAAAAGCAAAACCTGGAAGCTACGCTGCAAGCCCAGGTGGACGTTGATACTGCCTCGGAAGAACATCCTGTCGAGCAGCAATACCCTTCTACGCGGCATCGGTTGCTCATTGTCGATGATTCTGCCCTCATGTGCCGAGCCCTCCGCGACATTTTCAGCAAAGATCCCCGTTTTGAAATCGTCGGTGTGGCCCATGACGGTGTGGAAGCATTGGCCGTCTTGGAGAAGCTCAAGCCCGACGTGTTGACCTTGGACATCCAGATGCCCAGGATGGATGGGCTGACGACCTTGAAACACATCATGATTCGTGATCCCCGGCCGGTTGTGATCCTGAGTGCTTTCACCAAAGAGACCTCACAGCTCACCTATGAATCGTTCAAATACGGTGCGGTCGATGTTTGTACCAAACCGGTGAAGGGTCAGCTTCAGGATATGGAAGCACAACAGCTGGACTTGCGGGATCGCGTTGCTCAGGCGGCCGTCGTACATCTCGATGCTGCGCAATACATCCGGCGAGGCAGGAAGCCGAGTGTATCGTCCTCGGAAGCAGTGGATTCTCTGATATCATCAGCCGACGGTGCCGTATCGGCTCCGCGCTTGGTTATCATCGGTTGCGGAGCGGGTGGGTTTCCGTCGTTGCTCAAACTGATGTTTGCTTTCTCCTGGGACGATCCGATGTCTTCCACCATCGCCTGCATGGCCATGCCTGGTCGGGTGATTGATGCCTTGCTGCCCAATTTGGTGAAGGACACGGTCCGCCGCCTGGAGCCACTCGCCCATGGCTTATTGTTGGAATCTGGGGTATGCTATATGTATTCGAATGACTTCTGTTTCCGCCTGTTGAATGAGGCTCCCCGGATCAGAGTTGAAGAGGATGACCAAGGCTGTGAGAATTTGGGGCCCATGGACTACCTGTTTAGTGCGGCTGCCGAGTCGTTTGGTGATCGTGTCACCGCATGTATCCTTGCAGGGGTCGGGGAAGACGGTCTGGCCGGTTTGCAGGCCGTGAAGCAGCGTGGCGGGCGGACCTATGTTCTGACTCCGCAGGCGTGTTTGAAACCGGATCTCCCTCGGAGGGTCCTGGAGCTGGGAGATGCCGAGGAGGTGCAGACCGTCGGGGAGATGGCCAGGCTTTTGTGGGGTTCGAAGTGAGTCCAAGCAATCAAAATCCACAACTGAGGCGTCACTTACCGGCGCCATCGATCGGAGGAGCGGACTGCCGAGGTGAGCGCTGCCTCCATTCCGCTGATAGCTGGGTCGCGCTGCATGCGCGCCAAGGAGGGTGACCATGGCATTACCATCCTTAGTGTCTAAGGTTCCTCGCGCCACGCGCGAGGAGGCAGAACAGGTCAAACAACTGGTTAGTTTCCGCATTGGTGAAGAGGAGTTCGGTGTGGATATCCTGATGGTCCAGGAGATCATCAGGCTTCCAACTATCACACCGATTCCCAACGCTCCGCGGTTCATCCTGGGCATGATCAACCTGCGCGGCAAGATCATCCCCGTCATTGATTTGCGCCAACGCTTGAGGATTAGAGGGGTGAAGGTTGGAGGTGTGGACCGCAAGACCCGCATCCTGATTGTGGAGATCTTCAATCATGTGACGGGTTTCATCGTGGATTCAGTCTCCGAAGTGATGAAGGTGCCGGTGAGTGAAATCGAGCCGACGCCGCACTTGGTGGTATCCAGCATCGATGCGGAGTATGTCAGGGGAGTGATTAAGCTGCCGAACCGTTTGATCATTCTCTTGGATTTCCGGCAGATCCTGAAGTCGCAGGAAGAAAGGGAACTGCACAAGATCGAATACGATTTGGGGGATACGGAATTTGATGGCGAAGAAGCCGAAGAAGAAGCCGATATAGAGATCAGTGACACAACATACGGTGACAAAGTCTAGAATCTATGGAAGGAGGTTAGGTGCCATGAAATCGGGGTTTAGTGCGCGCAAGTCTTTGAGGACTAGATTGCTTATATCCTTGATGTTTATTACCCTTGTGCCTTTGGCCATCCTGGATGTCATCAGCTATCAAACGGTGAAGACACAGATCACGAAAGACATGGACGCGGAATTGAGTGGTTACTCAAAACGTGTCGGCAGAGCGATCGACATCATCATGGATCAGCGCATCGCTGACTTGAGTGGCTGGACCGGATTGGACACGGTGCAGATCGCCATCGAGCTTGGCAGTGGGCAGGGCGGTGCCAACAGATTGTTCGAATCGAACGTAAAAGCGTATGGTACGTTCGACTTGGTTATGCTCTTCAATAAGAAAGGCGCATCGATTGCCGCGAGTCTTCCCCAGGCAATTGGGGTCTCTATGGCTGACCAGAAATGGTTCAAGGACGCCATTGAAGGCAAGGATGTCGTCGGGGAATGGGGCAAACATCCGCTCCTGGAAAAACTCGTCCCCGCATCCAACGGCTGGTCCGTGTTGATTGCGTATCCCGTGTCCGTTGCGAACGAGGTTAAAGGGGTCCTGGCGGCATACGTCAGGTGGGAGAGCATCAATCAGGTTATCGAAGCCTTCCCGGTTGGAAAGACCGGTTACACTTACATGGTGGATAAAAGCGATATGTCCATCATAGCCCACAAGGACCGGGCGCTTTTAAGTCGCAAGCTGGGGGACCTGAACCTTGCCGAGGTCGCGAAAGTATTTGGAGAAACACCAAGTGGTTCGCACATCTACTCTTTCAGTAACCCGGTCACTGGCATAACATCCCTGCGAGCGGTGGGGTTCCAGGCCAGTGAGGGGTACGGCAAGTTCTCCAAGAACTGGATAGTGGCTTCCGGTGCCGACTACGACGAGATCTTTGAGGCGCTGCCCAGGCAACTCAGGAACTACCTTATCATGGGTGTCGTTTTTATCGGTATTCTGGTCATTGCCACTCTGTGGCTCAGCAGCGGTATTGCCAAACCCGTTGTGGAGACCTCTAACACCATGGTCGCCATTGCCCAGGACCTTGACTTTACCCGCCAACTCGAGGTCAAGGGTGAAGACGAAATCGCGCTTATGGAAGAGGCGTTCAACTCGTTGGTCACTAAACTGCGTGAAACCTTTGGAACCATTGTCGCAGGCAACCAGCAGGTTTCTGTGGCCGTGGAACGCGTTCGCGAGATCTCCGGCAACATCGTGACCAACGCCACTGAGCAGGCCCAGCGTGCGCAGGATGTGCTTAAGCGCATTGAGACCATGGGGCAGACCGCCAGTGAGGTGCAGCTGAACGCGTCCGAAAGCCAGAAGACCTACGGCGATACCACCCTGTCCGTCACTAACCTGACCGGCAGCATTCAGGAGATTGCCGAGGCCGCTCAGAAACAGGCAAGCATGGTGGAGGAAGCCCGATCGATCATCAATGTCATGGGTGAAACGGCCGCATTGGTAGCGGCACACGCCGGCCAACAGCATCAGGCCGCTGAAGAAACGGCTCTGGCGGCCGAGGAGATGGCCGTTTCGGTTCGCAACGTCGCTGAAAAGGCTTCCCTTGCCGATCACCAGTCCGATTTGTCCTATCAGGCAGCCGTTGAAGGTCGAAATGCGGTGGAGCAGGTGGTGCAAGGTATGCACAGTATCGCTGAGAGCTCCGAACAGATCACCGAAATCATCGAGGTGATTTCGGACATCGCCGATCAGACCAACTTGCTGGCTTTGAACGCCGCTATTGAAGCTGCCAGGGCTGGTGAACATGGTCGAGGTTTTGCGGTGGTTGCCGAAGAAGTGCGGAAGCTGGCGGAACGGACCGCGGAATCCACCAAAGAGATTTCTACCCTGATCAAGAACAGTAACGAACGCGTGAAGGATGGAGCCCAACTGGCTACGGGCAGTGCTCGAGCGCTCGTCAACATCGTAACCGCGGTTGAACAAACCAATGCCCTGATTCGCGACATTGATGCCGCCACACGGGAGCAAACCAAAGGCATTCAGCTCGTTGCCGGCTCCATGGAACGTTTGCGTGGACTGGCTCGTGAGATCACCATGCTTACGGCCGAGCAGGGCAAACGTCGTGAACGTTCGTCGTCGATTATGGATCAGGTGTTCCAGGTGTCTCATGAGGTTTCCAAGGCCACCCTGCATCAGGTGGAGAATGCGGAAGTGGTTATGCAAGGTGTACGAAACGCGAATCAACGTGCCGAGAACATCACCCAGATGACCACCATGCAGCGGGAACGCAGCCAGGCTTTGCAGCAGATTGTGCAGGAAATGAGCAACGTGGCTCTGACCAACGCCTCGGGCGCCCAGAACTCGCAGCGGTCCAGCGAAACCCTGGCCTCGATGATGGGCGATTTCGGTACCCTCATTGCCCAGTTCAGGATCAGCAGGGAACAGGATGGGGGCGATGGGCGAGCCAAGGCGGGGCCGCAGGCGGAAACTAGCAAACCTGCTCCGCAGACCGAACCGGGAACAACGTGCTGGGGCCTGATGGCTGGGTGTGTCGAAAGATGGTGCTGGTGCTATGGGCTTCCGGGTGATCCAGTGGGAACTTTGTGAAGATGGCGACGGGTCCGGAGAGGTTAAGATTCCCTGACGGACCCGCGAGGAAGCGGTGGTCCACATTGGGCCGACAATCTCGTTGTTTCAAGAATGAAGCGAGAGGAAACGCATTTCCAGAGGAAGATGGTCGCAGATGGCAAAGCGCGTTCTAGTTGTGGATGATTCGAATCTCATGCGCCACCGCATCGTGCAGTGTCTGGGCGATGCGGGCTATGAGGTGGTGGGCAAGGCCAAAGACGGCAACGAAGCGGTGGAACTCTACCAGCAGCTGCGACCGGACGCGGTGACCATGGACATCACCATGCGCGGCAAGGACGGTATTACCGCGGCCAGGGAAATTCTGATGTGGGATCCAGGTGCATCCATCATCTTCTATACGCTGTTGGATGCCGCGACCACGAGTCCCCAGATAGCTCAACTGGCGGTCAAAAATGTGATCAGGAAGGGTGATGAGGCGGAACTGCTGCAAACCCTGGCATCTTTGCCTTGATGGAGGGATTTCGCCCAACGGATTCACCCAACGGAACGATGTGCCCGCGCCGATTGCGCTTTTCCTGACGCTCCAGGATGGATGTGCCTCAAACATGAAACAAGCTGGAAGATGAGGATCTTATGGCATCCCAGGACTTCTTGCAGGACTATGCGGACGAGGTCAGAGAGCATCTTCAGGAGTTAGAGAGCTCACTCCTGATCTTGGAACGTGAAGGGACCAACAAGGAAGAGATCAATCAGATCTTTCGAGCCGCTCATAGCATTAAGGGCGCATCAGCGTATATGGGCTTCGAGAGGCTGGCAGGTCTCACCCATGAACTGGAGAGTCTGATCACTGATATCCAGGCGCAGTCGAGACCTGTACCTCCCAGGGGGATCTCGCTGCTCTTACAGTGTGTCGATTACATCTCCAGCGCAGTGAAACGCCTTATGGATGATGGCGAGGAGCCGCCGGTGCCTGAGACACTCCTGGATGACCTGCGGGCCGTATTGCGGGGAGAGCCGGCGGCGGATTCCGTGTTGGAGACTCCAGGGGCTGGGGCAGAGGGGTTGCCGCAAGTCCCGGACGACGCGATCATCCTGAAGGAGCTGGATGAATTGGACATTGGGCCCAGCGAACCAGCGGTGGTGGAGCAAGACATCACCGGATTCCTGGATGCCTATGTGCAGGGTGTCGAGGAAGTGAAACAGTCTGAGGCGGCGTCTGGAGAGATCGGCCCCGGGGAGGAAACGTCGGACCAACAGGAAGCCATTCTGGAAGATGATCAGGAGCTTTACAATATTTTCTTGAACTCTTTTGACGAGCAATTTGCTCAACTGGTTAAGGTTTTCTCCTTAGCCGGGTCAGCCCTGATGACCAATGACGGTTATGAAGATGCGTTGGCCGCGGTCAAACGTCTGGACGCTTCTTCCCAGTACATGGACTATAGCCAGGTGATGGATGTGCTGACGGCCTTGGAGGCGTGGCTGGCACAATCACAACTGTTGGGGACAGCAACCGGCAATCAGTGTCTGGTCCACCTCAACGAGGTGGGCGAGCAACTCCGGAGCATCTTGCCCGGGTTTCGGCCCGCTGGTTTCGAACCCCTGGGCACAGCCGCCAGTGAACCTCGCGAGCCGGTAGAGGAAGATGATGAAGAGCTTTACGGGATTTTTCTGGATTCCTGCCAACAGCAGTTCCTGGAACTGACCAGATTGACCCCCGAACCCCCTGAAACGCAGATGACCACCGAAAATTATGCGGCTGCTCGCGAATGGCTGCGTCGTCTGGTATCGTCTAGCCAGTACATGGATTACGACGATGTGGCCGAACTGGTCAAAAGCTGTGACGAAAACCTGTGTGATGCCCATACCGAAGGTGGTTTGAACGGTCAGCTCTATGGTGAGCTTCTGGCCTCTTTGGGCCGAGGTCTGGAGAGGATGATCCCCCGATTGCAGCTCAGCGTTGAAGCGTCCGTGGCCGAAGCTGCAGTGAACGCCGTCATGCAGGAAGAGGACGAGGAGCTCTTCTCGATTTTCCTGGATTCGTGTCGTCAGCACTTCACCGGGTTGGTCCGATTGACACCCACCTCCCCCGACCAGATGTTGGCCGAAGATGACTATGTGCGAGCCCTGGAGATGATCGGGCGCCTCAGTGCCTCATCGCGTTACATGGACTATGAGCGCATTATGTCATCGCTAAAGGAATGGGAGGATGCCCTCATCGAAGCCCAGCAAATGGGTGAGCTCGACGGCCATTGCTACGCTCGTTTGCTCGACAGGTACGGAGCGCAGTTGCAGGATCTGATGACCAGTGTCCTGGGGCCGCCGGTTGAAGCAGCTTCGGAAGAGGAACTCGCTTTCGCTAGTGTTGACCAGGAAATTGATGCCTCCTTTGATGCCTTCGAACAGATGGCGGAGGTGCCGGGGCGGGTAACCGCCGAAGGTGATCTTGACTTGTCGCGGGTCGGGAAATTTACCGAAGAGGAACTGGCCGACCAGGAACTCTCGGTGGCGTTACCGTCGGACAAATCGGTGCAGAAGGGTAGGGCGGCAACGGCCACGGAGGAAGCGGTCACCGCGGTGACCTTGCGGGTCGATGCCCAGAAGGTAGACGATCTTCTCAATCAGGTGGGTGAACTGGTGGTGACGCGCTCGGAGTTCATCCAGACCTCGTCCTTGTTTCGTGACATGCTGGCGGAACTGGCAAGCCAGGGAAAACTGTCCAAACAGGAAGTGCGGAAACTCCGCACCCTGAGTTTTAGACTGAATGAGTCGACCCAGTCTCTGGGTAGAGTGGCCAATGATCTCCAGGATTCCGTGATGCGTATTCGCATGCTGCCGATTTCGCAATTGTTTCAGCGATTTCCGCGGGTTATTCGTGACCAGGCGTTTAATTTGGGTAAAAAAGTGGAACTGGTGACCGACGGTGGTGACACCGAAATCGACAAGCGGGTTTTGGAGCAGATGTATGATCCCATTGTGCAGTTCCTGCGAAACGCCATTGTGCACGGCATCGAGTCTCCGGGGGAGCGGAAGCTGACGGGCAAGCCCGAAACCGGCACCATCCGGCTGGCAGCCTATCACGAGGGCGACTACGTGATCCTCGAGATCGAAGACGATGGTCGCGGGATCGATACCCAAAAGCTGCGAAAGATCTTGGAATCTCGGCGGGAAATGGCAGCGCAGGAGCTGGAACGGCTAACTGAAGAGGAACTGATGTACGCCATCTTTCTGCCCGGCATATCGACCCACGGCCGGGTGGATGGTACTGCCGGTCGGGGCGTAGGATTGGATGTCGTCAAGGAGAATGTGGAGCGTATGAACGGCACCATCGAGGTGGCCTCTTATCCGGGATCGGGCACCCGCTTCACCATCCGCATCCCGCTCACCGTGGCCATTATCCGTGCACTCCTGGTCAAGGGTACCGGCCAGATCTTTACCCTGCCCCTGGCTTCAGTCTCGGAAATTCTTCGTTACCGCTACCGCGATACCCACACCATTGAAGGATTTCAGGTTGTCACCCTGCGTGGCGAGACCATCCCATTGGTGCATCTGAGTCAGTTGATGAAGATGCCGGTGGATCGAGTGGATGATGGACATAAGTTCATTGTGGTGGTCGCCACCAGTTTCAGAGAGGTGGGGCTGGTCGTCGATGGCCTGGTGGGTGAGCGGGAAGTGGTGATCAAGTCCATCGAACAGGATTTCCACGCCTTCGAAGGCTTCTCCGGAGCTACCATCCTTGGTGACGGTACCGTATCGCTGATCATCGATGTCTCGGCCCTGCTGAGAAAGCTCAAGGACACGATGCATGAACGCCCGCCGATGCGGGAAAGGTATCTCCATTAGCAGGTTGTTGAAGGACTCCCCAGCCGCTTATCTCCACTATTCCCGCGCCATGCCGCCACCGGTGCGCGGGGACCATGCCGCTGCTTTGAAGACAATCGAAAGCGCTCTTCCCTCAGGTGTGGGGGAGAGCGCCGGTGTGATGATTTGCTGCGCATACAATATATTTTGCCAAGGCTGTGCAAATGGTGTCGACAGTCAGTCATAGATATAGGCGCAAGGACCAGAAGCGTATTTATCTCTCTGCTGTTCTATGCCATTTTCTTTGGTTTGTCGCAGGCTGCTCTTACCGAATATTCCGAAAGGGCCAAAGAACTGATCGGAGTTTGGTCTGGCAGATGCCATCAGGATCGTGGTGATTTCTTATATTTTTCTGGGTACAGTTAGAATGGCTGAGATAACCAACGGATAACAACTTTCCTGACAACGGTTTGACGAATATGAGGTGTTGGTAACAGTGGCAGGGGATGGAGAGAAGGGAACGGGTAAGATGGAAGCAGATCAATCCCCTTCTCAAGGGTTTACGGGAACAGTCAGCCTGCAGCTGACCGACCTGCTGCAGATGTTTTGTCTGTCGCGTGGCGACCTTATGGTGAGGGTCACGTCGGGAGAGGGAGCAGGAACGATTTACGTGCGTAGCGGGCAAATTCATCACGCGCAAACCGAGAAAGGGGAGGGCGAATCGGCGTTTTTTGAAATCCTGAGTTGGCGGGACGGGCATTTTGAGATGCTGCCCTTTCAGGACATCGGCCAGGACACCATCGATAAGCCTTGGGAACACATGCTGCTGGAAGCCATGCGTCAGCGCGATGAAAGTCATGCGAAGGGGTCGGTCGATGAGGTACTTCCAGGCGAAGCTGATGAATACGGCGATGACCTGTCGGAATGCGCTGCGTTGGAAGAGGAACTGGACCTCGTTTTTGACCGACTCGAATTCATGGCCCAGGACGATCAGGAGGTTCAGTCTGGGGAGACGACCAGCGAGTCACAGGCACCGGCTACGACTAAAGTTTTGATCGTGGATGATTCCTCCTTTTTTGCCAGACAACTGCAGCGGATGTTGGAGGCGGACCCGGATATCGAAGTGGTCGGCGTTGCCAAAAACGGCCAGGATGCCTTGCTGTTTCTCGCCACCCAACCGAAGGTGGACATCATCACCCTCGATATCAACATGCCTGTGATGCAAGGGGATACGACCCTCAAACACATTATGATTCGGCATCCCATCCCGGTTCTGATCCTGAGCAGCTTTCAGCCGCAATCGCTGCCCAAAATCTTTGAATTTCTGCAGGTCGGGGCCATCGATTTTTTCTCCAAACCGGATACCCACGAAGATGTGACATTGTATGGCAAACGTCTGCGGGATTTGATCAAACGAACATCCCAGGCTCACGTGTCCCACTTCAAACGCTGGCGCAAGAGCAAACCCGACCCATCGTCGCTGCTGGTGCAGGAAAGCATGGTCGGTAAGCAGATCCTGGTGATCCTGGGTGCGGAGGGGGCCTACATGGATTGGTTCCGCCTGCCACTCAGCAGTTTGGCCGGCAAGGGCCTGGTGATCGGTCTCCAGAAGCTTTCCGACCCATTTCTGGCAAGGTTTTGTCAGCTCATCGAGGAAGGAACCGGGGCCAAGACCGAACCGCTGGTACGATCCATGTGGTTGAAGCCGGGAGGATTCTTTTTTGGCAACGCCAGCCAGCGAGTGACCTTGAACTTGGTGCCGGAGACCATGTCCCTGGGGGTGGAGGTTCCCACCTCACCCGGACTGGCCTGGCACAATGGTGTGTTGTTATGGCTGGAGCAGCTTGCTGCACAGGCTGGCGAGTGGCTGAGTGTCTGCTGCCTTTCCGCAACTCATCCCCTGCCTGGCGAAACGGTGGAACAACTGTTGAAGTGTAATGTCAGATTGATATTGCCGTCGCCACAGAGCCTCATGTGCACGGAAATGGTGGAAAGCGTTGCGGCTTTTGCACCACTTTACCCAAAACAAGTGATCTGGGCATCCTTGGAAAGCCTGATGGAGGTTTGGTTGAGCGATGAATGATGCAACTGAAGCCAACGGCACCACCCTCGTGAAAACCCTCGTGGTTGATGACGCCCCTATGATGCGAAAAGTCATCCAGCAGATACTCGGCAAGGATGAGCAGATCAATGTGGTCGGAACCGCGGCCAACGGTCAGGAGTGCCTTGAAAGGATCCTGGAGCTGAAGCCCGATGTGGTAACCCTGGATATCGATATGCCGGTTATGAATGGGCTTACCGCCATCAAGAACATCATGGTTCGTTATCAAATCCCCATTGTCATCATCAGTTCGTTGGTTCAGGATGGATACTTTGCTTTCGAAGCACTGCGGCTGGGGGTTGTGGATTTCGTGCCAAAACCCTCCCGAGTGGCCACCGCCAGCTGGGCTGATGAGGAAGAGTTGGTAAGGATGCGAGTGCGGCTCGCTGCGACCATGCAGGTGAACCGCATGCGACGGGTGCGGCGCCGGAAAAAGGTGGTGGCCCCGTCCACTTCATCTAACGTAACCCCTGCCGCTCTGATTGTGATGGGCACCACCCTTGCTGGTCCCAATACCATCATGCATATTGTCACACAGCTGTCGCCCGATTTCCCCGGCGCCATTATTGCCCTCCAGGAGATCCATCCGCGGATTTTGATACCGTTCTGCGCCTGTTTTAACGATATCAGCCCGCTGGAAATCGTGCCGGTCACAGGCCCTTGCCCACTGCGTCGCGGAAAGGTATACTTGGCGTCCACGTTCAAGGGGCTTCGCATGGAACGGTCAGCGGATACTGACGAAACAATCCTGGATGTGACCGAATCGGCGGACATGCCCATCGATCAGCTTTTCACTGCCGCCGCCGAGCACTTCCAGCGCAATACCTGTGGCGTTCTGCTTACCGGTGTCGGGATGGATGGGGCCGATGGTCTGGGTAGAATTCAGGCTGGTGGCGGTCTCACCATTGCCCAGGAACAAGACTGCTGTGTCTATCCAAACCTGGTTGAGAACGCGTTGCGTCAACAGGTGGTGGACGTAGTGATGTCCAACCAAGGTATTGCCCACCGTTTGGAGTCGTGGATTCAGGGTTAGGGGTCCACCGGGGCATTGGCTGGAGCGGTTCGAGACAGGAGGCTGAGGAGTGTCTTGGGTGATGTGCGACTAGCCCTGAGAGCTTTTCAGCCTCAGAGTCACGTTGCGGATCATGCGTTTGCTGATTTCCCGCAGCGTTTCATAAACGCCTTCCCCACGCAGGGCGCTGGCTTTGAAGGCGGGTACACCAAGCTCGCGGTTTAAGTCATTTTGCATCTCTGCGATGCTCAAAATGGGGATATTGGATTCAGCCAGATCCCGCTTGTTGTATTGCAGGACCAGGGGAACCTCGTGAATGCTTAGCTTTTCATCGCTGAGGTTTTCCGCCAGGTTCCTTATGCTTTCGATGTTGGGATCCTGTTGGACGCGCAGCGAATCAGCAACGAACACTATGCCGTCGACGCCGCGCAGGACCAGTTTGCGGGTATCGTTGTACAGTACCTGACCCGGAACTGTGTAGATCTGGATCCTGATGGTCAGGTTCATGATTTTGCCGATGGTGAGGGGCAGAAAGTCGAAAAACAGAGTGCGGTCACCGCGGGTATCGATGGTTACCATCTTGCCGCAGACGTCTCTGGACATAGTTTTGTGAATGTGCAGGACGTTGGTGGTCTTGCCTCCCCGTCCCGGACCATAGAACACCAGTTTGGCTCGTATTTCCTTCCGCTTGAGATCGATAAAAGCCACTGAAGAGTCCTTATACTTATATCGCTTCCAGAACCGGCAGCATTTGTTCAATGGCCTTTATTGACCCTAACCGAACCAGCCCCAAGGATACCTCGTTACTGAAGAGAGTCACTAAGATGAAATCCTGATTGATACGGCCAAAATGAATGTTGAAGCGGGACCCCTTATGGAACAACAAAGTAAAATCCTTTTCCCCTATCAGTTTGGCGATTCTTTCCGTCGCAGCAAAATTGGCCGACAACAGTGCGGCAAGTGGCATTATATCTTCCGGGGGAAACTCGCCCCCTTCGGTAATAAGGTTTCCCGAGGAGTCTACGATGAAGGCGTGGTCAACTCCGTGGTCCAAGAGTTCATTCTGCAGAATCTGCTCGAGTTTGCTGATGCTATCTTGGGTCAGGATTAAGTCCATGAGAACCCCTTATGATCTCAATATTCATTCTTGGCTTGATCAACCCCGGGTTGAACCTATGACATCTTGCCGCCTTCCGGGGGCAAGTTCAATGTATGTCCCTTGATGTTCTTTCACCAAGCCCAGAATCCCAAACCTTGCTGCAAACAACACCGACAGATCGACACTTTGTGCAACCAGAGCGGCGTCCCCGTACCTTCATATTCTGTTCAAATCTCAATAAAATCGTCTGCAGGAAGAAGGCAGGGCCACTCTATAGGCAAATGGTGGCTATGTCAAGACGGCTTGCATTTGGCTTGAATATTGGATTCAGGCGAATTGCGGGCATGCTCCAGGTGATCAATCCTGACGGCAGTAAAGCCATAACCAGGTGAAATCCGCCTTCCGGATGCCTTATTGTCCGACCAATGACAGTGCCGCAGGAGGGAGCTGAATATATTCAGCAAGTAAGACCGCTGGATACCCTTTGGATGCGCACCACGTTTGTGGTAGATTTCCATTAAAGCAAAGATCGGGACTCCAGTGTGTTGGAATATGTGTGTTGACCCAAGCCCGCTGGATGGTGATTTGTTCAGAACTGTGTGCAGTGCCCCTGAGTGAGACGGTCCGAAGGTAAACTGCCGGTTATGTCGGTCAGCGATAGGTGAAGCACTTGGGCAGTGGGGAAGTGCCGCGACCGCGACGGCCCTGGTATGAGGGATTAATGGACCACAGTATTGCAAAGTACTCCAGGCAGCGCTTAGGGTTTGTCGGCGCATCTGTGCTGGTTAGCCTTGTCCTTTTGAACGTCAAGTTCTATGCGTATTGGCTGACGGGATCGAGCGCCATCCTTTCGGATGCCCTCGAATCCATTATCAATGTGGTGGCGAGCGGTTTTGCCCTGTGGAGCGTCTACTTGGCCTCGCAGCCGCCCGACCCGAATCACCCATACGGCCATGGCAAAATCGAATACTTCTCAGCAGGCTTTGAAGGTGCTCTGATCATTCTCGCCGCGGTGGGGATCTGTTACGAAGCTGCGCCACGTCTTTGGCAGTCCCGTGAGTTGGTCCAGCTGGGCAAAGGACTGCTAGTGCTGACCAGTACGGCTGCTGTGAACCTGGTTCTGGGAATTGTCCTGGTACGGGCTGGGAAACGCACCCAATCGCTGACCCTGACCGCAGACGGCAGGCACGTGCTGACGGATGTGTACACTACCGGTGGGGTCCTGGTCGGTCTGGGCCTGGCCTGGTTTACCCGGTGGTATTGGCTGGATGGGTTGATCGCCTGTATCGTTGCTATCAACATTCTGATCACCGGTTGGCAGCTTGTTCGCGTGGCCTTTGCGGGATTGATGAACGAGACCGATCCCCGTCTGTTAGAGGAGATCTCTGCCATTTTATCCCAGCATCGCAAGGACCACTGGATCGATATTCACAAACTTCGTGCCTGGCGCTCAGGGGAGCGAGTCCACCTGGACTTTCACCTGATCATGCCGCGCGATATGACTCTGGACAGAGGGCACCACGAAGTGAAGGAGCTGGAGAACATCTTTAGAGACCACTTCCAGGTTCCGACGGACATTCTCATTCACGTGGACCCGTGCACCCAGGGGGAATGTCCCATCTGTGGTCATGCCCCATGTATTCTTCGGGGAGAACCCACTAACCATCAGCGCCTATGGCAATGTGAGGAGGTCACCATGGACGTTGAAGGTCGAGTTCCGGTTTTGGGCAATGTGCTGCAAAACCTAGTCGAATATTGCTTGGGCGCCTCCAAGGTGTCTGAGTTCGTGACGACGCTTACTTTTTCGAGCTGATCGAATCCCAACTGGCCTGCCTATCCCCTCCGCTTCAGAGACTCTCTTGGTTCGCATTGCACTGCTATAGCGTCGACAAACCAGCCGAGCGACCGGGCGCCCTGTACTGGACGTTTGGGATGATCCCGGGTGGAGGCAAAATGAACGGGCGGACTTCAATAAAGGAGGATAAAGATGCGTATCGTAGTCATGGGCCAAGCGGCATTTGGTGCTAAATTCCTCGAAGAGATTGCATCCAAGGAAAATCTGATCGCGGTTTACGGCCCGCCGGATTCACCCAAGGGGAAAGCGGATGCTATCAAAGAGACGGCTGCAACCAAAAACCTGCCGTACTTCGCGCCTAAGAGTTACAAAGACCCCGAAGTGCTTGCCGAATTTCGGCAACTGCAGCCGGATCTCTTGATCATGGCTTTCGTCACCGCCATCATTCCCATTGGGTTCTTGAACGTGCCGACCAAGGGAGCCATCTGCTACCATCCTTCTCTGTTGCCGCGCCATCGTGGAGCCAGCGCCATCAACTGGGCGGTGATCATGGGAGATACCAGAACAGGGCTCACCATCTTTTGGCCAGACGGCGGCATCGACACTGGTGCCATTCTCCTGCAAAGGGAAATAGCGATTGGTCCGGAGGACACCACCGGTTCTCTCTATTTCAACCATCTGTTCCCCATGGGGATAAGCGCCTTGATGGAGTCGGTGGATCTGATTAAGGCGGGCAACGCGCCACGTTTGCTTCAAGATGAGACACGGGCTACCTACGAACCGGTATGTGACGACAAGGTTGCCGGCATAGATTGGGGCAAGCCTGGGAAGGAGGTTTTTAATCTAGTGCGGGGTTGTGACCCCCAGCCGGGAGCGTTTGGTATGCTCGGTGGTCAGCGGGTCCACTTCTACAACTCGAAACTTGAGTCTGTTCAACATTCCAACCCTCCCGGTACGGTTGTTCGGTGCGATGAAAAAGGTTTGACCATCGCCGTCATCGACGGTCTCCTGGAAATTGCCAAGGTCCGACCCGCCGGGGGAGCCAAGACATCGGCGCTGGACTTCATTTCCAGTGCTGGTCTCAAGGTGGGTGATCGGTTCTGAAAGCACGGCAACGGAGGCTGGTAAGAGCTTAGACCCAACGCAGTTGACTTCAGTAAATTCACATTGTCCCACACTGTCACCCCGGCGCAAGCCGGGGTCCGTGCGCCTGGGAGCAGGCGCGATCAGAGCGGCTACCGGGAGCCTGTCACGCTGGGCGGGCAGCATAAAAGCGATGACAGGGCGCGTCAGGTATGCGGTAAACCTATCCCACAACCGTCCCGATGCCCCATTTTTCAATAGCCTCCAGCAATTGATCGACCTTGATGGGTTTGGATATGTAGTCGTCCATGCCGGCATCGAAACAGCGCTCCCGGTCGCCTTTCAGGGCGTGTGCCGTGAGCGCGATAATGGGAATACGGTTGCCGCTAATGGCTTCTTGTTGCCGAATCAGCCGAGTGGCCTCCAGACCGTCCATGTCGGGCATCTGGATGTCCATCAGGATCAGGTCGAAGCGACTCAGTTCCAGTGCCTTGAGGACTTCCAGACCATTTTCGACCACCGTTACCCGATGGCCGTGTTTTCCCAGGACGCGAGCCGCCAGTCGCTGATTCACCAGGTTATCTTCTGCCAGGAGTAGATGCAAACTTGGGAAGGCTGTTGTGGAGTCTTGCGCAGTGATTCCGGGGCCAGCTTGCGCTCTGGTTGGCAGATGGACGCCGACTGCCATTGCTGCGGCTTCCGGCAAAGCAAAGCGGGCTGTGAAGTGAAAGCAACTCCCTTTGCCCTCCTCACTCTCAACCCAGATATGTCCTCCCATGCTCTCTACGAGATGTCGCGATATGGCCAAGCCGAGGCCGGTGCCACCAAAGCGGCGGGTGATGGAGCTATCCACCTGAGTGAAGCTCTCGAATACCGCCCCCAACTTCTCGTGGGGAATGCCAATTCCGGTATCTGCAACTGAAAACCGCAACAACGCGGATGCCGAGGTCAGTTCCTGAATTCCGATAGAGAAACTGATGTGGCCCTCACTGGTGAACTTGATGGCGTTGTCCAAGAGGTTGATCAGAACCTGGCTCAGCCGGACCGGATCACCCACCAATTCCGCGGGCATATCCGGGGATATATCCCGAATGAAACGGAGGTTCTTGTCCTGGATCCTCGCTGCCGAAGCGCCAAGAACGCTGTGCAGGGTCTCTTCAAGCGCAAACTGAACATGGTCAAGTTCCAGTTTGCCGGCTTCGATCTTGGAAAAGTCGAGAATCTCGTTAATGATATTGAGCAAATGATCGGCTGAGCTCTGGATCATTTGAAGGCACTCGCTTTGTTCCGTGGTGAGCGAGCCTTCACCCAGGATCTGGCCCAGCCCGATAATGGCGTGCATGGGGGTGCGGATTTCATGGCTCATGTTGGCAATGAATTCGCTCTTGGTGCGGCTTGCCAGTTCCGCTTTGATCCTGGCTTCCACCAGCGAGGTGATGTCTACCAAATTGATCAGAACCCCTTCGTACTGATTGCCTCTAAAAATGGCCTGGGTGCGGACTGTGACCACCGAGGAGTCGATGGTGGTATCCAGGGATGCCGGGTGTTTTCGCTCGCCCCCCTGGTATTCCTTTATGATACTGCGCAGGCGTTCACCGAGTTCGCCCTGAAAGATGTCCCATATGGAATGGTGGAGCACTTCATGGTGCTGTTTCCCAACAAAGTTACAGAAGTAATCATTGACTTCCACGATATGATCAAATGCGTCCGCAAAGACCACTCCTTCTTCCATCACCGAAATGATTGACGCCAACCTGGCTGATTCCAGTTCGGCTTGGGTCTTGGCCAGACGAAGTTCCTCTTCCATCCGCTTCCGCGGTGTGATGTCTCGCAGCACCCCTTCCAAACCGGTCTCATTGCCTTCTTGGTCTTTGAATAACTGGATATTGGATGAAAACACCATCAGGGAACCATCTTTGCGTTTCAGTTTCAACTCGTAGTCAACCGCCCGCCCGCCACCTTCTCGAACAGCCTCCATCATCTCCGGCATCCTGCTGGAATCAGGGTAAAGTTCGACGATCATGTTCTTCCCAACGATCTCGTCGGTTGTATAGCCCAGCATGTCGGCGAGTTTTTCATTAGTGAACAGCAAGGTCCCATGGATGTCGCGGCGGAAGTAACCGTCGAGCAGGTTTTCAAAGATGGTTCGGTAGCGTTCCTCCGATCGGCGAAGGGCGTCCTCCATCCGTTTGCGATCACTGATGTCTCGCATGATGACCTGGAGTATGGGTTTGCCATCGACATCCACCCGAGTCAGCAACACCTCGGTGGGGATTAGGGACCCGTCGCTGCGGCGGTGGGTCCATTCAAACCGCCCTGATCCGCGCAGCATCGTTTGCGCAATGAGCCGAACCGCGGCTTCGCGCGAATTCTCCCCGGTGGGCTGAAATGTGGGAGACAGTTCGTGCGGCCGCTTGTTACGGAGCGACAGACGATTCTTGAACCCAAACAGACGTAGTGCCATATCGTTGCAGTCGATAAACCCATGGGTTGGGTCCAGTAACAGGAAGGCATCGGCTGAAGACTCATAGAGGGTTCGAAAGAGCCGCTCAGACTGGGTGAGTTTTTGGTTGATTCTGCGATTTTGATGGATCCATAAGAATGTCCCACCGATGGCCACGGCCAGAAGCCCTCCGAGGGCAATCGCCATGTATTGGGTCTGTCTCACCGGGTAAGTCTCGGTGAAGGCGAGCAAACGCCAGTCGATGTTAGCAAGCGGCTGAGCTTTGAAGAAGTACTCCCGGGATTCAATTTGGGCGCTGGGATTTTCATGGAAAAACCGTATTCCTGACCAACGCAACTGATAGTCGCCATAATGGCGAGTCTCCAACAAAGTGGACCGGAGTTCCGGGGTGATGGGGTCGATGGTAAGCCCTTCCCATTGCGGTTGGCTACTTAGCAGAACGACCCCATTGGCATCCACGAGCATGATCAAGGCTTGAGAAGCCGTAAATTTCTCTTCCAGTCCATCTAATTCGTCTTTGGTCACCAGCACACCGAGAAGCTGTTCGCCCACAAGCACCGGATAGGAAACGAAGAGACCTCGTTTGCCCGTGGTGACTCCGACATGGAACGACATGGAGATCGTCCCCTGCATCGCTTCCTTGAAATATTCACGGAAGGAGTAATCGTGTCCCACAAAGCTGTAGGGAGTTTTGTGGTTGGAAGCAGCCAGAACCGTCCCGGATCGGTCCATGAAATAGCAGATCGTGATTCGATGTTGGGCGGTGAAGTCGGCCAGAATCCTATTGGCGTCTTCAACATGCACCGCCGATGGCGCCATTGCGAGTAAGTGGATGCTGGGATCGTGGGCCAACATCTCGGTGAGAAGCTTCTGGTATTGGAATGCACCTTCCAGGGTGGTTGCTGTGGACCGGGTTTGGTGGTCGAGTGCCCTGAGGACGTAGTGTCGAGTGCTGGCCACCAGCCGTTGTCCCACCATAGCGGCAAGCCCAAGGACCAGGACGAGCCAGATGCTGACAATGGACAGGAACTTGAACTTGTATGCCCGAGATGAGCCTGCCATTTTCACCTTTCCCACGGGAATTGCTTCAGTTGCGACTGGGCACCGGTCTGAAGCTCGAGTCAAAATGCTCCGGCATCAAAGTAGATGGTGTTTTGCGGCCCAGATGAAGAGCCCGCGGAAACCATATGCTCCAGGTAAGGAACCCTCAACCATCCGGACGCCTCACAGCTACACTTCGAAACCGAATTCCACAAGGGCGCGGGGGTCCTTGCGCCAGTTCTTTTGGACGCGGACAAAGAGCCCCAAAAAAACGTGACAACCCAGCAGGTGTTCGATGTCCTGGCGGGCCTGCTTGCCGATCTCCTTGAGCATCGCCCCTTTCTTGCCGATGAGGATGCCCTTTTGGGAGTCGCGCTCGACATGGATCGTGGCTTCGATGTCTATGCGACGGGTCTTCGCGTCCTCGCGGAAGCTTTCAATGGTGACCGCAACCGCGTAGGGGATCTCCTGCTGGGCCAGGTGGAAGACCTTCTCCCGGATCAGTTCGGCAACCAGGAAACGTTCCGGCTGGTCCGTCAGTGAGTCTTCAGGGTAGTAATGAGGGCCTTCCGGCAGGCAACCAATGACTTCGGCCAGCAGTTGTGGCACACCGTCGCCCAGGAGCGCCGAGATAGGAACAATGGCGCGAAACGGGTGGAGTTCCCGATAACGGTCAATGATGGGCAACAGACCGGTCTTTCGCACTAAATCGATCTTATTGATGGCCATGATGACCGGTGTGGAAATGCTTCGCAGGAACTGCAGGGCATATTCGTTGATATCTCGGTGAGCTTCTCCTGCTTCCACCAGGAAACAGATCACGTCCACGTCCTGCAGTGTGGCCAGGGCCGTTCGCATCAAGACCCGATTAAAAGAGTCCTGGGCCTTGTGGATCCCCGGAGTATCGAGAAAGATCATCTGACAATCCGGTCGCGTCAGGACGCCCAGAATGCGATTCCGCGTGGTCTGGGCCTTGGGGGAGGTGATCGATATCTTCTGCTGCAGGATGTGGTTCATCAGGGTGGACTTGCCCACATTGGCGGCGCCAATCAGAGCCACATATCCGGATCGAAATGCTGCCATGAAAACCTCGCTGTTCTTTAGGACGAATCGTTTGCCGAAACAGATCAAACCAAATCCATGTCATAATGAGAGTGGACGGACACTCCAGGACTAATCTTCTCCGGCGTTTACGGCAAGAACAAAACTTCTGCCGTCTTCGTTGGCAACTCCTTCCACACGCACCTGCTTCAGGTCCCATTTCTGGCGCCAGTGGGTGAGGTTCTGACGTTTCCACCCGAGCACGTCACCGACGTGTCGCTGCCCCACACGCAGATTGATACAACCACCTGCCGGTGGAGATGGCCATTGCTGCAGGGTCGCATCAATTCTTCGGCGCCACCAGGCACTTCGAACCAACTGGCCAAATGCGGGGTGCCAGGGGCCGGCAACGCGTGTCATGCCGGAATCGATCCCCGATGAAAGCAATAGACCCATTCTGGCCACTGGAATCCCGGCCTGGAGGCAGGCATCGAAAGCCGGTACACACCAGGCGACCGCTTCATCAACCGTAAGCGGCTGGTAGCGGCCGTCGGCGGTCCATCGAGCCAGCTCGGTTCCAGGAAACACCAGTACAGGGTAGAAGCGAACAAAATCAGGGTTTCTGGCGATGGTATCCAGGACCGAATCCAGGAATCGTTTGGGCGTATCGGCAGGAAGTCCCGACATGAGTTGCACGCCCAACTTCCACGGGTACTGCCGGAGTGATTCCATGGTTGCCAATGCCTGGTTTCTGCTGTAACCCCGGCGGCAGGTTTCCAGCACCGGGTCGGAAAGACTCTGGATTCCCAGTTCCACCGTGGTGATCGGATATTGGGACAGGGTACCAAGGGTGTCTGCATCCAACATGTCCGGCCGTGTGGAAAAACGGATCCCGGTGAACAGCCCCTCTCGCACGTAACCTGCGGCCCATTTGAGAAGTTGGTCGCGAAGATCGAGGGGCAAGCCGGTAAAAGTGCCGCCATAAAATGCGATCTCGCCCGGAACCGCCTCGATGCGGATGCGGTCAGCCAGTGACACCAGCTGGGCGGCTGCGCGCTCGAACCATGATTGGTCGTGTTCGACCGCCGTCACCGCTTGCTGATCACAGTAAATGCAACGAAAGGGACAACCGGCAAAGGGCAAGAAAATGGGGTAGACCGGCGGTCTTCGCCTCATGTCAAGTCCTTGAGGGCATCCGGGTCGTTTGCCAGTATTTCCAGTACTTTCTTCGCCGCCAGTTGCTGGGAATCCTTCTTGCTCTTCCCCACGCCATGAGCGAGTACCTGGCCCTGAACGGCGACACTCATATAGAAGAGCTTGTCGTGGTCAGGGCCTTCCTCTGCTTCCAGAGTGTAGACGGGGGTGAGTTTGAAACGGCTCTGGGTGATCTCCTGGAGCTGGGTTTTGTAGTCTTTGTCAAGGATCTCAAGGGGCCGTTCCAACCGCTGCGGGTCCAGATAGTGGGCAAAGATGGTTTCGACCACGCTGGTCGCGGCTTCCAGTCCCCCATCCAGGTACACGGCGGCCAGCAGCGCCTCCAGTGTGTCGGCCAGCAAAGAAGGTTTCTCGCGGCCCCGCGTGCCTTCCTCGCCTTTGCCGAGGAAGAGGTAGTCGCCCAGATTGAGCTCCACGGCCACGATGGCTAACTCCCGTTCGTTGACCACGGCAGATCGCAGCCGCGACAGGCTGCCCTCGTTGTAGTGCGGGAAACGATTCCACAAAAGATGGCTCACTGCCAGACCCAGAACGGCATCACCGAGGAACTCCAGGGTTTCATTATCGCTCCATTCACTTCCGGGGTTCTCATTGATGTAGGACCGATGCATCAGGGCCTGCAGGAGCAGTCGGGGAGTGCGGAATCGATATTGAAGCGCAGATTGCA
Source organism: uncultured delta proteobacterium (assembly GCA_963828705.1). Lineage (GTDB taxonomy): Bacteria > Desulfobacterota > Syntrophobacteria > Syntrophobacterales > Syntrophobacteraceae > CAWDJT01. The sequence continues at coordinate 87,343 of CAWHGA010000015.1, forward strand.
GCTCTTCGAGATTGGTTGCTTGCAGCATAGGTTTCTGTTACCGTACCTGTGTGAGTTCCGAGTTTATCATGAGTTATCGGCAGCCTGGCTCGGCATGGCTGAATAACTTGACGCGGCAGGAGAAGTGCTCCCGTTTACATTGTAAGGGTCCAAGGCAAGGATGCAAAGCGCTTCTGCACAGTTCCTCGTGACAAAGGCACGGACGCAGTCCCTATGTTAAGTTGGATCGGGCATCCGGAAACCACCGCCAAGCATTTCCTGTTTCTGGACCGGGACGGTGTTCTCAATTGGGACCGCCCCGACTATGTCAAAAACTGGGGTGAATTTCAATTTTGTCCCGATGCCCTGGCAGCGCTCCAGTGGCTTTGCCGGAAACAGGTTGCGGTGATTCTCATCAGTAACCAGTCGGCCTTGCACCGGGGCTACATGGGGTGGGACAGCTTCTGGCACCTGCACCACCAAATGATCCATCACATCCGTCAGGCGGGCGGGGACCTCCTCGCCGCCTTCTACTGTCCCCATCGTCCGGACGAGCAATGTTCCTGCCGCAAGCCGGCGCCAGGAATGCTGGAAAGCGCTGCCCGGGTGTTTGGGGTGGCTTTGGAGTCAGCCGTCATGATTGGGGACCGTTCCAGTGACCTGTTGGCAGCGAAGAACGCTGGTTGTCGTGCCGTTTTGCTGAATCGTTTCCTGCCATGTGCGGATCTTGTTGGAGCTGTGACCTCCGACCCGATCACGCCGGATGACACCTTCACATCTCTGCTGGATGCCGTCAGGGCTCTCTGTGGTGCACCATCCAGCTGACACTGCGGGCCGCGGCTGCCGACTTGACAAACGACATCGCCGAGGCAGCAACGTCGCCACCAGCGATCATTGGGCTGGGTGGCCATTGAGAGGAGCTGTTGCATGATCTGTGATCCGTCAAATCCGACCTCGCAAATCAAATGTCCCATAGAGAAACAAGGCATTCGGAACTACACACGGGTTTTCTACAATGCTACCAACCCGCTGCTTTATGAACAGGCGATCCGTCGTCAGGAAGGGCTGTTGGCCCGGCTTGGTCCTTTGGTGGTGCGCACCGGGCAGTTTACCGGCCGGGCTCCCAATGACAAGTTCATTGTCGAGGAACCCAGTTGCGCCGACAAGATCTGGTGGGGTGAGGTGAATCGGCCTTTCCCCAGTGATAAATTTGAACATCTTTACCACCGCATGCTTGCTTACCTGCAGGGAAAAGAAATCTATGTGCAGGACTGCTTTGCCGGAGCGGACCCCCAATACCGCGTGCCCGTTCGGGTGGTGACGGAAATGGCCTGGCAAAGCATGTTCGCTCGTAACATGTTCATCCGCATTTATGAACCGGAGATTCTCGCTTCCTTCGAACCGGAATACACCGTCCTGGCGGCCCCTCATTTCCAGGCAACGCCTGAATTGGACGGGACCCGTTCCCAGGCCTTTATTCTGGTCCACTTCGGCAAGAAGCTCATCCTCATTGGCGGGACAGGTTATGGTGGGGAAATCAAGAAATCCATCTTCACCATGATGAATTACCTGCTACCCCAGCGAGGCGTTATGCCCATGCACTGTTCGGCCAATGTCGGCCGGGATGGCACCGCCGCCATCTTTTTCGGTCTCTCCGGGACCGGCAAGACTTCGCTCTCGGCGGACCCGGACCGCCAGCTGGTGGGTGACGACGAGCACGGCTGGAGCGACGACGGGATTTTCAATTTTGAAGGCGGCTGCTATGCCAAGGTCATTCGCCTGTCACCCGAGGCGGAGCCCCAGATCTATCGCTGCACCCAGATGTTTGGCACTATTCTGGAAAACGTCACCATCGACAGCCACTCCCGGCGCCTGGACCTGGACGACGCCTCGCTTACCGAGAACACCCGGGCGGCATATCCTATCTACTACATCGACAACGCTTCCCCAACGGGTCTCGCTCCCCATCCCCAACATGTCATTATGCTGACCTGCGACGCCTTCGGGGTGCTTCCACCCATCTCGCGGCTCACGCCTGAACAGGCCATGTACCATTTTCTTTCCGGCTACACGGCCAAGGTGGCCGGTACCGAAGCCGGTGTCCTGGAACCCCAGGCCACGTTCAGCACCTGCTTCGGTGCTCCGTTCATGGCTTTGCCGCCCACCGTTTACGCCGGCCTACTGCGGGAGAGAATCATGCGACACCGCAGCGCCTGCTGGCTCATCAACACTGGTTGGACCGGCGGCGGTTACGGGGTAGGAGAGCGCATCCCGATCGCCCATACCCGCAGCATGGTCCATGCCGCCTTGGGTGGTGCTCTGGATCGAGTGGCCTTTGAGACCGAGGAGCACTTTGGTTTGAGCGTTCCCACGCAGTGCCCGGAGGTTCCTTCCGAGTTGCTCAAACCAATGCTGACCTGGCAGGACAAGAGCGCTTATCTCCGACAGGCAGAACATTTGCGCCAACTCTTTCGCACAAATTTTAAGCCGTTTGAGGACGCGGTATCGGGCGCCGTCCGTACGGTGATGTGAGTTCCCCAATTGGTGAAGGGTTACTGCCAGGGATTCCCGGAGCAGACCAGGATGTTGGAGTGTTGGTTTGGGTAACGCGCCGCGGCCTATTGGTGCCGTGCAGGCATACGCTGCACGCTTGGACGACGATGAGGGTCCCAAATGTTTTTCCCACCATTTCTCGTGTTCTTTCTGTTCGTCTTCGTGTTTCTGCTTTTTCTGGTTTTCAGTCTGGTCAAGGTCGGGGTCTTTGCCCTGGCTTTCCAGACTCTGGGATTTCATCCCGGGGTGCTGTTTTCGCTTCTTTCCCTGTGCATCATCGGAAGCATGATCAACATCCCGGTGCGCCGCATTCCCATCACTCATGAACCTGAGGAGTGGGAAATCGTTTCCTTTTTCGGCATGCGGTTCCGACCGCCCCGGTGGCAGCAAAGACACATGGTTCTTGCGGTCAACGTCGGTGGCGCTATCATCCCCACCTTGTTGTCCATCTACCTCTGGAGGCAGACCGGAACCCCCATTCGCATGCTCATCGCGGTGGTCATTGAAACCTTCATTGTCTACAAGCTGGCCCGACCGGTGCCCGGGATCGGCATTGCCACCCCCATGTTCGTTCCCCCGCTGTCCGCAGCGTTGATCGCCTATATTGTCAACAGCCAATGGGCGGCTGCCACCGCGTATGTGGCCGGGACGCTGGGCACCCTGATCGGTGCGGACCTGCTGAATCTTCACAAGATCCGCCAATTGAACGCACCGGTCGTATCTATCGGGGGGGCGGGGACTTTTGATGGTATATTCCTGACCGGGATTATTGCGGTCTTGCTATCGTAAATGTGAATCCCGTTCCACTGGTGGCGGGGCCAGGTCTATGGCGCGATGACAATGCTGTTCTTGGACAGTCGCTAATCGCGGATCTATCCAATGAGGAGGGAACAACATGGCCAGCAAGGTTTTTTTTAGCGATTTGCGAACCACCAACGACCGCAACCTGTTGGACAAAATCCGCGCTTTGATGGAAGCGTTGAAACCCGCGCGACGCCTGAAACGACGGACAACCACGGCGATCAAGATCCATTTCGGAGAACGCGGCAACACCGCCTTCATCCGGCCCTTGCTAGTGCGTCCCATTGTGGACGTGGCCATTAAGGCCGGAAGCAAACCCTTTCTAACCGATGCCAATACCCTCTACGTTGGGTCTCGAGGCAACGCCGTGGACCACCTCAACACCGCCTTGGCTAACGGGTTTGCCTCATCGGTGGTGGGAGCGCCGGTGATCATTGCCGATGGCCTCGATGGTACCGATGAAGTGGCCGTGCCCGTCGCTCTCAAGCACTTCGAACAGGTCTACATCGGCTCGGCGGTGGCGCGTGCCACTAACCTGATTTCCCTGGCGCACTTCAAGCTGCATGAAATGTCGGGATTTGGCGGGACCCTGAAAAACATCGGGATGGGGGCTGCGTCGCGACGGGGGAAAATGGCCCAGCACTGTGATGTGGCGCCATTGGTCAATGGCCTAAAATGCGTGGGTTGTGGCTCCTGTGCGGCGGTCTGCGCCCATGGGGCCATTACCCTTAAACACCGTGGCACGAATCCGGAAGCGGCGCCAGCCGGCGCCAAGAAGCTGGCGGAGATCAACGGTCAGCGCTGTGTGGGGTGCGGCATGTGTATCCACACCTGTCCGAACGGTGCCATCGATATCAACTGGGGGACGGCCTTGCCATCTTTCCTGGAGCGCATGGTGGAATACACCGTGGGGGCGCTCAAGGGCAAGGAGCAACGCTCTCTGTTTTTTAATTTTCTCACGCAGATTTCGCCGGCCTGCGACTGTTATCCCCACGCCGACGCGCCCATCGTCGCCGATATCGGCATCGTGGCCTCGCTTGATCCGGTTGCCATCGATCAGGCATCGGCGGATCTTCTCAACGCCCAAGCCGGATTGCCCTCGTCCTGCCTCGACGGGGACGCTTTGAACCCTGGAAGCGACAAAATCCGCGCGGTCTATCCGGCGATTCCCTGGGAGCATCAACTGGAATATGCCGAACTAGTTGGGCTTGGGACTCGCAGTTATGAACTCACCACGGTGACTTGAAATGGTCGTGGGGATGCCGCTATTCGGCATCCCCACGATCACAGTCAACCTCGATCGGTGGAATCGTTTCGAACCCCGCCCTCACCCCGTTTGATACACTTGGTAAGCTCTCTGTCGAAGGTATCTGAAAACCGCTGCTTTTCTCTCTGTCCGAATTGTTTGGGACCGGGTGTGATGGTCCCGGCTTCGCGGATGTCATGCATGAAGTTCCTGATGGAAAGCCGTTCCCGGATGTTTTCTTCAGTGTAGAGTTCGCCGCGGGGGTTGATGACAGTGACCCCTTTCGGGACAAGGGCAGACGCCAGGGGAATATCCTGAGTGACGGCAAAGTCGCACGCTTCGCCGTATTGCGCGATGTATTCATCGACAACTTCCGGCCCCAAATCGACACGGACCGTTGAAACATAGGCCGAATCAGGAACGCTGATGTACTTGTTGGCAACAAAAACCGCAGGGATCTTGAGACGCCTGGCCGTCCGGATGATCAACTCCTTGATGTCGGCCGGACAGGCGTCAGCATCCACCCATATCTTCATACGCAATCCTCCGAGGCCGCCTCAATAACGGTCATCCGCTTGGGACGGACGCCAAAGCGACTGGCCCGCTGAATAATGTTGCCCTGTTCCCGTAGCGCAACCAATGCTACCGTCGATTCGAATCCAGGGCTGTGCCAGCTTTTGTCCCCGCTGATCGTCATCCCCTTCCTGATGGAATAACCTGGAGCATATACCCTTACCAATAATTTGGGAACCATCTCACTCCAATCCCTGAATGCCGCAGGAGCCAACTTGTCCCTCCATCGGCAGACCCTGGGCAGTTCCCTGTGCCTGAGGGATGCGAACGATCTGCGGGATGACGTTTCGGGGATCTACAGTTGTGAACAAATCCTCCCGGCATCTTCTTGCAGACTGCAATTGACGGTCATGGTCTTGGAAATGGATCACCCTTTGGGCCAACGATGATACGATTTGTCAGGCGCCGGAAAAAGCGGGCTCCCCCAATAACGCATGCACAAAAGCGTTCTTGTAGGAAGACGCAATCCTACCCTTCCTCATAACAAGCGCGATGTGATCAGGCTTGAAGTAGTGATCGAGCCGAAGAAATCCGATCTTCCTTGCTTTTAGCGCCGGCAAATCCATCACCACCGTGGCAAGCGAAATACCCAGCCCCATCTCCACGTAGACTGAGCTGAGCTCGACGTTTGAGGATTCCATAACGATACGATAATTCAGGCCGAGCTTTCCGAGGTGCTCCTCAAGAGCCGAGCGGCTGGTGTACTTGACGTTCCTTGGAGGAAGAATGAGAGGATACCCGGCAATATGTTTCATGGTTACCCGCTTTACGGCGGTTAGCGGGTGTCCCGCCGGCACCATCAGGACCGTTTCGATTTTCTTCCAGCGGATAGTCGCAAGGTTCTTCGGAACAACCGACTCCCGAGTAAAACCGAAATCAATCTCGCCATTCCGGACCAGCTCTAAGACGACCTCCTGGGGTCGGTCGAGCAGGGTCAGCTCGACCTGTGGAAACCGGTCTGCGTATTCTTTGAGCTTCTCCGGGAAAAGGTGGTAGAGGGTTGTGAACGGGGCGGCAATTCTGAGTGGTCCTTTCTGCAGCTCTTTCAGTTCGCTCAACTCTCTTTGATCTTTTCGTATTTTTCCAGGACCAGTTCTGAAAACCTTAAGAAACGCTCCCCCGCAGGCGTTAGAGCCAGTTTTCGTTTCCCTATTCTCTCAAAGAGCTGACAGTCGAGTTCCCCTTCCAGCGTCTTGATTTGCTGACTAAGGGCCGACTGGGTCCGAAATGTGGCCTCGCCAGCCTTGGTAAAGCTCTGCAGTCTGGCCACATGGTAGAATCCTATGATCTGCTGCCATTCCATCAGTAATAAGTCCTCTCAATGGTGTTTATAAAATCTATTAATTTGACTTATCGATAATTTATAGCAGAATTTATGAGGCAAGAGCAACAAGTGAAGGGGCAGAATTGTCTCCGGGCAAAGCAGGCAGGTATTTTGCGCTCGCCACACCAAACCCCAATCAACAAGGGAGGTGCAACATGAAGGAATCATTACAAGCCGGGCCTCACTTTCGATTTCAGCTTCACGGTCCCTGAGGACAAGACCGTGCCCCACCTCTATCCGGAGTCCCCTGAGTTTCAGATGATGCCAAGGGTGCTGGCCACAGGGTTTATGGTGGGCCTTTTCGAGTGGGCCTGTATTCGAGCTCTGAATCCGCATATTGACTGGCCACGAGAACAGTCGGTCGGAATCGATGTGAAGTTGAGTCACATTGCGGCAACCCCACCAGGACTAACCGTTACCGTCAAAGGGAAGCTCGAAAAGGTGGAGGGACGCAAGCTCACCTTCTCTTTGGTTGCCGATGATGGGATTGACAAGATCTCAGAAGGGACTCACGAGAGGTTTGTCATCGACGCTGCCAAATTCAACAGCAAGATGGCAGCAAAAGCCTCAGCCGCCAAGGAGGCATAGTGTGGAAGCTCAAGAATCGCTGTCCTTCCTGTGTCTCAAGCGCACGCCCGCGCCGGTTTTGAAGCCCTCGCCGCCGGCATGCCAAGGGCGGTAATCCAACTGATCGACGTGTTGCTCAAAGATTTCATCGAACTGTTCTGCGCAGGCGACGAACGCATCCAACGCTTGAGGGTCGAAAATGTCGGGGCGTGTCCGTTGGTCCCCCTTGGTGAGTATCCACATGGTTTCCCGATGGTCTCGGGCGGGGCGGTAGGAGCGGCGCGAACGCAAGGTGTCGTTCTGATCGCGATGTTGGTGATGCGGGCCGCAAGGGGGATGGCATCACTTTTTAGACCGTATGGGTAGCCCTTTCCGTCCCAACGTTCGTGATGACTCAGGGCAATTTCTCGGCCGAGCCGAATCAGGGGCCAGTTGCTTTCGCCAAGAATTCTCGCCCCTAAGACCGTGTGAGTTTCCATCACCTGCCATTCATCCACGGTCAGCGTGCCTGGTTTGAGCAGTATATTGTCAGGGATGCCGATTTTCCCAACATCGTGCAGCGGGCTTGCAGCAGCTATGCTCTCCATGAATTCCTTGTCCATGCCCAAGCGCTGAGCAAGAATCCTGGTGAAATGGCTGATGCGGCGAACATGGTCGCCCGAGTCATCGTCTCTAAATTCCGCCGCGCGACCCAGGGTTAGGACGATACTGAGCTGGCTCTCACGCAGCTGTGAAGTCCGTTCTCGCACCTGGTGTTCCAGAAAGCGGTTCTGATCGGCCAGTAGATCACTGTAGAGTTTGATGCGCAGGAGGTTCCTGACCCGGGCGATGAGTTCCACACGGTCCACGGGTTTGCTTAGGAACTCCTCAGCTCCGGCGTACAGACCCTTGAGCCGGGAAGTGCGATCATCATATCCGGTCACCAGGATGATTGGGATCAGGCGGGTGTTAGCGTTGGTCTTGAGGGTCTGAGTCGCCTCGCAACCACTCATGCCCGGCATATCCACATCCATCAAGATGAGGTCGGGCGATTGATGGCTGCTCGTTGCAGCGCCTCCTCACCATTTGTGGCGATCAGCGTCCTGTAGCCTTCGGCTTGGAGGATGCCCTGGAGCATAGCCAGGACGACTTCCTCGTCGTCTACGATTAGGACAGTAGCTTTCGCATGTGCCATCGGAGCCTTCCCTCACAAAGCCGTACGGCTTGCAGCAATCCTGCACAAGGTGGCGGCAATAGGGACAGTTAGGAGTCCCTGTTGAGAGGCAGCAAACGCCGAGGTTGTATCATCAGCACTGCTCAGTTGCGATCACGGGCACCAGGCGCCGTCACCTGCGGTATGCACTCCTCGGAACGGAACTGCAGGCTTGGACCAGCCCTCTTTATCATGGGTTGTGACCTTATGTGCAGCCATGTCACTGCGATTTTTCATAACACAAGACCGTAACAAAGTGATAAAGAATTCAGCAGATAAGCTCCAAGTCCAGTCACCAAGCGTGCATAGGGCGGCTCAACTGCGCAAGCATCGGTTCGACTTAGTGGTCAATCCAAACGCGGACTAAGATGGAGGTCTGACATGGTTATCAGCAACCTAGACCTTGCGAACTTGAGGGGGATCTGTGCGAAAAGGGCTCTTGATCGTATTCACTGGCACCGGTAAGGGCAAGACCACGGCTGCGCTGGGGATGGCGCTTCGAGCAGCCGGCCATGGCATGCGGGTACTCATCTTGCAATTTATCAAAGGGGGATGGCGGTATGGGGAGCTGGACGCTTTGAACGCTTCCCCGAAATCGAAATTCGGACCTTGGGCACAGGCTTCACCTGGAAGAAGGAAAACCTTGAGGAAGACCGAGTGCTGGCACAACAAGGCTGGGAGATAGCGGCTGGTGTCCTGGAGCGGGGTGATGTCGACCTGCTCATCCTGGATGAGTTGAACATCGTCATGGCCTACGGTCTGTTGCCGCTGGAACCCGTGTTGCGGGCCTTGAGGGAGCGAACCCCGGAATTGCACGTGGTGGTTACGGGGCGCAACGCGCCACCGGAACTGCTGGATGCCGCCGACCTGGTCACGGAAATGCGGCAGGTCAAACACCCCTACCACGACCAGGGTATTGCCGCTCAGAAAGGAGTGGAATTCTGATCGAGGCCAGGGCTCCGGCGACAGGGTTCAGACGATCAGAGGAAAGAGCCACAGGGAATTCATGATTTTCACCAAGGAACGGCAGATCCACCGCCTCTATCAGGAAATCCAGGGCGATGGTCGTTATCGCAACGAACGGATGGGAACCATTTTTGTTCCGGGGGTGGGGGATACGCATGCATCGGCAGTCTTCATCGGGGAAGCACCGGGACGTGAAAGAGGAACTCCAGGGTATGCCTTTTGTCGGTGCAGCCGGTGGCAACCTCAATGCCCTTTTAGACCATATCTGCTGGGCTCGTGAACGGCTGTTCATCACCAATCTGATCAAGTATCGCCCGTTTTCAGAGACCGGGGCCAATCGCAAACCGTCACTCAAGGAAAGCCGTTATGCACTGAGCTACCTGCTTCGAGAACTGGCCATTGTGAATCCGCCGTGGGTGGTATGCCTTGGGAGTTCTGCAGCCTCAGTGCTCCTGGGACAGGCAGGGCTGAAAATGAGCGACATCAACGGTAGAATTCTTACCTGGGACATCGAAAGCTGTTTGTGACCTATCACCCCTCTCCCCTGAATTACAATAATCCACAAAGAAAACAACACCTTGTCAGGGATTTTGAGTATTTGAAAAGCCTATTGCCGGTCTCGTGAATCAAACCATGGTGAAGCTGTTCCTGCACAACTTGTGGCGGCTGGGCGGTCTCTGCCGCGTGGGGTCACTCATCGGACTGGCGTTGGTGCTCATCCTGGTGTCGTTTATCTACCAACGGTTCCTGACCACTCCAGCCGCGAGTAAAGACCTGGATGCCGCCGAAATGTAGAACCTGCTGTAAAGTTTCATCCCGATATTCGTGCTTGGGGTTTTGTCATCACAACAGGGGTGATGATGCCCAACTGCCTATTTCTGGGCCGTGCCACGCTCGGTTCCACTGGAGGTCTGTCCCGTTTTGAACAGGTTCTTGCCCTGATCCACGGCGGCCCCCCACAGGAACAACTGGAGGTAGTCATTCAGACTGCCGAAGGTCAGTTTGTTGAAGGGCTCCACATTGAGCCCGCTCAACAAGGCCACCAGCGTTGCGGTGGCGGCGGCGATAAACTCCGACAAGGCAAAGGCCTTCATCCATTTGAGTTGCTCCGTTTTGCCAACCTCCACCTGGGCCGCAGGAAGTCTCACCTCGACACCCATAAAGCTCATGGTCACGTCAATCTCAAGTGTGCCGGTAGTCGGCACGGATTGCACGATCCGCCTGCCGTCCGAGTGCGCCGACCACCGCTGGGTGTTCCCATTACGTTTCAGAACAAAGGTCCAGTGACATTTGATGCGAGCGTTCACCGGGAAACTGGTGGCCACATGTGCGTCATCGAACCAGAGCAGGAATGTCAGTGGTTCCAAGGCACGGACCGGTTCCAGGCAGTAGGCTGGTATGGTCTGGACGTCCGTTTGCGATGGTGTCCCTGGTGCCAGAGAGGGGGCGGATTTCGGAGGCGTTGCCTGTCCGCCGAGGCCGTACGTGATCCCGCCTTGTCCCCCTGTTTCTGGACCTTACCCCAGGTCATTTTGTCAGATTTGTCGAGGAGCTTGTCGAGTTTAATGTCATCGGTTGTGCCCTGAATCACCAGGGGGCGGAGTTGGTTGAGCTGCTCCGCGTCGTTTCGCCAGAACCAGAGGATCTGGAGCGCTGCGCAAAGGCGGTCCATCGCCTTGATCTCACCTTCAGACGGTGAGTCTCCTGCTTCTTAAAGACCTCCTCCATCAAATGGTTCAATTGGCCGAGATCGTTCCCAGTTGCGAGTTTCTCCGGGTACAACTTCCCCTTGAAGCCAGGCGGCCTTGGCACACACGGCCTGCCGATCGGAGGAAACAGGGTTAGCCAGCATCGGCCTTGTTGCTTCCAGTCGTTGTTTGATCTCCTTGGCTGACTTCTCCTCCAATAATTCGGGGTCAATGGAGCGGAAGATGCCATCGAGTTCCTTGAGAAAACGGTAGCGTTCGAGCCGGTCGAGCCGGGAGGCGGGGAGCGCCACGCGCAGCTCGTGGTAAATGCGCGCCAGCTCCAACAGGCGTTCAGCCTTGTCGAGCTGATTCGAAATCTCCTGGAATGAGGGGATGAGTTTGAAATGCGCCTGTTTGAGCAAGTCGGAACTCTGAGCCTGCGCGGCAAACAGCCAGGCGATTGGTTCCAGCGCCGGCAAGCTCGCAAGCCAGTCCTTCCGGAGCGCCCGGATGCGGTGGTCGAGTTCGACTCGTTTGCGTTGGTTGTCCACGCCTTTGTGGTGAGGAAGGATACAATCCCGGCCAATATCAGTATCGCGACGGCCAATGGCCATCCGTGTTTGACCTTGACGGTCAAGGTGATTTCCGGACTCTTGTCCGGTTCCGAGTTGGCCGCACTGACGCGGATCTTGAACTGGTGTTCGCCGGCAGGAAGGTCTTTGACAATGACTTCCAGGTCACTCTGGTCGCCGGGGAGGATGCTTCGCAGTTGGCGATCCGCATCGGCCGCATCAAGCGGGAGTCGGTGCGGTCAGGAAAGGCACCTCCCGGTTCTTGAGCCGGAACCCAATGTTGTCTTTGCTGTCGGGAATGCCGAGAGGTGAACTGGGTTGCCCCTCCAGCCGGACCAGGAGGCCATCGACCGGGGTTTTGCCGGTTTGGTCGCGCAGCGTGACAATAAATCGGCCGGTTTCACCGCGGCGGGAGAAAGGTCCCCAAAGCAGTGTGTGGTTTATGGCAGCCGCCTTTGGTTCGGCGACCAGAGTGCACCACCTGGGATCGGGTCCCTGGAGAGTGACCTGATAGTGCAACGGTTTCCCGACCTCCGGAACCAGGGTCAGAATCCCGGAGTATTTGACGCCGGCCGCCCAGGAACGGGCCTCAATTTCGATAGGCAGCAGGGTCTCGCCGGCTGGAATCGTCTTTTCCTGTTCCGGGACTGGCTCCTTGCCGCTTCCTTCCGGGGACGGGAATCCCACCACGGCGTTGGGGTTGCCATCGGAACGAAAAGCCGACAGCTTCAACCGAACCTTCTCGGGCCTCTCTGCGCTGGTTCTCGACGGAGTTCGACCGTTACCCGCCCGTTACCAGGCAGCGTACGCTTGATCTCAGGCAAGTTCTGCGCGTCAGTAGCGAAAAGGGTGAAGGGGTTGTATCCGATCAGGGTGACTCCCACGGCAGAGGCGTTGCCTTCTGCGGCAACCAGAGTGAGCGTGCCATCGGAGGAAGCGCCCGGGTCCCAGGACCGTGCCTTGATGTCAATGCGCGGGAACTGGTCGTTATCTTTGAATTCTTCCTGCTTTTCCAGGGCTGGCGCCTGGTTGGCGCCTTCGAAGCCGGCGAAACCCACCACGGCGACCTGTTTGTTGGCTGAACTGAATGGTGAAGAAAAAGCCGGACTGTCTCAGACTTTTGATAGTTGTCTCGTCGGAGCCGAATGGTCGCGTTCCCCTCGGGTGACAAGGCGCAAGTCACCTTCCCAGCGTCTTTGGCTTCTTTATCCACCGAATGGTATTGGGCCAGGGTATCCTCGGTGATCGTGGCAAACGCGATGCAACAAAATAACACCAGAAATGGTCCGATCCTTCGCATGGACTCTCCTTTCACGAGCGACAATGGAAAGCATCTCCGCAACCGGCAGTAACTCCCCCAATACAACTCCACGCAATTGATGGTTT
>CAWHGA010000016.1:0-41160 GCA_963828705.1 uncultured delta proteobacterium
ATACACTTTGTGAGCTCCCTGTCGAAGGTCTCTGAGAATCGCTGTTTTTCCTTCTGACCGAACTCTTTGGGGCCGGGTGTGACACCCCAGCTTCCGGATGTCCTGCATGAAGTTCCGGATGGAGAGCCGTTCCCGAATGTTGTCCTCGGTGTAGAGCTCACCGCGGGGATTGATGACAGTAACCCCTTTGGGCACGAGTGCGGACGCCAGGGGAATGTCCTGGGTGACGGCAAAGTCGCACGCTTCGCCGTGTTGCGCGATGTATTCATCGGCCACTTCCGGCCCCATGCCGACACGAACGGTTGAAACACTAGGCCGAGTCGGGAACACCTATGTGCTTGTTGGCAACAAAAACCGCCGGGATTTTGAGCCGCCTGGCCGTCCGAATGATCACTTGCTTGATTTCGTAGGGGCAAGCATCAGCATCCACCCATATCTTCATACGCAATCCTCCGAGGCCGCCTCAATAACGGTCATCCGCTTGGGACGGACGCCAAAGCGACTGGCCCGCTGAATAATGTTGCCCTGTTCCCGTAGCGCAACCAATGCTACCGTCGATTCGAATCCAGGGCTGTGCCAGCTTTTGTCCCCGCTGATCGTCATCCCCTTCCTGATGGAATAACCTGGAGCATATACCCTTACCAATACTTTGGGAACCATCTCACTCCAATCCCTGAAACCCAGGAGCCAACTTGTCCCTCCATCGGCAAACCCTGGGCAGTTCCCTGTGCCTGAGGGATGCGAACGATCTGCGGGATGACGTTGACAGATAGTTGCAGGAAAGGTCAAGGGCCAGGGAATACGGACCTCCCGAGCAAGGCGCTCACAAAAGCGGTCTTGTAGGAAGACGCAACCCTACCCTTCCTCATAACCAGAGCGATGTGATCAGGCTTGAAGTAGTGATCGAGCCGAAGAAATCCGATCTTCCTTGCTTTTAGCGCCGGTAAATCCATCACCACGGTGGCAAGCGAAATACCCAGCCCCATCTCTACGTAGACTGAGCTGAGCTCGACGTTTGAGGATTCCATAACGATACGGTAATTCAGGCCGAGCTTTCCGAGGTGCTCCTCAAGAGCCGAGCGGTTGGTGTACTTGACGTTCCTTGGAGGGAGAATGAGAGGATACCGGGCAATATGTTTCATGGTTACCCGTTTTACGGCGGTTAGCGGGTGTCCCGCCGGCACCATCAGGACCGTTTCGACTTTCTTCCAGCGGATAGTCGCAAGGTCCTTCGGAACAACCGACTCCCGAGCAAAACCAAAATCAATCTCGCCGTTCCGGACCAGCTCTAGGACGATTTCCTGGGGTCGATCGAGCAGGGTCAGTTCGACCTGTGGAAACCGGTCTGCGTATTCTTTGAGCTTCTCCGGGAACAGGTGGTAGAGAGTTGTGAACGGGGCCGCAATTCTGAGTGGTCCTTTGTGCCCAGCTCTTTCAGTTCGCTCAACTCTTCTTTGATCTTTTCGTATTTTTCCAGGACCAGTTCTGAAAACCTTAAGAAACGCTCCCCCGCAGGTGTTAGAGCCAGTTTTCGTTTCCCTATTCTTTCAAAGAGTTGACAGTCGAGTTCCCCTTCCAGCGTCTTGATTTGCTGACTGAGGGCCGACTGGGTCCGAAATGTGGCCTCGCCAGCCTTGGTAAAGCTCTGCAATCTCGCCACATGGAAGAATCCTATGATCTGCTGCCATTCCATTAGTAATAAGTCCGCTCAATGGTGTTTATAAAATCTATTAATTTGACTTATCAATAATTCATAGCAGAATCCATGAAGCAAGAGCAACAAGTAAAAGGGCTGGATTCGTCTCCGGGCAAAGCAGACAGGATTTTTCGCTCGCCACACCAAACCCCAATCAATAAGGAGGTGCAACATGAAGGAATCATTACAACCGGGCCTCACTTTCGATTTCAGCTTCACGATCCCTGAGGACAAGACCGTGCCCCACCTCTATCCGGAGTCTCCTGAGTTTCAGATGATGCCAAGGGTGCTGGCCACAGGGTTTATGGTGGGCCTTTTCGAGTGGGCCTGTATTCGAGCCCTGAATCCGCATATTGACTGGCCACGAGAACAGTCGGTCGGAATTGATGTGAAGCTGAGTCACATTGCGGCAACCCCACCTGGACTAACTGTTACCGTTAAAGGGAAGCTCGAAAAGGTGGAGGGACGAAAGCTCACTTTCTCTTTGGTTGCCGATGATGGGATTGACAAGATCTCAGAAGGGACTCACGAAAGATTTGTCATCGACGCTGCCAAATTCAACAGCAAGATGGCAGCAAAAGCCTCAGCTGCTAAGGATGCATAGTGTGGGGAGCTCAAGAATCCTGACCTCCCTGGTGTCTCAAGTGCACGCCCTGCCAGTTTTGAAGCCCGTGCTGCCGGCATTCCAACGGGCGGTAGTCCATCTGAACCAGGGCCTCACGGGGGATATCCCAGGCGCTTATGATGTAATGAGTGCTCAAAAAGTCTCGCGACGCGGGGGCGCTTGAGTGTATGCTGGGTGCACGCTGATCAAGCCAAATGGTGACTGTATTGGGTTCAACGCTGCTGCCGAAATCGCTGAAACCCGACCAACTCCCCCCGGACTGCCTCGCTCGCAGAGCTTCTACCCCACCCCATGACTAATCAACGTATTGCTCGAAGATTTCATTGAACTGCTCCGCGCAGGCGACGAACGCCTCCAGCACTTGAGGGTCGAAATGCTCGGGGCGTGTCCGCTGGTCCCCCTTGGTGAGTATCCACAGGGTTTCACGATGGTCTCGGGCGGGGCGATAGGAGCGCCGCGAACGCAAGGTGTCGTACTGATCGCAAATGTTGGTGATGCGGGCCGCAAGGGGGATGGCATCGCTTTTTAGACCGTATGGGTAGCCCTTGCCGTCCCAACGTTCGTGATGACTCAGGGCAATTTCTCGGCCGAGCCGAATCAGGGGCCAGTTGCTCTCGCCAAGAGATTCTCGCCCCTATGACCGTGTGGGTTTGGATCACCTGCCATTCATCCACGGTCAGCATGCCTGGTTTGAGCAGTATGGTGTCAGGGATGCCGATTTTTCCAACATCGTGCAGCGGGCTTGCAGCAGCGATGCTCTCCATGAATTCCTTGTCCATGCCCAAGCGCTGAGCAAGAATCCTGGTGAAATGGCTGATGCGGCGAACATGGTCGCCCGAGTCATCGTCTCTGAATTCCGCCGCGCGACCCAGGGTTAGGACGATACTAAGCTGACTCTCGCGCAGCTGTGAAGTCCGTTCTCGCACCTGGTGTTCCAGAAAGCGGTTCTGATCGGCCAGTAGATCACTGTAGAGTTTGACGCGCAGGAGGTTCCTGACCCGGGCGATGAGTTCCACACGGTCCACGGGTTTGCTTAGGAACTCCTCAGCTCCAGCGTACAGACCCTTGAGCCGGGAAGTGCGGTCATCATATCCGGTCACCAGGATGATCGGGATCAGGCGGGTGTTAGCGCTGGCCTTGAGGGTCTGAGTCGCCTCGAAACCACTCATGCCCGGCATTTCCACATCCATCAAGATGAGGTCGGGCGAATTGATGGCCGCTCGTTGCAGAGCCTCATCACCATTTGTGGCGATCAGCGTCCTGTAGCCTTCGGCTTGGAGGATGCCCTGGAGCATAGCCAGGACGGCTTCCTCGTCGTCTACGATTAGGACAGTAGCTTTCGCATGTGCCATCCGAGCCTTCCCTCACAAAGCCGTACGGCTTGCAGCAATCCTGCACAAGGTGGCGGCAATAGGGACAGTTAGGAGTCCCTGTTGAGAGGCAGCAAACGCCGAGGTCATATCATCAGCACTGCTCAGTTGCGATCACGGGGAGCAGGCGCCGTCACCTGCGATATGCACTCCTCGGAGCGGAACTGCAGGCTTGGACCAGCCCCCTGCATCATGGGTTGTGACCTTAAGTGGAGCCATGTCACTGCAATTTTTCATAACACAAGACCGTAACAAAGTGATAAAGAATTCAGCAGATAAGGTCCAAGTCCAGTCACCAAGCGTGCGGAGGGCGGCTCAACTGCGCAAGCATCGGTTCAACCTAGTGGTCAATCCAAGCGCGGACCAAGATGGAGGCCTGACATGGTTACCGTGAAAATCCCCTTCAGTCCCGCCTTTGCCAAAGGGGACCGAGGGGGATTTTATCCGTGGGGGTGAACGATCAACGTTCATGACCGTTAAGATGATTCCTGTTTCATTTCATAACTTTGCATCGTTGACATCATTGTACCAGCGACCTACACCGTGCGAACTTGAGGGGGATCTGTGCGAAGAAGGGCTCTTGATCGTATTTACCGGCACCGGTAAGGGCAAGACCACGGCTGCGCTGGGGATGGCGCTTCGAGCAGCCGGCCATGGCATGCGGGTACTCATTTTGCAATTTATCAAAGGGGGCTGGCGCTATGGGGAGCTGGATGCTGTGGAACGTTTCCCCGAAATCGAAATTCGGACTTTGGGCACAGGCTTCACCTGGAAGAAGGAAAACCTTGAGGAAGACCGAGTGCTGGCGCAACAAGGCTGGGAGATAGCGGCTGGCGTCCTGGAGCGGGGTGAGGTCGACCTGCTCATCCTGGATGAGTTGAACATCGTCATGGCCTACGGCCTGCTGCCGCTGGAACCCGTGTTGCGGGCCTTGAGGGAGCGAGCCCCGGAATTGCACGTGGTGGTTACGGGCGCAATGGGCCACCGGAACTGCTGGATATCGCCGACCTGGTCACGGAAATCGGCAGGTCAAGACCCCTACCACGACCAGGGTATTGTCGCTCAGAAAGGAGTGGAATTCGATCGAGGCCAGGATTCCGGCGACGGGGTTCTGACGATCAGAGGAAGGAGCCACAGGGAATTGATGGTCTTCACCAAGGAACGGCAGCTCCACCAGCTCTATCAGGAAATCCAGGGCGATGATCGTTATCGCAACGACCGGATGGGGACCATTGTTCCCGGGGGCGGGGGATGCGCATGCATCGGCAGTCTTCGTCGGGGAGGCACCGGGACGTGAAGAGGAACTCCAGGGTATGCCTTTGTCGGTGCAGCCGGTGGCAACCTCAATGCCCTTTAGAACCTTATTGCTGGGCTCGGTGAATGGCTGTTCATCACCAAATGATCAAGAAGTATCGCCCGTTTCAAGACCGGGGCCAATCGCAAACCGTCCACTCAAGGAAAGCCGTTATGCACTGAGCTACCTGCTTCGAGAACTGGCCATTGTGAATCCGCCGTGGGTGGTATGCCTTGGGAGTTCTGCAGCCTCAGTGCTCCTGGGACAGGCAGGGCTGAAAATGAGCGACATCAACGGTAGAATTCTTACCTGGGACAGTCGAAAGCTGTTTGTGACCTATCACCCTTCTCCCCTGAATTACAATAATCCACAAAGAAGACATCACCTTGTCAGTGATTTTGAGATTTGAAAAGCCTATTGCCGGTCTCGTGAATCAAAGGATAGAAAAAATCCATGGTGAAGCTGTTCCTGCACGACTTGTGGCGGCTGGGCGGTCTCTACCGCGTGGGGTCGACTCATCGGACTGGCGGTGGTGCTCATCCTGGTGTCGTTTATCTACCAACGGTTCCTGACCACTCCAGCCGCGAGTAAAGACCTGGATGCCGCCGAAATGTAGAACCTGCTGTAAAGGTTCATCCCGATATTCGTGCTTGGGGTTTTGTCATCACAACAGGGGTGATGATGCCCAACTGCCTATTTCTGGGCTGTGCCACGCTCGGTTCCACTGGAGGTCTGTCCCGTTTTGAACAGGTTCTTGCCCTGATCCACGGCGGCCCCCCACAGGAACAACTGGAGGTAGTCATTCAGACTGCCGAAGGTCAGTTTGTTGAAGGGCTCCACATTGAGCCCGCTCAACAAGGCCACCAGCGTTGCGGTGGCGGTGGCGATAAACTCCGACAAGGCAAAGGCCTTCATCCATTTGAGTTGCTCCGTTTTGCCAACCTCCACCTGGGCCGCAGGAAGTCTCACCTCGTCACCCATAGAGCTCATGGTCACGTCAATCTCAAGTGTGCCGGTAGTCGGCACGGATTGCACGATCCGCCTGCCGTCCGAGTGCGCCGACCACCGCTGGGTGTTCCCATTGCGTTTCAGAACAAAGGTCCAGTGGCATTTGATGCGAGCGTTCACCGGGAAACTGGTGGCCACATGTGCGTCATCGAACCAGAGCAGGAATGTCAGTGGTTCCAAGGCACGGACCGGTTCCAGGCAGTAGGCTGGTATGGTCTGGACGTCCGTTTGCGATGGTGTCCCTGGTGCCAGAGAGGGGGCGGATTTCGGAGGCATTGCCTGTCCGCCGAGGCCGATCCGTATCCCGCCATTTCCCCCTGTTTCTGGACCTTACCCCAGGTCATTTTGTCAGATTTGTCGAGGAGCTTGTCGAGTTTAATGTCATCGGTTGTGCCCTGAATCACCAGGGGGCGGAGTTGGTTGAGCTGCTCCGCGTCGTTTCGCCAGAACCAGAGGATCTGGAGCGCTGCGCAAAGGCGGTCCATCGCCTTGATCTCACCTTCAGACGGTGAGTCTCCTGGCTTCTTAAAGACCTCCTCCATCAAATGGTTCAATTGGCCGAGATCGTTCCCAGTTGCGAGTTTCTCCGGAACAACTTCCCCTTGAAGCCAGGCGGCCTTGGCACACACGGCCTGCCGATCGGAGGAAACGGGGTTAGCCAGCATCGGCCTTGTTGCTTCCAGTCGTTGTTTGATTTCCTTGGCTGACTTCTCCTCCAATAATTCTGGGTCAATGGAGCGGAAGATTCCATCGAGTTCCTTGAGAAAACGGTAGCGTTCGAGCCGGTCGAGCCGGGAGGCGGGGAGCGCCACGCGCAGCTCGTGGTAAATGCGCGCCAGCTCCAACAGGCGTTCAGCCTTGTCGAGCTGGTTCGAAATCTCCTGGAATGAGGGGATGAGTTTGAGATGTGCCTGCTTGAGCAAGTCGGAACTCTGAGCCTGCGCGGCAAACAGCCAGGCGATTGGTTCCAGCGCCGGCAAGCTCGCAAGCCAGTCCTTCCGGAGCGCCCGGATGCGGTGGTCGAGTTCGACTCGTTTGCGTTGGTTGTCCACGCCTTTGGTGGTGAGGAAGGATACAATCCCGGCCAATATCAGTATCGCGACGGCCAATGGCCATCCGTGTTTGACCTTGACGGTCAAGGTGATTTCCGGACTCTTGTCCGGTTCCGAGTTGGCCGCACTGACGCGGATCTTGAACTGGTGTTCGCCGGCAGGAAGGTCTTTGACAATGACTTCCAGGTCACTCTGGTCGCCGGGGAGGATGCTTCGCAGCTGGCGATCCGCTTCGGCCGCATCAAGCGGGAGTCGTGTGGTCAGGAAGGGTACCTCGCGGTTCTTGAGCCGGAACGCAATGTTGTCTTTGCTGTCGGGAGTGCCGAGCAGTGAGTTGGGTTGCCCCTCCAGCCGGACCATGAGGCCATCGACCGGGATTTTGCCGGTTTGGTCGCGCAGCGTGACAATAAATCGGCCGGTCTCACCGCGGCGGGAGAAAGGTCCCCAAAACAGGGTGTGGTTTATGGCAGCCGCCTTTGGTTCGGCGACCAGAGTGCACCACCTGGGATCGGGTCCCTGGAGAGTGACCTGATAGTGCAATGGTTTCCCGACCTCCGGAACCAGGGTCAGAATCCCGGAGTATTTGACGCCGGCCGCCCAGGAACGGGCCTCAATGTCGATAGGCAGCAGGGTCTCGCCGGCGGAGAATCGTCTTTTCCTGTTCCGGGACTGGGTCCTTGCCGCTTCCTTCCGGGGACGGGAATCCCACCACGGCGTTGGGGTTGCCATCGGAACGAAAAGCCGACAGCCTCAACCGAACCTTCTCGGGCCTCTGCGCCGGTTCTCGACGGAGTTCGACCGTTACCCGCCCGTTACCAGGCAGCGTACGCGTGATCTCAGGCAAGTTCTGCGCGTCAGTGGCGAAAAGGGTGAAGGGGTTGTATCCGATTAGGGTGACTCCCACGGCAGAGGCGTTGCCTTCTGCGGCAACCAGAGTGAGCGTGCCATTGTAGGAAGCGCCCGGGTCCCAGGACCGTGCCTTGATGTCAATGCGCGGGAACTGGTCGTTAGTCTTTGAATTCTTCCTGCTTTTCCAGGACTGGCGCCTGGTTGGCGCCTTCGAAGCCGGCGAAGCCCACCACGGCGACCTGTTTGTTGGCTGAACTGAACGGTGAAAGAAAAAGCCGGACTGTCTCAGACTTTTGATAGTTGTCTCGTCGGAGCCGGATGGTCGCGTTCCCCTCGGGTGACAAGGCACAAGTCACCTTCCCAGCGTCTTTGGCTTCTTTATCCACCGAATGGTATTGGGCCAGGGCATCCTCGGTGATTGTGGCAAACGCGATGCAACAAAATAACACCAGAAATGGTCCGATCCTTCGCACAGCCTCTCCTTTCACCACCGACAATGGAAAGCATCTCCGCAACTGGCAACAACTCCCCTAAATACAACTCCACGCAATTGATGGTTTCGCAAAAAGTATACCGTTTAAGGAAGAGATGTTTCGTTTTGGTAGGATTGCCTCGGCAAGGTGCTCATGCTTCGATACCTCAGCACGAGCGGTGAAGCACGTTCGCCCTGAGGTATCGAAGGGCAGATCGAAATCGACACATTCTCTCCTTAACGAGTATAGATTGACACGGTTAAGGTCAGAACTGAAAACCAAGGCCAACATTGAGGATCTCTTGGAAATCGAACGCTGGTTTCGATGTGAACCGCTCTTTGACAAGCTGAAACAGGGTGTGGAGGATGGGAAACAGGTCCAGTGATGGGTTATTGCCCACATTTTTCCGGTTTTCGAACGCAGCTGTCCTTAAGATGTTGATTCCGGTTGCTTTAAGAAAGGCGCAAAAGCGAATAGCTTTCATTCTTCTGACGCGTAGGTGCTTGACTCCGGTTCGTCGGTCAAATTGCGACATGGTTGCCTCAACACCGGCAATCCTCCTTGGGGACTCTCCAGTTCTTCATGACTCTTCGTTGTTTTTCAGTATACGCCCGGAGCACAATTGTGGAAATAGCCGGGACATCGATTTCGGCAAGAACCTGTCGAAAAAGCGGCCCCAACCGTCATCTCGAAGAAATCCGGCGTGTGTTTGGACGGGGACCGGGGTCCAAAGAGGCGCGTAACCCTACAACGACATTTCGTTTCAGTGTGTCATTTCGAGCGCAGCGAGAAATCTTGCCAAGGCGTCGGCAACCGCTCAAGGTTCCTCGCTACGCTTCGGAAAGATAGAAGTGAATAGATGCGGAAGTGTCGTTGTAG
Source organism: uncultured delta proteobacterium (assembly GCA_963828705.1). GTDB lineage: Bacteria > Desulfobacterota > Syntrophobacteria > Syntrophobacterales > Syntrophobacteraceae > CAWDJT01. The sequence goes on from CAWHGA010000016.1 coordinate 9,247, forward strand.
GGATAAGCCGGCTGTTCGTGAAGACGGGTTTGACTGACCAGCGAGCGAGAGTGACTTCTCACAGCTCAGTGATTTCCCCAGGCCCGATGGTACGCAAGCTGTCACCGACTCGAACCCACAGGGTAACCCCCGAGCTGTTCTTGACGCAGGTCATTTCCACGCCGCACTGCAGGTTTCTCCAGGCACTGATATATCCGTAGATTTCCATGTTGGTGGCGTGCCACACTGGAGATTCCGCCTTACTTGCCATTTCTTTTCCTCGGATCAGGTCTGGGGCAGGCTTGGCACATCGTTTTGCGCTCCGGCTTCCTTCAGACGGTCCCTCGCGGTTCCGCTCTTGCCTTCGGCTAGTACTTGTGCCAGTGTGAAACACACTTGCAGGATTCACGAGCAGGGGACTTTCACCCATGAGCTCACCGCCCCCTTCGGGCTTACACCCGGCCGTGTACAGGTCGCCAATGAGCCGGCTCCAGTGAGTTTCGTGTCAGCGCGCCCGCGCAGCAGGCAAATGAGATAGGTAAAGAACCATGATCAGAACAAAGCAGGACATTCTGAATGTGCTCGATCAGAACCGATCTCACCTGAAAGCACTGGGAGTAAGAAGAATCGGGCTGTTCGGTTCCTTTGTTCGAGGAGAGCAACGTCCTGATAGCGACATCGATCTGCTGGTCGAATTCGAGCCAGGACGAAAGACATTCGATAGCTTTATGGAACTGTCCTTCTTTCTGGAGGAGGTCCTGCAGCACAAGATCGAGCTTGTCACTGTGGAATCCCTCAGTCCCTATCTTGGTCCTCACATCCTCAAGGAGGTCGAGTATGCCGCTCTCGCCGCTTGAGTATCTTCGTCACATGCTCGATGAGGCCGAATATCTGATGGATGAAAAGCAGGGCTTAAGCAAAGAGCAGTTCCTACGGGATGCAACTCTCAAACGTGCCTTCGTGCGAAGCATTGAAATCATCGGAGAAGCCTCGAAGAAAGTGCCGAACGAACTGAAGAATCGATACCCAGGAGTCCATTGGAGAGCCATAGCGGGTATGAGAGATCGACTCATCCACGATTACTTCGGTGTCGACTATGAGATCGTATGGGATGTTGTGGAAAACAAAATACCTGCTCTTCGTGAAGAAATACTGGAGATTTTGGAACGAGAGGGTAAAATCTGACAGAGTAAGAATCATGTCTAAGAACCTGTTTGGTAAATGTTCGAGACCCTCAAGGGTGCGAAAGAAGGGCTTGGAGGCTATCGCCTGAGAACAGGCTACGGCGCTTCATCCTGTCGAGCGCCAGGACATAGTCGGCTGCTTGATCGGAGATCTGACCTGCAATCTCTTTCTAGCAACCCATGGCATCAATGGTAACAAGACAACCCTTGATCTCCAGGAGTTTGAGAAGCTCAGGGATAGCGGTGATTTCTTTGGATTTGTCTTCGGTCTTCACTTGGCCCAAGGTGAGGCCGTTCTTGGCCGCCCAGGCACCGACCATGTGAATGGCAGCCTTGTTGGAAGAAAGATCGTGGGATCGGCGCAGGGTTTTGCCGCCGAACGCAGCTTGAAGCACCTGGGGGTGATGGGGCGATACCTGCTGCCGTGCCTCCGCTGAGAATTGACTAAACAACAGCCGTTAGGGGTGCTCAGATTTCTGGGCTGAGAAGACACCCTTAATACCTGATCTGGACAACACCAGCGTAGGGAAACGGTTGTGAGAGAATAGCCATCTAGGGCTACTTTCATATAGCCGTTTCCCGTGTTGGGAAGCGGCTATTTTTTATGGAAGAGTCAAAAGACCGACTGAGCGATCTCGACAAGGAAATCTACCACCGCAACATACTGCTTCAAGGGGTGGGCGAGGAGGGTCAGCTCAAGCTGTCGAAAAGCCGAGTGCTGATCATCGGTTTGGGCGGGCTGGGAAGCCCGGCGCTGTTCTATCTCGCTGCTTGTGGCATCGGGGAGATCGGGATTGCGGATGGTGACCGGGTGGAGCTGTCCAACTTGCAGCGCCAAATTCTGCACGGCCGCAACGACGTGGGTAGGCACAAGACGCTTTCCGCCCGGCAGACAATCACTCGGTTGCGGCCGGACCTTCGTCTCAACCTCTATCCATTCAGGATCACTGCGGATAATTCACGGGAAATCATTGCCCCCTATGATTTTGTCATTGAAGCAACCGACAATTTTGCCGCCAAGTTCCTGATCAACGACGTCTGCGTTCAGCTGAACAAGCCCTTTTCTCATGCCGGGATCGTGGCCACCTACGGACAAACCATGACCATCGTTCCCGGTAAAGGCCCTTGCTTTCGCTGCGTTTTCGAAGAAATCCCGCCACCGGGTGCGGTGGGTACGACTGAGGAAATGGGAGTATTAACGACTGTTCCCGGTTTGCTGGGCATCATCCAGGCAACGGAAGCAATCAAGTACCTGTTGCAGCTGGGCAGTTTACTTGTGAGCCGATTGCTAACCTGGGATGCGTTGACCATGACGTTTCGAGAAATCCAACTGCCGTTGGAAAAACGCTGCCCCATCTGCAGGCCCGCGAGAAGGCCGTGAGCTGGGTCAGATGCAGGATTCACGCCGGCCGATTGGAGCAAACTTCGCGAGTTTCCATCCGGAAACACATCTGATTAACCATCTTCCGTAGGGGCGGACTTTATGTCCGCCCGTGATGCGCAATAATTCCAATGTGTTTCACGGAGGAGATAACCCTGCCTCAGATACCACTCGACCCCCACAGCCGGGAGTTTCGCGGATGGAAACTGGCGAGGCTATGGACCTAAAACTTTCAGGATAGGGTGCAGGTCAGAATGGAGAACAGTAACATGGATGAGCCTTTGATCATTGCGGGACGTTCGTTCCGCTGCACGGCTTCTGCTGGGAACCGGGAAATTCCCTTCTCCCCTGGCCATGGCAAAGGCCATAGAGGCATCGGGTGCCGAGATCGTCACCGTTGCTCTACGTCGAGTGGAATTGGGCAATCCCGATGACAACATTCTGAGTGTCATCGATCCCAACCGTTTCCTGCTTCTTCCAACACTTCCGATACGAGACGCCCAGGAAGCGGTGAGGCTGGCTCGGCTGGCCCGCGCGGCAGGATGCCGAGGCCTGGGTCAAACTGGAAGTGACTCCTGATCCCTTCTACCTGCTGCCCGACCCGGTGGAAACCTTGAAGGCCGCGGAGATACTGGTCAAAGAAGGCTTCGTGGTGTTGCCCTATATTCAGGCTGATCCCATCCTCGCCAAACGTCTGGAAGACATCGGGGTCGCCACGGTCATGCCTCTGGGATCTCCGATCGGTTCCAACCGGGGACTGAGGACCAGGGACTCGATCGAAATCATCATCGAAAAAGCCAATATCCCGGTGGTGGTCGATGCCGGTCTCGGGAGTGCCATCCCACGCCGCGAAGCGATGGAAATGGGCGCTGATGCCGTCCTGGTCAACACCGCGATCGCTGTCGCCAGAGGACCCGGAGGCCATGGCGGGTGCGTTCAAAAAAGGGGTGGAAGCGGGCCGGGAAGCTTTCCTGGCGGGTGTCGGCCGAGTGCAGAAGCGAGCTGAAGCGTCCAGCCCATTGACGGGTTTTTTGAGGTGAAAAGTCACGTGAGTTTCTATGATGAAATCGCACGCTATCCATGGACCGAGGTCGGACGGCCGATTGAGACTGCTCGGCGGCTGACGTGGAAAGGGCTGTTGCAGCCAAATCCACCGGCGTATCGAGAATTTCATGGCTTTGTGTCTTTTGTCGCCGAACCTTTCTGGAGAAATGCCCCAGAGCGCACACCGCCTCACAGGACAACGACTTCGGACGGGTGATCACGCTCTTTGCGCCACTACCTGTCTAAACGTTTGTACTCAATCGCTGTGCCTATTGTGGGTTCAATGTTCACTGATCCGGTTGAACGGCTCACACTCTCGGTGGAACAGGCCGCAGCGGAAGGACAGCATCTCCACGATCTGGGTTTTCGTCACCTGTTGCTGGTTTCCGGCGAGGCCCCAGAGATTGTCTCGCTTGACTATCTGCGGAATGTGCTGGAGAAGCTCGCCCCTTGGTTTGCCTCCATCTCTATTGAAATCTATCCCATGGCGACTGCTGCCTACGAGGAACTCATCGCCCATGGTGTCGACGGGCTGGTCGTCTACCAGGAAACCTATAGATGACAGGCGCTACCAGGAAGTCCATCTGGGTGGACGAAACGTGATTTTCGCTGGCGCCTGGAGACGCCCGAAAGGGGCGGCGCCGCTGGCTTCCGCCGCATCGGCATCGGTGCCCTTCTCGGTTTGAGCGACTGGTGGGTGGAAGGTTTCTTCCTCGCACTGCACGCGTCCTATTTGCTGCGTACCTTCTGGAAGTCGCACCTCACCATCTCTTTTCCGCGATTGCGCGCGGCTGGAAGTTTCAGCCCCCTTCACCGGTATCGGATGCTCACTTGGTCCAGCTGCTCACCGCTCCTGCGGCTCTTTCTGCCCGATGTCGGCATGGTTCTTTCCACGCGCGAATCGGCTTTTCTGCGGGATCACTTGATCCCTCGGAATTCACTTCCATGGTCGGGGTCGCGTACCGAACCAGACTATGCGCGCCGGGACTCAAGCCCAAGCGCAGTTTCAAGTCGCCGATGAGCGCTCGCCGCAAGCCGTTGCGGAAATGGTAAGGCAGAGGGTTATGAACCAGTCTGGAAGGATTAGGGATGTGGCTTTCCTGCATCAGGTCTGACACCTGGATGGCAGAATTGCAGGAAATGAGCTGAATGTGCCGAGTGGTTGCGAAAGTCCAGAGAAACCCAGAAGTACTGAGGCGGATAATGTCCGTGACCATCAGCGTGAACGGAGAACAAAAGGACTAGACGGCCAAATGACAATGGGCAGTATCCTGCAGTCGTTGGGATTGAATCCCCGTTCCCGTCGCGGTGGAGCGCAATCTGAAGATTGTGGCCCGCGGTGCGTTGGAATTGGAACCCATTGAGGAAGGCGATGCCATCGAAATAATTAGTCTGGTGGGAGGGGTAGGATGTGATTGATGAACCGGGCAGAGAGAATAGCTGGTTTTCAACACGTTGACATCTATCCGTGCTCGAACGGCTTTCTGCGGGTCAAGTATGATTTGGAGGTCCTGGATGCAGTGATTTGCGGCGGAGCCAGGATGGTCCAGTTGAGGAGAAGCAATGCACAACCGATTTCTCTCGACTGGCGATGGGTTTCCGCAAGATTACCGCACAGCGTGCGGGGTCTTGCTGCCCATCATCGACCGCCTGGAACTGCACTGGCCGTGGATGCCGACGGATCACTTCGGATTGGGTCCATCTGCCACTGCCAGTGGCCCGTAGCCTGGCACGGAGATGCTGATCGAGCTACCACGCATTCCTGGAAGAAGCCCTGCAAGCCCAGCAGGATGGGGCTGATTACATCGACATCGTTGCCATCTCAAAACCAAGGAAGGCATAGGACGCTTCCTCGGTCCGGAAGCCATCGCCACGATCAGGATCGAAGTTAAGAGTATTCGCCAACCGTGGGCGGCATCGCTGAAGCCAACATCGATCACGTGCTTGCCCGGGGAGCCCGCCGTGGCAATGGTCTCCACCATCACCCAGCTGGGCATCAGCGACAACTGCTGACGTTGAGCAGGATCAAATTCAGGGCCATCCAATGCGCTCGAAGTTGACGGTGTCCACCATGCGGGCGCACGACCCTGATGGTCGTTTCCCGGCAGTGCTGGTCAGCGAAATACAGATTGTGCCGCCAGGCAGTGAAAACCCCTGGACCCCCGCTAAAAGCATGCGGGGGTGACGGACTGGAGGCTCTTACACAAGCAGATCCGCAAGCTTTCAAAAAGATATCCTGCCCGGACTTATTGAGATGTTATTAAGACGCCACAGCGTTAGGTCGAGGAGCGGGATTGCCATGCAAGGCGGCCAGCACGGCGGGCAGCGTGATCACCAAGTTGGCTGCGCTGGACGGGAAGTCTCTGGGGGAATCCATGGGCGGTGTGGGACTGACATGAACGGCAACTGGTGGAGAGCCAGCTGGCGCTCACGCCGCCGCCAATGATCGCATGCCGATCCCGAGGATGATCAATCAATTGGACGAAAGCCAGGCCGAGAGCCCATCCATCCGCTGAAACAGCTGACGGCCAGATCCACCTGAGCACTGGTGTGACCCGTGGCCGCATCAAGCGTTCCGGCGTTCCAATGGTCCAACATGGGCCGGCGGTCAGAGCTGGGCCGCAATCGCCTGCTCCACGCCGTGGAGAAGGGCACTGTGTGAAGCGTCGCGGGCTTCCAGGCGCCGTGCACACCGCACCCACACCGCGGACCTGAGGGTCCACCACCATGTGACCGATCTCGGCGGCAAATCCCAGACCGTCTCCCTGCCACAGTTGGCCTTCGAAAATAAGACAACCACCGACGCCGGTTCCCAGGGTTAGTCCGGCCCAGTTGCGGATGCTGCGACCGGCTCCAGCCCAGTTTTCGCCCAGACCAAAAGCGTTGGCGTCGTTTTCCAGCACCACTGGAATCTTGAGGTGACACCGTAATTTTTCGCCGAGGGGGTACCATTAATTTCGGGGAGATTGGGGGGAAAAGACCACAGTCCCGCGGATCGGATCGATCTTGCCGGCAACGGCAAGGCCAGCCGCCTCCACCCGATAGCCATGCTGGCCCGCCAGGGTCATCAGATCGCTGCAGGCCACGATCAAACGCAAGCAGGTGGCTTCGGCACCCTGGGTGATAAGGGTCTTCAGCCTGGTCTGGTGCCGGACGGTCCCGTGCTCGTCCACCAGCGCCAGGCGCATGTGAGTGCCGCCGACATCGATTCCCAAAACCACCGGTTTCATTGAGTTGCGCCTTGCGGCGATTCCTTCGAAGCACCGTTTTTGGTCATAGTGGGAGAAGGTCCAGGGGAAGCAGAAAATGGTGGATATCGACCGCGCCAGGCGACGTTCAGGGCTTCGCGTTCCTCGGTGATGGTTTGGTAAAACTCGCAGCAGATCGCTTCGAAGCACCGGTGACGGGGCGTTGAGTAACGCATCTCCATGAGCCCTGCGAGACGATACACTCGGCGCATGGCAGCTTCCGTTTCGCGGTGGCGAAACAGGCCCAGCACGGTGTAGTGGTAGCCATCGGCCAGATGAGATGTTCGGAAGCGGCCGAATGTGGTGATGGCTGGGATGGCGCAAGGCCTCGCGGCGGTGCTCTTCATAACGGGTGGATTCGTCGCGGCTGCACAGCATGGCGAAACCGGCCTGCCAATCCCCACGACGAAACTCCAAAGGGGCCGCTGCTATGAGGTTCTGAATCTGCTTGTGCTTGGGTGAAGATCGATAATTTCTGCCATGGGTGAGGAGGCTCAGTTGAGAGTGTGTCGTGAGAAAGGTGAATCCATCGATGGTCACCCGCGCGAAGGCGCCAACTACGCCGGTTTGAGTTTCGTGGGCGCACTGGAAGGTCCTGTATCCCATCTCCTGACGGGTCTCGGGGGTTTCGCTAGCGATCGCCATCAGGTCGGCAAAAATGGCGTCAGATCTTCCACGTATTCGGTGATCACCTTGAAACCCGGCATCTCGCAAGGCTGGACGGCCTTGGCCTGGACCGCAGCGTTCACCCGCAGGATCATCTGCCATACGTCATCGGCTCCCTGCAGGGGGGTGGTGACCACGCTGCGGATATTGATGTTCGGCCTGCTGCATGATTCGTCCGACGTCCGCCAGCACGCCGATGCGGTTGCGCGCCAGGATCGACAAACGGGCACTGTCGTCGCTCATCCCCAGGGCTGTCAGCAGCACTTCCATGAGGTCCGTGGAGGTGATGATCCCTACCAGCTTGTCGTCCTTCACCACCGGCAGGGCACCGATTTTGTGGTCGTGAATGAGCAGCGCGGCCCGTTCGATGGTCATGTCGGGGGTGGCGGTCAGCACGTCGCGGGTCATGATGCTTTCCACCGTGAGTTTCTGCAGCACATAGGTGAGTTCGTAGACGCTCAGGGTGCTGGCGGGGGAGGCCCAGGCCTGCTTCAGGTCCCGATCGGTGACAATGCCCAGCAGTCGAGCTCGGCCGTCGGTCACAGGAAGATGGGAGATCTTGTGGTTGTCCATCAGTTCGCGTGCCTTCAGCACGGATGTGTCTGGTGACACGGTGATCAGGTAGGTCTTCATGCTCCAGCCGACATACATGATGAGGGTCCTCCCTTTCCCTGTGGCATTGAGATGATGCGGCGATCAACGTATATGAATGTTAGCGGCAATGTGGTAAAATATTTTTTGTTTTGCACAAAGGTTTGATAGCGTACGCAGTGTCACTCTCGTACTTGTCTATACCACGAGTTCATGCATTGTGAAAACGATTTGGAAGGGGAACATCCAATGTTCGAAACCCGCGAATCCGAGTACCAGGAGGTTTTTCGCAAACTGGCCGCGGCCGTGGCCGATTGGGAAGTCTCTCCCTACTACCTGGGCGAGGAGGAGTTGTTCGATTTGGAACGATTCCTGGTGGATCAAGAGGTTCCCGAACTGGTTGGAGAGTTGGAAAAGACCTACGGCAAGCCGTTGAACCGCAGTTTCTGGTCGTCTTCCCTGGCTTATCAGCGGCTGAAGCGAGCCAGGCAGGAGGTCAAGGTCCAGGAAGCGGTCCAGGAAGAGAAGCGGCTAGCCTTTCAGAGTGCTCTGGAAGAAGGTGAAAAGGCGTGGCGTAAATGGTTGAACGAATGGCTGCAGAGCCAGCGGAAGCGGCAGTTTAAGGTGTTGGAAGGCGGGCGAAAAGACCCATCCGGACTGTAAGTCCTGGACCGGATGTCTCGATAAACCGCTGATATCTTAATCGATCATCTTGCGTATGCGGACTATCACGCCCAGTTCCGAATATTTATATCCGTAAACCATCCAATATCAACACGCCGCCGGAGGAAATCTTCACCAGGCTTTGGCTGCAGGCAGTGAGTTCAGCCGGCGAATCACAAATCAAGTTCCCGCATCCTGAAAAAGATCGCTTCTTCATCCTCCAGGGTGCCGACCGCCGCGACCTTGGCCTTGACCATGGCGCAACTGCTGTTCAAGGCACAGTGAGCGACACAGATGCGATCATGGCACTTGAAACCGCCGTAACAATCCAAACGTCCCTCCAAATCCTCCGCCAACCACAACGGCTGCATATGCACTCCTTTTTCATCAATCGTTGAGCACCTGATTGAGCAGTTCATGTAGATGTCCGTTGGATGCCAGCAACTGAGCAGGGAACGGCTCATTGCGGTCCTGACGAAAACCGTCGACCCTGCCGCCGGCTTCGCGCACCAGCAGGATGCCGGCAGCGACGTCCCACGGTTTCAGGTCCGCACCCCAGAAGGCATCAAACCGTCCGCAGGCCACATAGGCCAGATTCAAGGCGGCTGCCCCGGGACGACGCACCCCCTGGGCCTTATGCAGCAGTTGCGCAAAGACCGCCAGATGGGGTTCCAGGGGAATCCCGGGGGAACACGGGAAACTGGTGGCCAGAAGGCTTTCTTCCAGCCGATTTACCGCCGAGGTTCGAATTGCCGCGCCGTTGAGCAACGCTCCGGCCCCGCGCCGGGCTGAAAACATCTCATCCTGAAAAGGGGCATAGACCACCGCCGCAACCAGCTCTCCGGCTTCCTGGCAGGCCAGGGAAACCGCGCAATAGGGGACTTGGTGCAGATAGTTGGTGGTGCCGTCCAGCGGGTCCACAATCCAGCGGGTTCCGCTGGAACTGTCACCGGGCAGCTGCCCGCTTTCTTCCGTCAAAAGATGATGATCCGGGTAATGCTCGCGGATGGTTGCGATGATACACCGTTCTGCGTCGAGGTCTGCCTGGGTGAGCACATCCCGGATGCCGTCCTTGGTTTTGAGGACCTTGACCTGCCCCCAGCGCTGTTTCAGGCAGGCGCCGGCGCGCAAAGCGGCCGCCTCGGCCACGGCAAGCACATCAGTCATCAGTTGAGGAACACCTGCTGAAAGAAGGCGTAGTCTTCGATCACCCGGCCGGCACCGCGCGCCACGGAAGTCAGCGGGTCTTCGGAAATGTTGACCCGCAGCCCGGTGGTCTGATGGAGAAGCTGGTCCAAACCGCGTAGCAGCGCCCCGCCGCCGGCCAGCCAAAAGCCGTTTTCGCCAATGTCCCCGGCCAAATCCGGTGGTGTCTTTTCCAGCGCCCGCTTGACTGAATCCACAATCACCTGGATGGGTTCCTGGATGGCGTTGCGGACTTCTTCATCAGTAACGGTAAAAGTGCGAGGGAAGCCGGTGAGGATCTCTTTCCCCGGAATCTCCAATTTCAAGGGCTCAGCCAGTGGGATGGCCGAACCGATACGGATCTTGATGTTCTCCGCCATGTTTTCGCTGATGGCGATCTGCCGCTCGCGCTGGATGTAGCGCATGATGGCTTCGTTAGCCTCATCGCCGGCAACTCGTACCGATTCGCTGTAAGCCACGGCAAACATGGAGATGACCGCAACTTCCGTGGTGCCGCCACCGATGTCGACCACCATGTTGCCTACCGGCTTTTCAATCGGGAGTTCGGTGCCGATGGCAGCCGCCATGGGTTCTTCCACCAGGTTGACCTGGCGCGCTCCAGCCTGTTCCGCCGCTTCGATGACTGCCCGTTTCTCCACTGAAGTGATGCCGGTGGGGACCGCCACCACCAGTCTGGGCTTGATCAGCTGGCGTCGGCTCAGCACTTTGCCGAGGAAGTACTTGATCATAATGCTGGTGACTTCAAAATCGGCGATAACGCCGTCTTTCAGAGGGCGGATGGTGACGATGTTGTGGCCGTGACGGCCGATGATATTCTTGGCTTCCTGGCCGACGGCCAGGACCTGGTGCGTGTCTTTGTTGATGGCAACCACCGACGGTTCGTTGAGGACGATGCCCTTGCCGCGGAGGTAGATGAGTGTGTTGGCAGTTCCCAGATCCATGGCCAAGTCTTTTGACCAGAAGCCCAACAAGCGTTCGAACATGATGTACCTTTCGTGTTAGTGTGTGCTAGCTCCGAGGCTGGGGGGCACTCTAGCGAGAAACCCTGTTGGGGTCAATGGTTTTTGCCGTTCAATCGGTGGTGAAGCCGCCGTGGTTGCCCACTCCGGCGGCGTAGAGCCGCTGGTAGGCGAGGGACCATAACTGGTCGCTGGTGTTGCCATCCATCGGGCAGGCGACCGTGCTGTGGTGAAGCTCCAAACTGAGCTTGCGGGCCAGCTCCACGGTGCCTTTGCGCCAGCTTCCAGCCAGTCGTCCCAGAGCGGTTTCCACCTCCTTTACGCTGCCGCGTTTAAAGAGGATTGCCAGGCGGTTTTCGGCCAGTTGTCCGGAAACGATATCGTCCGGCAGGAATTGATGGACGGCCTGCACCAGTTCCTGCTGAAGGTTGCGCACCCGCTGCGGACTCCACTGCAGGAAGAGGGTGTCCCAGGGTTCAAACTGCAGCAATGCCAGGGAAAATGGCTGACTCTGACTCACCGATTCACTGATCTGCTGATCCAGGATGGTTTCAAAGGTCGGGGCGTTATACAGATTGGTAGCCAGGTCGTTGCTGCGCAGATGATTACAGGCTTCGCTCAGGTGGACCCGTTCCAGGTAGAGGTTGACGAAGCGGGCCGCATTTTCAACCGCGTATTGTTCATCCACATGGCATTCCCGCAGGTTACGCGACAGGAATATCAGGGCTATCTCCTGGCCCAGGGAGGTATGGCTGTGGAGACCCAAAAAAGTCCCTTGGTGGGGGAGTTTTTCTTGGGGAAAGAACAGATAGTGTTCCTTGGATTCGGGGCGAAGGCGCCGGATGAGCAGGTTTTTCTGTTTGTGCAACACCCAGCCGACCAGACCCTGCTGTCTGGGAAATGACTGGTCCCGGAAGGCGTGGGAGGCATTGCTGCTGGCTGCCAACACCTGATAACCATCGCTGCCCGGTGCTGCAGCGACCAGGAAGCCGTAGTCCATGTCGAGAAATCGGGCGGACTCAGTGACCAGGGTGCGGAGGAATTGTTCCGGCGGCAGGTCGGAAAACGCGGCGTCGTCGATCTGATGCCAGAGACTGAGGATGCGGGCGTAATTCTGTTCGCGGATAAGGGTCTGGTGGTGCCCCAGGAGCTCGTTAAGCAGCGCCGCCACTTCGGCGATCCACTTCCGTTGTTTGTCATTGAACCCCCAGCTGTATTTGGTGTCGACAAACAGGACCCCGGCTCCATCACCCACCGGCGTGATGAAAACCGCCTTGATCAGCGACACTCCCTCACGGTAAAAGGGGAAAGCCATCTCGATTTCCTGGCTTCCCAATTTGTCCAGGTGAATAGTCTGGCCGGTTCTCAATACCTGGGCGAGTAGCCCACCCTGCTCGAAAGGCAACACGCTGTGTTCCTGCAGATGTTTGCTGAGCGACTGGGCGGCGATCAAACGAAGCTGTTGTTGCTTGGGGACGGAGATGAAAAGCGCGACCGTGTGAGCGTCCAGAATGTTGCTGAGGAGGTTCACCAATGAGCGATAATGGCTGGCGGTGCGGGTCATAAAGGATCAGATCGCCTTTCTGATTTGCCTCGTTGTGGTTGGGAAGGGCGATGCTTTGGGTTTTACGCCATTGCTGGGGTCAGAAGGGGAGTAATCCAACGCACCTGATTTCCATAACGGAATCCCGTCAGAGTGTCAATAGGCAGGCCTTGGTGTCACGCAAGAACCTAGCTGCGGGCTACCGTGCAAGAACCAAGGTTAAGGACGTAGTGCATCATGGCCAAAATCAACATCCTATCAGATATCCTCTGTAACCAGATCGCCGCCGGTGAGGTGGTGGAACGACCCGCAGCGGTGGTCAAGGAGTTGATGGAGAACAGCGTCGACGCAGGGGGCCGCTCCATTGCCGTGCGCATCGTCGATGCCGGTCGTCGGGAGATCGTGGTGGTGGATAACGGCGACGGGATGAGTGCCGACGACGCTCTGCTGGCCATCGAACGCCACGCCACCAGCAAGCTCCGCGCGGTGGAAGACCTGCAGCACATTCGTTCTTTGGGTTTCCGCGGTGAAGCCTTGCCGAGTATCGCCGCCGTGAGTCGGTTCGAACTGGTGACCCGGGAACGCCAGGCTACGGCTGGGACCCGGCTTGTCATTGAAGGCGGCGTGCTGCGGGGGGTGACCGAAATCGGCTGTCCGGTGGGTACCCAGGTGCAGGTGCGCGACCTGTTTTTCAACGTTCCGGCCCGCCGCAAGTTCCTGCGCGGTCCCGATACGGAAATGGCGCACATCTCCGAGCAGTTCCTGCGCCTGGCCATGGCCTGTCCCCAGGTTCGGTTTCAGCTTCAGCACCAGGGCCGGGTGCTCTATGACTTCCCCCAGGTGGCCGATCATCTGGAAAGGGCGCTCCGTATCGTGGGGCTGGAACTGGCCGATGCACTTCAGCCTTTTGCCAGCGATCATCCGCTGGTCCGGGTTCACGGTTTGGTCGGGCCACCCGAACTGCAGCGCGCCGGTAATCAGCACCTGTTCGTCTACGTCAACGGCCGTTCCGTGTGGGACCGGAGTCTTTCCCGGGCAATCCTGTCAGCCTACGATTCCTTGCTTCCCAAGGGCCGGTTCCCGGTGGCGGTGGTGTTCTTGGAGATGGACGCGGCCGCAGTCGATGTCAATGTCCATCCCACCAAACGTGAAGTGCGGCTGCGCAACCCCGGTCCGGTGCTGGAAACGATTCAGCTGGCGGTGCGCCGCGCTCTGGAAGATTTGCACCGGCGGCGGTGGCGCCGGCCACTGGCGGGGTCGGTCGAATCCTTTCAGGTGGTCCGCGGCCAGGACGTTCGGGAAGCTGAACCCGCTATGCGGATGGATAGCGCCCCACCCGACTTCGATGACATCCCGACAGGAACGCCGGATTCGGAAGTCGTGCCGCCGGTTGCCGGTTTCTCACCGCCGGCGCCCCCCGGGAGCCTTCCCTGGTCGCAAGTGCCGGGTATCGCTTCCGAGCCGGCTTCCTTTGCCCGGTTGCCGATCCTCGGCCAACTGGCTACTTCCTACATCCTGCTGGAATCACCCGATGGTCTGATCATTATCGATCAGCATGCGGCCCACGAACGTATCCTCTATGAACGGCTTGCAAAGCGGTGCCGGTGCCGACGGTGAAGCCCGTCAGCGCCTCGCTCCCAGTGTCGTGCTGGAATTTCTCCCCAGACAGGCGGCGTTGCTCCAGCAATGGCTCGAACCGTTGGCCGAACTGGGTTATGAGATCGCCCCCTTCGGCGGCAACAGTTTTGCCGTCCAAGCCGTACCCGTATCGCTGGCAGCCCATCATCCGGTGGAACTGCTTCGCGACCTGGTGGAGGCGTCTCAGGAGGAGGACCGCACTCCCTCCCGCCACACACTGCTTGACGCCTTGGCCAAAAACGCCGCCTGCCGCCAGGCGGTCAAGGCCAGACAGAAGCTCAACCGTGAAGAAATCGGGGAGCTTCTCAAAGACCTGGACCGGACGCTGCTCTCTGCTACCTGCCCGCATGGCCGGCCGCTCTGGTGGAGACTCACCCACGCCGATATCGCCCGCTTCTTCCAGCGGTCGCAGGCGCCCGGCAGCCTCCACCGGGGTCCGGCGGGTGTGGCTCCATGAAGCGACTGGCAGGTTCCAAGGACCGGCTGGTCGACACCAAATCTTGCGCCATGCGACAGGAATATTCCATCCATCGCCATCACTCATGAGAAGGGAAGGGTCGTGAACTCCTCTGGCCGGATCACCTCCGGCGCACCCCATCATCCTTTTGGCCGGCCCCACCGGTGTGGGTAAAACGGAACTGGCCATCGAGCTGGCCGAGCGGCTTCAAACCGAAATCGTCAATGCCGATTCCATGCAGGTCTACCGGCACATGGACATTGGCACCGCCAAACCTACCCCGCAGCAGCAGGCGCGCGTGCCGCACCACCTCCTCGATGTGGTCTTGCCGGATGAACCCTTTGATGCGGGGGGCTACCTGCGATACGCTCAGCCTGTTGTCCAGGAACTCCAACAGCGCGGGAAGATACCGCTGGTGGTGGGGGGCACGGGCCTCTACCTGAAGGTGCTGAGCCATGGGATCTGCGAGGTTGCGCCCGGGGATGAGCGGGTGCGGCAAGGGCTCCTGACGGAGCTGCACGAACATGGACTGAAGCGGCTTTATGTCGAGCTACAGGAGATCGACCCGGAATTGGCGGGTCGCCTTAAGCCTCAGGACCGGCAACGAATCCTGCGCGCCCTCGAGGTTTTTCGGGTGACGGGTCGCCCCTTGTCCGCCTGGCAGGCAGAACACGGTTTCCGGCCCATGCTGTATCGCACCATCAAAGTATTCCTGGATCGCCCCCGGGAGGTGCTCTACCAACGCATCAACCAGCGGGTCCAGGCGATGATGGCCCAGGGTTTCCTGGATGAAGTCCAATCCTTGCTGGAACGCGGCTATGGGCCGGAGCTCAAATCGATGCAGTCGCTGGGGTATCGGCAGTTGGCAGCGCATATTCGCGGGGAGGTCCCCCTGGAAGACGCGATCGAAGCCATCGAACGGGATACGCGCCGCTACGCCAAGCGGCAGCTGACCTGGTTTCGAGCCGACCCGCATTATGTCTGGCTGCCGGCGGACCAGCCGGAGCAGTTGTTTGGCCACATTGATCAGGTTCTTACCGCTGTTTCGCGTGGGGCGCCGGATTGAGGCTCGGCAAATTCGCTTCGAGCTTGTATGGTCACATTGAATCGGAGGCTCAGTCTCCGGCGAGCAAGCCCGCCGGCAACCAGCGTGTTCAGGACTGGCTTGCAGCGTCGAAGTTACTCAGAGGGATATCGATGGTGCACAATGCCCCAGCAACTTCGCAACGGCGATTAAGCTACGAGGGCCTTTCCACGATTCGCAGCTGCACTCCGAAGCGCAGAAGGTAATCTATGACGGTTGCCGCGCGTTGGCAAGATCCACACGTTCGAAATGACACATTGGCGCGAAATGCGACGTGCCCCCCACATTAAGGTCAGAGGGGCTGAAGTGAACTGTATTGCACGTAGAGCCATAGTCAACAGAGACTTCGCGGGCGAGGCATAAAGGCATCCCGTACGTCCAAGGTGCCAAACAGACCACTTTCCGGATGATCACTATCTGGGGAGCGCATCCACGTCAGTGACGACAGGGAGAAGCGGGATGGTCCAAAAGAAGAAAACCGAAGTGAAGAAAAGAATCCGGACCCCTAAAGTGGATCAAGCCGGCGGTTTGGTTGAGGCCTCCATACGAGAGCAACTCCGAGAAGGGCTTTCCCATCGTCGGCATCGGCGCTTCGGCCGGGGGGCTGGCGGCGTTCGAAGCCTTCTTTTCCGCCATGCCCGCCGACACCGAGATGGGCATGGCCTTTGTCCTGGTGCAGCACCTGGCTCCGGACCACAAGAGCATCCTCTCCGACCTGGTCAAGCGCTATACCCGGATGCAGGTGTTCGAGGTCGAAGACGGGATGGCGGTCAAGCCCAACTGCGCCTACATCATCCCGCCCAACCGGGACATGGCCTTTCTGGACGGCACGCTGCAGTTGCTGGAACCGGCCGCACCGCGCGGGCAGCGCCTGCCGATTGACTTCTTCTTCCGCTCCCTGGCCCATGACCAGCGCGAACGGGCCATCTGCATCGTGCTTTCGGGCACCGGCAGCGATGGCACGCTGGGGGTGCGGGCGGTCAAGGGCGAAGGCGGCATGGTGATGGCGCAGAACCCCGAATCCACCGAGTACGACGGTATGCCTCGCAGCGCCATCGCCACCGGCCTGGTGGACTTTGTGCTGCCTCCGGCCGAGATGCCGGCTCAACTCATCGCCTATGTGACTCACGCGTTCGGCAAAGTATCTCGCCCGGTCACACCTCCAGCCCCCAAGGCCGAAGACGAGCTGAAAAAGATCTGCATCCTGCTGCGCGTCCAGACCGGGCACGACTTTTCCCAGTACAAGCAAAACACCATCGTCCGCCGTGTGGAAAGGCGCATGGCCATCCACCAGATCGAGCGGTTGGACGGGTACGTGCGTTACTTGCAACAAAACCCGGACGAGGTGGAGGCGCTCTTTCGCGATCTCTTGATCGGTGTGACCAGTTTCTTCCGCGACCCGGAAGCCTTCACCGCGCTCGAGGCTCAGGCAATCCCGCGGCTTTTTGCCGGCAAGCCCGCCGGCGCAGCGATCCGTGTCTGGGTGCCGGGATGCTCCACCGGCGACGAGGCTTATTCCATCGCCATCCTGCTCCAGGAGCGCGTGGCGGCGCTGAGGCAGAATTACAAGTTGCAGGTCTTCGCCACCGACATTGACAGCAAGGCCATCGAACAGGCCCGCACTGGAGTTTATCCAGCCAGCATCGGAGCCGACATCTCGCCGGAGCGACTGGCGCGCTTTTTCGTGAAGGAGCCGGACGATAGCGCCTACCGCGTCCACAAAGGCATTCGCGACCTGCTGGTGTTTTCCGAGCAGGATGTGACCCAGGACCCGCCGTTTTCCAAACTCGACCTGATCAGTTGCCGCAACCTCTTGATCTATATGGGCGGGGAACTGCAGAAGAAGCTCATCCCTCTGTTCCACTACGCATTGAATCCTGGCGGGTTTCTCTTCCTGGGCACCTCCGAGACCGTGGGCGAGTTCGCGGACCTTTTTACCACCCTGGACCGCAGGTGGAAGCTGTATCAGCGTAAAGAGGATGTTCACGGCGCGCATCGCCCAGGGATGGGGAAGTTCCTCCCACCCCTGACCGACGATGGGACCGCCCCGACGACCCGCCGGAAGGGCTGCCGGCGCAAGCAGACTGCCGCTGCGCGAGTTGACCGAACAGGCCCTGCTGCTGCAGTATCGCCCCGGCCAGTGTGCTCGTCAACGAGCGCGGCGAGATCCTTTACCTCCACGGGCGCACCGGCCAATACCTGGAGCCGGCCCCGGGCGAAGCCGACATGAACATCCTGAAGATGGCTCGCGAAGGGTTGCGGCGGGAGTTGACCAGCGCTCTGCGCAAAGCCGTGGCCCATAAAGAGCCTGTGCACCAACCGGGGCTGCGGGTCAAAACCAACGGCGAGTTCACGACCGTCCATCTGACGGTCCGGCCGGTGACCGCCGAGCATGGAAGAGGGCGCCAAGCCGAAGCTTGTTTCTGGTCATCTTCGAGGAAGCGCCGGTGGTGGACCAGCAACAGCGCCGAGACAGCCACCGTGCAGATACCGGCGAAGGTGCCGGCGAGAGCGCCACGGACGTTGACGCCCGCATCGCGGCGTTGAAGCAAGAACTGCGGGCCAAGGAGGAATACCTCCAGACCACCAACGAGGAAATGGAAACTTCCAACGAGGAGCTCAAATCCTCCAACGAAGAAATGCAGTCCGTGAACGAGGAATTGCAATCCACCAACGAGGAACTGGAGACCTCCAAGGAGGAGCTGCAATCGGTCAACGAGGAACTGGCCACGGTCAACGCTGAACTGCAAACCAAAGTGGCCGATCTGTCGCGGGCCAACAACGACATGAACAACCTGCTGGCCGGCACGGGCATAGGCACCATCTTTGTGGACCATCAACTGCGCATCCAGCGCTTCACCCCCGCCGTCACCCAGGTGATCAACCTGATCCCGACCGACGTGGGGCGGCCGGTGGGCCACATCGTCTCCAACCTCACGGGCTACGACCGGCTGGTGGCGGACGTGCGAAGCCGTGCTGGACAGCCTGACGCCCAGGGAGGTCGAAGTGCAGACCCTGGCGGGCGCGTGGTTCCTGCTTCGCATCCGGCCCTATCGCACCCTGGAAAACGTGATCGATGGCGCGGTGATCACCTTTTTCGACATCACCGAGATGAAGCGGGTGCGGGAGGCGGTGCAGGAAAGCGAGGCGAAATGCCGTGTGTTGTTTGAAACCATGTCGCAAGGCGTCGTTTTTCATGACCGCGAAGGGCGGGTGATTGACGCCAATCCCGCCGCTGAACGGATATTGGGCTGGACCCTTGACCAGATGAAGGGGCGTGAAGCCACCGATCTCTGCTGGAAGGCCGTTCACGAGGACGGCGCCGATTTTCCCGAGGACACACACCCCTCCATGGTAGCCCTCAAGACCGGGCAGGAGGTGCGGGGCGTCATCATGGGTGTTCATTGCCCTCGAAAAGAAGCAATGACCTGGCTTCGCATCAACGCCATGCCGCAATTCAAGCCCGGAGCAGACACGCCGTATCAGGTGTATACGAGCTTTGACGACATCACCGAGCGCCTGTCCGCCGAACCGGCCGGCCGGCGGGAGAGAGAAACGCCGCCGCAACCTCCAGGAGGGGCCAGATGACCACCAAGAATCCCGGACACGATGATTCCGCCGACCCTTCGGCGGGCTCAGGACAGGCCAAGTCCAGAGACTCAGGGCAAGCTCTGCGCCAGCGGGCGGAGGAGATAACCCGGGAAAAAGCAGCCCAGGCGCCGGAAGACCTGGATACGCTGACGCCCGAGGAAGCGCGAAAGGTGCTCCACGAACTGCAGGTGTATCAGGTCGAGCTGGAAATGCAGAACGAGGAGCTGCGCTGGGCGCAGCAGGAACTGGAAGCCTCGCGGGCGCGGTATATGGAACTGTACGATCTGGCCCCGGTTGGCTATCTCACCGTCAGCGAGCAGGGGCTGATCCTGGAGGCCAATCTAACCGCTGCCAAACTGCTCGGCGTGACAAGAGACGCTCTGGTCAAGCGGCCGTTGTCCCGCTTTATCCTCCCCGAGGACCAGGACATCAACTACCGGCACCGCCAACAACTCTTTGCAACGGGCGCGCCGCAGGTGTGCGAGCTGCGAATGTTGCGTGCGGACGCCGCCCCCTTCTGGGCGCGGATGGAGGCGGCCAAGGCGCAGGGCGCTGACGGGGTTTCCGTATGCCGCGCCGTGGTGAGCGACATCACCGAGCGCAAGCGCGCGGAGGCGGCGCTGCAAGAGCGGATTAAGGAACTGACCTGTCTTTACGGTATCTCGGCTCTGTTGGAGTTGCCGGGCATCTCGTTAGACGAGATATTGAAGAGAACCGTTCTGCTCATCCCTCCGGCCTGGCAGTTTCCCGAGATCACTGAGGCCTGCATCGTAGTGGCAGGACAGAGCTTCCAGACGGCGCGCTTCCGGGAAACGCCCTGGATGCAGGGCGGCGTAATTATTGCCAATGGCAAGCCGGTCGGACAGGTGGAGGTATGCTATCTGGAGGATCGGCAGGTGAGCAATGAAGGGCCGTTTTTGACGGAAGAGCGATATTTGCTCAACGCCATAGCCGAGCGGCTTGGCCGTGTCGTCGAGCGGATGAGGGCGGAGGAGGCACTGAGGGAGAGCGAGGAAAGATTTCGGCTCGCGATCAATGCGACCAAAGATGGTCTTCTGGGAATGGGACATTCAAACCAATCAGGAGTTCTTTTACCGCTCGCTGGGGTGAGATTGCTCGGATACTCGTTTGATGATCCGGAATTGCATCATACATTCAATTCGTGGGCATCAAGAATCCATCCGGATGACCACGATCGTGTGCTGAGCACTCTGAGCAAGCCATTTTGAGCAGGGAGGGACATATGATGTTGACTATCGGCATCGGCATCAATCAGGCGAATATCGCTGGCACGAAACTCCAGGGGCCAGGCGTGCTTTGACGAGAGCGGAAGACCTCACGCAAAATGGTCGGGTGCCATCTCCGACATCACTGAGCGCAAGCGGGCGGAGGAGGCCCTGCAAAAAGCCCACGATGAATTGGAGAAGCGGGTGCTGGAGCGCACTGCCGAACTGGTGGTGGCAAACGAGCAGCTTGGAAAAGAGATAGAAGAGCGCAAACAATCAGAGGAAACACTGCGCCAGAGCGAGATACGATACAAAAAGCTCTCACAGGAATTCGATGTCCTGTCTGAATGCCATCAGCGATACCCTGGTCCTGCTCTCCCCGGAGATGAAGGTGCTGTGGACCAACAATGGCACCGCTTATCATGTGGATGCGTCGCTGGCTGAACTCACCGGGCAGTGCTGCTACGATCTGTTTTATGGCCGCTCCGCTCCTTGCGAGGACTGCCCGGTGGTAAGATGCTTCCATACGGGGAAGGCGGAAGCCCAGGTCTCGAGTCGCAGCGGCAGGTTCCTGGACAAAAGAGCATATCCCATAAAGGATGGCGACCAGGTCAGCAGCGTCATTCTCCTGGTCAGTGATATCACCGAAAAGATGTCGCTGCAGGCAGAGGCCATGCAGGCGAACCATCTTGCCTCTCTGGGAGAGCTGGCCGCGGGAGTGGCCCACGAGATCAACAATCCCATCAACGGCATCATCAATTACGCCCAGATACTGATCAACGAGTGCGGCCCTGACAGCCTGGAGAACGATATGGGCCAGCGGATTGTGAAGGAGGGTGACCGCATTGCCGGTATCGTGAGAAGCCTTCTTTCCTTTGCCCGTGGCGGGAGAGAGGATAAACGGCCGGCCCGCGTTGATGCCATTCTCAAGGAATCCCTCATCTTAACCCAGGCACAAATCCGCAAGGAAAGCATTCGTCTGGAGACCCATCTTGCCGAGGATCTCCCCGAAATTGAGGCCAACTTTCAGCAGATCCAGCAGGTTTTTCTGAATCTCATCAGCAATGCCCGCTATGCGATCCACGAAAAGTACCCGGCGCGGCATGAAGACAAAGTCATCGAAGTTCGCGGTGAAAGAGTGACCGTAAACGGCCGGGAGCATGTGCGGATAACGTTTCACGACCGTGGAGTGGGAATTCCCGCCGATAAGATGTCGCTGCTGACCAAGCCGTTTTTTTCCACCAAACCATTCGGCAAGGGTACTGGACTGGGGCTTGCCATCGCCCACAGGATTGTCACGGATCATGGTGGTCAGCTCAGTTTCGAAAGCGTGGAAGGGGAGTTCACCAGGGTAACCGTTGACCTGCCTGCGAGGGGGCTTAGCAGTGGCTAGGATTCCTAGTGCTTATCCGTAATGAACATCCTTCAGCGAAAAGATCGACGCCGAGAAAGCAAAAGCCCTCGGGATTCAGGGGTTCCTCATGAAACCCGTGGCCTTGGGGGATCTTGCCGAGTTGGTTCGGAAAGTGCTGGACGGAAGAGCGGGGTAGGGCGTTTGCCGTTCCAGACCGGCAGTCTCTTCCAAAGCTGTTGAAATAGGAGCGATGAGACAGGCGATCAAGCCCGCGGAAATCCATTTGCTTTGACTGCCCGGTTGTGTTAGAAGGCGAGGTTCGCAAACGCCGGAGCCCGAGTTTCTGCTGTGGGTTCCGAGCGGAGGTGAGCGCATCGGATTGAACCTTGGTCTCAACTCCGAGGGTTGGGTTACCGATGGAAAAGGATCGCAGGCAATTACCCGGAGCCGGCCTCCATGGTAGAAGTGTGGCTGCCCGGTTTAAGATTTGAATCGAAAGGATCAGCAATCATGGCCAGACAATGTGACCTTTGCGGCAAAACCCCGGCGGTTGGCAACAACGTCAGCCACGCCAACAACAAGACCAAACGCGTCTGGAATCCCAATTTGCAGCGTGTGCGCCATCTGCAGCAGGGTGCGGTGCGTCACATCAGCGCTTGTACTCGTTGCATCCGTTCGGGTCTGGTGGTGAAGCCGGCTTAAGACACCGGGTGATAATCGAATCTAGTCAAAATCGGCATAGATCTCGCCGATATTAATCCCGCCAATGTCGATGGATGTTCCCGCATATTCGTTGCGGATCGCCCAGCGGGCTTCCTGCAGGTCGGGGGAAGCACTACCGTTGCGGATCGCCACGTAGGCTTCGATGAAGGCAGCAAGCCGGTCGGCGGCCCGAACTATCTCGCCGTCGCGCGGATCGAATCGATCCTCATTGTAGTTCTCGTTGATCTCGCGGCTTCGAACAACGCGGCGCTCGCCATCGATGCTCACCACGCTGGTGAATTCCTCTTCGGTGAACATGCGAATGGCCGGGTGCCACGCGGCCGGGATGAGGTTGTACACCTCCTTTTCCATCATTTCCTTCTCGTATTCCCGAATCAGGTCACTCAAACCCTCCACCGAACTCTTGACCGGCGAAATGATGTCTCGCGTCAGCACCTCAGGCAGATCATGGAACAGACCAGTGAAATAGTTGTTGACGCAGCGCTGTGGGCAGGCCTGGATTTTGAGGGAAAACAGGTAAGAAAGCAGCGCCACGAACAACAGATGGCCCAGCACCGACGTCCGCGGAATCCGGTGGACATGCGCCCAGCGCGACTGAAACCGCAGTTGCCCGCACAGGTCGATAAAGTTTCGGTAATTGGCGTTGTGCGCCAGCTGTGCAATGCCTTCGAGGTCACGGAAACGGTCATGGGTTTCCTGGAGACGCTGCTGGATGGTATCTATTTCGTAACCGGAGGGGTTGGTGCGTTGGAGAATGTCAAACTCCCATTGGGTGGCGTAGATGTGCGCGGCGTTGAGGATGCGGCGCTTGAGCGAAGTCTCCTCCTCAATGAAATGGGCGCGGAATTTCCGGCAAAAGGCTTCACCCAAAGGAGCAATGCTGGATTCCAACTGGCCATAGACCCAGTCGTTGAGTTTCTGGTATTTCGCCCGGTCTTCCTTGATCTTATAGAATATTGGTGGCTTGAGATCGGTAAGGACAATGCGTTGCAGGAACTCGAAAAACCCCCCTTCAATGATGTCGATCCAGCTGAACTCCGAGCGGTGTTCTTCGAACTTCCCCAGGAAGTAAGCGACAATCATCTTGTGGGCCTGTTTGTCCAGTTCGGTGAACTCCACTGGCCGGATCTTGTCGTTCCAGCGTTGCATACAGGCGGCATCGAAAATCTTAAGCAGCAGGGCTTTGCGAATCATCGTCAGGTTATCCGTTTTGGTGGTGACCGTGGGAGATGTCTTGGGATTCAGGCAATGGCGCGAACAGCGCAAAACCGCGAAGATGGAAAATACATCGTTCCCTATTCCTCTTGGTGCCATGCCATCCTGGCGAGAGGCGGAGTGATCTCAAGGCACACAGTGAAACTCATCGTCCACGATGAGTTTAGGACTGATCAGCAGTGGGCACAAGGATAATTGTAATGGTCCCTGGTGACCTTGCTGATCGGCCATCAAATCCTCCTTCAAATGGTGGCGGAAATGTTCGTTGGCCGGGCATCCTCCCGGCATAACGGTTACGCCGCTGGAGAGATTGCGCCGCCAGTACCGGGCCTGCTGAAGCCTTTGAAGTCAGCTTTTTTCTTCGGTCTCTGGCGACCCTAAAGCCTTGCCATCTCAGCGGTTTGGCGCACTCGGGGTGTTGTTATACTTCTGAACTCAAGCGGCCGTATTCACTTAAGGGTCCGAAAGCGCATACCCGTGATTGCAGAGCGGCGCTGCTCGACCTTGCCCACACTCAATAACCCACTCCCCGCATTTTCAATAAGCTCGCGAAAAACTCGGCGCTAAGCCTCCACAAAATCGACACGATGAGAATCGCTGGCAGGGCGGCAATGGTCCACTTAACCATAAAGACCACCATGGACCAAAACGGCATGCGGATATCGGTAACGACGACCCCAAGCTGCTGTTGATCGGCCACTAAATCCCCCTTCAAATGGTGGCGGAAATGTTCGTTGGTGGGGAATCCTCCCGGCATAACGGTTACGTCGCTGGAGAGATTGTGCCGTCAGTACCGGGCCTGCTGAAGCCTTTGATGTCAGCTTTTTTCTTCGCAGAGAGGCGACCTTTGTGCTAAACAAAGTTGGTTTCAAAGCCTTCGAGATCCTCCCCCGATTCATTGTAATATTATCAGACAAAGAGCCTGGGTGGCGGAACAGGTAGACGCAAGGGACTTAAAATCCCTCGGCCCCAGTGGCTATGCGGGTTCGATTCCCGCCCCAGGCACCAGTTTAGAGTGCAAATTATTTTTAAGATTTCTATCGACCAGGGGTTTTGTACTACTCCTGTACTACAGGTGAAGGACGGCATGACCTGATCTTATCATTCAGTGAGGGGGTGGGTCGTTCAAACTCATCGTGGGTGGTCGTCTCGCCTTTGCCGGGGGGTGGCTCCCTCTAGCCCTTTGGGTGATGGGTCCCTCGGCTCGTTTGGTGGGTCCCCTATCTGGGTGGTCGATATGTCTTGGCTCCCTCGATGTTTCTAATTTCCCTGAAGTTGCGCGCCACAAAAATTCAAATCCACACTCTTTCCAGGTCGAGCCTAACCGACGATGCATCGAGTGAAACGCATTTGCTTGAATTGGCAGTTGAAAGAAATTCAGAGCACGGGTTGCAACTCAGCGCCGAAGATAAGCAGATCATGGAGAGTAAGATTCACCATGTGACCCCAGAACGTGAACGCACCGAGAAGAAAAAGCATTTATGCAAGATCTTCAGCGTAGCACCTTCGACCCTCCATAATTGGCTTCAACGAATAGACGAAGACACCAAGGCGGCGCGTGCCAAGCGAATCTTCGCTAAATGGCTCTCCTGCCATACCCAGGAGGAGATCGCTGCGCGTGAGGGGTTGAGTCAGGACGCAATCAGCTTGATTTTACGAGAATTTCCAATTCTGGAAAAACTCGTAAAACCCAAACAAACCTTGGCCACCCATGCCGAACCAGAGTGGGAGCCACCGCTTTACAATGTCTGGAAGCAGCAGGAGAAGACAGCGGGGAGTACGCACTTCGGCAATTCCGAGATCCGATGGCTAAACAACCCTCTATCTCTACACCAAACCTTTTGACATTGTGGTCGATCCTTTTGCCGGTAGTGGTTCGACCATTGACCTCTGCAAGCGGCGAAGTCGCAGACATTTTGTGTCTGATCGTAAACCCATCGTCTAACGGGAAACCGAGTCCGGCGGTGGGATATGGTCGATGGATTGCCGAAGTTGCCACGATGGAAAGATGTGTCTCTCGTTTACCTGGACCCGCCGTACTGGAAACAAGCTGAAGGACAATATAGCAGCGCGCAGAAATCCGAAGCCTGGCAGACCGAACAGCGGCGGATGCGGGATGAGGCTAACCGGAAGAGAAGTGAGGCGACGAGGGAACAACACTAGGTAAGCAACCCAAGGGCCGGTGAACGGAAGGATTCTGGTCTCGCCACAAGTAGTGGCGATACCAAACCCCGCGATTACTCGAAAGAACAAAAAGCTAAGGGTGCCACCGCCAAGGCCGCAGCCTCTCACACGAACCGTGGGACGGTCGAGCGGATGGATAGCGAGACTGTTCGAGGCCAGCATTCCGGCGAGAACTCTTGAGCAAAACGGGCGAGGAGAATCCGGAAGCGTTACGCTACAAATGTAGCATACAATGAAATCAATGACTTAGATGAATCTGAGGATGAGGAATGAGGGTAACAAGGGATGAAGTTCGGGGGACTTTTACCGAAAACGGAAATATTTCCGAATCCGGTAAAGCCGCCGCTGCTCGTTCGGGACCGACTAATTGAACATGCGGAGTTGTTAAAATGGGAAACGCTTTTGGGTTCAAATGAACCCAAAACAGCAGGCGAGGAATAAGTAAGATGGCGCATCGTGGGATTTGTCCTGACATGGCCTGCGAACGGATAGCTGTTGAGGTCGAACGGCAGCGAAGCGAGCGCAAGGCTTGTCAGGTGGTGGCTGAAGAACTTGGTGTGCCCTTCAAGACGGTTTTAGCGTGGGCCTATCGGGGCGAAAGTGACTGCAAATGCAGTCAAAATTGCTGGGCCGAACTTGGTTGACGCATGTTCCGTAGCTGACCTGCAATAAGTACCCCTCCCCACCCCCGTCAGGCTGGGGGTGCTTCCGCTGCAATGGGGTCCCCCTCCCTCAAACAACTTCCCCGATTTTCCAACTTTGAATTGTGCGCCGTCGATCAAATCATAGGAAGTTGGGAGATGCTGGCCTTTTTGATTGGGGAAGGAGGTTGCTAACGGAGATAATGTCGGGATTCTTTACGGTTCGTGGCGATGAGTGAATGCTAGATGAAATAACTTGAAATTATAATGGGTTAGGGTGGTCATTGGACGTGGTGAGAGAATGAGGTGTCGGATTAGCTTTACAACTTTTTTGGAAGTCGGGTTGACCTTATTGGCCGCGAGATGGCCTTGGATGCCATTTTTGCGGTTGGCATGGATAGTGCTATAGTTTTTAGAGGTGGAGTCAGCAGTGGCTTCGCCTTTTTTGTCTGGCGGTTGATACACTTCAAGTTTGGCTAGCGTAGGGTATGATCGTGGTCATGGGAAGAACTGTGGTTCTCAGGGGGAAACGCAACATGGCAGAATCAGAAGAACTGAAAGAGCAGAGGAAACACAAACGCTTTTCCCTCAAGGAGTGGGTTTCTGGGTTCTGTCGAACCTCCTTCTTCGGAGTAGGTACGCTCGTGGATATCAGCAGAGGGGGCGTCGCCTTCCAATACTTTCAACCTTCCGGCGACGACTGGGATCTCCTGCAAGGTTCAATAGAGCTGGATCTTTTCAAGAGCGAGCCTTCTCGCAACGTAATCGGAATTGATTGCAACGTCGTATACGACACCGCAGTGCCTTGGGAAATTGGTGTCTTCGGCAATTACCAGTTGCGGCGATGCGGTGTTCAGTTTGGCGAGCTTTCAAGCGAATCAATCTTCTGAACTAGATTCCTTCATCAAGGACTTCACCGTTGAGGGAAATTGATACTATCCCTTGCCCGTTGATGGCTCTGCCCTTTTTGCTAAGAACGCTTGCTCCTCAAGCAGGCAGTCCATAGCCTCCCCCCCGCTTCCCCCTCTCATTGACTTCAGGCTTGCGTTCAGTGAGGGGCCTGGCCATAATAGGTTTACATGATCTTACACCGCGAGCCGCAACCGCAAACGCTTCGTACGATTCATAGCGAAGCCCCGACCGTTCCAGTGAACGTGGTGTTCTGCCTTTGCCCATGGTGGCTGGCCCAAAGCGCAGGATCAACTGAAGGCCACGGGGTACCAAGCCCGGCCAATGGACTGTAACCCGGCATGTACAGTTCAGGCTGTCCAACGAGTTGGGCCTACCTAAATCCACAAGATCGAAACCTTGGAGGAGGTAGGATGAATATGCTGAGATCCTATGTTCGGATTCGGCTTTTCCCGAAAGTTGCACACCTGGACTGAGCTCTACGTATGGAGGATGAATGATGAAAAAGGGTTTCTGCGTCCTGGCGTGTCTCACTGTTTTCGTTTGTGTGGTGGCCCCTAACGCTTCGCCTCAAGATGCCATCAAGGTGGGGATCATCCTACCGCTGACCGGTGCACAGGCGGCCTTTGGCGAAATCGAGAAGAACTCTTTCGAAATGGGTATTGAGGAAGTCAATGCCGCTGGCGGAATAAAAGGGAAAAGACTGGAGTTCATCTATGGAGATGACGCGGGGAATCCAGAAGTTGCACGCTCGGTTGCGGAGAAGCTAATTAAGACTGACAAGGTGGTCATGCTGAGTGGAGGCTACGGGAGTTCTGAGACCGTTATCACCACCGAGGTTGCTCAGCAGAACAAGATGCCATTCCTGGTGAACACGGCTGCTGCGGACAAGATTACGGAACGGAGATGGGAATACGTGTTTCGTCTCAATCCACCAGCCAGTGATTATCCCGAAGGGCTCGAGTCTTTTCTTTTCGAAGTTGTGAAACCGAAGACAGCTGCCATCCTTTTTGTAGACAACGAATTTGGGAACAGCAGCGCAAAGAGCTTCGATGTGACTTGCCAACGCCTGGACATTGAAGTGGTAATGAAAGAAGGCTATCCCATGGGGGAGATGGATTTCAAAGCACTTCTGACCAAGCTCAAACAGGCCAATCCAGAGCTGGTTCTCATGACCTCTTATATCAAGGATGGCACGCTACTAATGAATCAAGCTATGGGATTGGGCGTCACCCCAAAACTTTTTGTCGGTGGCGGGGCAGGTTTCACGTTACCCGATTTTCAGAGTGCTATTCCCAAAGCTGCCAACTTGGTATTCTCCACCACCCTCTGGTACCAAACCCTCCCCTACCCCGGCGCCAACGAATACTATGACAAATACTTGAAGATGTTCGGAAAAGAGACAGAATATCATGGCGCAGAAGCCTATGCAGCCGTCTATGTGATTGCAGATGTTCTGGAGCGTACCAAATCGCTTTCTGCTGAGGATGTGCGTCAAGCCCTCGCTGAAACAAATATGAAGACTGTGTTCGGTCCAGTAAAATTCGAATCGTTTTGGGGCATGCTTAATCAAAACAAGGTCCCAACATACGTAGTCCAATGGATTGATGGGAAACTCGAGTTGGTTTGGCCCAAAGAGGTGGCTTCAAGGAATTATGTCTATCCCATCGACTGGGAGAAGAACTGGAAATGAGTCTGCGGGACGCTCGGGGTTGAAATCGTGTCGTGGCTGTCTGGCCGCGTTGAAGGGCGAAGTTCATGACCGCCTTCATGCCAAGGTGCGACGTCGTTCCCTCATTTCGCATCTGCTCCGTTTGTTTCTGCATGGGAATCGAATGCCCTTGAACACGCGGATAATAAATAATCAGGAATGCTGGATAGGGAGGCGAGGATGAAGAAGACCTATGTACTTCTAGTAGTTTGGTTGTTCTGCATGGCTTTCGGTAGTGAATCTTACGCTATCGAGATGGGGCTCATTACCGGTAACGAAAAAGGCACCTATTATCAGCTCGGCCTGGACTTGAAGCAACTTGTTCAAAAGCACGGCATTGAACTCAATGTTGCTCCTTCTAGCGGAGACATCGAGAACATATATGCCGTCTATAAGCGCCCGGGCATCCCCATGGGAATCGTACAAGCAGACCTTCTGGCCTTTGTCGCCAAGGTGCAAACGAATGAGCTATTGAAGTTGGTGGCCAGGAAAATCAAAATGGTTTTCCCGCTCTCCGACAATGAGGTGCACGTCGTGGCGCGCCAGGGGATAACAAGCTTCGACGACCTGAATGGAAAGAGGGTGGCTATCGGAGACGAGGGTAGCGGCACTTATCTGACCTCGAAGCTGCTCTTCGAGGTGGCCCAAGTGAGCCCGAAAGAAATGCTACTGATTGGGTCGGATCAAGCGCTAACTCAACTGAAAGCTGGCTTGATTGATGCCATGATCTATGTTGTTGGTGCTCCGGCGAAGCTTTTTCAAGAGGGTGTTAACGAGGCTGACAGTCTGCAGCTTATCCCCGTTATCAATGAGAAAATCCGACAATTCTATCCGGGCATTGCAATACCTGCGAACACTTACAGTTGGCAAAAGAATGCTATTCCAACCGTTGGAATCAAGACTGTGCTCGTCTCATTTGACTTCCGCACGGAAAATTGTGAAAAAGTCGGTCAATTTGCACGGATTGTTGCGGAAAATATGGACTGGCTCAGACAAAACGGCCATCCGAAATGGAAGCAGGTAGACCTCAACTATACATTGAAAGGGTGGGAGCAATACGATTGCGTTCGCAGATATTTGCCGAAGCCCAAGGGTAAGGACCCGAGCCAGATTAATCCGGTGTTGGACGCTATCCGGGAGATCCTCCGATAGATCACGCCACCGGACAATTCAAAACGCGGCGACCACTATGTATCTAGAATATTATGGGCTTATCAAAGAGCCTTTTCACATCACTCCTGACCTCGAGTTTCTCTACCTGAGCCCCAGTCATAAGAAGGCGTTAGGAGTGATACTCTCTGATGTTGGGAATCGAGCTGGCTTGATGATGATCACTGGCGGGGTGGGACTCGGCAAGACTACAATCTTGCGCGCCGCCATGCAGCAGTTTGACAAGGAACGCATCAGGACCGTCTTGGTTCTTAACCCATGCATCTCCTACTCAGAACTGGTGAGGCTGATCTATGAGGAACTCGGGCTTGGATTTCATAAAGGGGACCACCAGTTTCAAGCCATTCAGCGACTGCACTTGGCTTTGATCGAAGACTATGAGCGTGGGAATAATGTTATCCTGATCATAGACGAAGCCCAGAACATGCCTGTGGATACCCTCGAGAATCTGATAATACTATCCGACCTCGAGACGAATAACGATAAGCTTATACAGATCACCTTGGTGGGGCAACAACCAGAGCTGGACAATCTTCTCAACACAGATGCACTCCGCCAACTGAAACAGCGCATCGCCCACCGTGTCACGCTGGACAAACTCACCAAAAAGGAGAGCATTGATTATATTGGGCATCGACTCAAAATTGCTTCCGCTGTCAGAAGCTCCCCTTTCACCAAATCGACTATCGACCAGATTGTGAAACATTGTGGGGGGGTTCCTCGATGCATCAATGTCATCTGCGACAATGCATTGGTTTCGGGTTTTAGCTCTAGCCAAAATCCCATAAAACCTGCACTGGTGCGGGAAGTCATCGATGACTTGGAGGGTCGCCAGAGGGGTCCCTGGAAGAGATGGGTGATGGCCCCCATTTCACTACTATTGCTTGCATCGCTTTTTCTCTATTTATATTTGTCGGGGAGGGATGATGCTTCGAAGGGATTCCGGGGCGCATCGGTAAGTTCTCAAAAGGAAGGCAATGATCCAACACCGCTTGTCAAACCCCGCGAGGCCCCGCACAAAACAGCAACTTCCAGCACCGTGGGGCTAGCTTCCGAACCAAGTCGAATTGAGGCTCGATCAGAATCACCAAGTCCAACGAAGCCGGGGGCGGCATCTACTTCCATTGTTCCGGGTCGGCAATCAGTTTCTTCGAGAGGGGCCAACGAGACTTTAGAACCTACACAGCCGTCGCCCACTGCTTCAGTGGACGGAGCGAAAAGGCCCGATGCGGGTTCAGCCATGCTTCCTCATGGGGCTGTGCCCAATCCTGGAGTTCCCTCCAAGCGAGAGCTGCCGGCCCAGGAGGAATCACCGGTTCAAACAGCACCTGCTGCAAAGGCTCCGTCCGAAACCGAATCTTCGAGGTCGGCCGGTACCGTTGTCAACCATGGGGGCGCTGAGAAACCTTACGGAAAATCGGTGACGACAGGTACTCAAGCTCTACCATCCATGAAGACTGACGACCAAACGAGCCACGCCGCTCCGTCGACATCTGAGCGACACAAACCACTGGAAAAGCATGACTCGCCTGATCCATCTGACATTA
>CAWHGA010000017.1:0-9714 GCA_963828705.1 uncultured delta proteobacterium
GCCCGGCTCAACATTGGGTCGAGGACCTGAATCGGTGCTATCCAGATCAACCACTCTCCACGATTTCGACTTCCCATCGAAGGGTTCGTCGGTGGACTCCATCGTCATCGGCCTGCTCCTCGAACCGCACCAGTTCGTATCATCACTGATTACCGTCACGGCTACAGTTTCACGTCAGCATGCCCACTCGCTGAACATGGCGTCACACCTCGACAGTGACGCCGAAGTTATCGTCGAGCAGTCGTTCAGCAGTTCAGCACGTCGCCACTTCCGATCACCCTGCGCACGCAGAAGCCGTTCGCTGCTTCCTCGCCCTTCCGCACTCAGTCATGCTGGATGCGGTTGAGGTAATCATTGATTGAGTCGAAGGTGAGGCAGAACTCAGCCGCTCGGTGTAGCCTGTTATGGTAAGGAGATTCCAGCCGTATGGCTCTGAAAGATTATTATCAACTCCTCGGTGTGTCTTCGGACGCACCGGAGGAAGAAATCAAGAAGGCTTACCGGAAGCTGGCGCTGGCCACTCATCCGGATCGCAACCGGCAAGATCCGCTGGCCGAAGAGCGCTTCAAGGAAATCAATGAAGCCTATGGGGTCTTGGGTGATCCCGGGAAGCGCGCCCAATACGACGACCATCGCCGTTTTGGGTATTCCGGATCGGGGTCAGGAACTGACTATGCAGGGCCGGGATTTGGCTACTCTCAGGAAGAGATCCTGCGGGATTTTTTTAGGAGCCGCCAGTCTCGTGATGTGTTCTCCGAATTGCACAAGGAGTTCCAGAGATCCGGGTTCCGTTTTGATGAAAACTTTATCAACAACCTCTTCTTTGGTGGACAGACCATCTTCTTTCAAGGGGTGGTCTGGACCAATTCACAAGGGCCTCGCCTGTTCCGCTTCGGGGACTTGAAGGGCAAGCCGAACCTGCATCAGACTGAGGGACGCAACGCGGGTACGGTGGATCAGGACCGGCCCCGGGGACTTCTGGCCGGGGGGCTGTCACTTCTGGCCAAGGCGGGGAAACGGATCGGCGGCTATCTTCTGAATAAAGCTTTGGGGTTGCCTAGCTCTAGTCAACTGCCCGGTCTTTCCAAGGGTCTTGGCCGGCGGCCCGCCGCGGACCTGACCTACAACCTGGCCATCAGCGCGGATCAGGCGGTCAGCGGCGGCAAAATCCTGGTGGATTTGTCGCATCTGGCGGGTGGCCGGAAGGTCTCGGTGAATATCCCGGCAGGTGTGAAGACCGGTACCCGCCTGCGTTTGAAGAACCTCGGGGAGCATCTGGATGATGGGATAGACCGGCGCGGCGACGTGTATTTGGAGTTGCGCGTGGATTAGTCGGCAAGGAGTTCGGCAAAGCCTTCCACCACCAGGACTGAATCGTCTTCCTGGAGGGTGCGGACATCGAGCAGGTAACGATCCGATTCAATACGGCCGATGATGGGGGTCTTGGCCATCCGCAGCCGCAGTTCAATCTGTGGGGTGCTGAACCGGGCGGCATGAATGGCCACGGTCCAGGTGGGCAGGTCTTGAGCCGGCAAGGAACCGCCGCCGACCTGAGAGGACCCCGGTTGGACCTCGACCTGCAAATGACCCTGGAGATCGACCGCGCGGATCTGGGAGGCCAACTGCTCGGCACGTTCCTGCAGATCCACGAGCGGTATGGCGATCATGCGCAGCGTTGGGATGCGGGCAAAGGCGGCGGTTTCGTCGCGGTAGAGGCGCAGGGTGGCTTCCAGGGCGGCCAGGATTAGCTTGTCGACCCGCAACGCCCGGGTCAAGGGGTTTTTCTTGCAGAGCGTCACCAGGTCCTTGCGGCCCAGGATGATGCCCGCCTGGGGGCCGCCGAGCAATTTGTCGCCGCTGAAAGTCACCACGTCGGCCCCGGTCTGGATGGCCTCCTGGGCGGTGGGTTCGCGCTGCAACCCAAACCGGCTTAAGTCCACAAAGGAGCCGCTGCCAAGATCTTCCACCACCGGCAGAGCACGGCGTTTCCCCAAGGTCACCAGCTCATCGAGCGAGACTTCCGTAGTGAACCCAAGAATCCGATAATTACTGCTGTGGACTTTCATGAGCAGCGCCGTAGCGTCGTTGATGGCGGTTTCATAGTCGCGCAGATGGGTGCGGTTGGTGCAGCCCACTTCGCGCAGGATGGCGCCGCTGCCGGCCATGACGTCAGGGATGCGAAAGGAACCGCCGATTTCTACCAGTTGGCCGCGCGACACGATGACTTCGCTGACCTTGGGCCAGGGTATTGAGGACTAACAAAACCGCACCGGCATTGTTGTTGACCACGAGTGCCGCTTCGGCCCCGGTGATCTCGCAGAGAATGGCTTCGGCATGGACATAGCGAGAGCCGCGTTTTCCGGTGTCGAGGTTGTATTCCAGGTTGTTGTAGCCGCGAGCCATCAGCTGCAGGCGTTCCAGGGCTTCGGCCGGCAGCAGGGAACGTCCCAGATTGGTATGAACCACTATCCCGGTGGCGTTGACCACCGGCCTTAAGGTGTGGCGGCTAAGGGTCTCCACCCGGTCCAAGATGCGCTCGATTAGAGAGGCAGGGTGCCAGTCCGGTGGTGGCAGGTTCTCTGCCTGTGTCAGGATGTGTTGGCGGTGTTCGGCCAGCACCTGGCGGATGCTATCCACCACGAGCTTTCGTGGATGTTGCCGGAGTGCCGATTGCAGCCCTTCCGACTGCAGCAGCTCATCAACAGCGGGGATTTCCCGCAGCATTTGCTGGATGGTTTGGCGATCTTGGTTCATGAGCGGTCCTCGGTTCCTTCGATCCATGGTGCTGCCAGTGTTTGAGCCATATTGGTCACGGATTGCGACGACTGGCAAGAACTTTCCACATCCGGCAAGAATATCCGCGGACGTGGCTGGGACTGGGCTCGCGATTTCACGATCATGCCAGCGCAAGCACATATGCGTTGCAGTGACGACTCGGCTTGCCGCTCCCTGGTGAATGTTCTAATAGGGGTCCCACGCCATCAGGCAGGCGCCGGTTGGCGGCTCCCTTCATAATCAGATATGATATCGCAATGAACTTAATTGAATCGAGAACCCATGAAGACAAACGATTGCCCACGAGGTTCGGCTGCGGAAGTGATCTCCCTTCTGAAAGGTGGTGGCGACGATGTTGCGGTGCGCCAATGTCATCCCACTGGTTTGGCCTATCTGATTGCGCAGATGCTGCGCGAACTGCGGAGCCAAATTCTCCTGGTTACGGCCACCGACCTAGAAGCTCGGCAATTCAGTGAGACGCTATCCTTTTTCTGTGCGGGTTCGAAAGGACGTGGTGAGGCGCCACTGAATCAGGTGATCTGGGCCTTCCCTTCCAGAAGCGGTCGCAAGGCTCAATCGCTCGGCAAGATGGAAAGCACCGCCAGCCGGCTGGCCGCCCTGTATGCGCTGCGCACCGCCAGCAGCCCGACGGTTGTGGTCACTTCGGCCCTGGCCCTGATGGAGCGGCTTGCCGCCGCCGGAGATGTTTCTGCAGGCGGTTGACTATCGCGTGGTCGGGGAAACCATTGACCTGGACCAGTTCTGTCGGCAAATGGCGGAACGCGGCTACTATCGGGTACCTCTGGTGGAGGAATGCGGTGATCTGAGTCGCCGTGGTGGTGTGATCGACCTGTATTCGCCACTGTACGAATGGCCCCTGCGGCTGGAGTTCTTCGGTGACGAACTGGAATCCATCCGTCTGTTTCATCCCGGCAGCCAACGATCCATAAAGACCCTGGAAGACGCTATCATCCTCCCAGCCAGCGAAGTAATTCTGGATGGCGGTGCGCGCGAACGGGCACAACGACATCTGTACCTCGACGTCGAACAGGAGCGGCTCACCCTGGCAGCTGCGGGGGTTTGGTTGGAAAGGCTTCAGGAGGGCCATCAGGCCAGTGCCTTTGAGGATGTGCTTTCGGTGTTTTATGCCCAAATGGCGGGTTTGAGTGCTTATCTGGAGCCTCAAACCCTGGTGGTGTTCACCGATGCGGCCCGGATCTACCAGGAACTGGACGAACGTTACTGGGGCCTCAACCAGGAGTGGGAAAC
Source organism: uncultured delta proteobacterium (assembly GCA_963828705.1). Taxonomy (GTDB): domain Bacteria; phylum Desulfobacterota; class Syntrophobacteria; order Syntrophobacterales; family Syntrophobacteraceae; genus CAWDJT01. The sequence continues at coordinate 4,045 of CAWHGA010000017.1, forward strand.
GCGGCGAACCCCGCATGAGTGGCTGCGTCCGCCATCGGAGCTATTTCAGCAACCTGCGGACGTGCAGGCTGGACTGGAGCCATTCCAGAAGGTGCTGCTGAACCCGCCGCTGGAAGGGGTTTCCTCGAATCATCGTCAGACTGTTTCGGTGGCTCTTGGTTGTCAGGGACAAGATGACCTGGTTGCTGTGGTGCGCAGTCATCCCAACCGGGAACGCTTGCTGGAGCCCGTGGCGCACCAGTTCAAAAGGTGGCGGGAAGAAGGCCTGCGGACCTATTTGGTCTGTCGTAGTAAGGAGCAGGGGCGACGGTTGGTGGAATTGCTGGGTAATTACGGGGTCCAGGTGATCTTCAGTGGTCAGCGCTTCGCCGAGGAATCTTTTGATGCCACGGCTGTGAAGGTTTTGGTGGGTGACCTGGGAAAAGGCTTCCTGTGGCCGTCCGAACACCTGGCCGTGACCTGTGATGAAGAGCTGTTCGGCAAACGCCGTTCCCCTGCCCGGAAAAAGTCCACGGTTACTGGGCTGTTCTTGAATTCGTTTCAGGACCTGCATCAGGAAGACCTGGTGGTCCATGTGGACCACGGCATCGGGGTGTACAAAGGGCTGGTGCATCTCAACGTTCGGGATATCGAAAACGATTTCCTGTGGCTCGAATATCAGGGCGGCGACCGGCTTTACGTGCCCGTGGACAAGCTGCAGAAGGTGCAAAAATACCTGGGCATCGAGGGCCAGGCACCGCAAGTGGACGTTTGGGGGGCAGATCCTGGGAAACGGCCAAGAAGAAGGCCCGCGAGTCGGCGCAGCGAATCGCTGAGGAACTGCTGCATCTTTACGCTCTGCGGCAGATCCGGGATGGCGTGCGCTTCTCGCCGCCCGACAGTCTTTACCGGGAGTTTGAAGCCACCTTCACCTACGAGGAAACCCCCGACCAGCAACAAGCCATTGAAGATGTACTGGCCGACATGACCTCTGCGCAGCCCATGGACCGGCTGATATGCGGGGATGTCGGCTACGGCAAGACGGAAGTGGCGCTGCGAGCTGCCTTCAAGGCGGTTATGGACGGCAAGCAGGTGGCCATGCTGGTCCCCACCACGGTGTCTGGCCGAACAGCATTATCCAGACCTTTGAGGAACGGTTTGACGGTTTTCCGGTCGAAGCGGCCTCCCTTAGCCGCTTCAAAAGTCCGGCCCAGCAACGGAAGGTGCTCGAGGGGTTACAGAAAGGGACCATCGATGTGGTGGTCGGCACCCACCGCCTCCTGCAAAAGGATGTGAGCTTTCGTGATCTGGGGCTGCTGATCATCGATGAAGAACACCGTTTCGGGGTCAAGCATAAGGAACGGATGAAGGAGCTCCGCGTTTCCGTGGATGTGTTGACCCTGACCGCCACTCCCATTCCGCGAACACTCCATATGGCCCTGACCGGCATTCGCGACCTCAGCACCATCGAAACCCCGCCCCAGGACCGACGGGCCATCGAAACCTTTGTGTGCAAATTCGATGAATTCACCATCCGTGAAGCCCTCTATCGGGAGCTGCAGCGTGGCGGTCAGGTGTTTTTCGTCCACAACCATGTGCAAAGCATCTATCAGATGGCCAATATGTTGAATCGCCTGGTGCCTGAGGCGCGCATCGGGGTGGCTCACGGCCAGCTTCACGAACGTGAGCTGGAGAAAGTGATGCTGGGATTTGTCCAGCGGCAGCTGGATATCCTGGTTTGTACCACCATCATTGAGTCGGGGCTCGATATCCCGGCGGCCAATACCATCGTCATCAATCGTGCCGACAAATTCGGGCTGGCTCAGATCTACCAGTTGCGTGGGCGGGTGGGGCGCTCGGCTGAACAGGCCTTCGCCTATCTGCTCATTCCCGGGGAGTACCTGATCACCCGCGACGCACAGAAGCGGTTGCGGGCACTGATGGATTTCAGTGAATTGGGGGCAGGTTTCAAGATCGCCCTCAATGACCTGCAAATCCGTGGTGGTGGCAGCATTCTTGGGGCGGCCCAGTCCGGTCACATTGCCGCGGTTGGCTATGAACTCTACCTGGAGCTGTTGGAGCGGATGGTTCGGGAACTCAAGGGCGAACATGTGGAGGAAGCGGTGGATCCAGAGATTAACGTGCCGGTCTCGGCGTTTCTTCCGGATTCCTTCATGGCCGTTGGTGAACAGCGGCTTCTGGCTTACAAACGCTTGGCAACCGCTGCCGATGAGTCCACCATCGAGGACCTGGCCGTGGAATGGCGGGACCGTTTTGGCCCCTTGCCGCTAACAGTCAAGACCCTGGTGCTGTTGGCTAAGATCCGACTGCTGCTCATGCGGCTCCGGGTCTTGCGTCTGGATGGAGATCAGCACGGATTCACTCTGCGCTTTGCCGGGGATTCCAGGTTTACCGCACCGGTGTTGCACGGATGGGCGGCCAGGCAGATACGGGCGGCGCAGGTAGAGGTGGTGAGTGATCAGCGACTGTTCATTGAAGTGGCCGGAATGGACATGAGCAAGCGGCTGGCGCGGTTCAGAATAGTCTTGCAAGAGCTCTATGAACATGCTAGAGAGCATGAGATAATTCAGTAAGTTAGATAATTTGGCGCGATTTCCTAAGACTGCAAGGGTGGTAGAATGAGTGTCAAAAAGCGGTTGTTTTGGTGGAGCACCGGGTTGCTGTTATGCGGTTGCCTGACGGTTTCAGGTTATGCAGAGACTCTCGAACGTACCGTGGCCGTAGTGAATGGCGACATCATCCTTTACGGGGACATTCTGGAACAACTCAAGTTGCAGGAAAAACTCAGTACCGCGGTTAACCTCCAGAGCCCTGAAGAAAAGAGCAGGCTCGAACGCGAGATGCTCCAGAACATGATCAGGCAGCGGTTGGCGGAGCAGGAAGTCAAACGGTTGAAAATCGTGGTCACCAAGGGTGAAGTTGACAGCGCGCTTGCTGATATCCTGCAGAAAAATGGTGGCTTGACCGAGGCGCAGTTCGATGCGGCCCTCGCCCGTGAAGGGACGAACGCAAAACAGTTCCGGGAAAAGCTGAAGAAGGAGATCGAGCGGGCCAAGCTCATGGAGCGGACGGTTAAGTCCAAGATCGTGATAACCGATGCCCAGATCGACGCCCGGATGATGACCGAACCACTGGCACCTACCCAGCCTACCCAACCGGCCCAGCCGACTGCCAGCGCGAACCCTGCGGCCCGTGCAGATGCTGCGGGCAAGCGGCACCTGGGGATGATCTTCCTGCCCGTTCCTCAGCGGAGCGCGCGCCGATACCGTTTCGCAGACCGAAAAGCAGGCGCGCAAGATATATGGGAAGCTAAAGGACGGAGGTGACTTTGCCAAGCTGGCCAGGGAGCATTCGCACGGGCCTGGAGCTGCCGATGGCGGCGACATTGGGTATGTCGGTGTCGATGAACTGGCTCCCGAAATCGAAAAGGGTATCCACTCGCTCTCGGTCGGGGCTGTCAGCGAAGTCATCAAGACCTCCAGCGGGTTCTATATTTTGAAAATCCTGGAAGCGCGAAGCGATCGCGGACCGGCAACGGCGCCGCAGGCCCAGGCGCAATCGCCGCCGCAAGCACAGCTACAGCCTCGAGAAGCAGTCCGCCGGCAGCTGTTTATGGAAGAGCTTGGCCGCAAGTACGAAGAGTGGATCAGGGACATCGAAAAAAAGGCCTTCATCAAGATAACCCTGTGATCCCTGCAACGGTTGCCGGGCCTGGTCCGGCTTAGCGGAAGAATCGGGAAGCATGAAGGATCTTGGAGAATTCCTCAAAACTGAACGGCTCCGTCAGGGGGTGGAACTTGCTACCATCACGGAGCAGACCTGCATCAGCAGGAGCATGTTGATCGCCTTGGAGGAAGGGGATGCGAGCAAGATCGGGACCCCGCTCCTGGTGCGCAGCTTTACTCGTGCTTATTGCCGTATTTTGAGAATCGACCCCTCGGCGGTCCTGGAACGATACACCGGTGAGATTCCTCGCCATGAGAGGCTGGATGACGGCATCCGGCGCTTTCGAGAAAGCTCGCAAGCGGCTCGGCATCGTGGCCGTTTGCGGCTGATCATGGTGACCATGGCGCTCGTCACCCTCGGAGCCTTATACTACACCACGATAACACTTCCCAGACGCGATGCTGCAACGGTGCAATTGAACCTCGGATCGACCGATGGCGATCAGGGGATTGCTGATGTGGTTGCCCCTGCGGATGTGGTGGCACCCAGCGAAGAGGAAAATAAGGCCGGGCCTAATCCCACGGTCTCGGGACCAACTGGGGTGGCACCACCAGTAGCGGGCGGGGCTGGTTCGTCTTCCGCCCAAGGTGACAGGCGCGGCGTTGAAGCTGCTGTGGACGGGCAGCCAGGCACGGCCGCAAATGTTCCTCAGTCAGGTCATCGGCTGCGTGTCGAGGCGATCGAAGAATCATGGGTGGAGGTCCGCCTTGACGACAAAAAAGTTGAAGGCGTGCTGATCCCCAAAGGCCGTAGCCGCGATTGGAAGGTGACAAAAGGGTTGCGGCTTCAGCTTGGTAATGCCGGCAATGTCAAGGTATACTGGGACGGAAAGAGGCTGAAACATTTGGGCAAGCCGGGCCAGTCGGTTCGATTGCGATTGCCCGAGGACGCCTCCAGGTTATGACGCTTTCCAACTCTACTGGTCGGTTGTTTGATGCCGATCGACATTGAAAAGTGACCAATATAGACAAGCCAATGGTTGCTATCAAACCGAGGACCGACTTACCAGCATATCCTTCCGCAAGATTGTACCAATCAGTCCTAGCGGTGACGGCACCGGTAATGTTTTTGTCAGACAGTTCAGCAGTTGTGCCGTTTGACGGCGTGCCGGTGTAACAGCCACGCCCGTTGCCGCCTAATTCCAGCCAGCTGAACCCCGCTGCCGGCAAGACACGATCCCGGCCGGGGATGCCAGGTATATGCCCCTCCCTGATATGCGCATTCTCGATACTGAAGCCATCATCCTTTCTACTTCCGATTATGGAGAGTCCGACCGGTTGATCACTTTCCTCACCCGTTCCAGCGGCAAGACTCAAGGGCATTGCCAAGGGAGCGAGGCGCAGCCAGAAGCGTTTTGTCCATTCCTTTGAGCCTTTTAGTGTGGTGGCTTTACAGTATCGGGAACGCTCTGCGGTTTCGCTCATGTGGGTGGAAGCCTGTAAGCTTGTGGAACCGCATATGGCTTTGCGCGAGGCTTTGGATCGATGGGGGTTTGCGGCTCTGCTCACGGAGGTTATGGTCGAGCTGGTCCCCGAGAGGTTACCACAAGAAGAGGTCTTTGAAGTTATGAAACGGGTTGGCGCATTTGGAGGTGGACAAGGATGCAGCCAACATCGTCATTCTAGGTCTATTTCGGGTGTTGGCTTCGCTCGGATACATCATGGATTTGTCATCTTGCAGTCAATGCCAACAACCCTTGAACACCATCGGCCGTTATTGGCTCAATCTCGCCCGGGGCCAAGTTCTCTGTGAACGGCATGAAGCGCGGGCGCGGGCGTATTTCAGTGTGGACCTTGGAACCCTGGCTTTGCTTCGTCGCGCTCGACAAGTGGAGCCCGATCAGTTGTGGCGCCTGCGTGTGCGAGCTGGGAACCGGGCTCCACTGCTGGAGGGACTGTTGGACGTGGTGCGGGTTCAATTGGGAAAAGAGCTGAAAAGCGCTGG
>CAWHGA010000018.1:0-20288 GCA_963828705.1 uncultured delta proteobacterium
TACCGCCTTGCCCCTCACCGTGTGTCCTTCGCCGAGGATGGATTTGGCATGGATGGCGACCCTGGTTTGTCATGCTGTGATCGACGCTTCAGCTCATCCCATGTCCCATTCGCCCGAAGAACAAACCGAATTCAGAAAGTTGCATTTTGCTATTTTATGGTCTATATTGCACACACACAACGACAAGTATGGAGGTAGCAAAATGCCAACTGCGGTAAGGATTTCAGATGAATTGCTTAATGAAGCCAAGAAATTTAGCAAAATCGACCACAGATCATTAACAGGCCAGATTGAGCACTGGGCGAGGGTTGGTAAATGCGCAGAGGAGAACCCTGATCTCACCTATGACTTGATAAAGGAGATTATGATAGGAATTGCAGAACTAGATCAGGGCGAGAAATCAGAGTATGAGTTTGGTTGAGGAAATCATGAGAGTCTTTCAATCAAGTTCCTTCGCAAAAACAGTTAAGAAATTTGAAGAGAACCAAAAATTAGAATTGGATACTGAAATCAAGAAGATTATCCAAGACCCGTCAATCGGTTCTGAAAGGAAAGGCGATTTGAGGGGGGTCTTCGTTCATAAATTCAAGATCCAAAACACGTTATATTTATTGTCGTATCGTATGCTTGGAGAAGATATCGAGCTCATAATGATCGGTTCCCATGAAAACTACTACCGTGATTTGAAGTCCTATTTGAAAGGGCGATAGACAGCGAACCAGCGAATCAACCCGACAAGCAACCACGGGGCGAGTCTATCGGTATTGTCTGCAAATCCTCGGCCGCGGTTGCTTGCAGGTTGTCCGCACCGTTGGCACGCTTGCTCAGTTTGGGTGTGGCCGCTATCATTCAAAATTCTCAGCAACAGCAAAGGATATCGGAATTCCTGCCTTCGCTGGCATGACGAGGGTAGAGGTTCCTGCTTGGCCGTCATTCCTGCGAAGGCTGGCATCCAGGAAGGGTTATTACTCAAGCAGCCCCATGATAAAAACGTAGCTTCTAATCCTTTACGGGTATACTTCGCGGATAAGGCGCCTTCACAGGGTGCGAGCTCATGCCTCAGATGGCGTTCCCCGGTGTCGAGACTGGTCCTGGAAGGAGTGTGCTGTTGTGCTAAACGTGCCCATGAGTGAAATTGCCAATCGCATTGTGTCGTTACAAAAGCTGCTTGAGAAAAATGAAGTGGACCTGGCGATCATCCGCCAGAATGCGGACCTCTTCTACTTTGCGGGTACGGTTCAGGACGCCCACCTGCTGGTGCCGGCCGTAGGCCAGCCACTCCTGGTGGTACGCCGTGATGTCGGGCGGGCCGAAGCCCAATCGCCCATCCGTCCGGTGGTGGCGATGCTGAGCATGAAAGACCTGGTGCCGGCCGCCGAACAGGCCTGCAATGGGCTGGCTTTGCGACGGATTGGTATGGAACTGGATGTCCTGCCCACCAACAGCTTCTTTTTCTACGATGAAAAACTTTTCCCGCGGCAACAAATCGTCGACATCAGCGCTCTGGTGCGGCAGGTGCGGATGATCAAATCCGCCTGGGAGCTGGACATGATGCGCGGTGCTGCGGGCATTTCCCGCGCTGTGGCCGATGCCGTGCCGGGTCTGCTGAGGGAAGGGATCAGTGAGTTGGAGTTGAGTGCCGAACTGGAACGGGTGGCCCGCATGGCCGGCCACCTGGGACTTATCCGGCTGCGGGGTTTCAATATGGACATGTACTTTGGCCACATCCTTTCAGGAGCGGATGCCGCTATTTCATCCTATGCCGATGCCCCCACCGGCGGGGCGGGAATCAGCCCCGCTTTTGGCCAGGGCCCCAGCCATCGCCGCATTAGCCGAGGCGAACTGGTGAGTGTCGATACCATGCTCAACCACAACGGCTATCTCAACGACCAAACGCGCAACTTCGCCGTCGGCCGGCCCCCTGCCAAGGCTCATGGATGCCTACCGTCTGGCGCAAGATATCCATGCGAGTGTGCGTGAACGAGCCAAACCCGGCACCATCACCGGAGAGATCTATGACTGGGTCTGGCAGGAGGTCACCCGGAACAGGTTGGCAGGATTGCTTTATGGGGGCCGACGCCAATCGCGTCAAATTCATCGGCCATGGTCTGGGTATCGAGGTGGATGAGTTCCCGTTCATTGCCCAGGGCCAGAAGCTGGCGCTGCAAGCCAACATGACCTTTGCCTTCGAGCCCAAGTTCATCCTCCCCGGGATCGGCATCGCGGGGCTCGAAAACACCTACCTGGTCACTGTCGACGGTCTGGAATCGCTCAATACCGCTAGCGAGGAACTTGTCATCGTGTGAGGCTCGACTTACTCGGCCTAGATCGTCTCCAAACTGGTCCAGCATTTCCGCCCAGCGGTACTAGTGCAGGGCAAAATGGGCTGAGCGCAGAAAGCGGCTGATCTGCCGGCTATAACTCCTGCACCAGGGCACGGTTGCCGGTGTCAATGTATTGCTCGGCACTGACTTCCTCGTCGTTTTCCTGTTCAGCTTTTCTCTCCAACAGTCCCTGTTCTACATAGAATTTCAAGGCGTTGCTGAAGATGATCTTGGACAGGGATTCGGGGCGCTCGATGAGTTCGAGTTTCAGCACCTTCTGGCCCAGGGTGATAATCTTCTTGAGGAAATCCTTTTCGTTGTGATGCTTCTTGTGGAGGTAACGAAAGGCGCGCAGCACCACCCAGTAACCTTCGAAGTAATTCCGCACCAGATTGTGGAACGAATGCGCCGCCTGCATCCCCTGGTGGGTCAGCACGAAGGGCTGATCGGTCGGCGGGGCCGCCGAGTTCTGATCGGTGGGCACCACCAGCCCCAGGGTAGCGAAGGCTTGCAGCACCTCATCCACCATCTTCTCGTTGCTCAACTCGTTGTCGTAGACGAATTCAAATTTGAAGAATTTCTTGATAGAAGCTACGTCTTCCCGGAGCTGCGCCATACTGAAGCGGAAGGTCTGCTGCGCCAGGATGGACGTGGATACGAAGGCAGCCGGGAGCAGGAAGTGAATGATGTTGTTCTTGTAATATTCAAGAGTTAGCCGGTTGGCGTCGTCCAGGGAGAAGACTTCCTCTTCCAGGTCGTCGTCCTCGTCCTTGAGTTTCCTGACCAGCTTGGTCTTTTCCAGATTCCGCAGGGTATCGTCGATCACCGCCGAATAGCTCTTGAGCGTCCGGGAAAAACCCACGCCGCGCGTGACCAGGTAATCGATAGAAGGTGCGGCAGATCTTCTGAAACTCGGCCATGGCAATTCCCAGGCTGGAAGTGGTGAGCAGCGCCGACGCCACCAGGGCATGCGGTGTCACCAGGGACGCCTGGTTGATGGCGTTGATGATGCGGTAGGAAAAGTCCCGGTACATGGCGTGGCGTTCACGAGGTGGCATTGAGGTCACGTCCAGGTTGCGCCGTTCCAGGTACCGCTGCAGCGACATGGGTTCGGCAAACTGCACGTAGACGCGGCCGTAGCGCTTCTTGAGGAAGCGGCGGGCACGCAGCAGCTGCCCCAGGTTCTCGTCTACCTTGGTGCCTCCGGTGATTTCCTTCAGGTAGGATTCTTCCTCGGGAATCCGGTCATAGCAAATAGCCGATGGCACAAATACCAAATCATCGACAAATCCTTCCTCCACAGCTTGGATGAGGATGGCCAGGAGCCCCATCTTGGGAAGCACCATTTTGCCGGTGCGACTTCGCCCACCTTCGATGAAGAATTCGATATTGTGCCCCAGCTGCACCATGGTCTTGATGTACAGGGAAAAGACTTCGGCGTAGAAACGCGACCCTTTGAAGGTGCGGCGGATGAAAAACGCCCCGCAACGCCGGAAAAGAGGTCCCATGGGCCAGAAGGAGAGGTTCTGGCCGGCGGCGATGAAGGGAACCTGCAGGTTGTTAGTGTAGAGGATGTCGTTGAGGACCAGGTAGTCGATGTGGCTCTTGTGGCCGGGAATATAGACCAGGGTGTGGTGACGTGCGGCCTGACGGACCTTCTGCAAACCGGCCAGATCCACTTCGATGCCGTCGAAGAGGTTGCGCCAGAGCCAGTGGAGGATGGCTACACCGATCTGAATGAAGGTATGGCTGTAATCGGCGGCGATTTCGTCCAGGTAGCCATCCGCTTCACGGTGTACCTTCCACAGCTCCTGACTGGCGGAGCGCGCCCTCCGCTGCATAAAGGTGTCCAGCCGCGGGTGGTTGAGGATGATTTCTTTGAGTTCCAGTTTGCTCTTGATGGTGGGCCCGACAACGGCCCGTTTGATGATATCCACCGCGCCGATCATCTCCCGCCGCAGTTGAAACAGCTGTTTGCGAAGCTCGTTGCGGTCCTCGGAGAGTTCCGGAAGGATCTTTCTGGAGGTCCAGGGGTTCTCCGATCTCAAGGACGGCGGTGGCGTAACCGCGGAAAAAGGAGAGTAGCTTGCGGATGGGGCCGGGATATTCGCGATGTCCGAGGAAGGTCTCCCACAGGCCGCGGCGCTCTTTGCCGGGATCGCGAGTATAGAGCAACACCGCCGGCACCACGAAAATGGGACGATCGTGTTCCTTCTGGATCTGGAACAACTGCTGCAGAGGGTCATCCCCGGCCAGCACCGTGCGCTGGTAGTAGCCTTTCTCGCCAAGAAGAAAGAGCAGCCCTGGCACATTGCTGAGGATTTTTTCCTTGTAGTAGCCGCTGGTGTCCGGGTTGGGCAGCCGCCATCGCCTGAGCATCTGATAGAAATGGAAGACCATGATCTTGATGGCATACCAGCGGGGCTGCCAGGCATAGGGATGGAGGTCGTAGACGAAGCCCGGGGCAGGCAAGCCCAGTTGATACAGGCGCAGCGTCAGGTAGACAAGATCCAGCTGCGAACGGTACTTGATCGCATACACCACGGTGCCGCGCTGCGAGAACTCATCCAACAGCCTTTGCTGATCCTCCGGCATCACCGTTTTGGCGATCAGTTTCTCAATCCACGGGCGCAGCAAGAACTTGGGCTTGCCCTGGAGGGCATAGCCGAAACGATCGTTTTGTATCGACAGTTTCTGCGGATCAGCTGGTTTGAAAAACCAGCTTTTCATCCGTTCTAACCATTTCATGACGATTCATCCTCGCATCATTGTGCGATCCAGCCTCGATTGGTCAGCACCAGGATTTCGTACCGGTCGGCGCTTCGAGTCGGCTTCAATGCCATTCGCAAGCTACGAAGCCAACTACGCTAGCAGAACTGAGGGGAGAAACCAATTATTTTTCGCCTGCCTTCAGAGGGCTGGCGATGGGGCGGCAGAGCGTGCGGCCGGCAGGACTTGTTCAAGGACACAGGGTGCGGACTCCCTGATCAATAATGTTCGCAGGTCTTGTGGAAGACAATGTCGGGCCACTGTTCCATAGTGTACTGGAGGCGCCATTCGGAGGGTGCCAGGTAGGCCAGGTTTCCGCCGGTGTCAGTGGCCACGTTGGTGGGCAATTCCTTCTGGAATTCATCCAGCTTCTTGCGGTCTGAACAGGTGACCCAGCGGGCGGCGGCAAAGTCAGCACTTTCATAGACCGCATCGACGCCGTATTCGTCCCGGAGCCGCGCCATGATCACTTCAAACTGGAGCAGTCCCACCGCTCCGAGGATGTAATCCTTGCCCAGGATCGGGCGAAAGAGCTGCACCGCACCTTCTTCAGCCAGCTGCGTCAGGCCTTTCTCCAGTTGTTTGGTCTTGAGTGGGTTGCGCAGACGCACTCGGCGGAAATGTTCCGGAGCGAAACTGGGAATCCCGCCGAACTGCAGAGGCTCCTTGTCGGAAAAAGTATCCCCGATCTGGATCGTGCCATGGTTGTGAATGCCTATGATATCGCCTGGATAGGCTTCATCCACGTGGCTGCGGTCCTGAGCCATGAAAATGGTGGCGTTGTGGATGGTAAAATCCTTGCCCAGGCGGTGGTGACGCACGGTCATGCCGCGAGTGAATTGGCCGGAGCAGATCCGCAAGAAAGCAATCCGATCCCGATGGGCCGGGTCCATGTTGGCCTGGATCTTGAACACCACTCCGGAGAAAGCTTCTTCATAGGGAGACACATCACGGCTGACGGCAGAACGCACTCCCGGCGAAGGGGCCACCTCGACGAAGGCGTCCAGCAGTTCCCGGACGCCGAAGTTGTTGATGGCACTGCCGAAGAAAACCGGGGTCTGGCTGCCTTTGAGGTAATCTTCCAGAATGAAGGGGTTGGCCGCCCCGGCCAGGAGTTCCACGTCGTTTCGCAGGTCATCGGCCTGAATACCAAGGATTTCGTCCAGGATCGGATCGGCCAGGTCGCGGATCACCATGCCCTGCTGTACGCGTTCGTTCTCGATGGACGAAAACAGATGGAGTTCCTGGCGATAGAGGCTGTATATGCCGCGAAACCTTTTGCCCATACCGATCGGCCAGGTGAGGGGTGCGCATTCGATCTGCAGAGTGTCTTCTATGTCGGAGAGCAGCTCCAGCGGTTCCCGACCTTCGCGGTCCAGCTTGTTGATGAAGGTCATGATGGGGGTGTTGCGCAGGCGGCAGACTTCCATCAGCTTCCGGGTCTGAGTTTCCACCCCTTTGGCGCTGTCGATGACCATGAGGGCGCTGTCGACGGCGGTGAGCGTGCGGTAGGTGTCTTCGGAGAAATCCTGGTGGCCGGGGGTGTCCAGCAGGTTGATTTCGTAACCTCGGTAGTTGAAGCGCATGACCGACGTGGTCACCGAAATGCCACGCTCCCGCTCCACCGCCATCCAGTCACTGGTGGCGTAGCGCGCTGCCTTGCGCGCCTTGACCGCCCCCGCCAGATGGATGGCGCCGCCAAAGAGTAATAGCTTCTCGGTGAGTGTGGTTTTGCCGGCGTCCGGGTGGCTGATGATGCCAAAGGTGCGCCGACGGTCAACTTCCTGCTGGTTGTGCCTATCCAAGGTGCATGCTCCACGGACTTCAGGGTCATCGGGCACAAAAAAGCGGGCTCCAACTGCTGCCCGGTTTGGTGTCCCACGGTTGAGCTTCTTGTAATGGAAAATGCCTGGAGGGTCAACCCCCCGGCGCGAGTTTCCGAGGGTTGGCCGGGGGAGAACATCCTGATAAGCCAGCGGCTGGTGCGTGATTCTTGCCACCCCAGGGTTGACTTGGTACAATGAAGCGTTATCCAGCGCATGAATTACGTGCGCAGGGCTTTTGAGTACATGCTGTTGACCTGAGTACACGACCGACAGAATAGAGCGCCCGAATACACATGAACCGTCACCCCGGCGAAAGCCGGGGTCCAGGAAGCTTAGGAAAACTGAATCCCGGCTTCCGCGGGAATGACGAACCATATTTCGGCATACTTAGGAGTTGCCGTAGAGCTGTACTAAGGGCAATACGGTTGACTTAGATTAGATTCACGCTGTCACACCGGGAGCCTGAGGAGGCTCCTCAGGTTTTTATCATCAAGCGGCGGCAAGAGTATTGGCTTCCAGTGCCAGATACGGAACTGAGGTATTCGGGTGGCGAAACGTTGTGCGGGGAAAACAGAAACACTGGTGGGGATCGCTATCCTGCTGGTGCTGGTGATCATTGCCGCCGGGGTGCTGGTGCGACAATCCGCCTATGACCCTGACCAATTTCGGGCCGCAGCGGTGGATGCTTCCTTCATGGCACCGGTGCCAGGCTCCCCGGTGCCGGCACCAGGTACGTCCGCTTCCCAGATCCAAGGCTATCTCCCCGAAGGTTTGACCGTTTTGACCCCGCCCGAGACCTTCGGACCGTTGAATCTGTCCGATAAGATCAACGGCAAAGCCGAACTCTACCTATCCGCCGGTTTTGTCGGCCTGCGTTGTCAGCGTTTTGCCCTGGCCGGCAATCCGGCTGCCTGGATAGAGGTGTTCATCTATGACATGGGCAGTCCGAACAATACCTTCGCGGTCTTTAGCAGCCAGCGCCGTGCCGACGGCCAGGTTCTGGCTCTGACCGGCAACGCCTACCGGACCGCCAACGCTCTGTTCTTCGCTCATGGCTCGGATTATGTGGAAATCGTGGCGGCACAATCCAGCGAGGAGATCACCCGGTCCATGCTGGCCTACGCCGAAAATCTTGTCCGGCTCAAGCCGTTCGTTGGTGTTGATGTTGTGGCAGGCCCGCCTTTTCCGCTGGAGGACTTGGACCGGAGCAGCATTATGCTGCTGGCAGCCGACGTTTTTGGTTTCGACCGGCTGACTCAGGTGTATACCGCGACCTATCGCAGTGCATCCGGCCCCCTGACCGCCTTTATTTCGGAACGGGCCTCAGACGATGAGGCCAGGGAGCTGGCCGCTGCATACTGCCGGTTTCTGCTGGCCAACGGCGGGGTCGAAAAGCCGCCCGCGGCAAACATCCCGGGGGTAAGGGTGGTGCAGATCTTCGATTCTGTCGAGGTGGTTTTGGCGAAAGGCCGGTATTTGCTGGGGGTGCATGATGCTTCGGCAGTTGAACCGGCCCAGCAACTGGCATTGCGGTGCTATCAGGCCTTTCCGGAGACTGCTCCATGACCGACCGAAGCGACCATCCATTGGGTTATGATCGCCGCGAGTTCCTGACCCGCGCCGCCAAAGCCGGGTTGACCGTGGTGGCAGCGAGTGCTCTGGGCTGGTGGCGCTACGATCCCCACGGGCCGGGGCCACCCGCTGAAGGTCTGGACGAGGGACGGCCTTTGCCGGATTACTCGGTTCCCGGCACGGCCGGAAAGATGAGCATTGTCCAGGGCGCGGACCGGGTCCGGAGTCTGGATCTGGCGCTTCAAACCCTGGGCGGGGTGGAAACCTTTATCCGTCCCGGCGATCGAGTGCTCATCAAGGTCAATGCCGCCTTTGCGGTACCGCCGATCCTGTGCGCCACCACCCATCCGGATCTGCTCGGTGCTTTGATTCGGCTCTGTTTCAAGGCCGGTGCCGCCTCGGTGGTGGTGACCGACAACCCCATCAACGATCCGGCCAGTTGCTTCACTCTCAGCGGTATCGGACAGGCAACACGGGAAGCCGGCGCCCAACTGATCCTGCCTCAGGAACGCTTCTTTCGCCCCATGACCGTCCCCGGCGGGAAGCTCATTCGTCGCTGGCCGGTGCTCACCGCTCCCTTCCAGGACATCACCAAGGTGATCGGCCTGGCGCCGGTGAAGGACCACCACCGCAGCGGCGCATCGCTTGCCATGAAGAACTGGTATGGCCTGCTGGGCGGTCGCCGCAATATGTTTCATCAGGATATCCACAACATCATCAAGGAATTGGCCCTGCTGGTCCGGCCCACCCTGGTGGTTCTGGACGGCACCATGACCATGATGACCAACGGTCCCACCGGCGGGTCGCTTTCGGACCTCAAAGCCACCCACACCATGATCGTCAGCACCGATCCAGTGGCTGCCGATGCTTGCGGTGCCGAACTCCTGGGGCGAAAACCGGCCGACTTGCCGTTCATTCTCAAAGCCGCCGCCGCTGGAGCGGGCACCGCCGATTACCAATCCCTTCGCCCCACCCGGGCGACTGTGAGTTGATCGCCGGTGGTTGATTGCCGATTTTGACGGCGCTGCGGGTTGCAACAACGATAGATACCGAGTCATACGCTGATACTGTGGGTGATGTTTTGTTGTTTCGGTCTTGAAAAATTCAAAGCTCTTTTGGCTGGGAGAAATGGTCTCCTTGACTGATGTCCTCAAGTTGATCAGTTGGCGGCCTCGAGGAACAGACGAAACAAGGTCTTCAACAAGGCGATATCGAATATCACGGCCAGTATGAACAGGCTACCCAACCCGATCCACAGCCAGCCCAAGCGTACCGCTCTCTTCCCTTCGTATCGTTCGGGGACATCGGCCTGACGCCGCCGGATTGCACGTATTCCGCTGGCGATCAGACCGGCGCCGAGTATCAGGGCAGCCCAATCAAAAAAGTCCATCTCCGCTTTCCTCCCTTGAATTGGAATAACGAAGGTGCAAAGCATGCCGGGCATGAGGTGGCGGTGGCCAATGATGGTCTCCCGGGATTGAAACCGGCGCTCCCCAAGGTCAGTTTGAACACCCTATTTGGTTGGGTGCGGATATTTTGGAACGATGTCCCGGTGACGAGTCAAATCCTTAGGCCCGTTGAAGAATGACTCCACCATTTCGCTGCCATCTGCGAGTCGCGTTTCATTGCATTCAACGCGACCTACAGTAGGTTGCGTTGAATGCAATGAAACGCAACGTCTGCAATGGTCATTTCTGGTCAGTCCCTTTCGGCAGCGCCGCCATGTAGGGCGGCGCTGCCAATGTCGAATGATCCGATGGGTAAGGTGATTGAACCGTGGTTCCAAAAGAGCCGCACCTATTTGCGTTGGCTTCCTATGATCTCGTTTGGGCCCAATCACGGCGACCCCGTGAAGCAAGTGCGAGACGATCTCGGCCCGACCTTGGCCGAACAGCCTGGCGGCTGCAGGTGGTGCGGATCAGTTCTTTGGTGGCAGACCGCCGAGCGCCGCATCGGCAGGTGAGTCGGCCAGCCGACAAGCCGAGATCGGCTGCTCACATACTCCAGGCGGGCTCCAGGCTGGGACGGTTGGGGCCAGTCAGGGGCGGGCAGATCGTCTGGGAGTTGGCCGGTGAGCATTCGGTAGAGCAACACCCCGACGGCGTGAAGGTCGCTTCGGGCATCCACCGCATCCGGGTCTTTCTCCTGTTCGGGGGCGGCGTAGTAGGGCGATCCCACCATCAGTGTTGCCGAGCTGTTCCACCAGGTGCGGATGGGGTTTGAGGAGTTTGAGCGCCACCACGTTGCTGATCACCGGCCCCCGGGCCTGATAGACTGTACTCATCCCGCCTATCCCCAACAACCCGCAAATCTCGTATCGGCCGATCTTTTTCATCGTCTCTTCCTACCACGAATGGCACGAAGAAGTTCCATTTTTCAGCTTGGTGCTCTTCGTGGTTGATGGCCAATACCTGTGGTTGCGAACCAACACCAAATGCAATGCGGCATGACCAATCAAAGCATAACCGTTTATCACCACAGCCGCGTGGCGTAGAACTGCGGGAAACCCAGTGCAATAATCTTATCGGCCGTCTTGGCGATGTCGTAGGGGATGAAGCGCACTTCCAGCGTCTGTTCGGCGTCATCCCAAATGACGTATTTGGCGTTGTTGTTGCCGTCCCGTGGCTGACCGACACTCCCTATATTGATCAGGTATCTGTGTCCCGGCTGGAGTGAAACGATGCCGGAGGCCAACGGTTGTCGATCAAGTTCCAGGCCGTCAAACATCACCAGTTCCAGGTCGTGTGTGTGGCCCACAAAGCTCAGACGTTGCGGCAGGAGTTTGAGCAGCACCAGGAGTTCTTCATCGGTGAGCTCGAATAGATACTTAGTGATGGAATCCGGTGGGCAGCCGTGGACCGCAAGACACTCGCCCTGGACCAGGCAGGACGGTAGTTGGCGGATGAACGCATGGGTTTCGGCGCTGATGAGGCGTCTGGTGAGCAGCAGGGAGGCTTGAGCGGTGGAATTGAACAAAGGGAAAAAGGTGGGGTCGGTCACTCCCAGTTCATGGTTGCCCTTGGCCGAGGGGATTTGACGTTCGCGCAGAAGCCGCACAACGGCTTCCGGTTCCGGGCCGTAGCCGACGTTGTCGCCCAGACAGATAACAGCGTCGATACGTGAGCGGTCGATGTCGGCCAGTACTTCACGGAAGGCTTCCAGATTGCCGTGGATGTCGGAAATGACTGCCAGTCTCATGACTTCACCGCTCTTCACCACCTTTGCCAGCCTATGATGAGATCCATCCCCGAACCTGAGAAGTGATTGATCGACATGATTTTATTCCCACCGATCTGATCATCAGGGTTCATAAAATAGACAAAGTCACCGTCCGCGCCATAAATCAGAGCGACATGTTTGCCGCCGATCGCGACCTCCCAGTAGCCAATAATGACGTACCCAGAGCAGAGTTTCTGGTACAGGTAGCTGCCGGTGAATCCGCTGGAGGGGACATAATTGCGTTTTAACCCAAACCGAACATCGCCGAGAATGGCCCAAAGGCCCTGCATTTTCATGGTGCCATCCTTATAGCAGTATTTGTCGTATTGGGCGATGATCTCCGCTTCGGTTACCTTTGGTCGGCCCAGAGCTACAGAGCAGAAGGCCTCCATCACGGCTGCCCAGCATGTGTCGTTGTAGGTCTGATAAACGGGTGTTGGCGCAGTGTGAATCTTCGTTCCCATCATTCACCCCCCTGTTGAATTCAGTTTCTTGGCGGTCGGAAGGCCGATTCTGCCGGGATCAGCCCTGCCCCCTTCGATCCCGGGCGTGGGATTTCTCCGATATGCGAAAAGACGGTCGGGATCATGTATTGTTCGGTGCCTTTATGTGTGGATTTTACCCATTAGCATAATGTCCGCACATCACTTACATGGATTCTCTGGTTTATTGCAGAATGCAAGTCCTTTCTTTGAGGCTTTGGCCCAAGCCGCGGTACTTTCAAGAAGAAATTCAATACTACATCTTTCCATCCGTTGGCTCCAGGACCATATGGTGAGGATGGATTCAACTTCTCCTTGGGGACTTCATCCTTCCGATCTGCGGCGACTGCTCCAAGTCAGAAAAATTGCGCATTCGCCTGATCGTTACAGGACGGTCAACACCATCCATTGCGATATTCCGACACGAGGCGAAAGGCTGAATCTTGCCCGGGTGGCGCGCCAGCCCTTGGTTGATAACCCAGCCATGCAAGGGCGTCCAGTTGGGAGGGAAGGCCGATGGGTGATATCTGGACAAAAGCGCGCAGGGGCTCTCGCCTATTCGCATTCTCGGGTTAATATCCTCTTAGGAAATCGATCTCCTTTAGGTCTCCATCCTCGAACAGGACTAAAGGTGCAGTGCCCAAAGGAAAGGATTTTCGAGAAATGCGATACAACCAATCTTCAGATGATGCAAAAAGCCTGGGTCATACCCGCGGCTCACAATCCAAGTTCCTGGAATACATAGGTCATATCCCCTTTCTCGCGTGTTTGCCCGTAGAAGAGCTCAAACAACTGGAGAAGGTCATCATTTTACGAAGGTACTCAAAGGACCAGACAGTTTTGTTGGAGGAGGATAGTTGCGGGTACTTTTATTTCATCTATTCCGGCAAGGTAAAGGTGGTGAAGGTAGATCCGGATGGCAGAGAACACATTTTGGCGATACACAAAAATGGTGAGTTCTTTGGAGAGGTGGGCATCCTGGACGGACGGACTTCGCCGGCCACCGTCATTGCTATGGAAAAAGCACATGTTGGGTTGATTACCAAACACCATTTTGAACAATATCTCTTGTCAAATCAGAAGGTGCTGCGGGAGCTTCTGCGCGTCTTTTGCGACAGACTGAGAGACTCCTGGTTGAAGATCAAAGTGCTCGGTTTTAAGGATGCAGAGCGGAGGGTAAGGGCGGTTCTCGAGCTCATCGCCCATCAGAATGGAGCGGTCAAGCCAGGGGAGAGCGCGATCCTTCCCAAATTGACGCACACAGATATCGCCAATTACGCTTCGCTATCGAGAGAAACGGTTACGAGACAATTGCAGCGGCTTTCACGAGCCAGCGAAATCCTCATTGCGGAAGACAGGCAAATTGTCCTTAGACCGGATTTTTTCAAAAACTCCGAAATCCTGTGACCTGAATCACCGCATTTGTCAACCTGCCCGGCTATTATGGCATCGTAAGGCGTGGAAACCCGCGCCGGTGATGCGGTGAAATCTTCCCCCAACGCAGCTTCCCTCGTCCGAGAAAGGCTAAGTTTCCGCCTGAACGCACCGCAAAACCGCTGGCCCAAGTGCCAAGACCATTTCTCCCACCCTGCTCTATCCCATAGAAGCAGGCTGGTATGAGGTGCGCCATGCTCAAAACACAAGCTACTTCAGAAGTCAAAATGCGACGAACACTGAGACTCGCCGAAGAAGATCCTGATGCGCCAAGGAAGAAGATCGTCTTTGAGTCTCACCATGCCCTTCACTGCGTAGGAGCCGGCGCCAGCTACCCATCCTATCTTGGGCTGCTCACGGTTCTCAGCATAACCGCCTCGGACGTATGCTACTTTCAGGCAGGGCTCGTCCATTTTATCGATAAACCTGATTTCGTGAATCTCCTGAAGAGCCAGAGCTTTGATACCTCCGGCACTGCGACCGAGATTCCCGGTACACGCCTGCTGACCGAGATGGAAGTGGAATTCATTCTGGGCATTTTGGCCACTGTCGGACCTCAGGCGTCTTGGATGTTCCTGGGAGCCGATCTGGCGCAGTTCATGGCAAACAAGAGAAAGAAACTGCCTGGATGGACGGCACAGATAGCATTATTATTCCTTGCCCGGATGATACTGAAGAAATACGCCACCGTCCTCTATCAAAGGCTCTCCGCCCTACACGTAGATGTAGCCTGGTCCAGTCTCTCCGAAGCGGTTTCGACGGATGATACCGCCATCTTCCGATTCACTGGGCGTTTGCTGGGACATTATGGGTCGGAGGAATTGGTAGACAGGGCCATCAACCGGCAGAAGACCATTTATTCTTGCGTTTTTCGTGGATTGGAAACTCTATTTGACAACAGTCCTGAAATCGGCGAGCACGCCCGTAAACGGCCAGCAGACAAAAGTCAGAGATCTTGTCAGCAACTTGGGAAAGCTGGGGATCAGGATCTCAAGCAGTGACGTCCAGACCTTGCTTCAGGCCATTTGCCGGAATCGCAATGAAATTATCAAGAGCATCGAAATGATAAGCGCCGAGTTCACCGACACTACACCCATACCAGTCCGCTGAGCCCCAGTGCCGTGAATCATCCAAAAGAGTGCCCCCCGACAGCGATGCGATCTCTGTCGATTAGTTCCCCGAACGCATCGGAAGTCAACATGCCGTCCTGCACGAGCCTGATCTCGTCCAGTCGGTACAGATACTTGCCTCGGTCACCGGGACCGGAACCTGCTATCTGCTTGGCGTGCTGCAGCCTACCAAGGCGGTTGAAGTCCCCCTCCTGTCCGGTCCGCATGCGGACGGCCACGGTGAACGTTTTCTCCTCCCTGTCCTTTCGGTACTTGAGTTCGAGGATCTGATAGCCGACATTGAACTGGGGCTGGTGAACTGCTCCTCTTGTTTCCGAGTCTACGGTCGTGTAACTCAGGATGGTGAAAACAAGGAAGACACCGACCAAATGGGCCATCAACGCTTATGGGGTCTCCAGCTTATAGAGTTTGACAGCGTTTTCTCGAAGTACTCTTCTGGCCTTCCATCGTAGGGGTAATAACCCTGGTCAGATATCCCTCCAGATTGGGTGGTAATCGGCTCAATCCCAGGTCCGTCAGACGGGTCTTGAGTAAACACTCCAGACTGCCATTAGGAGGTAACAAGATCGAGTCTTGCTTTTCGCGCTTCATCATTGGAGAGCGGGAACATCAAGGCGTCGACGTAAGGAACCCAGCGAAAACGGGGAACGAGCAGGCTGCGGTCCATGACCACGCGGTTGGCAAGCATGGTCTCAACGCCGATTTTGTCCAGGACCCAGGCGGGGTAGTCGTCGGCCTGCTCACGCATGATCCGCCATTTGACCCCGCTTGCCCCCTTAGAAATTGCTGTTGCATGGCATCGCTTTCATGAGATACAAGACATGAGCACTCGCCTTTGCTTTGCACCGCTGGAACCAGGATAAATCATCATGCCCAGAGACATACCGATCGGTAACGGCAGACTCATGGTCTGTTTCGATCGAGACTACTCCATGAGGGAGCTATTCTACCCGCACGTTGGCCAGGAAAACCATGTCTTTGGGCGGTTCTGCCGTCTGGGGATCTGGATTGACCAGCAGTTCTCCTGGATCGGGCCGGATTGGCAAAAGCAACTGGGCTACCTCCCAGACACCATGGTTACGGAAGTGACTCTTTACCATCCGGGGCTCGAAATCCAGTTGCATTGCCATGAGGCGGTGGATTTCCATGAAGATGTCTATGTGAAGGAAGTCACTGTGGAAAACATGGCTCCCCGTAAACGGGAGGTTCGTCTTTTCTCCAGTCTGGACCTCGGTATTTCCGGTAATGACATCGGCGATACCGCCGGGTACGATCCGAAGACAGCGGCCGTTATTCACTACAAAGGGGCGCGCTATCTGCTCGCAAGCGGTCTCAGCACGGATTCGCCGGGGTTGAACCAATACGCCGTCGGCCAGAAGGGCATGGCCGGCAAGGAAGGCACCTTCCGCGACGCGGAAGACGGCTTGCTGTCCGGGAATCCCATCGCCCAGGGGTCGGTGGATTCAGTGATCGCCGTGCACTTGACGGTGGAACCACGGTCCCGGGGGACAGCCTATTTCTGGATCGCTGCCGGCTCCAATTGGTTCGATGTGGAGCGCCTCAATTCCCTGGTGAAGCATAAGCATCCACGGCAATTGATAAGGCGTACCGAGGATTACTGGCGATTGTGGGTCCGCAAGGAATCACCGCCACTCCAGCAATTGCCTCAGAAAATCGGGGAACTCTATCGCAGCAGCCTGATCGTCGTCAGGACTCAGATCGACTGGCAGGGGGGCATCCTCGCCGCCAATGATTCGGACGTCGTTCATTACAATCGGGACACCTACTCCTATGTGTGGCCTCGAGATGCCGCCTTGGTGGCCCACGCTTTGGACCTCTCCGGCCACCCTACAGCTTCCCGCAATTTATTCCGGTTCATCGCCCAGCTCCTCCAACCGGAAGGGTGCCTCCTGCATAAGTTCAATCCCGACGGGACTCTGGCTTCTTCCTGGCATCCCTGGTATCACGAAGGAGAGCCGCAGTTGCCGATTCAGGAGGATTCCACCGCACTGGTGATTTGGGCCCTCTGGCAACACTTTGCCTTATACCGGGACTTGGATCTGATCAAGGGGCTCTACCGGCCCCTGGTCAAGAAGGCAGCGGACTTCATGTGCCAGTATCGTGATCCTCAGACGGGACTGCCGTCCCCTTCCTACGATCTTTGGGAGGAACGCAAAGGCATCTTGAGCTTCACAGTGGGTGCCGTGTTTGGAGGACTGACTGCGGCTTCCCTGTTCTGCAAAGTCTTTGGGGAAAATGATCTAGCGGCTCATTATCAAAAAATTGCTGGGGAAATCCGGGATGCTGCCTCGCGTCATCTGTGGCGCGAGGACTTACAGCGCTTTTGCCGCATGATCCATCGCAACGCGCATGGCAACTGGGAAATTGACGCTGCTTGCGACTCCAGCCTCTGGGGTCTGTTTGCCTTTGGTCTCTACCGCGCCGATGATCCACGGATCATGGCAACCATGGCAACCTTGAAAGAAAGGCTTTGGGTTCGGACCCCACTAGGGGGTATGGCGCGTTACGAAAACGATGCCTACCACCAAGTGAGCAAAGATCTACCCGGTAATCCCTGGTTCATCTGCACCCTGTGGCTGGCCGACTACTACTTGGAGCGAGGCCTTGGTGATGAGGATATTACGGAGGCAATCAACTTGATTTCTTGGGTCGCCGAGAAGGCGCTACCCTCGGGTGTTCTAGCAGAGCAACTGAACCCGATCACGGGCGAACCGCTTTCGGTATCGCCCCTCACCTGGAGCCATGCCACCTATATTACCACCGTCCATCGCCTGCTCCGACGGCTGGCCGAGAAGGGGCCCCTGATGGAAGGGCAAGCGGCGCACCTGTTCTATCCACCCACTGCAGACTGGATCACCGGCCTCTATCATCAAGCGTGTGGCTCGATCCACGGCAATTGCCAGACCTAGCGCCTGCCTCTCCGGGCTCACTGCCGCGCCCCATGCGGTCTTACTCCCCCTCGGTCTCGAAGAAGTAGGCCAACTCGCCGTGGCAGAAGATGTGGACGAAGAGCCGGCTGCCGTGATCTTCCTGCTGCCGCCGCCGCAGCAGCAGCCGAATACCAACCGTAAAGGCGCCTTCGATGGGCCGCTCAAGACCTAACAATCCGTGTGGCTTTATCGTCGATACCACATCCAATGCCACTTGGGGGATGCGGTTCATCTGGCCCATCAAGGCCGAATACCTGATTACCCATCTCAGCGATGACTACAGCCAACCGTTATCGGCCGCCAAACGCGACTATGTCTGGATCATGGCCCGTTCCCCGCAGATTCCGGAGGCTGATTATCAGCGGATCGTGGCCGAACTGGCCACCCAGGGATACGATGTGACGAAACTACGGAAGGTGCCGCAGAACTGGCCGTAACAGAGGACATGACGCCATATTCAATGGATTGTCGGTGGAAGTGGTTCTCTCGCCTAACGGCAGGAAGGATAAGTTTAAGGGAATGAAGGATGCCCAGACCAGAAGGTTGGCTTAAGTGCCATGAATCGAAACTTAGAAGAGATCGGAGGCGAGGATTGCGGGAAAGACGGATGTTTAACAAGCCAAGGAGGGAGAAGTTCTCCTCCCCTGCCTTGGAAGTCGATGCCCTCTGGTTACCCCCCGATGTCGCCAGAAGATTAGGCGTTGCATAGTCGTTATATTTCCCCTTCAGATGGGATCGAAATTTCGACTCCATGGTAACCTATCCACTTTCCATATACCAGGCATTCAGTCCTCAGTTTTCCGATTCTGTTCTCGAGCTCGTCTATGAACAGGTGCAATCATTGACTCGTTAAGAAGTTTGGCCTTATCACCGGGAGCTCTTTCCTCACCACATCATCCATTTCGCCTTCCATACACTAAGCTCGGCCACCACGTTGTCACAGTCGTTCTGAACGTCTTTCATAACTTCCTCCATTGGAGTTGGTTTTTCCCAAGAACGACTTATTTACCCGTACTTTTCCCAGCGTACTTAATTATCTTTTCTAATTACCGGTCAGTGCGTTGTCAATTAACCTCCCGATGAACTTCTGTCGCCCATGCCCCAAGAGTATCTTCTCAATAACTTGTGGCACGCAACACTGATCGTCATTCCCGCATGCTCCTAGCGGGAATCGAGTCCTGCCTACTGCGGGATTTAACACCCCTGGACCCCCGCTAAAAGCATGCGGGGGTGACGGGTTGAAGGCGTTCATGAAAGAGCCGGAAGCCACAAGCTCAGCAGACGGCTGTTCTGCCCACACTTATTGAGATGTTACCCCCAAGATACATAACCACTTGTCATGAATGCTTTTTCGTGAGAGCAGGGGGGCGGCTTATCTCCCGTTAGGAAATTACTTGTCGTTTTCAGAATTGTGTGATGACACCTTCGCGCTTGTTGGGGATGCCTTCGTGTGCCCGCTTTTTGTGCCCGGCGTGCGGGAACTGCTCTCGCAAAACCGCGGGCTCCTCGAGGAAATAGCTGGAGAGCTCCTGAAAAAGGAGGTTATGGAGAGCGATGAGTTTTACCGGTTGGTGGATACCCACCGAACCCCTGAACCTCCTTCTCCGGAGTAAATGGAAACCGGAATAATCTCGGATCTGGAAAGCAGGATATGAGAGGATCAAGAATCTTTCTTCTTTTCATTATATTGGGGGCCATCTTTGCCTTGTCCTGCATGCACAACCCCGGGTCTTTCGATGAGGGGAAGTGGCGGCGAGCAGGTGGAAGATCAGAGTGTCGAAAAACTGTACGCGACTCATTTCAGCGACGGGCAGTACTTCAATCCCTGGATGCCCATGGAGCATGGGGGATTCTGGCGGTTCTTGAAATGGAGATTGGCGAGCAAGGCCCAGTATTCGGAGGAAGAGAAGAATCACCGACCTCAATTCATCCCGGAGCTGAAAAAGCGGATTCAAGCTCATGCCCGAAGGGGATTTCATCGCCTGGATCGGGCACAGCACCTTTCTCCTGCGCCTTCAGGGGGATTATTGGATCACCGACCCGATGTTCTCGGAAAGAGCGCTTCTCCCCAAGCGAATCACCCCGCCGGCGATTACCGGCGAGGAATTGAGAGAATTGACCCCGCGCTTGAACGTGCTGATTTCCCATAACCATTACGATCATCTCGACGAGGAGAGCATCCGTTCCTTGCCGCAGGATTCAAGGATTTATGTTCCTCTCGGTCTCAAGAAGTATGTAGAGTCTTTCCACCAAGGCGTGGTTCAGGAGCTCGACTGGTGGCAGGAAATCGATTTGGGGGGAGGGAAAAAGCTTGTCTGCCTGCCGGCTCAACACTGGTCGAGGCGAATCGGCCAGGGTTTCAACGAAACCCTTTGGGCCAGTTTTCTGCTGATCACCCCCGAGACCTCGGTCTATTACGGGGCGAGACAGTGGATACTTCGTCGGCTATAAAGAAATCGGAAGACGATTCCCGCACATCGATTACGCCCTGCTTTCGACCACGGCCTACCATCCACGATGGTTCATGCACTACGCGCACAAGAGCATTCCTGAAGCTCTCGACGCCTTCCATGATCTCGGG
>CAWHGA010000019.1:0-25033 GCA_963828705.1 uncultured delta proteobacterium
CAGGGTTGCGCGCAACGCCAAATGATCTGCACAAGGAAAGCCGTGAAGCGAGGACTGGTAATACGTACAGAAAAGAGCAAGGCTGAATTCCGACTGCCTCCATTCTTCTGTGCCGAGTTTATGAAGAACCGTGCGGTTCTGTGTGCTGAATCTCAAAGAGTTGCCGTTTGCCATGACTCACTGCATTGCTCGTGATGCTGGCAGGGGGGCGGATCAGGTGGCTGAAAACTTGCAACTTGCGACTTCCACTGCCCGACAACCCCCCTCACCGAACCATGCAGGAGAAAACGATGCTAAAAGGTCTAGTAGCTTCAAGAACCCTGTCCGCATTTCTATTCTTTCTTAATCATGGCCAGTGCGTTGACCAATCCTGTCACCGTGGGGGCGGCAGCCCCGTCCATCTCTGGTTGTCCCATATTCCCTGCCGACAACGTGTGGAATACGCGGATAGACACGATGGCGGTCGATTCCAACTCGGCTGCCTACGTTGCTACCATCGGCGCCAGTACGGGGCTCCACCCCGATTTTGGCTCCGGGCTCTGGAATGGTGGGCCCATAGGTATTCCATACAATGTGGTGCCTGGGACACAGTCCAGAGTTTCCATCACCTTCGATTATGCGGATGACAGCGACCCCGGCCCCTATCCATTTCCACCCAATCCACAGATCGAGGGGGGAAGCCAATCGAACAGGTGACCGCCACGTGCTGGTGCTCGACTCTGACAATGCTATTCTGTACGAAACATGGTCCACATACCCCAATGCAGACGGGAGCGGCGTGCCGGTTCAGGAGCCATTTTCAACCTGCATTCCAATGATCTTCGCCCGCGGGGATGGACCTCGGCTGATGCAGCCGGGCTTCCCGTGCTTCCAGGGTTGCTCCGCTACGATGAAGTCGCCTCCGGCGAAATAGCCGACGCGCTGCGATTTACCGTTCCGCAGACACGAAAGGCTTATGTCTGGCCGGCGCGACATTATGCTTCCAGCCTTACCGATGCCAAGTACCCTCCCATGGGTCAACGGTTCAGGCTCCGTGCCAGCTTCGATATCCCGGATTTTCCCCGCACACTCAAGTCATTCTTCGCGCCTTGAAAAAATACGGGATGATCCTCGCCGATAACGGTTCCGCCTGGTATATCTCGGGTACTCCCGATTCACGGTGGAACAACGACACACTGGCTCAGTGAGTTGAGACTGGTGAAGGGTTCTGATTTCGAAGCAATCGACGAATCCCCCCTCATGGTAAGCCCGGATTCCGGACAAGTGCGCACAGGCACCACCTTGACGCCTCCGCAAAATCTAAGGAATTTCAGGTAGTTTCGAATAGAGGCCAGACGAGAAACGACCGGCGCGATGCCATCACGGGGAGACAAGCTCATTCATGGGTCCGGACCGTAGGCGTTGGTCGGTGCAACGGAGGCTGTACACGGTGACATCCACGGCCGCGGCTTCACCAGACGCCAACGCTCGGCACAAATTCGGCGGTTGTCACCAGGTATACACTTGCCAAGAAGATGGCCTTCAGCAACGATTTCGCCATCAGGATTTCCTCTTGGTAACGTGAAACATTGGATACCTAGCTCCCAGCCGGTGGAAAGGCTCCTTCATCTGCATACCCTCATTGGACGTCTGAGGGCGAATCAAACAACTATTGTGCCTTCGTGGAACTTCACGACTTCAGAAGAAGAGGTTGTGGAAGGTCAACTTGATCAACAACGATTCCCCCGATTGTGGCACAGTAAGGGCTGCGGGGGAGCTCAAAGCACTCGATAACGTCAACGAAAGGATGAGATCTGCCTTGAGATGCAGCAAAGTTTATGGATCTTGCCATGCTGTGAAGATTGCTATTGCTCGCCACTGTACCTGACAAATTCCCAAAATCCTGATGACCCCGTCACTTGAAAGGTTGCTGTTTCTTGCCAATGGTGAACTTGCAGATCGCCACGGTGCACAACGCAGTATGATCTTAATTCCTTGCCAAACCGCCGGCTCGGTCCGTCTGCACAGCTGTCCGCTGTGCATTTCGACAAAGTTCACGCCAGGAAGATACAACGGATTAAGGCCGGCTTTCCAGCGGGATGGCGAGGATGATTTCGGGCACTCATCGGTGTGGAATTGAACCTAACGATCGGAACAAGAAGAAGAGGGTGTTACGGTTTTTGGGTTTCCTTGCCGATACCTTGCAACGCAGGGTTCTCCAGCAGCTTCAGTAACTTCGGGTTGGCCATGAGGGCTGCGATATCGCCGGAAGCCACCGCCTTCATAAGTTCGGGGTCTTCCAGCACTGCCCGAACATCAGGGTCCTCCTGTAGGGCAGTAATCGAGTCTAGAGAGTTCTGATCGGAAACCAGGTGTTCCTGCAGAGCCGTGATCTGATCTTTGATGAGACCCTGAGTTCCCTTTGAGTTGACGGAAGCTGCTGCTTGTGCCCCTTTCATTCTAATCGCTTTTATTCCCGACCTCTCGATCTGAATCGTTCCCAGGCTTTCTGAACGCAAGGTGCAGTGAGCATCGTCCAAGGAGAGAAGTTCACCCCGGACAACACTACCATCATTCAGCTCAACTTCACTGAGTTCCCCAGCAAACAGCCAAGCGGGCAGCATCAAAAGAACAACCAAGGAAAAGACGACTGGCAGCTTCATGGCAAATCCCCCCGTTTGGCCAAAGGCACCCATCGGACCCACCGCCCGACGATAGATACTACACAACAGCCTATCATCTTTCGGTGCCTCGGGACAACCCATCCCCTGCTGGTCACGATCCCTTAGTCCCACTTCACAGGCGCGACTCTAGACCTTCAAGAGGGGGATTCGTGACCGGCTGACTTTGATAAAACTGGATAACTGGATAAGTAGAAAAGTGCGTTCGGCAGGAAGAGGTGCACACTATATGCACAGTAACAAAAAAAGCTTCCAGGTCAAAACCCGCGAAGCCTTGATTTTGCTGGCAGGCCAGGAGGGATTCGAACCCCCAGCCCTCGGATTTGGAGTCCGATGCTCTAACCGTTAGAGCTACTGGCCTGCAAGCGACACCCTTATAGCCAGTTCTCCCCTCGATGTAAAGCGAAAACGAAGACCGCCAGGTGACCGGCAAGTCACGCCAGGCCTTGCATACAGCCTCCTATAGCGGATAAGCGTCCCCACGTTCCATGAGGATCTGCCGTCCCCAGGTTTCATGATGTCATCTGCCGAGGCGCACCCGGCAATCATCCCATCCCTTAACCCACTTTCGGGGAACCCGTTGATTCCCGTTTCTTTTTTCTTGACAAGCCCGCCATATCACTGCTATTTACCCAATTTTACAGGACTTTTTATTATAGACCAGGCCTGTCTCCGACGCTGATTATCTCGGGGCGGGCTAAACACCCGGAAACATCTTTATAAGTTGCTGAGTCTTTTTGGATCTGTGGAGGAATTCTTTCTTTTTTTGAGGAGCACGGAATGACATTTCAGGAATTAATCCTCGCGCTGGAGAAATTTTGGGCCGACCGCGGCTGTGTCATTCAACAGCCGTACGATCTGGAGGTGGGTGCCGGCACGTTCAACCCTGCGACCTTTCTGCGCGTGCTCGGGCCGGAACCCTGGAATGTGGCCTATGTCGAGCCGTCGCGGCGCCCCACCGATGGCCGCTACGGCGAAAACCCCAACCGTCTGCAGCATTACTACCAGTACCAGGTGATCCTCAAACCGTCCCCACCCAACTCCCAGGAACTCTACCTGGAAAGCCTCAAGACCTTCGGCATAGATCCTTTAGACCACGACATCCGTTTTGTCGAAGATGATTGGGAATCCCCCACCCTGGGCGCATCCGGTCTGGGTTGGGAAGTGTGGCTGGATGGCATGGAGATCACCCAGTTCACCTATTTTCAACAGGTGGGCGGCATCGCCCTGCATCCGGTCAGCGTGGAGTACACCTATGGGCTGGAACGGATTGCCATGTATCTCCAGGGGGTCGACAACGTCTACGATCTGGCCTGGACCAAGAACGTCAGCTATGGTCATGTCCACCATCAGGGTGAAGTGGAATGGTCCCATTACAATTTTGAAGAAGCCAACGTCGACATGCTCTTTCAGTTGTTCAATCTCTATGAAGCCGAATCCATGCGTCTGCATGAACGTGGTTTGGTCCTGCCCTGCTACGACTACTGTTTGAAGTGTTCACATGTCTTCAACCTTCTGGATGCGCGCGGCGCCATCAGCGTCACCGAACGCACCAACTATATTGCCCGAGTGCGCAATCTGGCACGGCTAACAGCCCACGCCTACGTGGCGCAACGGGAAGCCATGAGATATCCGTTACTCAAGAAATAACGCGTAAGCGCAATGGGTTCAGACCAAACCCGATATGTTATCGATTCGGAGAGGCTAATATGGGACAAGAATTCTACCTGGAAATTGGATGCGAGGAGATCCCGGCCGGCTACATCCTTCCCGCGGTGCAGGCCATGGCCGGCAGCATGGTGCGGTTCCTCGACGATCACCGCATCGCCCACGGTGAACCCTACACTACCGGTACGCCGCGCCGACTGGTGCTGCTGCTGCCGGATGTCGCGCCCCATCAGCAGGCATGCGTGACCGAAATGCTTGGTCCATCACGGCAGGTGGCTTTCGATGCTGACGGCCAGCCAACCAAAGCGGCTCTGGGATTCGCCAAGGGTCAGGGGGTGGCGGTAGAAGATTTACAGATCAAGGAAACCCCTAAGGGCGAATACCTGTGTGTGACCCGTGAAGAACAGGGGCTCGCCACCATAGACTTGTTGGAGAAGATGCTCCCCGATTTCATCGCCCATATCCCGTTTCCCAAGTCAATGCGTTGGGGAGGACTGGCGGTGAGCTTTGCCCGGCCGATTCATACCCTGGTCGCCTTGCTCGGCTCCCAGGTGGTTCGATTCGCCTACGGCGATATCAAGAGCGGCAACTTGTCGGTGGGACACCGGTTTATGAGCCCGCAACGGCTACCGGTGGCGGACTTCGCGAGTCACCGCGAGAATCTGCGCAAGCATTATCGTCATCGTTGATTTCGAGGAGCGCAAGCAGTTTATTCGTGAAACCGTCCAGGCTGCCGCTCACCAGGTGCAGGGGTCGATTCTTGAGGATGACGACCTGCTCGATGAGGTTACCAATCTGGTGGAACACCCCAGGGCCATCATCGGCCAGTTTGAAGACAAGTACTTGCGGTTGCCACCCGAAGTGCCGATCACGGTGATGCGTGAACATCAGCGTTATTTTGCGGTGGTCGATGGGGCCGGGAAATTGATGCCCTACTTCGTTACTGCGGCCAACACCATCCCCCGCAACCGGCAGATGGTCTCCGCCGGGAACGGCCGGGTTATCCGGGCGCGCCTTGAAGATGCCCGTTTTTACTATGACGAAGACCAGAAGGTGCCGCTCGCACGACGCGCTGAAGCCCTCAAGGACGTGGTGTTCCATTCTAAACTGGGAACCAGTTGGGAGAAGATGGAGCGGTTTTCAGCTCTGGCTCGCTGGCTGGGACAACGGCTCGCCCCTCAGGAACTCGACCACTTATTGCGGGCTGCCTTCCTCTGCAAGGCTGATCTCATAACCGGGATGGTGAGCGAGTTCCCCGAACTCCAGGGCGTCATGGGACGCGACTACGCCCGTAAGCAAGGGGAACCCGAAGCGGTAGCCCTGGCTATTTATGAACACTATCTGCCGAAGCGAGCCGGCGGCCCTGTCCCGGGAAGCCTGCCGGGCGCCCTGCTAAGCATTGCCGACAAGCTGGATACCATTGTCGGGTGCTTCGGGGTCGGACTGCTCCCGACCGGGACCGCGGATCCCTTTGCCCTGCGCCGCCAGACCCTGGGGATCATCCGCATCATCCTGGAAAAGGACCTCCAGGTCTCCCTCGGGGACCTTATCGACCAGGCCCTGCAACAGCTTGCCACCAAGATGACCGAACCTGCCGACACGGTCAAACAAGGCGTTCTGGAATTCTTCCGCAATCGTTTGCTCCACCAGCTGTCGAGTCAGGAAGGCTTTAGCGGCGATGTCGTGGAAGCCGCTCTGGATGTCGGGATCGACAACCTGGTGGAAGCGGTCAAACGCACCAAGGCTGTAGCTCTTTTCAAGACGCGCCCCGATTTTGACAGCCTGGCAGCGGCGTTCAAACGCGTGGTCAACATCATCAAAGAAGAGGAAACAGCAACGCTTGATCCCGAGTGCTTTACCACGGATGCCGAACGGACACTGTATCAGCGCCTGCAGGAAACGCAGCAGGACGTAGCTGCGCTGATCGAGAAATCCGACTTCAACGGCGCACTCTCTTCCATGGCGGGACTCAAAGGGGCCATTGACACCTTCTTCGAATCGGTGCTGGTCATGGATTCGGATGACAAGGTCCGCCACAACCGCCTGGCACTTCTCACTCGAACCCGCGATTTGTTTGCGTGCGTGGCTGACTTCCGCAAAATCCAGACGGCCGGTTGAGTTGAAACTGACAGCCGCAGCCTGTGATTGGTGACCACCAAGGCGACCTTGATGCTTCGCGTGCCAAGCGGTTAAGTTTAATGCCACAGCAGGAAACCGCCGATAGTATTCGGTGTAAGTCGAAGGGCTCTGAACCTGTGACCAGCAATTTCTTGAAGAGATCAAGCTTAAGGAGGAAAACCATGAAGAAGGTGTTTGTGTTGGCCATTCTTTCCGCGCTGCTCGTGACCTCTTGTGCCACCACCGGAACCCATACCACTGAAGGGGCCGTGGTGGGTACCGCCACTGGTGCCGGCCTTGGCGCCGCGCTTGGTTACGCCATCGGCGGCACTGGCCATTCCGCTGCAATTGGAGCCGCTGCCGGCGCTGTCGCCGGCGGTCTTACCGGAGCGGCGCTCGGCAATTACATGGACCAGCAGGAACAAGATCTGCGCCGCACTATCGGTAGTTCCGAATACACAACGGTACGCCGGGAACGTGAAATCATCTATCTGACCTTCCGTTCCGACGTGCTGTTTGATTCCGGTTCGGCACGCCTGCGCTCCGGGGCTTATGGCTGAACTGGACCGCGTTGCCCAGGTGCTCCATAATTATCCGGAAACCCGCATCGTCGTTGAGGGCCACACCGACGCCGTCGGGGCATACGGCTACAACATGGAATTGTCTCAGCGCCGGGCCGAAGTCGTTGCCGATGACCTTATCAAGCAGGGGGTTAATCCCCGCCGGGTAGAAACCTACGGCTACGGTCCGACCCGCCCCGTTGCCAGCAACAATTCCGACTACGGGCGTCAGATGAACCGCCGCGTGGACGTTACCATCCTGCCGTTAAACAGATAGGCTGACCCGGTTCACAGGTGATGGCCCGGCTGGGGTGAAAGACCCGCCGGGCCATTTCTTTATGGTGGATTCGAGTGATCCCTGCGCCTCTTCCAATGGTACGGTAAGTCAATCCCCTGTTCATTGAGTTTCCTCCAACTACGAAGTCCACCTGAAGATACTAAGGACATTAGCCACAAACAAAGTTCCTCCCTTTTCAAAGGGGGCAGGGGGATTTCTAGTTGTGTGCGTCAAGTTCTGCAAAGCGGTCAAGGCACCAGGTGTTTTATTGTTCCCGAGTCGATGGCCGAGCCGCGGAGGGCCGCCTTTGTTGCGACCACACATATAGGGCCAAGGCCGTAGCAGTGGCGGCGTTGAGCGATTCCACCCCGGCTTGCAACGGGATCGCCACTGCGTCCCGGCGCCAGTTCTCCGGCAATCCGGAACCTTCGATGCCGGGCAGCAGGCCAAAGACCGGGGGGAACACCACCCCAGCCAGGTCTCGCACCGGCTGGTGACAGGGCTACCATCGGCAAGTCCTGCTGCAGGTCCTTGAGCGACGGCCCCTGCCGGAGGCGGATGCGCAGCACGGCACCACCCGAGGCACGCAATGCCTTGGGATGATAAGGATGGGCACTCTCGCTCAACAAAATCACCTGGGCGACCCCAAAGGCTGCCGCTGATCGAATAACGGCGCCGACGTTTTCCGGATCTTGAAACGGCACCAGCAGGTTACAGCCGGGAAGGAAACCTTCCGCCGGCTCCCACTGGTCCAGCAGAACAACCCGGATCACCAGCAGTGGGCTTTTTGTCCCCAGGACATCCAGCTGCTGGAAAAGCGGCGATGCCAGGCAATACCAGGCGAGACCTTCAGGGACATCCCCCGGTGGAGGCTGGTCCTCCCGGTAACTCACCCAGGCTTCACAGTGGTTCGGGGAAATCTCGGATGGTTTCTCGCACCAGCTTGTCGCCACAAACAATGGCCCGGCTCTGTTTCTTGATACCGCGGCTGGTGAGGACCTTCTTGAGGTTTTTGAAAGTTTCGTTGTGCTCGCTTTCGATGATCTGGACGCGCGTCTGATTCATGCTCTCCTTCCATCGCCCCGTTGCGGTTGCGGGCAGGCGCCGATACACCACCAGCCGCCGGGCATGAACGGTGTGCGGAATATGGTAGGCACGATCCTCCACCAGTTCGTACTCTTTGGGATACCGATCGGCCACCTCAGCCATTTCCGCATCACAGTTCGGTCCCTTCATAAAAACCGCCAGCCCGTCCTCCCGCAGGCAACCCTGGACCCGCTGCAGCGTCAGCCCCATGCTTTCCACCGCGCGCGTGATCACCGCGGCCACCGGTTCTCTGAACGCGGCGTTGATCCCCTGCCCTATCACCCGCAGATCAGACAGCCGCAGTCGGTTGCAAACCATTTCCAAAAAGGCTACCCTGTTTTGTCGGCTTTCAGCCAGCCAAACGGTTGTTTCCGGGCGCGCGATCTTGAGCGGAATGCCCGGCATCCCCGGCCCGGTTCCGAGGTCCAGAAGCGGCGACGGCAGCTCCACCATCTGCGCCGGCAGGATTGAATCCACATACAGCTTGAGAACCATGTTGGTGAAATTGTGGATCCGGGTCAGGTTCAGTTGGGCGTTGTGATCGCGCAGCAGTTGATGGTAGGTCCACAGTTGCTGCAACTGCAGCGCCGACAGCACGATCCCGGACCGTTCGAGGATGGCCTGCAGCGCCTCGATCCCGGGCTGTTTTGGCGGTGAAGCCTGCCGCTGCCTGGTTTTCGATATCCATGCTATTTGTTCTCCACACGCCGGTTGCACCGGGCTCAGGTCAGCGCCGTCTGTGACCACGCCGGCCATGAGGTCAGCCACTATGTCCCTCACCAGCCAGAGTTTATCCCCAGGATGCTATTGCCGCCAGTGGCCGATTCTGTATCAAGACAATCATCTGTTGGTTCTTTATAAGCCAGCAGGATTGCTGGTTCAAGGAGATGCCACCGGCGATGACTCTTTACTGGAACTGGGGAAGAATTATTTGAAAACCGAAGTATCAGAAACCCGGCCGTGTCTTTCTAGGCCTGGTGCATCGCCTGGATCGGCCGGTGGCCGGAGTGGTGGTCTTCGCCCGCACTTCCAAAGCCGCGGCCCGTTTGAGTGAACAGTTTCGCAGCGGTCTGCTGGACAAGCGCTACCTGGCGGTGGTCGAGGGGGACATTGAAGGAACCCTCGGGGCGCTGGGTGGATCACTTGCAGCGCGAGGATCGCATCATGCGGGTGCTGCCGTCACCGCAGGCAGGGACACAGGAAGCGCGGTTGAGCTTCCAGTTGCTGGCTGCTCGTGCCGACCTCAGCCTGGTCGAGATTTTGCTGGAAACCGGGCGCCGCCATCAGATCCGCACCCAGTTCGCCCATCGCGGCCATCCTATCCTGGGTGACCGGCGCTACGGCTCCAGTTCCCGCCTGAATCACCGCCAGATCGCTTTGCTGGCGCGAGCCATTCGGTTTCCAGCACCCGGTGAGACCCGAGTGGATCACCGTGGAAGCTCCACTACCGCAGGGTTGGCCCTGGCCCGACAGCGCTGTTGCTGAGGCCAATCCCCGCTGGAACTGGGAAGCCGACCAATAGGCCGGCTGGTCGCCGCCGTGCTTGCTCCGACCTGCGGCTTTGTGACACAATAGCCGCCTATAGCAGAAGATTCGCCGGCACTTCCCGGCAACGCGATCAGGCCATGATCGGGCAAGTCCCGTATTGGTCGGCAGTCAACCGCTCAACGTTTTTTCCCAATCGAGGAGATCCACACCATGGCAGAATTCAGTGAAGTCATCAAAAGCAGACGCAGCATCCGCAAATACCAAGACCGGGAAGTCAGCGCCGAACAGCTCAAATCGGTTCTCGAAGCTGTCCAATGGTCTCCCTCCTGGGCCAACACCCAGTGCTGGGAAGTGGTGGTGGTCAAAGATCCGGCTATCAGGCAGACCCTGCAGGAAACCCTCGCCAAGGGCAATCCGGCCACCAAAGCCGTGGTCGATGCGCCGGTACTCCTGGCCATGTGCGGCAAACTAGCAAGTTCCGGCTATTACAAGAACGAGGTCACCACCAAGTTCGGCGACTGGCTGCTATTTGACCTGGGCATTGCCACCCAAAGCCTGTGCCTGGCAGCCCACGACCTCGGCCTGGGCACCGTTATCGTCGGGCTCTTCGACCATGACAAGGCAGGTGTGGCCCTCAAGCTGCCGGCCGGCTACGAAGTGGTCACGCTTATCCCCCTGGGCTACCCGGCCAAGGAATCATCTCCACCCAAGCGCCGAGAAATCAGCGAATTCACCCACCAGGACGCGTTTTAATACTACTCCGAATATGTGGCCAAGGCCCAAGCTGATGGATTTTATTGAGGAGTGATCCCATGAAAACAATCGGAGACTTGAGGAGATGCATCGCAGGAATCATCGCCGTATCGGTTGCCGTCGGGTTGGTCGTTTGCGCCTCAGCCAATGCTCAAGATTTGAAGAAACTCAGTCTCGATGACGCCTCTTCAATCGGGCTGAAGGTCGAGAGCGATGCCGCAGTGAAGGTCGAAGGCAAGGCATCGGTCAAGATCACGACGGCTTGGCCCACCACAGTGTGTCTCGGCGAGGTGACCGGACTCAATGTCGATGAAGCCAAGCTGGTATTTACCGCCAAGGTCAAAACCGAACTGGAAGGCGGCGCATTCCTCGAAATGTGGGTTCAGGTTGGGGGCGGACAGTATTTCTCGAAGGGTATGAATGATCCCGTCACAGGGAAATCAGACTGGAAGACGATCCAGACTCCCTTCATGCTCCAAAAGGGGCAGCAACCGGAGAAGGTCACTCTGAATGTTGTCATCAACGGCAAGGGCACCATCTGGATTGACGATGTGGTGTTGTCCAAAGAGCCTTTGAAATAATGAGCAGCTCAAAGCTGATGGTGAAATCTCATTCGAGGAGATCGTTCTGGCGCTGGAGGCTGAGTGCCCTATTGGATTTCCTACGGCGCTCAAGCCCTTTGAGAAAGGCGTTGAGCGTCGAAAGATCACGCAAGCCGGTCCTCTCCGCCGGAATGGCGAGAGGACCTTGCGCTCCTTCAACTTCGAGCTAGCCTGCCTTGCCGCAGCAGCTTCCCGGCACGCAGCCGCCGGCGCCAGGACTGGAACCGCAGCAGGCGGTGTCGCCGGGGCCTGGGAACTGCGCCCCCGCTCCGGACTCCCGAAGCGCTTGACGATACCGACAAGAGCCTTTTCAGCTCCGAGCCACCACAAGCTGGGCAACCAACGCCCTCCTGCTCTCCCAAGACCAGATGTTCCGAGGTATTGCCACACGAAGTGCAGAGGTATTCATAGATTGGCATGGCCAAGTCCTTTTCAGTGATGCCCGCAGCCGCCAGAATGGCCATGGCCGGCGCAGGTGTGTTCGGCCGTGAATTCAGGCATCATGCCTTTGCCCATCAGGTCCAGGTTTTCCTGGACGGTTCCTTGCAGCGCTCGGAACACTCGCACTCCCTGGGCCTGAAGTTTCATCAATGCGCCCAGGCCGATGCCGCCAACGACTACGCCGTCCACCTGGCGGCCGCCCAGGGCCAGCAGGGGCTGACACATGCCGTGAGCGTGGTGCAGGTCGCCATTGGCAATTTCTTCGACCTGCAAGGTATCGGCATCCACGATGATAAACCCGGGAGCCGATCCAAAATGACCGTAGACCTGGCTTTCGAGACCTTCAAGCGTCGTCGCAGGAAAACAGATTTTCATCTTCTGTAGCCTCCTCCAATAGATCTTAATGAGCGTTGCTATTTGCCGACAAGGTGATTGGGATCTCCAAACATATCCGCAGGTCTTCTAGCCATTAAACGGATCGGTGTCAAGAGACAGGCACAGGCAGATGACGCCATCATGAAAATTTGGTTGGCATGATAGCTATCAACGCATAGATCAAGATGCGTTTCCCTTGACCCAGGACTTCAACCTGGATACATTTCCTTGCCGCCGATGGGCTTCGGTGTCGTCACCAGTCCATCACTGACGGCTCACGCCTGCCGTTGTGCCGGCGTGGCAGTCTTGGGCACATAATCACTGGAGGTACAGGTTCATGCTGAAAGCCAAGGATATCATGGCACGGGAGGTCATCACCATTTCTCCCGACACCAGAACCATCGATGCAGCCAGGGTTCTTCTTGACAAACGGATCAACGGCGTGCCGGTGGTGGATGGCAGCGGCCGACTGGTGGGGATCCTTTGTCAGAGCGACTTGGTCGCGCAACAGAAGAAGTTGTCCCTGCCATCCTTTTTTAACCTGCTTGACGGGCTCATTCCTTTGGGTCCCAGCAAGAACTGGGAGCAAGAGGTGCAGAGGATCGGGGCCAGCACTGTAGCGCAGGCCATGACCGCCAACCCGGTGACGGTCAATCCCGAGACCAGCCTTGATGAACTTGCTTCTCTGATGGTGGACAAGAAGTTCCATACTCTCCCCGTCGTCGACCAGGGGAAATTGGTTGGGGTCATCGGCAAGGAAGACATCCTGCGGCACTCTTCTTGCCTGAGTCGCTGGCCTCCACCCTGAAAAGGCCTCGGCCTTTTCTGCCTCAGGGAAGGGGGGGTCAAAGAGGGCGGCGGATCCGGTGTGAACCCGCACAAAACGAGGTTCCGTTGCAGCGCCATGGGTCGCTGCGGTTGGCGTGAGGATGCTGCTGAAGGCAGTTCAAATCGATTCAGGTGCCGGAGAGGCACAAGGGAGGATTCATTCGATGGTGGTCATGGAAACATCCGAAGGTACGATCAAGCTTGAGCTGTGGGCCGACAAGGCGCCCATGACCGTGAAGAATTTTCTGCGCTATGTGGACGATGGCTTTTTCGATGGCACAATCTTTCACCGTGTGATTCGCGATTTTATGATCCAGGGTGGAGGCCTGACACCGGACCTCAAACCCAAACCAACCCGCGACCCGATCAAAAACGAGGCCAGCCCCGAACTCAAGAATGACCGTGGCACCATCGCCATGGCTCGGACCAATATGGTCAACAGCGCCACCTCGCAGTTTTTCATCAATGTGGTGGACAATGATTTTCTCAACCACAAGAACAAAACCCCCATGGGCTACGGCTATGCGGTCTTCGGCCAGGTCGTGGAAGGCATGGATGTGGTGGACAAAATTAGGGATACTGCCACGACCACTCAGGGCCACAACGAAAACGTGCCGGTAACGCCCGTGGTGATCCTGAGCATGAAGCGCGACGACCAATCCTGAAAACCGTCACAACCAGTACATCTTCAGCAGCAACCAGTTTTGCCCCCTCGGTGGACTCGAACAGCGCGAGGGGGCATCGCTCATCCTGATGAAATATACCGGTGACGCAGCGTGGGTAGGGATCAGGTGCAACCCACCAGTGCGCCAAATTCCACAAAGTGCATCCAGGGCTGAACCCACGCCGTGAGCGCTTTACCGTCCAAATTTTTCCCCTCGCCGCTTCGTTTCGTTCTTGACACCCCACGATGATTTAGCTAGGGTGCAAACATTCACAAATTCGCTCCGGACGGCCGTTGAGCGCTTTTGACGTAACTCCGGAGCAAGCTGATCACAGTTCGACATCGGTCCGCTCAAAAGTGGGCGGATGCGTTGCAAACGGCAACAACCCTGATCCTGATCTCATGAGGAGCCACCTAAGGCCTTGTATCTATGGCGTTAATGAAACTTCTGGCACAAAATCGAGCCACCATCGTTGACCGCTGGTATGACCTCGTTCTGGAAACCTACCCCCCTGAAACGGCAAGGATCTTCAAGAAGGAAAGCAATCGCTTCGCCAACCCCGTGGGCAGCACCACCCTGGAAGGCCTGAAGGAACTATTTGGCGCTCTGCTGGAGGGTTTCGACCCACAACGACTGCTCCCCGCCCTGGACAAGATCATCCGCATTCGGGCGATTCAGGATTTCACCCCGGCTGTGGCGCTGGGCTTTGTCCTGGCACTGAAACCACTGGTGCGGCGTGAACTGGCTCAAGCCATTGCCGCTGACCAGGCATCTGCCGAAGAACTCCGGCAATTTGACGACACGGTTGATCAAGTCGCTCTGCTGGCGTTCAACATCTACGTGCAATGCCGGGAGCAGCTCTATGAACTGAGGGTGAGCGAGGTGCAGAACCGAACAGCCAGATTACTGCAACGGGCCAATATCTTGTGGACGGCCCCGGAGCAGGAAGCCGATTCGAAGGAGTCCAATATTATTAACCCCACATGAAGCGAGGTATCGGTACATGGGCATTCAGTTTTCCTTAGTCGCAGTTCTTGGACTGATCTTGATGGTTTTCTTGGGGGTGAAGAGCGCACACCTGGACCAGCTGTTTGCGGTCTATATTCCCTATGCGGCCGTGTGCACGTTCTTCCTGGGCTTCATCTACCGCATCGTGATCTGGGCGCGCTCGCCGGTTCCGTTTCGGATCCCCACGACCGGCGGCCAGCAGCAGTCCCTGCCGTGGGTGAAGCAAAACAAACTGGACAACCCATCCACCACAGCCGGCACCATCGGCCGCATGCTGTTGGAGGTTTTCCTCTTCCGGTCGCTTTTCCGCAATACCAAGATGGAACTGCACGAGGGGCCGAAGATCACCTATCAGTGGGAGAAATGGCTGTGGCTGGCCGGCCTGGCCTTCCACTACTCCTTTTTGGTGATCTTTCTCCGGCATTTGCGCTTCTTCACCGATCCCATCCCGTTCTTTGTGCTGATCTTCGAAAAGGCCGACAGCATCATGCAGGTGGGCCTGCCGCTCGTCTATCTCAGCGACCTGGTGCTGCTGGCGGCGGTTTCTTACCTGTTCGTGCGGCGGGTGGTGCTCCCGCAAGTACGCTACATTTCCCTTGCCGCCGACTACTTTCCCGCTGCTCCTCATCCTGGCCCTGGCGATCACCGGCATCCTGATGCGCTATTTCCTGCGCATCGATGTCACCAGCGTGAAGGAACTGACCATGAGCCTGGTCACGTTTCACCCGGTGGTCCCCAAGGATCTCAGCGTGGTGTTTTACATCCACTTGTTCCTGATCTGCGTGCTGTTTGCCTATTTCCCTTTCAGCAAGCTGATGCACCTGGGTGGGGTCTTCCTCAGCCCGACTCGGAATCTGCCCAACAACAGCCGCATGGTACACCACGTCAATCCATGGAACTACCCAGTCAAGGTTCACACATATGAGGCTTACGAAGACGATTTCAGGGAAAAGATGATCGAAGCCGGCCTACCAGTGGAGAAGGAGTAAACATGGCAAACGTTCCCAAACCAGATGAGCTAATAAGAATCGATCACCGGCCGCCCAAGACCGGGTGGATGGATACTCCGGTCGAGTTCCGCAAGGGGACCTGGAGCTACACCGGCCAAGAAGAAGAGCCTGGATGTGGTGGGGCTCCCTTACGGCCGCGACTGGTTACCAACCGACGAGGACTGGAAGCTTCCCGACAACTGGAAGGAGATCATCT
The DNA here is from genome assembly GCA_963828705.1 of uncultured delta proteobacterium. Taxonomy (GTDB): domain Bacteria; phylum Desulfobacterota; class Syntrophobacteria; order Syntrophobacterales; family Syntrophobacteraceae; genus CAWDJT01. The sequence continues at coordinate 15,736 of CAWHGA010000019.1, forward strand.
TCGAGGGACTGCGCGAACGGCTCGAGAAGTTCCGGTCGCTGCGGCTCTTCATGGACATCTGCGTGCGTTGCGGGGCCTGTGCCGACAAGTGCCATTTCTTCATCGGTTCCGGCGACCCCAAGAACATGCCGGTGCTTCGCGCCGAACTGCTGCGTTCGGTTTATCGCAATGATTTCACCCTGGCCGGCAAGATCTTCGGCAAGATCGCCGGGGCCCGCGAGTTGACCATGGATGTGTTCAAGGAATGGTTCTATTACTTCTTCCAGTGCACGGAATGCCGGCGCTGTTCGCTCTTTTGCCCCTACGGCATCGACACGGCGGAAATCACCATGATCGCCCGCGAACTGCTGAATCTCGTCGGCTGTAACATCGACTGGATCGCCGGGCCGGTGGCCAACTGCTACCGCACCGGCAACCACCTCGGCATTCAGCCTCATGCCTTCAAGGACATGATCGAGTTCTTCGTGGACGAGATCGAAGCGGTCAACGGCATCCGGGTCGAACCCACCTTCAACCGCAAGGGCGCGGAAATCCTTTTCATCACCCCATCGGGCGACGTCTTCGCCGATCCCGGCACCTACACCCTGATGGGTTATCTGATGCTGTTCCATGAAATCGGTCTGGATTACACCTGGAGCACCTATGCGTCTGAAGGCGGCAACTTCGGTTTGTTCACGTCCCACGAAATGATGAAGCGGCTCAACGCCAAGATGTACAACGAAGCCAGACGCCTCGGCGTCAAATGGATCCTCGGCGGCGAATGCGGCCACATGTGGCGGGTGATCAATCAGTACATGGACACCATGAACGGGCCTGCCGGACTTCCTGGAAGAGCCCATTTCGCCCATCACCGGCACCAGGTTCGACAATGCCAACTCCACCAAGATGGTCCACATCGTGGAGTTCACCGCGGACCTGATTCGCAACGGCAAGCTCAAACTGGATCCGAGCCGCAATGACCATCATCGGGTGACCTACCACGATTCCTGCAATCCCGCCCGCGGCATGGGCTTTTTCGAAGAACCCCGGTATGTCCTCAAGAACGTCTGCAACAACTTCTTTGACATGCCGCCCAACACCATCCGTGAGCAGACCTTCTGCTGCGGCAGCGGATCGGGACTCAACAACGAAGAATTCATGGAAATGCGGATGCGCGGCGGGCTGCCCAGGGCCAACGCCGTCAAGCACGTGCACGATCACCACGGTGTCAACATGCTGTCCTGCATCTGCGCCATCGACCGCGCCGTGCTCCCGCCCTTGATGAACTACTGGGTGCCCGGAGTCGGTGTCACCGGGGTCCACGAACTGGTGGGCAACGCCATGGTCATGGAGGGAGAAGGAGAACGGACCACGGATCTCCGCGGTGAACCCCTCGCAGGAATGGAGGAGGATGCAGACGATGAAGATGTATAACGCGGACAAGATCATTCCCGGGCTGGTCATCTTTGTCGCGGTACTGACCCTGCCCTTCTGGTATCAATCATGGGAAGCGCGCCGCACCGCCCCAACCCAAGATCGACACCCCGGCCATCCAGCAGATGGAGGACAAGCAATGCATTTTGCCCAAGGTCGAGATGCGCTCCGCCACATGCAGATGCTCAATGACTGGCGAACCCAGGTGGTTCGCAATGGACATGCGCGTCTACACCGCGGCTGACGGCAAGAAGTACAACATGAGCCTGCAGAACGAGTGCATGAAGTGCCATTCCAACAAGGCGCAGTTCTGTGATCAATGCCACAACTATATGGCGGTTACGTCCCATACTGCTGGACCTGCCATGTTGAGCCGAAAGGAGACCAAGTGATGGAAGGAAGCAGAAGAAGCTTCTTGAAGCTGGCTGGAGTCTGTGCGCTCGGCCTTGGTGTGAGGCCGGCCGTCAACGCGTTCTCTGCAGACGCCCTGTCGCCGCCCCGGCCACCCCTGCCGCTGGGCCGTATACCCTGAATCCGCAGCAGCCCTGATTGGGAAGCAATGGGGCATGGTCGTGGACATGAAGAAGTGCTGGGAAAAGGGCAAGGAAGGCTGCAAGGACTGCATGCTCGCCTGCCACAAGGTCCACAATGTTCCCGAAATCGGCAACATCAAGGAAGAGATCAAGTGGATCTGGACGGAGCATTATGAAAATGCCTTTCCCGACATGGAAAGCCACTACATGTCAGAGGCTTATCCATGCAGAAGCCCTTTATCGTGCTGTGCAACCACTGCACCAACCCGCCGTGTGTCCGCGTTTGCCCCACCAAGGCCACCTTCAAGCGGCCCGACGGCATCACATGATGGACTATCCACCGCTGCATCGGTTGCCGGTACTGCATGGCGGCCTGCCCGTTCGGAGCGCGCAGTTTCAACTTCCAGCGAACCGCGCCGTCGCTCAAGGAGCAGAACCTCCGTACGGACTTTCCCCGCTCGGGAACGCGGTGTGGTGGAAAAGTGCAACTTCTGTGAGGAACGTCTGGCAGTGGGACAGCTTCCCGCCTGCGTGATGCCTGCAAGGTAGGAGCCCTGACTTTCGGGGATCTCGAGCGATCCCAAGTCGGAGGTGCGGAAGCTCCTGGCGTCGAACTTTACCATTCGCCGCAAGGCGGAACTGGGCACACAACCCAATGTCTACTACATCGTATAAGGGGTCGCTATGCTGGAAAAGGCATTCAAAGGAGATCAGAGATATTGGCGATGGGTGCTTTCCCTGCTCGCCGTTATGGCAGTGGGTTTTTCCTGCTGGGGCCTGCAGCTCATTGCGGCCTCACCATCACGGGCCTGAGCAGGGACGTTTCCTGGGGACTTTACATCGCACAGTTCACCTTCCTGGTCGGTGTGGCCGCCTCCGCCGTCATGGTGGTGCTGCCCTATTACCTGCACAACGTCAAGGCGTTCGGCAAGATCACCATCATCGGTGAATTCCTGGCCGTGGCCGCGGTCACCATGTGTATGCTCTTCATCGTGGTCGATCTTGGGAAACCGATGCGCATGCTGAACGTTATGCTCTACCCGACGCCCAATTCCATCCTGTTCTGGGATATGGTCGTCCTCAACGGCTATCTATTCCTCAACATCATCATCGGCTGGAATGTTCTGGAGGCGGAAAACAAGGACGTGCCTCCACCCAAGTGGGTGAAGCCTCTTATTTACCTGTCGATCCCCTGGGCCGTCTCCATTCATACGGTGACCGCCTTCCTGTACGCCGGTTTGCCGGGCAGGCACTTCTGGCTGACCGCCATCATGGCCGCACGCTTTCTGGCCTCGGCGTTTTGCTCCGGCCCCGCGCTGCTCATTATGATTTGCTTCCTGCTCAAAAAGCTCACCCGCTTTGACGCCGGCAAGGAAGCCATCCAAAAGCTGTCGATGATTATGACCTACGCCATGATCATCAGCGTGTTCTTTGTCGGTCTGGAGTTCTTTACCGCGTTCTACAGCCAGATTCCAGGCCACATGGCTGCCATCAAGTACCTCTTTGTGGGCCTCCACGGCCACGGCAAGCTGGTACCGTTCATGTGGCTGTTTGCTCTTCTGGCCATCGTCGCAGTGGCCATCCTGATCAACCCCAAGACCCGCGAAAACGAGCGGACCTTGCTCATCGGCTGTGCTGCCGTGTTTATCTCCATGTGGCTGGAAAAAGGCCTGGGGCTGGTGGTTGCCGGTTTTATTCCCAACATGTTTGAAGTGGTGCGGGAGTATGTCCCGACGCCGCCTGAGATCCTGATCGTATTGGCCGTTTGGGCCACCGGCTGTCTGGTGCTCACCTTGCTTTATAAGGTCGCGGTGACGGTCAAAGAAGAAAAGATGGGGTAATCTCAACGGGGCAAACTGCAACTTGGCGATCGAAGCGGCTGCAGTTTGCCTCTTTCCTCTGAACACAAAAGAGCTCGTTCCCGTTGGGGATGGGCTCTTTTGTGTTCAGAGGCCATGGTTGTCCGGCTATGCTCCGGTCTTTTGCAGGATGTGGGTTGGCCATGTTTCGCGCTCCGGTTTTGTGTTATTAAGGTAATGAGGCTTTAATCCTTCCTTGGCGATGGAACAACGATTCTCGGCAGGTGGTTGGCGCGGAGCGAAACCCGGCACGGCCACTGCCTGCCGACTGCCTTCAGAACCTGCAACAAATGCCTGAGGAGCGGATTTACTATGATCACTTCCCGGATCACCGAAAGGACCGGCGTATCATCCGGAGTCGGCCAGTTGGACCGTCTGTTGGGAGGGTTGTTCATTGGCGACAATGTCGTTTGGCATGATGATTCCGGCAGTCTGGCGTCGGTGTTTTGCCTGAACTTCATCAGGGCTTCCCAGGTCAGCGGCAAACCACTGATTTATGTCAGTTTCGACCGGTCACCCCGAAACTTGATCGACAAACTCGGAGCGCTTGCCTTTAGCGAGGACCTTACCATTTTGGATTGTTTCTCCCATGGTAAGGGCGCTGGTTCAGCTATTTTCCTTCGTTTCTATGAGGAATCCAGCCGTGATCTGCCTTGCCGTGTGGTTAAAATCACTGAACCGCGCCGTATCGATGACGTCATGGACGCCCTGTACGGCATCCACGCTGCATATGTGGGCGATGTCCGGTTCGTCTTCGAAAGCCTCACCGGCATGCAGGAACTGTGGGGCGGTGAGGAGCAGTTGCTGAATTTTTACAGCCATTCTTGTCCGCGTTTGTACGAGCTCAATACCATCGCTTACTGGATCATGGAGAAGAAGGCCCACTCATCGCGTCTGCGCGCCCAGATCAGCCAGATCGCCCAAGTGGTGATCGATCTCAGCATCAGGCGCGGAACGACCTCGCTTACCATCCTCAAGGCCGAGACTCGGGACCTCGAAGCCATTCACAAACCTCAGACATACTATAGTCGAGATCTCACCATCTCATTCGAAGATGAGCACCATCCGCTGAACCTCCTAGACCTCGGTTCCCGGCTCCGACGACACAGAAACCGCAGCGGCATGTCCCAGACTGAACTGGCTAAGCGCATCGGGGTGACTCCCAGCACTATTTCGCAAATCGAGGGCAACATCATTTACCCTTCCCTGCCGGCCTTGCTCAAACTGGCTGAGGTTCTCGCGGTCGATGTCAATTCCCTTCTCCACGGGGATGAAGTCGGCACACGTCGATACGTGTTCCCGGCCAGTGAGTCCTTGCCGGTGAAGCTCGCACCGTTTTCCGAAGGTGTGATTGAGGCCAGGATTCTCACCCCGGCTGGCTCTGATCGCAAGACCGAGCCCTACCTGCTGGAGATTGCCCCAGGACAAACCTTGGCGTCCCATTTCTTCATCCACAAGGGCGAAGAAATGGGGTATGTCCTGTCGGGCAAACTCCAGGCTAGAATCGGCAGCGTTAGCTATGATTTGCAGCAAGGGGATGTTCTGTCCCTGGTATCGGAGACCCCTGAACAGTGGCGCAATATCGGTACGGACGTTGCGCAACTGCTGTGGATTATCGTCAAGTGACATGTTGAAAAGCAATTCTGGTGCAAAGGCAGGTAAGCGTTCACCGGCAGAGTGCGCGGAGATCCCGGAGGATACTGAAAAGCTGGGGAAATCGTCCACCCCTGACGGTTCGTGCCCCTCTACGGACAGAAAACCCTCATCGCTTCTCAGCGTCCTCTGCGGTGAATCGATGGTCTACCGAACGGTTACAAAATAGGTACAGGGTTTTTAAATGCAGAAGGCCGGTACAAAACCCGGCCTCTTTCGTTTTTCAACCCTGTGCATTCCCCCTGAAACCGCAAGGGTCGGGGGTTCAATGCGCTGCATAGCCTCCTGCCTGGAACCAGAATTGCTCAAATCCCCCCTGGTGAAACAAGCTCAAACATCCCAACGACAATCAGAATCGAGCCCGAGCAGCACGGCTGATGTCAAACGCATATTCCTACATACCTTGACACCTGGTTCCTGCCTGCCGGGCACTCCGCAATAGTGCCTGTGTTTGCTAACACCTGCTAATACCTAATACCTAATAAGCTAATTGCTAACAGCTGAACGCTTACCGCCACTCAAGTCACCGAGCCTCTCGACTTCAGATTCAAGAGCCGCCAGTTTCTTCATCAGTTCTCTGTTGATCTCCTGCTGTTCTTTGACCACCTTGGTCAAAACGGCCACCACGTCCATGGGGCTCATGCCCTTGCGGTCCTTGGTGGCCACCAGCTCCGGCACATCTTCGGCGATAAACCCCACGTGCCGTTCCTCTTCCCCGGCCTTGTACTTGAATGTCACCGGGTTGAGCCCCTGAAGCGTGCTCATCGGCCGCCGTCAGCGCTCAGCTCCTGGATGTCTTCCTTGTAATCCCGGCTGGAGGCATTGGTCCACACCCCCCCTGCCGTCACCCGGGCGCCACTCGCCATATGCAGGGGATAGCTCGGGCCGATCCCGAACCCCACATAGCCGCTGTAGTTGATGATCATCCGGGGCACTATTGGGCAAACGTTACCCACCGGGCAGCCGCTCCGGGTGAACACGCGGTAGCCGGCGTTGCCACTCGAGCCGGCGATCACCGCCAGTCCGTCCGATGACTTCTGCACCCAACCCCCCGCCGCCTGGTCATAGGCCGCCCCCGAGGACAACCAGAAATTGTTCGGCTCAACCGAGGTGATCCAGCCGCCGGTATCGGCGCCGGCGAGCGAAAAGTGGAGCTGGGACTTGGAGGTCCCGCCCGCCGACACATCGACGCCATAGGAAGGGAGAACGCCTATCCCCAGGAACCCGTCGAGTTGCAATTCCGGTTGTCGAATTCCCCGTAGATGAAGGGATCGGTGCAATCACCACCAGAATAGCAATTGTCGATGTAGAGTTTGTTGGAGCCGGTTTCGCTGTATCCTGCACCATAGCCCAGAAAAACATTCTGAGATCCAGTGGTGTTTGATATCCGGCATTCCCGGAACTATTGTGCCCCGGTGGTGTTAGTATCCGCCTTACCCGATGAAACTATTGCTGGACCCAGTGGTGTTAGAGTATCCGGCAGCTGAAACCCGATGAAGGTATCGAAGTAATCTCCAGCTGCGAGACTGTGTGCAGCGTCCAATCCAAGCCACGTATCGGTGTCGGTCTCGGAATACGCCCATGCTCTCCCCGTCGATGCAATCAGCATCAGTCCTGCCACTGCCAGCAATAGAATCGTCTTTCTCATGGTGTTCCTCCCTTTCATCGTTGATAGACCAGTGGATGTCGAACCCAAATCAATTGGCCTCATCTTGATGGCACTGAAAAGCACCTGTCATGGAGGGTGTCTCAAAACGCTTCCTAAGGGCTTGTCCGCAAATAAAGTCCCCCCCTTTGCGAAGGGGGACTTCACTCGTCAGCTTATTTACGGATATACGCTATAGAATGGGCAGTATTTCGCATACCCTATTCCGTGTGGTTGTAGTCATAAGACCGTCAAGCCTTGCCCGCCCGCAATTGAAGCCGCCAGGCGCCGCACCTCGGTGATCACCGCCGCCACATCGGCCGTCACCACCCGGCCATCGACCACCACTTGCCGTCCCGCCACCCAGACCTGGCTGACATCATTGCCGGAGGCCGCATACACCAGGTGCGATATCGGGTCGTAGAGCGGCGTCAGATGCGGGCGCCGAAGATCGATCGCAGCTATGTCAGCCTGTTTTCCCGGTGCCAGGCTGCCGATTTCATCATCCCAGCCCAGCGCCCCGGCACCGTTGAGCGTGGCCATGTGTAAGATCTGGCCGGCTGAGCCGACCACCGGATCTCGGCTGAAGGCCTTATGAAACCTGGCTGCCGTGCCCATTTCCGCGAACAGGTCCAAGTCGTTATTGCTGGCACAACCGTCGGTTCCCAGTCCCACCGTGACACCGGCCGCCCACACGGCCGGGAGGGGAGATATGCCGCTGGCCAGCTTCATGTTGCTCTCCGGGGTATGCACCAGGGCCACCCGGCGCTCAGCCAGGCAATGGATTTCGTCGGCATCAAGCCACACGCCGTGGATACAAAGCGTGTCCCTATCCAAGACTCCCAGCCCATCCAGGAACTGCACCGGTCGTTGACCGTAAAGATTTTGCAGTTCACGCACCTCGGCTGAAGTTTCCGACAGATGGGTCTGCAACAACAGACCTCGTTGACGGCACAGTTCCTTGACCCACTGCAAGGTATCCGGGCTGCAGGTGTAGGGCGCGTGGCAAAAAAGAGACGGTCGCAGGCGCCCGTCATTGGCCGGAAAGCGTTCCAGGAATTCGCCGGCTCGCTCGCGCATGCGTGACGGGTCAGCCTGATCCGGCGCGGGAAAATCCAGGATGCCCTGCCCCAACACCGCCGCGCATGCCAGATTCCAGCACCGCCTGGGCCGCATGTTCTTCGAAGAAGTAGCCGTCACAGAAAGTGGTGATGCCGTTACCGAGCATTTCCACCGCCGCCAGCAGGGTGCCGTAGTAGACCAGTTCGGGTGTCACCCAGCGGCCTTCGGCGGGAAAGATCACTTCATGGAGCCACTGCTGCAACGGCAGGTCATCGGCGAGACCGCGAAAACAGGTCATGGCGGCATGGGTGTGGGCGTTGATGAGCCCCGGAAAAACCAGATGGTCGGTCAAATCAACTCGATTACGAGCCAGGAATTGTTCGCCAATCTCCGCCGTCGTCCCCACAGCCACAATGACACCTTGATCGATGGCCAGCGCCCCATCCCGGATAGTGGTGTGTTCCGGATCGCAGGTTACCACCCAGCCGTTGGTCAGAACCAGATCAACCGTCATATGTCTCCTTGCACCTTTGCCTCCCGCCACCAGTTAGGGCCGGATGGTTTCAGCAATGCGGCGCGCGTGGGCCATAATCTCTTGGACGTCCAGGGTCAGCAGTCGGCGCTCTTCCTAACCAGGCGGCCATGAATCACGCTGTGGCGCACATCACCACCGCGGGCTGCGTAGACCAGGTGACTGATGGGTCTGTAGCAGGGCGTCAGATGAGGTTTCGAAAAATCCACCACGATACAATCAGCGAGCTTCCCCGGCGCCAGCATGCCAAGGCGATCTCCCCAGCCCAAGGCGCGAGCCCCATTGACAGTGGCCATGGCCAGCACCTGAGCCGCCGGCAGCACGGTAGGATCCAACGTTGCGGCTTTGTGGAGCTTAGCGCAGCAATCCATTTCCCCCAGCATGTCCAAATTGTTGTTGCTGGCGCAGCCATCGGTTCCCAAGGCAACATTAACTCCGGCGCCCACGAGTTTGGGGACCGGGGCCACGCCGTTGGCCAGTTTCATGTTACTTTCCGGATTGTGCACCACATTGACCCGCCTGGCTGCCAACAAGGCAATCTCGTCATCGTCCAGAACCACGCAGTGATCAGCTATCAGCGTCGGCCCAAGCAGACCCAGCT
>CAWHGA010000020.1:0-55703 GCA_963828705.1 uncultured delta proteobacterium
GTCTAATGTGCGTCGATCTGCCCATCATTCCCACCACCATGGTTCACACCGTGGTGGTTCTTGTCTTCACTTACCAAGGAATCGGCACAAAACTGCGCTTGACTGAATCCACGACAGGTGCTAACCAAAAAGAACCTCAAAAAGCAATTTCTTATCACCTTATCACCTGCGCAGACTGGGGAGAACTCGTGGAACCATCAGGCGTCAAGCGTCGACTGACTTGCATCCTCGCTACGGACGCGGTCGGCTACAGCGGCCAGATGTGCACCGACGAAGAGGGCACGATGCGCGTGCTGTCCGCGCACCGCGCGGTCATCGACGGAATCATCGTCTTCCATAACGGTCGCATCCTGAGTACGGCGGGCGACTCGGTGCTTGCCGAATTCTCCAGCGTCGTCGAGGCCGTGCGCTGCGCGGTCGAGATCCAGGACGCGCTCAAGACGCGCAACGACGCGCTGCCCGAGCATCGCCGCATGCTGTTTCGGATCGGCGTCAACCTGGGTGACGTCATGGTGAAAAACGACGACCTGCTCGGCGACGGTGTAAACGTCGCCGCGCGGCTCGAAGGCATCGCCGAACCCGGCGGTATATGCATCTCGTCCTCCGTCTATGATCAGATCACCGGCAAGCTCGACCTGGGCTTTTTGGACATCGGTGAGCAAAACCTCAAGAACATCACGCGGCCGATCAGGGTGTTTCGCGTTTCCGGTGCCGGGGCACCGGCCCGCGCCACGTCACCCGTACCACCAGCGCCAGCGCGACGCAAAACCTTTCCGACCGCACTGGTCGCGGCCGGAGTCGTCGCGATCGCGGCGATCGTCGCATGGCAAGCCGGATGGATTCGGTTAGGATCGCTCGACGGAGGAAGCGCGAAAACCACCGCGGTGCCGCCGGCTCCACCTGTGTCTGCCGCCTTGCCCGCACCTGCCGCGCCAACCGGCGTGCCGGTGGCCCCCGCGGCCGAGGAGCTCAAGCGCCAGGCCGAGGCCGAACTCGCGCATGCGCGCTCCGAATTGGAGGCCAGCCGCGCGGCCAAATCAAAAATGGATGCCGAAGTTGCCGCAGCGAAACTGCGGGCACAGGCAGAAGCCGACGCTGCACGCATTCGCACCGATGCCGTGGCGGCCGCGGCGCGCACCAAGGCCGAGGCGGAGGCAGCGGCTCGCGTTGCAACCGCCAAGGCGGCGAAGCCTGCGCCAACGCCGCCGAAGGCAGAGCCGGCAAGCGCCGCATCGACCCCGGCCATCGCAACTCCCCCGGCCGCGGATAAGGCCGTGCGCGTAGCCGTTAGCAATGCCGCGGCCTTCGATGGCAACTGGCGCGCGACCGTCGTCTGTTCACCGACTGCCGACGGAGCGCTCGGGTTCACCTTGGAATTCGTCGCGCAGGTGAAGGATGGATTTCTGCGCGGAGAGCATGGTATCGAGGGCAGTTCGGGCTGGCTCCGGCTCCAGGGACCGATCCAACCCGATGGCAGCGCGAAACTCGAGGCGCGCGGCATCACGGCCGACCGCAAGTACAGCATCAACGCGGTTGCCCAGGGCACTCCGTACAAGTACACGGTTGCGGCCACTTTCGACGGCTCGCGCGGCAGCGGACGTCGCCTGGAAATGCGGGCCTGCGATCTGCGCTTCGTAAAGCAGTAGTCGCTCTGACGACAGCAGCACCGCGCCCCGCGGTGCGCAATGTCTGAATGGCGTCCCGCTGAATCGTCATTTCCAGCAGTGTATAACTCAGCGACTTGCCGTGCGCGTCGAGCGCCAGCGACGTGGTCACGCCGCCGCCCAGCGAACGCTCGCAGGTGAATTGCAATGCCCACAGGTTTGGCAATTCGCAGCGCCTGATGGTGCCGTGCACGATGCCTTGCAGGTGCTCGGCGACAGGATAGACGTGTCGCCCTTGTCGCCCGTGCGGCAATGCACGAGTTCATGCAGCCTGGGCATCGCTCGACCAATCCTGAGTGTCACCCTGGAGGCACGCGCTCGCGTTCGATCAGCGTTAAGCATCCATGTTCTTCTCATTGTGTCTCCTCTTGTTTCGTTGAGTCATTCTGCTCACTGTTCACGGATTTGTTCAGTTCTCATAGTGACCGGGGATAAGCGAGTTTTGAGATAATTACATAACACTCAGTCAGACATCGCCTTCTTGCCAGAACCTTGAATCTTCCACCCGGCGATATTCAGTCCATATTTGATCCGGATATCCTCAACTGCCCTGCTATCGAGCGGCAGGACAGGTGCCGACTCGTCTACTGCTCTTGACATCGAAATTCATGGACTCAGGATTTTGTCCATAAGAATGAAGTACCAATTGGGAGGCCATTTTGAAGCATCCCCAGGGAACTTTGAAGGCAAGGATCGGGTAGTTTGAGCGGCGTCTTTCCTAAATCGATATATTTGTACCGATAAGCCTGAAAATGACTAGAATACTTGGTTTTTCCTGCAAATCAAACGTCCTACATGCGATCTCCGTGGGCGGGTTTCCAACCGTTAACTTTCATTTTGTCGCCAATCATGGAATAGTTGATGTCAACCTCATCAGACATGGTTCCAAAGGACGACAGTCAGCGGACAATTACAGACACGCAGCAGAGGGGGATTTCCATGGGTGATCTTTTTTTGAAAGACAGCAAGGGCCGTTATCATCAGGTTTGTCTCCAGGTATTCGGGATGTCCTGTGGACCTGCCTGCGTGGCGATGGCTGAGAGGATGTATAAGGGGCTTAGCCGCAGTGACGAGAATCGTGCCCTTCAGCTCTCTGTGCAATACTCCGGGGGTTTTACCATGGAGGGAGGGACATACTCGAGGAACGTGTCATCGGTACTCAACGCCGAGGGGGTCAGAGCCTACCAAGCGTGGAATGTGGGCTATCCGAGCGTGTACTCCTACTTGAAATTCTACGCGAGCTTTTACACGCCGGTTGTCGCAAAAGTCCAATGGTACAGCGGCGGCGCGCACTTCGTGCTGTGCGCGATCAGCGATCCAGATGACACCTTTGTTTTCTACGACCCTTGGTATGGGGTTGTAGAGGCAGCTGGCAGTCAATTCCCTTACTATAATTCACCTGATGGCGCAGAGGGCTACTTCGATGGGTGGTTGGTCATCACCCACCGGTAAGCTTCTGTAAACGCTTGATGGCCAGGTAAACGGAGCTTCGTGAACAAAATTTGACTTGACCATGGCCAGGAGCCGCTCAGGGGCGTCAATAACCGTTGAAGATGGATTGCGAGCGGTCCTTGGTGTGTGGTAATGATCACTAGGGGAAGATAAGCGAAAGATAACTCTCCCTCCGGTTAAACAGGAATTTACTGGTGAAGTGGTCCACATCGGCCAATCTCACGAGAAATTCATTCAGTTAGATGCCGACCATCCGTAAGACCCCACTTTTGAGTAGCCTCTTTTCGCGATATTAATCATAAATTTCAATAGGATGACTCTTTTTTCCATTGCCAGTGTGCGACCCATCTGATGCAATCTTCCCATGGCACATCGAAAGATTTGGAAAAAACATCCTGATTACCGACCACATGGACTGGAGCACCGATGCCATTGTTCGGGCAAGTCTTGACCGGTATATGGTCGAGGAGGCCTTTCGCCAATCAAAGGATGATGATCTGGTGAGTGTCCTGCCCCTGCGCCACTGGACCGATGGCAAGATCCGGTGCCATATCTTCACCTGCGTAGTGGCCCTTGCCTATCTGCGTCTGATCGAGCTTCGCCTTAGCCGAGCCGGTCTTAAACTCACCGCCGCTACCGCCATGGAGGAGATGCACCGGTTACACTCCTGCCTATGCTGGAGGGCTGGAGAGACGAAACCGGACCGCCTGATCGAAGACCCGAGCCCTCTTCAAGCCCAAATCTTAAGAGCTTTTGGTTACGAAGTGGCCAGTGGGGTCTTACAAAAGATCGCTGCATAAGCCTTCGTTATTATACGACTTTGGTGAATTTTGAACCGTTTGGCCCGTAAATTCCTGTCGGAGCCGCCGCAGTGCGTACCCGCATGCCGCGTGGTGTGGGGACGAGGAGAGAAAAACCCCGGCTACTCACTAACCATGGGTCGTTGATGCTAAGCGTCTATCCTCATTCCAGTGCCTCGCGCACCTTCGACGCCAAATGCGACCATGACCAGCAGGGGATGGGGTGTCTTGATGGGGTTCCGCATTCCGGGAGATGGACGACCGGTGTAACCTCATCGCGGGCGGTAGTAGTCTAGCCTTGCCGGATCGGACGGTCCCCTATGGGCTGGTGCAGCTGGGTCCCTCGGTTCGCGGTAGGGTCCCAGTGACACGCAAGGCGGCATGTGTCAAGGCTTGAGCTAATCGCTGCTGTCATCAGCGTTTGCCAGCAGAAAAAGATACCTAGCGAATAAAGCGGAGGAACGCTGCCAGTCCATGGCCTTCCCGGCATAGACGCAGCCCGCAATAAGCGCTTGTGGTTTCCCCTGAGATCATCCACAATGACGACAAGAGCGCGCCAGGCCAATCAGTTCACATTGGTGGCGGATGCTGATCAGATCATAACCTGGCTCCATCAGCAAGCGCTTGGTTTCATGCGAATCGGGAAGCTTTTTTTCAGCCACTCCAGTTCGACCTTCAGCCGGCGGATCTGCTCGTGGAGATCCGCTTTCAGAGCCTGACGTTCGCGTTGCTTGCGGTCAGCACCCTGGTTGAGAGTTGTTGCTCCAGCTTGGACCAGTGGCGTTTCCACTGGGTCACTTGGCCGGGGCGCAGCCCATGTTCGTTGGCCAGGTCACTGATGGTCTTAAGCTCCCTCGCTGCCTACAAGGCCACTTGGAATTTGAACGGGGAGGCCACATGTCGTCTTCTGCTTGCTGTCATCTCAACTGTCCTCCACGTGCCACCTCGACCCACCTCAATTCTTACTTGACACGCGGCCCAGTTTTTTGGGCTGATTATATGGACACCTAGTTCTTGAACCCAAGCTCAGCCATATTGGCCCTATGGTGTAAGTGACATAAGCAGTCGCGAAAATCGGTGTCTAACGAATAACCGTAACGGGAATGACCACATATATGACTCCTGGTAGTTTGAATGCTAACGAGTTGTCTTGTTCACCTGCATCGGCTCAGGAAATGGTTGTTGCTGCAGCTTCATTGCAGGATGTAGACGAGCTACGGCGTCTGTACTTCACGGTTTACGGAAATACCTATCCGCTCGCTCTAGGAACGGACAGGCATGTTATGTCTTCTGTTATTTCCGGGGGCAATGACCTGTGGCTGATCGCAAGGGACTGCAGGCGAAACTGTATAGCTGGTTCGGCCGTGATTGAAATTGACCACGCGGAGAAGATCGGCAAGCTTGCTGCTGTGGTATCGCATCCTGAATATTGTAGAAGCGGGATTGCAACGATGCTCGTCAGAGCTGCAACCGAACAGGCGCTCAGCGGCGAGACGCCGATGAACTCAGTCTACACGACCACCCGTACGGTTTCCCTCGGGCCCCAGCTGATGTGCGTTGATTCAGGCTATATACCGCTTGGCATATTTCCAAACGCGCATAAGCTGAAACAATATGAAACCGTCACCTTGATGGTCAAATACAGGTCCGGAGTGCTGAACCGGCGCATCCCGGTACAGGGAGTTTCTGCGAAGATAGCGCCCCTGTGGTACACCATGAACGGGCATATCGGTTCTGCTGACGTCCCCGAAATACTTCCAGCGGAACGTTTTGAGGCGCCAGGGCTGGCTTTCGAGTTCGAAATTATTGAGGCGCAGAGATTTGTCGCAAGAAGATTCCGTGAGTTCTGTGAAAAACCGCAGGACCATTTTTATCCTTTCCATTCGCCCAACGTGCTTTTTGTGTCAACCGATGGCTCAGTGGAGATTTTTGCATATTTGAACCGGCAGGACAGGTATTGCACCCTTATTTCGCTCAATGTTTCGTTTAGGCACTTGCGGAACAGGATGGAAAACCTTCTGGAGATGCTGAAAGAACATAACGCCGAATATATTGAGACGCTGCTTCCTGTAAGCGATCATGAATCAATAGCGGCGATGCTGGATGACGATTTCCTTCCGTCCGCAATCTATCCGGCAATGCGCGAGATAGACGGCAGGATGTATGATTATATCGTGATGTCGCGAACGATGGTGCCGCTCAATCTCAGGGGAATGCAGATAGCCGCGCCGTTCAAGTCATATATAGATCAATATATAGAACTGTGGAAGCAGATGCACATTGATACGCTGGAGGTTTTCAGCGGGCATCGCTGACTTGGCTTTTTCTGGTCATTTGCGGCTGTTTGTGCAGGAGGGCGAATATCCTTGAAGATATATTCACTCGACCATGTGGTAGGTACGGCGCGTCGCGATTCCCCGTTCTACGCTCAACTGTACAGGGATGTTCCCCAGACCGGATGGAAACTTGAGCAGCTCCCTGTTGTGGACCAGAAAGAATTCTGGAATGCGAACTCGGCTGCAAACAACCGTTTACTCACGGGCCAGATGAACGACGGTATTGTCTTCAAGAGCGGCGGAACGACCGGCAACCCGAAATTCTCCGTTTTCACTGCTGAAGAGTGGCGGAGTTTTACGGAGCTCTTCGGGCAGGGGCTTGCCGCGAACGGCCTCAAGAAAGGGGAACGGGTAGCCAATATCTTCTATGCCGGTGAGCTTTATGCTTCGTTTCTCTTTATCACCTTCTCGGTGTATCATTGCCCGGCCGGCGCGTTGCAGTTTCCGATTGCCGGGGCCACGTCCGTCGAAGAAATTGTCCATTTTGTCAGGGACTACAGTATCGATGTCATTGCCGGGGTGCCCACGAGTCTCCTGGGGATTGGAGAATACCTGGCCTGTCATGAAGGCCCTCCGCTGGCGGTCAGGAAGATACTATTTGGCGGTGAATCGATGTATCCCGACCAGCAGGCATTCCTGCAGCGCGTAATTCCCGGCGTGAGGATCGCTTCAATAGGATATGCGAGTGTTGACGCCGGGCTCCTGGGATTTGCCGACGAAGGGTGCGGACATGAAGAGCACCGGGTTTTCGGAGAGGCCAGCATACTCGAGATCATAGATGAAGACACGGGTGAAGTCATACGCGAGACAGGTCGTCCTGGGAAGGTTCTTATCACAAGTCTGACACGATTGCTGATGCCGATCATAAGGTATCCGGCTGGAGACCGGGCAATGTGGATTGAGCCTGAAACCAGCGTGAACAGGAAATTCATATTGCTGGGACGTTCCGATGAGGCTGCCCGGATAGGCCCAATGAGTTTGTACGTAAAGGATATCCGCGATATCCTGGGACTCTTCTGGGAGAAGCTGGGTATCGTCAACTTCCAGATGTGCATCGAACATCAGGAAAGAAAGGACTTCCTGGTCCTGAGGATCGTTTCTGCGTTGAAGAAAGGGACTGTGCAGCCGTTCAGCGCCGATATTGTTTCCGAAATCTACCGTCAGCGCCCGATGTTCCGGGAACTGCTTGATGGAGGCAAAATCAATCCCCCTGTGATCGAATGGATGGGTGAGAAGGATTTGATTATCAATCCGAGAACCGGCAAGCTTCGCGTGGTTATCGACAATAGGATGAAATAGGCTGGACACTCAACCACAGAGCAGTTTCAAGATATTCCGGGCGGCCCTGATGATAACCGGTACCACGATTGGTATTGGAATACTCGCCCTTCCCATAAAGACCGGCCTGGCCGGAGTAGTGCCCTCGCTTGTTGCCACCAATGTGGTGTGGGTCGTGATGCTTGGTACCGGCTGGATCCTGGCGCGGGGGATCATTGCATCAAACGATAGCACGATGGATATTTCCACGCTGGTGCATCAGAAGCTCGGTCTTTGCGGAAGAGTGATGACCGTTATCGGCTATCTGGTTCTTATCTACGGTATTATCACGGCACATCTTGCGGGCGGGGGAGAAGTGCTGTCGGTGTTGACCGGCGGTGTTCTTTCTGTAAACTCGGCCATTCTGGTTTTTTTTGTCATCGCAACATTTATCGCCATTCTTGGCGTGGAGTGGGTGGAGAAGATCAATTCCTTCCTTATGGCAGGCCTGCTTCTATGCTTCTGCGTGATATTATATGAAGCGACCAAGTTTGTGGATGTTGCACGTTTTGCCCACCAAGACTGGACATTTGTGTCGGCAACTATTCCCATAATCGTCTGCGCCCAGACCTATCAGCTGATTGTTCCTTCGATATGCCGCACGCTGAACAACGAGCCCGTGGCGGTGAAGAAAGCGCTGGTTATAGGCACCTTCATCCCGTTGGTCATAAATTCGCTCTGGATACTGACGGTTGTCGGGGCCTTGCCTCTTGCGGGCGAAGGGGACAACACCATCTTTGCAGCCTTCCAGAAAGGTCAGCCGGCAACTGTTCCGCTTGCGGCAGTGCTTCATTCCCGGGCTGTCAGCCGCTTTGCGTTGATTTTTTCAATGGTTGTGCTGGTGTCCTCATACGTCCTGCAGTCAACTGCAGTCATAGGATTCTTTGAAGACCTGTTGCCTGGTGGTCCCGGCAGGAGGCGCTGGGTAATGAGTGTTGTGCTGGGTTTTTCCCCGCCGTTAGTGGTTGTCTTTCTATATCCCGACATCTTTCTTAAGGCGCTGGATCTGATAGGAGGCGGGAGTATTATTCTACTATTCGGTGTTATCCCGGCCCTGATGCTGCTCAAGGAGGAAGTGTCCAGAAGGATGAGCATAAGGGTTCTTGCGATATGTCTGCTGCTTGTCAGCCTCTTCTTCATGGGGCTCGAACTCATGCAGGAATTCGGCCTCTTAAAGATAGGCCCTCATGTCGAATACTGGTTCTAGCACGAAGTTCCCGGGCCCGGCTCTGATAACGCGCCTCAGGGATCCTTGATCTCAATGATGTGCTTGATCTTTCCGGTACGTGGAATTATCACAAACTCCTTGGGGTCGATCATCTTCACCTGCATGACGAATGCCGGATTATCCACTGTCCAGATGCGGACTTCCTTGTAGTGATCCACGATCAGTTGGTGCATGTTCCCGGGATCCAGGCCGGAGGTCCGATCAAGCATGATCACAATGCTCTGCTTTCCACCGATCTTCCTACCGTATTCTATCTGAACGTTTCCGGAGTACCCCGCGTAATCATTGAAAATACGGGTGAAGAGGTGGTAGTTCAAGTAAAGTGAACACAGCCGGAACGTATCGCCAAAACGCCCCTGGAGTTCGAACTTCGGGGTAGTTCGCCCGCAGGGGCAGTGGCCCTCCACCCAGCGACCGAGATCTTCGATTTCGTACCTGTTGATTGCTTGGCCGCTGCGATGCAGCGAAGTGAAGATAAGCCTTCCGGATTCGCCAGATGCGACAGGCTTGTCCTCATGCTCGTCAAGAATCTCGAGAATCTGCAGACGCGAATTCAGATGATAAACACTTGGTGCGCAATGCTCGCACTGGAAGCCGAGCGGACCGGCATCGTTGCTGCCGTACGATGCTGCACGGATGATTTCGACGCCAAACCGATCCATCAGGCGTGAGCGCTGCACTTCATTGAAATGTTCACCCCCGAAAAAGATCTTTTTGATTCCGCGATACCTGTGCATAGCCTCGCTTTGCGATTCAAAGAATTGGATGATAAAGGTTGGCATGCCCAGCAACACGTTGGCCCTGTTGCGGACGATGTTATCCGCAATCTCGGCAAAGTTGGTGTGCATGGCCGACGGGATTTGCGGCGCTTTCAGCGCTTCCAGGATGCTGAAAAAACTCAGGAAGCCGCCGTAAAGGTGGCCCGCGGCGAAGAGGTTCACGCACCGGTCGGTTGCCGGATTGAGGCCGGCCGCAAAGAGGCCTTCGGCGGCGACATTCATCTGGAACTTGTAATCGTCCCACGTGAATATCGACACCTTTGGTTCACCAGAGCTGCCTCCGCTCGCAAAGAACAGCTGTTTTGACGACTCATCTGGTGCCAGTTTCTGGAATCCTTCTTTGGTCAGCACCGGGACCTTGGGAATGATCGGCTCAACGCGATCGCGGGCGATTTCGGCGAAGTTGGTAATCGTCCCGCAGGCGGGGCCCGGGTCAAAAGTGATGCGGCGCGTGAATCGCTGCAACGCGTAGACCCCGTCATGCGGCTCGCCCATGTAACTGCCGCCGACCATGCGTCCGAACTGCGTCGTGCGCTGCACCCCGGCGCTAATGAATATCCCGCTAAGTTCTGCCAGGCTCCCCATATCGCAGGCCAGGCCCACCGTCTGCAAGTATTTGCGCAACGGGCGGAGAGCAGGAAGAATGTTGTCACGGGGCAGGGGTTTGACCCAGACGGTACGGTAGAGTGGAGATGCCCTTAACCCCGACTTGTATTCCACAAAAATGCGCCAGGTCTTGTCATCCGGCTCAATGACATCGGCGTTGCCAAGGCAGGCGTCCAGTTTAACCAACTCCGTAACGGCAGTGAGTTCCGCCTGTTCGTTCATTGATGGTGCTACGGCCGGAATTGAAGGCGAGATCCTCGAAATGACCGCACCGAGGCGTCTGGCGAAAGCCACCAATTCGGCCTTGCCCGCGGTTTCAACATAGACGACCTGAGGACTGGAGCAGGCTTGCTGCTCTATGAAGCAGATCTCACGGGCCAGCGGTTCCAGGACGCCATCGTCATTGATTTTCTCTCGCGCAACGTATGCAAAGCTGATTTTGTGGCCCCACTCGATGAAGCGCGCGGCCGGCGGGGTCATGGCCTTGACTGCTGCCACCGATTCTTCGCTGCCCCATGCGGAAACACCGTCTGCTTCGGCAAAGACAGCCTTCAGCAGGTCATCGCGCTGCGAAGATAAGCGGGCTACTATAATGAAGTCACGAACGGTGTTGGTGACGTCACTTTCGATGATCGCCCCGGCGAAAAGGTGCGGAAGCATCGTGTCCGAGGCGCTCGTCTTGACGAAGTTGACGTTACCCGAGAGGAGGCCCTCGACGAGGCCCAACATGCCCACGGTGAAGACGTTGGAGGGCATGATATGCACCAGGAAGCCAAGCGGCGCCCATGACTCGAAAATCGAACGCCGGTAATCGATCCGCATCGGATTGAACGGTTCAAGCGTCGACAATTCTCGCTTAAGTTTCTCTTCGAGATTCGATCTGGAGATGAATGCGGCGATGGAAGAAAGGCCGGCATCGATATCTTGTGCCGGTATTGCCGCTTCGAGCGCCGCCTCGCGCAACCCGTCATAGACTGCCTCGCCGGGCACGAGACGTGCCGCAAGCGTGTTTAGTGCCGTCAGAAGGTTGTGTGTGTCGAGGCCGCGACGGAGCGCCTGTTCGATGGTTTGAGAGAGTTCGCCAATGCGGATTTCGAGATGCTGATCGTCAAGCCATTCGCCTTGCCAGAGGTGCTGTTTGATCATGATACTTCCGCGTTATCCTTTCATAAGCTCCGCAGCCGCCGCGGCGCAACTCTTGTTGGCCGAGGTGCCGGCACGTCCCAGGATCTCAAAGAAATCGTTCTCTAGCCCGCACGGACAGGATGATGCCGGCCAAAGCCGGGCCATGTCGCCCATCATTACACCCTGCGCCGGAACGGACGTGATGTACGGTGAAACAAACTGCAGGAAGCCCGGTTTTCCATATCCCGCGACCTCGAGTGTCTTGAAGTCGCGAATATAGACCTTGGACCAGACCGGAATATGCAGGTTGTGTTGCGCGCACTCGACATAGGGAATGCTGTGCTCGACAGATCCGAAAGAGCTCCTGATACGCTCGTCAGGAACGCCGAGCATGTCATGAATGAGCTTGTACAGTATGGGCTTTGTGACTTCCTGTTTGGCGTGGCCCTTCCATCCGCCGGCCAGGAATACGAGAGAATCAGGATGAAGCTTCATGGGGCCGATGTTCATGTCCTGCAAACGGTTCAGCGTGAACAGCAGAAAAGCCGGGAAGCCGATGACCCGGACAGGAAGGCCTTCTTGCGCATAAAACCGAAGGGCATCGACGACGCCGAACGCATCGAACTCATGCTGACCTTTGCCCTTGCTTCGCAGCGCAAAGGTGATGCTTTTCGCGGGCGCATAGCTCGTAAGGAACTCCATCGTATTGGCTGTTCCGAGATTCATGCCCGGCTCCGGTTCGTAGCTGTTGAGCACGTAGTTCACGGCTTGATTGGTGCGCAGGCCGTAGTAGTCATGAATGAAATCGACCATTCGGCGGGCGGAGCCGATGCTCCAGGCATCAAAGAAAATCTGGGACTTCTGACCGGTTGTTCCGGATGACGTCAGGTGTACGGCGACTTCGCTTCGGTCGATGCTCAGGATCTCGTGAGTTTTGAAAAAGTTGGCGTGGATGAACGGCACTTTGTCCATGTCATCCATCGATTCAAGCATTCCGGGTGAGAAGTTCTTTGATTCGGCAAGCCGGGCGTAGAAGTCGCATTTTTCCGAGTGCCAGAAAATGTTCTGACGCATGGCTTCGACGAAGAGATTCTCAACCCCAGGTGTCCACTTATAAGGATCCGACTGTTCGCACAGAGCCTGGACTGCGCTGAGTTTTTCCTTGTCAGGGACCTGAATCGTCATGTTCTCTTCTTTCTTCCGGGTAGGGCGATAAGAAACTGCTTTTTGAGGTTGTTTTGGGATAGCGCCTGTCTTGGATGCTGTCAAGGACATTGAAGTGCCGCTTTCTTGGCAAGTGCTGACAAGAATCATCATGGTGTGTCATGGTGTTGGGGGGAATGCTGGGGAGTTCGGCGAAATTGGTCTTCGGGCAGGTTGTCTTGCCTGCGGAGGGCTTGGAGGACGGTGTTTGCCCGGAACCCGGATCGGAGTCCGGGGCGGGCTTGAGGACAAACTCCTATAGTGGCCGGCGGGGACTGTCAGCTCGAAGTCTAGTGGTAGATGATGACAGACTCCTCATGCCCGGGCCAGGTTATCGTCAAGATCATCTAGGGCGGCTGGCCATGGATGAAGTGTTTTCGGCTTTTTCAGATGAGGGTCGGGGGACTGCTTCTGCAACCCCATAGGGCGTAGTGCGCGTACTGTCACGTCGGGTTCGTGAATCAAGCTGATTGTTCTCATCCCATGACCGCACCTAAGGCAACAAAACGGGTCCATTACCCGGATCTTGCCAATGTGGTGAACTCGAGATCAGGGTGGTGCACAACGAAGTATGACCTTGATACCTTGCCGATCAGCAAGGCGGAGCCCACCGGCACACAGTCAACGCGAAGTACCCCGCATTCAGCCATGCCCTCTGTCATTCGTCCTGCCGTCGGTGGCAGCTCAGGTAATGATCACGAGTAAGGTCACGAGGACCGGCCAGACCCCCACCGGCTAGACCCCACCAATTTGACGAAACACCGGTCTCCTAGAACCGCAAATTGGACCTGAGCTGCCAAGGCAAGGGGTTGATATGGTAGGCGCAGTGGTATGTTGTGGTGCGGTTGTCACAGAGAGGGATGTTGTTGAGTGCCGTGACATGGCGGGCGGATTTTAGTGCCACGACATCGTATTCACTTGTCCAAGCAACCCGGAGCGGCAGGGGCCAGGTATCCGGGGACCAGGCATCTAGGCATAAGGTTCGACGTGGTTTGACATCAGCCGTGCGGCAGGGACTCGATCCTGATCATCGTTGGGATGTTTGAGCTTGCTTTGCCAGGGGGATCCTGGCTTTTTTCGTTCCAGGCAGGGGGCTAGGCACTGCAGAGGCCGAACACCGTCACCCTGGCTGAGGTGGAGCGGTCGTAGATCCCACCGAAAGCAGAACCCATCGCGACACCCCATTCCCTGCTGGTCACGGTCACACAATTCCAACCCGCAGGCTTAAACCCGGACCTTCAAGAAGGGGATTCGTGACCAGCTCACTTCGGAAAACTGGATAGATCGAAAGGCTGTTCGGCAGAAATCCGTGCACGCAATGTGCACGCAATTATTGAGGGGGGTGATTGGCCAGCGAGGATGATCCATAACATGGCGGAAGTGCATGGGAATCGAACCCACCTGGGACGCCCCTCAGCGCCCCACACCGGATTTGAAGTCCGGGAGCCCCACCAGTGAGCTTGGCACTTCCCCACAGCGTGGTGCAATGTAATCAATGGCAAGGTTTTTGACAAGCCACTTTTGGAGCAGCCGGCGTCCCCTGGGTTCCGGAAGGGGGCTGAGGGGCAGCCCTGCAGTTGATGCAAGGAGTTGAGAACATTCAAGGTCAAAGCAAAAATCCTCTTTCAATTGACAAGGGTTGGCTGGCACAGGCAATTCGATGCCAGTTTCCGACGGGTGAGAGGGTTTATTACTTATGTTTGCAGGAATCCATCCGCGGTTTCATGTGGTGGAGGTTCATATGGGCGGCCGATGCGGCCCCAGTACTGCCTGGTAATATTGCAGGTAGGTTCGGGCAGCCTGTTTCCAGGAGAAATCCTGGAGCATGGCGCGGTGCTGCAACTGCTGCCACTTCTGCTTGTCTTGATAGAGTTCCAGGGCAGAGCGGGTGGTGTAGAAGAAATCAAAGGCGGTGTACTGATAGAATTTGAACCCCGTGCCGGTTTCGGGGTCGAGCATGACATCCACGATGGAATCATCCAGACCGCCGACGGCGTGCACCACGGGGACGGTGCCGTAGCGAAGGCTGTACATCTGATTGAGACCGCAGGGTTCGTAGTGGGAAGGCATGAGAAACAGGTCGGCTCCGGCTTCGATACGATGCGCCAGGGGATCGTCGAAAGTCAGGCAAACCCGCATTTTGGCGGCATGCTGACGGGCCTTCTCGCGGAGCCAGACTTCGGTTTCCGCTTCACCGGTTCCAAGGATGACCAAGGTCACATTCTCTGAAAGCAGGTCGTCGATCATTTCCCGCATGAGATCCAGGCCTTTTTGCGGTACCAACCGGGTGATCATGCCCAGCAGCGGGTAGGAATGGGCTTCGCTGGCAAACCCAAGTTCAGCCAGCAAGGCCTGTTTGCAGAGGTGCTTGCCTTCCATGTTGCCCGCTTGGTAGTGGGCTGCAATCCAGGGGTCGGTTCCCGGGTTCCAAACCCGGTAGTCCACGCCATTGAGAATCCCCACCAGTCGTCCGCGCCGTTCCCGCAAAACACCGTCCAGCCCGCAGCCCAGTTCCGACTGCTGGATTTCCTGACTGTAGCGGGGACTTACCGTGGTCAGGAGGTCACTGTAGACCAGGCCGGCCTTGAGGAGATTGCAGTTGCCCCAGAATTCCAGTCCGTCCACGGTAAAGGCATGAGGTGGCAACTGGGTGAGGCTGAAATGTGACGGCGGGAAAATCCCCTGATAGGCCAGGTTGTGAATGGTGAAAGCGGTTGCGGCAGTGGCGAACTGTGCCTGATGTCGCCAGAAATGATGAAAGTAAGCGGCGACCAGTGCCGCCTGCCAGTCGTGGGCATGGAGGATGTCCGGATACCAGTCGAGACTTTGACATAGGGGGAGCACCGCTTGGCAATAGGCGATATATCGATCGGCATTGTCTTCGTAATCCCCCTGCGGCGTGCCGTAGAGCTGGGAGCGATCGAAGAACTCATCCTTTTCCAGGAAATAAACGGGCACCCCACCGGCGGTGGCCCCTTGCCACAAGGTGCCGTGAAAAGTGCGGCCGCCAACCATCATGGGGACGGCTTTGGCCAGCAGGGTAAGGGGCGCAGCCACATCGCGAGCGCAGCGATAGAGCGGCATGAACAACCGGATGTCGCAATCCAGAGCGTGCAGCGCTTCCGGCAAAGCAGCGGCGACATCGGCCAATCCGCCGGTCTTGGCATAGGGAGCGATTTCAGGTGAACAAAGGAGTATCCGCAGGTTGGCCATGATCTTCGCTTCCTTTGAGAGCCCTTGGTCATCGATGAAAACCGCCCGACCTGTGGCTGGCGCCGCTGGAAAGGCGCTACAGCCGCGTCGTGGCCGAAACCTCCCAGCTGGACATGGCGGTCCACCGCCAAATGTCACATGCAAACTAGCACGACTGCCCAGGGTTGTAAAAGTGCTTAGGGTCTCGGCGGGATCTGGTCTATACTCGCACTGGTTGACAGGTTTGAACAACAGGGGAAGTCGGGGCGACGAGGGGTAGTTATGAAGACCTATCGCAAGGAAGTGTGGATGCATGTGCCTGGCCGGCGTGGGTTCGTCAATCTGACCCGCGAGGTGGCCGCGGCGGTACGCGACAGCGGTGTTCAGGAAGGAATGGTGCTGGTCAATGCCATGCACATCACCGCATCGGTTTTTATCAACGATGACGAGTCCGGTTTGCACCAGGACTACGAGAAGTGGCTGGAGCGGCTTGCGCCTAACGAACCGGTGTCGCAGTACCAGCACAACCGCACCGGTGAAGATAATGGCGATGCCCACCTGAAACGTCAGATCATGGGGCGTGAGGTGGTGGTGGCGATCACTGGCGGGGCACTGGACCTGGGCCCTTGGGAACAGATCTTCTATGGCGAATTCGATGGCCGGCGCCGCAAACGGGTGCTGATCAAGATCATTGGTGAATGAACCAGGCAAGTCTGGAAGCGGCTGAAGACGTCCTCCAACCGCTTCCTGAATGGGTTCAAACGCCACTATTGTTTGCTGGGAGCCGACTTGTCGGCGGGTTTGTCGGAATTCTTATCGGGCTTGGCTGGTTTGGTCCTGGTGATGAGCTGATCCTGGAGCGGATGCGGTCCCAGCCGGTGGACGCTGCCGCGGCCGCCGGCAGCGGTCTACAACCTGATGTGAATGCTGGATACGGTTGTCGCGGAAACGATGCGGGTGCCGTCCGGTGAGACTTGGTGCAGCGGCTTCGTCCGGTTGAATGCCGGTGGCCGGCTAGAGCAGCGATTGGGAAAGGTGCAGGTGCAGGGTTCGTGCTGGACAACACCGGGAGCAGCCGGAGACCATAATTCGTGTTGGGCGTCATTTCAGACCATTACCCGGACTGGGATCGCTGTCCACAGTCGGCATAAACATTGGCACTGGCAGTACGATGCCGACAGTTACAATCCGTATCTTCAAGTCAAAATCCAAGGTGGCGCATGACGACGAATAGTTCCGAGTCCGATTCCGTGTTAGAGCGTTTGCAGGCGCTGGAAAAGCGCACCGGCCAGCTCCGCTGGCTGGTGACGGGACTGCTGGTGCTGGTGGTGACTTCCGCTGTTGCCGCGGCGGTGCTGGCGCGAAAAGCAGCGCCGCCCCCGGGGGAATTCGTCGCCCAACGGATTGCCCTGGTCGACGGCAGCGGCAAGCAGCGAGCGTTGTTGGCGGCCGCCGGTGATGATGCCAGTCTGATGATTTTCGACAGCAACGGCAAACCGCGGCTAGTCTTGGGTATGACCGAAGGGCGACCGGCCTTGAGACTGGTGAGTGGCCATGATCAGCCTCAGGTCAGCCTGAGTGCCGCTATGGATGGCAGTGAACTGACCATGCATGATGCCGGCGGCAAGGAACGTGTCTCCCTGGGGGTGGTGCGCGACCAGCCGGCGCTGCAATTGCGCGACGCGTCGGCGCTGCCGCGCGCTGAAATCAGCGCCAAAGACAATGGAGGCCGGCTCCTGTTCCGGGACGACAGTGGCAAAATCCGGGCGGGGTGGGTCGCAACCCGGGACAAGACTGAATTGAGTTTCACTGACGCCGAAGAAAAACCTTTGGTTTCGCTCAGTTCGATCAATGAGCGAAACTCGCTGATGCTGGCTAACAGCCGGGCGGTTCCGCAGCTGCAAGTGGGTGTCAGCGGCAATGAACCGGCCCTGATCCTGTTCGATGATGCCGGCCGACGCC
The DNA here is from genome assembly GCA_963828705.1 of uncultured delta proteobacterium. Classification (GTDB taxonomy): domain Bacteria; phylum Desulfobacterota; class Syntrophobacteria; order Syntrophobacterales; family Syntrophobacteraceae; genus CAWDJT01. The sequence goes on from CAWHGA010000020.1 coordinate 17,665, forward strand.
GCGCTGATATGCGCGTCCAGGCCGACGGCACCAGCGGAGTTTTCATGATGAATCAGCACGAGAAAGCGCGTCTCGAACTGGGTATCAATGGAGCCGATGGCCTACCGCTGGTGGCTCTCCGGGATGAAGACCAGAAGCTGCGGGGCGTCCTCCGTCTGGAAAGCGACGGGACCCCACGGTTTGCCCTGCTGAGTGCGACCGAATCGCCGCGCTGTGTCCTTCAAGCTTCCGGCGATAGCACCGAGCTTATCCTCAACGGCAATCGTGACGGCTTGGGGATAGCTCTTAGTGTGTTGGATGACAAGGAATTCCTGGTGTTTCTGGATGCCAATGAGAATCAGCGACTGGGGCTTGGGGTTGTGGACAACAACCCAATGCAAATGTTTTTCGACGCTCAGGGCAAAGCGATCTGGACGGCGCCTTAGAGGCTGTTCGAACACGGGTTCAGATCAGTGTGCAGGCAGCATCCGCAATCGGTCATCTCGCGCAAAGACGCAAATGGGGGATTCCTTGTGGCGACTTGGCGAGAGCAGTGAGTGGATTTATAGTGATAAGATGGGGCGCGGCGTGGGCGAGCGAATGTGACTGTGACCAATGGTGCTGTTTCGGGAATCTGGGCAGCAGCGCATAGAATAGTGGAGGGATACGATGGCAGCAGGCGGCGACCAAGGGGAAAGCAAAGTGAGGCATGGTGTGGGCGCCATCAGCGATCACGATATTTACTTGTTCAAGGAAGGTCAACATTTCCGCCTCTACGAAAAGTTGGGGGCCCACCCCGGGCAGGTGGATGGTGTTTCCGGGACTCATTTTGCCGTCTGGGCGCCCAACGCTGAGCGAGTCAGCGTGCTGGGTTCGTTCAATGACTGGGAGCCGGATACCCACCCGCTTGCAGTGAGATGGGATGGTTCGGGGGTCTGGGAGGGCTTTATCGCCGGTGTCGAGGCCGGGACGTCCTACAAATATCACATCGCTTCCCACCATCAAGGGCATCGCATCGACAAAGGCGACCCTTTTGCCTTTCGCTGGGAAACACCGCCACACACCGCTTCGGTGGTGTGGGATCTGGACTATGAGTGGAACGACGGCGATTGGATGCGTCAGCGAGGTCCTCGAAGTCGGCTGGACAGCCCGATGGCCATCTATGAAATCCATCTGGGTTCGTGGCAACGTGTACCCGAAGACGGTTACCGGTTCCTGAGCTATCGCGAGATTGCTGCGCCGCTGGCCGATTATGTCAAATCTGCCGGCTTTACCCATGTGCAGCTGCTCCCCATCATGGAGCACCCGTTTTACGGTTCCTGGGGGTACCAAACGGTCGGCTACTTCGCCCCAACCAGCCGCTATGGGACGCCTCAAGACCTTATGTATCTCATCGATTACCTGCACCAGCACGGCATCGGGGTCATCCTCGACTGGGTGCCATCCCATTTCCCCGATGATCATCACGGTTTGGTCTATTTCGACGGCACACATCTGTTCGAGCATGCTGATCCCAAGAAGGGGTTTCATCCCGAGTGGACCAGCTACATTTTCAACCATGGGCGTCACGAGGTGCGGGCGTTTCTCATCAGCAGCGCACTGTTCTGGCTGGACCGCTACCATGCCGACGGCATCCGCGTCGATGCCGTGGCTTCCATGCTCTACCTCGACTACGCGCGCCGCGACGGGGAGTGGATTCCCAACCTGCGCGGCGGCAACGAAAACCTGGAAGCCATCGACTTCATCAAACGGCTCAACGAAGCGGTTTACGAGAACTATCCCGACGTGCAGACCATTGCGGAAGAATCCACGTCCTGGCCGATGGTTTCGCGCCCCACCTCTGTGGGTGGGTTGGGGTTTGGTCTGAAATGGAACATGGGCTGGATGCACGACACCCTGGATTACTTCCACAAGGAGCCGGTCTACCGCAAGTACCACCAGAATCTGCTGACCTTTAGCATTTGGTATGCTTTCTGGGAAAATTTCGTGCTGCCGCTCTCCCACGACGAAGTGGTTCACGGCAAGGGATCGCTGCTCGGCAAGATGAGCGGCGATGACTGGCAGCGATTCGCCAATCTGCGCCTGCTGTTCGGCTACATGTATGGGCATCCGGGCAAGAAGCTGCTGTTCATGGGGGCCGAGTTCGGCCAGTGGCGTGAATGGCACCACGATGAGAGCCTCGACTGGCACCTGCTCGAGTACCCTCCACACCAGGGGCTCAAACGTTGGGTCGAGGACCTGAATCGGTACTATGCGAGTCAACCCGCTCTTTACCAATTGGATTTCGCCATCGAAGGGTTTCAGTGGGTGGACTTCCATGATGCTGACGCCAGCGTGCTGAGTTTTATGCGGCGCGGACCGAAACCGCACCAGTTGGTATTGATCACCTGCAATTTTACCCCGGTGCCGCGGCTCGGTTACCGCGTCGGCGTGCCTCTGGCTGGAACATGGCGTGAGCGCCTCAACAGCGACGCCGAAGTCTATGGCGGCAGTGGTTGCGGCAATTTGGGCGCGGTCACCACCACCGATCACCCGGCGCACGGCAGAAGCCATTCGCTGCTCCTCACACTCCCGCCGCTGGGTGCCGTATTCTTGGAATACGGTGAGGATGATGGTTGATTCCATCAATGGTGAGGGCAGAATTTCGGCCGCTTGGTGCGCCTATGTCATGGTAAGGAGATTCAATCTGTATGGCTTTGAAGGATTATTATCAGCTCCTCGGTGTGTCTTCGGATGCGCCGGAGGAGGAAATCAAGAAGGCATACCGGAAGCTGGCGCTGGCCACTCATCCGGATCGCAACCGGCAAGACCCGCGTGCCGAAGATCGCTTCAAGGAAATCAATGAGGCCTATGGGGTATTGAGTGATCCCGGGAAGCGCGCCCAATACGACGACCATCGACGTTTTGGGCATTCTGGTCGGGATCAGGGGCTGACTATGCAGGGCCGGGATTCGGCTATTCCCAGGAAGAGATCCTGCGGGATTTCTTCAGGAGCCGCCATTCTCATGATGTGTTCTCCGAGCTGCACAAGGAGTTCCAGCGTTCCGGGTTCCGCTTCGATGAAAGCTTTATCAACAACCTCTTCTTTGGTGGCCAGACCATCTTCTTTCAAGGGGTCGTCTGGACCAATTCACAGGGGCCGCGCCTGTTCCGCTTCGGGGACTTGAGGGGCAAGCCGAACCTGCATCAGACTGAGGGACGCAAGCGCGGGTGCGGTGGATCAAGACCGCCCCCGGGGACTTCTGGCTGGGGGTCTGTCACTTCTGGCCAAGGCGGGGAAACGGGTCGGCGGCTATCTTCTGAATAAAGCTCTGGGGATGCCTGGTTCCAGCCAATTGCCCGGTTTTTCCAAGGATCTCGGCCGACGGCCCGGCGGGGATCTGACCTACAATCTGGCCATCAGCGCGGATCAGGCGGTCAGCGGCGGCAAAATCCTGGTGGATTTGTCGCATCTGGCGGGTGGTCGGAAGGTCTCGGTGCATATCCCGGCAGGTGTGAAGACCGGGACCCGCCTGCGCTTGAAGAACCTCGGGGAGCACCTGGATGACGGGATAGACCGCCGCGGCGACCTGTATTTGGAATTGCGCGTGGATTAGTCGGCCAGGAGTTCGGCAAAGCCTTCCACCACCAGAACCGGATCGTCTTCCTGGAGGGTGCGGACATCGAGCAGGTAACGATCCGATTCAATCCGACCGATGATGGGGGTCTTGGCCATCCGCAGCCGGTGTTCAATCTGAGTGGTGCTGAACCGGGCGGCATGAATGGCCACGGTCCAGGTGGGCAGGTCTTGAGCCGGCAAGGAACCGCCGCCGACCTGAGAGGACCCCGGTTGGACCTCGACCTGCAAATGACCTTGGAGATCGACCGCGCGGATCTGGGAGGCCAACTGCTCGGCACGTTCCTGCAGATCCACAAGCGGTATGGCGATCATGCGCAGCGTTGGGATGCGGGCAAAGGCGGCGGTTTCGTCGCGGTAGAGACGCAGGGTGGCTTCCAGTGCGGCCAGGATTAGCTTGTCGACCCGCAACGCCCGGGTCAAAGGGTTTTTCTTGCAGCGCGTCACCAGGTCCTTGCGGCCCAGAATGATGCCCGCCTGGGGGCCGCCGAGCAATTTGTCGCCGCTGAAAGTCACCAAGTCGGCCCCGGTCTGAATGGCCTCCTGGGCGGTGGGTTCGCGATGCAATCCAAACCGGCCTAAATCCACAAAGGAGCCGCTGCCAAGATCTTCCACCACCGGCAGAGCACGGCGTTTCCCCAAGGTCACCAGTTCATCGAGCGAGACTTCCGCAGTGAACCCAAGAATCCGATAATTACTGCTGTGGACTTTCATGAGCAGCGCCGTGGCGTCGTTGATGGCGGTTTCATAGTCGCGCAGGTGGGTGCGGTTAGTGCAGCCCACTTCGCGCAGGATGGCGCCGCTGCCGGCCATGACGTCGGGGATGCGAAAGGAACCGCCGATTTCTACCAGTTGGCCGCGAGACACGATGACTTCGTGGCCTTGGGCCAGGGTATTGAGGACTAACAAAACCGCACCGGCATTGTTGTTGACCACGAGTGCCGCTTCGGCCCCGGTGATCTCGCAGAGAATGGCTTCGGCATGGACATAACGAGAACCGCGTTTGCCGGTGTCGAGGTTGTATTCCAGGTTGTTGTAGCCGCGCGCCATCAGCTGCAGACGTTCCAGGGCTTCGGCCGGCAGCAGGGAACGTCCCAGATTGGTATGAACCACTATCCCGGTGGCGTTGACCACCGGCCTTAAGGTGTGGCGGCCAAGGGTCTCCACCCGGTCCAAGATGCGCTCGATTAGAGAGGCAGGGTGCCAGTCCGGTGGTGGCAGGTTTTCTGTCTGTGTCAGGATGTGTTGGCGGTGTTCGGCCAGCACCTGGCGGATGCTGTCCACCACGAGTTTTCGTGGATGTTGTCGGAGTGCCGATTGCAGCCCTTCCGACTGTAGCAGCTCATCAACAGCGGGGATTTCCCGCAGCATTTGCTGGATAGTTTGGGCGATCTTGGTTCATGAGCGGTCCTCGGTTCCTTCGATCCATGGTGTTGCCAGTGTTTGAGCCATATTGGTCACGGATTGCGACGACTGGCAAGAACTTTCCACATCCGGCAAGAATATCCGCGGACGTGGCTGGGACTGGGACTCGCGATTTCACGATCATGCCGGCGCAAGCACATATGCGTTGCAGTGACGACTCGGCTTGCCGCTCCCGGTGAATGTTCTAATGGGGTCCCACGCCATCCGGAAGGCGCCGGTTGGCAGCTCCCTTCAGAACTCGGATATGATATCGCAATGAACTTATTGAATCGAGAACCCATGAAGCCAAACGATTCCCCACGAGGTTCGGCCGCGGAAGTGATCTCCCTTCTGAAAGGTCGTGGCGACGATGTTGCGGTGCGCCACTGCCATCCCACTGGTTTGGCCTATCTGATTGCGCAGATGCTGCGCGAACTGCGGAGTCACATCCTCCTGGTTACGGCCACCGACCTCGAAGCTCGGCAATTCAGTGAGACGCTATCCTTTTTCTGTGCGGGGCCGAAAGGACGCGGTGAGGACCCAATGAATCGGGTGATCTGGACCTTCCCTTCCAGAAGCGGTCGCAAGGCCCAATCGCTCGGCAAGATGGAAAGCACCGCCAGCCGGCTGGCCGCCCTGTATGCGCTGCGCACTGCCAGCAGCCCGACGGTCGTGGTCACTTCGGCCCTGGCCCTGATGGAGCGCCTGCCGCCGCCGGAGATGTTTCTGCAGGCGGTTGACTATCGCGTGGTCGGGGAAACCATTGACCTGGACCAGTTCTGTCGGCAAATGGCGGAACGCGGCTACTATCGGGTACCTCTGGTGGAGGAATGTGGTGATCTGAGTCGCCGTGGTGGTGTGATCGACCTGTATTCGCCACTGTACGAATGGCCCCTGCGACTGGAGTTCTTCGGTGACGAACTGGAATCCATCCGACTGTTTCATCCCGGCAGTCAACGATCCATAAAGACCCTGGAAGACGCTATCATCCTCCCGGCCAGCGAAGTAATTCTGGATGGCGGTGCGCGCGAACGGGCACAACGGCATCTGTACCTCGACGTCGAACAGGAGCGGCTTACCCTGGCAGCTGCGGGGGTGTGGTTGGAAAGACTTCAGGAGGGCCATCAGGCCAGTGCCTTTGAGGATGTGCTTTCGGTGTTCTATGCCCAAATGGCGGGTTTGAGTGCTTATCTGGACCCTCAAACCCTGGTGGTGTTCACCGATGCGGCCCGGGTCTACCAGGAACTGGACGAACGTTACTGGGGCCTCAACCAGGAGTGGGAAACGCGGCGAACCCCGCATGAGTGGCTGCGTCCGCCATCGGAGCTATTTCAGCAACCTGCGGACGTGCAGGCTGGACTGGAGCCATTCCAGAAGGTGCTGCTGAACCCGCCTTTGGAAGGGGTTTCCTCGAATCATCGGCAGACTGTTTCGGTGGCTCTTGGTTGTCAGGGACAGGATGACCTGGTCGCAGCGGTGCGCAGTCATCCCAACCGGGAACGCTTGCTGGAACCCGTGGCGCACCAGTTCAAAAGGTGGCGGGAAGAAGGCCTGCGGACCTATTTGGTCTGTCGTAGTAAGGAGCAGGGGCGACGGTTGGTGGAATTGCTGGGTAATTACGGGGTCCAGGTCATCTTCAGTGGTCAGCGCTTCGCCGAGGAATCCTTTGATGCCACGGCTGTGAAGGTTTTGGTGGGTGACCTGGGAAAAGGTTTCCTGTGGCCGTCCGAACACCTGGCCGTGACCTGTGATGAAGAGCTGTTCGGCAAGCGCCGTTCCCCTGCCCGGAAGAAGTCTTCGGTTGCCGGGCTGTTCTTGAATTCGTTTCAGGACCTGCATCAGGAAGACCTGGTGGTCCATGTGGACCACGGCATCGGGGTGTACAAAGGGCTGGTGCATCTCAACATTCGAAATATCGAAAACGATTTCCTGTGGCTCGAATATCAGGGCGGCGACCGGCTTTACGTCCCCGTCGACAAGCTGCAGAGGGTGCAAAAATACCTGGGCATGGAAGGCCAGGCACCGCAAGTGGATCGTTTGGGGGGCCGATCCTGGGAAACGGCCAAAAAGAAGGCCCGCGAATCGGCGCAGAAAATCGCTCAGGAACTGCTCCAGCTTTACGCTCTGCGGCAGATCCGGGATGGCGTGCGCTTCTCGCCGCCCGATAGTCTTTACCGTGAGTTTGAAGCCACCTTTACCTATGAAGAAACCCCCGACCAGCAACAAGCCATTGAAGATGTATTGGCCGACATGACCTCTGCGCAGCCCATGGACCGGCTTATCTGCGGGGATGTCGGCTACGGCAAGACGGAAGTGGCGCTGCGAGCCGCCTTCAAGGCGGTTATGGACGGCAAGCAGGTGGCCATGCTGGTTCCCACTACGGTGTTGGCCGAGCAGCATTTCCAGACCTTTGAAGAACGATTTGCCGGCTTTCCGGTCGAAGCGGCCTCCCTTAGCCGTTTCAAAAGTCCGGCCCAACAACGGAAGGTTCTTGAGGGGTTACAAAAGGGACCATCGATGTGGTGGTCGGCACCCACCGCCTCCTGCAAAAGGATGTGAGCTTTCGTGATCTGGGGCTCCTGATCATCGACGAAGAACACCGTTTTGGGGTCAAGCATAAGGAACGGATGAAGGAGCTCCGCGTTGCCGTGGATGTGTTGACCCTTACCGCCACTCCCATTCCGCGAACACTCCATATGGCCCTGACCGGCATTCGCGACCTCAGCGCCATTGAAACCCCGCCCCAAGACCGACGGGCCATTGAAACCTTTGTGTGCAAATTTGATGAATTCACCATCCGTGAAGCCCTCTATCGGGAACTGCAGCGTGGCGGTCAGGTGTTTTTCGTCCACAACCATGTGCAAAGCATCTATCAGATGGCCAATATGTTGAATCGCCTGGTGCCTGAGGCGCGCATCGGGGTGGCTCACGGCCAGCTCCACGAACGTGAGCTGGAGAAAGTGATGCTGGGATTTGTCCAGCGGCAGCTGGATATCCTGGTTTGTACCACCATCATTGAGTCGGGGCTCGATATCCCGGCGGCCAATACCATCATCATCAATCGTGCCGACAAATTCGGGCTGGCTCAGATCTACCAGTTGCGTGGGCGGGTGGGGCGCTCGGCTGAACAGGCCTTCGCCTATCTGCTCATTCCCGGGGAGTACCTGATCACCCGCGACGCGCAGAAGCGGTTGCGGGCACTGATGGATTTCAGTGAATTGGGAGCGGGTTTTAAGATCGCCCTTAATGACCTGCAAATCCGTGGCGGTGGCAGCATTCTTGGAGCGGCCCAGTCCGGTCACATTGCCGCGGTTGGCTATGAACTCTACCTGGAGTTGTTGGAGCGGATGGTGCGGGAACTCAAGGGCGAACCGGTGGAGGAAGCGGTGGATCCAGAGATTAACGTGCCGGTTTCGGCGTTTCTTCCGGATTCCTTCATGGCCGTTGGTGAACAGCGGCTTTTGGCCTACAAACGCCTGGCAACCGCTGCCGATGAGTCCACCATCGAGGATCTGGCCGTGGAATGGCGGGACCGTTTTGGCCCCTTGCCGCTACCAGTCAAGACCCTGGTGCTGTTGGCCAAGATCCGCCTGCTGCTCATGCGGCTCCGGGTCTTGCGTCTGGATGGAGATCAGCACGGTTTCACCCTGCGCTTTGCCGGGGATTCCAGGTTTACCGCGCCGGTGTTGCTCGGATGGGCGGCCAGGCAGATACGGGCGGCGCAGGTGGAGGTGGTGAGTGATCAGCGACTGTTCATTGAAGTGGCCGGAACGGACATGAGCAAGCGGCTGGCGCGGTTCAGAATAGTCTTGCAAGAGCTCTGTGAACATGCTAGAGAGCACGAGATAATTCAGTAAGTTAGATAATTTGGCGCGATTTCCCAAGACTGCAAGGGTGGTAGAATGGGTGTCAAAAAGCGGTTGTTTTGGTGGAGCACTGGGTTGCTGTTATGCGGTTGCCTGACGGTTTCAGGTTATGCAGAGACTCTCGAACGTACCGTGGCCGTAGTGAATGGCGACATCATCCTTTACGGGGACATTCTGGAACAACTCAAGTTGCAGGAAAAACTCACATACCGCGGTCAACCTCCAGAACCCTGAAGAAAAGAGCAGGCTCGAACGCGAGGTGCTCCAGGGCATGATCAGGCAGCGGTTGGCGGAGCAGGAAGTCAAACGGTTGAAAATCGTGGTCACCAAGGGTGAAGTTGACAGCGCGCTTGCTGATATCCTGCAGAAAAATGGTGGCTTGACCGAGGCGCAGTTCGATGCGGCCCTCGCCCGTGAAGGGACGAACGCAAAACAGTTCCGGGAAAAGCTGAAGAAGGAGATCGAGCGGGCCAAGCTCATGGAGCGGGCGGTTAAGTCCAAGATCGTGATAACCGAAGCCCAGATCGACGCCCGGATGAAGACCGAACCACTTGCACCCACCCAGCCCACCCAACCGGCCCAGCCGACTGCCAGCGCGAACCCTGCGACCCGTGCAGATGCTGCCGGCAAGCGGCACCTGGGGATGATCTTCCTGCCCGTTCCCAGCGGAGCGCGCGCCGATACCGTTTCGCAGACCGAAAAGCAGGCGCGCAAGATACATGGGAAGCTGAAGGACGGGGGTGACTTTGCCAAGCTGGCCAGGGAGCATTCGCACGGGCCTGGAGCTGCCGATGGCGGCGACATTGGGTATGTCGGTGCTCGATGAACTGGCGCCCGAAATCGAAAAGGGTATCCACTCGCTCTCGGTCGGGGCTGTCAGCGAAGTCATCAAGACCTCCAGCGGGTTCTATATTTTGAAAATCCTAGAAGCGCGAAGCGATCGCGGACCGGCAACGGCGCCGCAGGCCCAGGCGCAATCGCCGCCGCAAGCACAGCTACAGCCTCGAGAAGCAGTCCGCCGGCAGCTGTTTATGGAAGAGCTTGGCCGCAAGTACGAAGAGTGGATCAGGGACATCGAAAAAAAGGCCTTCATCAAGATTACCCTGTGATCCCTGCAACGGTTGCCGGGCCTGGTCCGGCTTAGCGGAAGAATCGGGAAGCATGAAGGATCTTGGAGAATTCCTCAAAACTGAACGGCTCCGTCAGGGGGTGGAACTTGCCACCATCACGGAGCAGACCTGCATCAGCAGGAGCATGTTGATCGCCTTGGAGGAAGGGGATGCGAGCAAGATTGGGACCCCGCTCCTGGTGCGCAGTTTTACTCGTGCTTATTGCCGGATTTTGAGAATCGACCCCTCGGCGGTCCTGGAACGATATACCGGTGAGATTCCTCGCCATGAAAGGCTGGATGACGGCATCCGGCGCTTTCGGGAAAGCTCGCAGGCGGCTCGGCATCGTGGCCGTTTGCGGCTGATCATGGTGACCATGGCGCTCGTCACCCTCGGAGCCTGTATACTATACCACCGTATCACTTCCCAGACGCGATGCCGCAACGGTGCAATTGAACCTCGGATCGACCGACAGCGATCAGGGGATAGCTGATGTGGTTGCTCCTACGGATGTGGTGGCACCCAGCGAAGAGGAAAATAAGACCGGGCCTAATCCCACGGTCTTGGGACCAAGCTGGGGTGGCACCACCAGTAGCGGGTGGGGCTGGTTCGTCTTCCGCCCAAGGTGACAGTCGCGGCGTTGAAGCTGCTGTCGACGGGCAGCCAGGCACGGCCGCAACAGGCTCCTCAGTCAGGTCATCGGCTGCGTGTTGAGGCGCTCCAGGAATCATGGGTGGAGGTCCGCCTCGACGACAAGAAAGTCGAAGGTGTGCTGATCCCCAAAGGCAAGAGCCGCGATTGGAAGGTGTCAAAAGGGTTGCGGCTTCAGCTTGGTAATGCCGGCACTGTCAAGGTATACTGGGACGGAAAGAGGCTGAAATATTTGGGCAAGCCGGGCCAGTCCGTACGATTGCGATTGCCCGAGGATGCCTCCAAGTTATGACGGTTTCTTGCTCCACCTGTCGGTTGTTTGGTGCCGATCGACATTGAAAAAGCGGCTAATCATAGGATGAGTCAGATGTGCTCGTTATCAAGCGGAGGACCGAGTCCATCTGAAGGCCAGGCTGAGCGTCCTCCCCGGCAAGGTTCTCACCAATCAGTCCTTGCGGTGATGGGACCGGTAATGTTTTAGTCAGACAGTTCAGCAGTTGTGCCGTTTGACGACGTGCCGGTGTAACAGCCACGCCCGTTGCCGCCTAATTCCAGCCAGCCGAACCCCGCTGCCGGCAAGACACGATCCCGGCCGGGGATGCCAGGCATATGCCCCTCCTTGATATGCGCATTCTCGATACTGAAGCCATCATCCTTTCTACCTCCGATTATGGAGAGTCCGACCGGTTGATCACCTTCCTCACCCGTTCCAGCGGCAAGCTCAAGGGCATTGCCAAGGGAGCGAGGCGCAGCCAGAAGCGTTTTGTCCATTCCTTTGAGCCTTTTAGTGTGGTGGCTTTGCAGTATCGGGAACGCTCTGCGGTTTCGCTCATGTGGGTGGAAGCCTGTAAGCTTCTGGAGCCGCATATGGCTTTGCGCGAGGCTTTGGATCGATGGGGGTTTGCGGCTCTGCTCACGGAGGTTATGGTCGAACTGGTCCCCGAGAGGCTACCACAAGAAGAGGTCTTTGAAGTTATGAGAAACGGGTTGGCGCATTTGGAGATGGACAAGGATGCAGCCAACATCGTTATTCTAGGTCTATTTCGGGTGTTGGCCTCGCTCGGATACATCATGGATTTGTCATCTTGCAGTCAATGCCAACAACCTTTGAACACCATCGGCCGCTATTGGCTCAATCTCGCCCGGGGCCAACTTCTCTGTGAACGGCATGAAGCGCGGGCGCGGGCGTATTTCAGTGTGGACCTTGGAACCCTGGCTCTGCTTCGTCGCGCTCGACAGGTGGAGCCCGATCAGTTGTGGCGCCTGCGTGTGCGAGCTGGGAGCCAGGCTCCACTGCTGGAGGGACTGTTGGAAGTGGTGCGGGTTCAATTGGGAAAAGAGCTGAAGAGCGCCGGATTCCTAAGGGATCTTGGCGCCCTATGAGAACAACCGGTAGTGATAATGGTGGGTTACGCCCCCTGAGTATTGGGTGTATCCACAGTCGGTGATGTAAGGTTCGACCCAGCACCGCTCAATTGTTGCGCCCAGCATCGGAAAAGACCTTGTGGGGCTTCGTCCGTGTGTTTATACTCTGATGAGCCGGTGCAGCACACTTGAGGGAGCGTTTCAGCACTTGCCTTTCAGAGCAGAACGGGTGATGGGGGCCAGGCAGCCACCTGGAAATAGGGAACAGATGTGGAATGGCTTAACCAGTTTGAAACGATAGCCCAGAACCAGCCCTTGCTGGCGGTTCTGGTAGCCTTCGTCGGGGGAGTGGCGGCCGGTTTTACGCCCTGTGCGTATCCGATGCTTCCCATTATAGTGGCGTTTACCGGCAGCAAGGCACGTGGCAGCCGGTTGAGGGGTTTTTCGCTGTCGCTTTGTTACGTGTTCGGGATGGCCCTGGTGTATGCCGCCCTCGGTGCCTTTGCAGCGTTGAGTGGAAAGATGTTCGGGGCGCTTACCACCAGCCCCTATGTCTACCTGTTTGTTGGAAATGTCTGCCTGGTCTTTGGGTTGGTGATGCTGGAGGCGATACCATTGCCGCCGCCGGCGTTCTTAAGTCGCTTGCGAGTTAAGGAACTGCCGGGCCATGACCTGGTTACCAGTATGCTGATGGGGGGGATTTCGGCCCTGGTGATTAGCAGTTGCACCACTCCGATTCTGGGGGTGTTGTTGGCCATGGTGGCGACCCACCAGAAGGTGTTCTGGGGCATGGCCATGCTGTTTGCATTCGCCTATGGAATGGGGACCCTGGTCATTGTAATGGGGACCTTTTCGGGGCTGTTGGGCTCGTTGCCCCGTTCCGGGATCTGGATGCGGTATGTGCAAAAAGGATTTGCCGCAGTGATGATCCTGACGGGGGAGTATTTCTTGATAAAAACTGGAGAACTATGGCTATGACATCGGATTGCCGTGAACGCCGGCCCGCCTGGATGGGGCTGTGTGGTGTCGGAGCGCTGGCTGTTGTGCTGATATTGGCCCCCATCAGTGTGTGCCGGTTCCAGGACGGAGGTCAGAAGAACCTGTTTCAGGTTACGACTGCCGAAGCCGTACTGAAGATACCGGCGAAGGATTTCCAGCTGAAGGATTTGAATGGTTCGATGGTGCGGTTGAGTAACTTCCGTGGCAAGAGGGCGGTCCTCCTGTATTTTTGGGCGACCTGGTGCCCAGGCTGCATTGCCGCCAAGCCCGCGGTTGCCAAGCTGCGCACCGCCGTGAGTACGGACCAGATGGAGATCCTGGCCATCAATGTGGGGGCGCCGGACTCCCTGGAACGGCTCATGCAGTATCAGAAGAAGAATCCGGCGCCGTACCCTGTCCTTTATGACGGTTCGGGGGAAGTGTCGGCGGCCTATCAGGTTGTGGGCATCCCGCTTTTCATCCTGGTGGACAAAGACGGGTCGGTGGTCTATCGCAACAATATGTTGCCTGGCAATATCGAAAAGCTATTAGGCCGCTAATGATCTGTTGGGGATTGGGTTAGACCTGAGAGGATAGCCAGCAGCCGTTATGAAAGATGTGTTGACCATCATCATGGCAGGGGGACGCGGCCAGCGGCTCATGCCGCTGACCGAAGACCGTTCAAAACCGGCGGTACCATTCGGCGGAATCTATCGTCTGATCGATATTCCGCTTAGCAACTGCATCAATTCGCAACTTTACAAGATCCTGGTATTTCCTCAGTACAAATCGCAATCCCTGGTGGACCATCTGGAGGATGGCTGGAACATCTTCTCATCGGATTTGGGTCATTATCTTCGCATTGTCGCCCCCCAACAACGGATGGGGAGCGACTGGTACCGTGGCACGGCCGATTCAGTGCGCCAGAACCTGTATCTGATCGAACGGGACAGCCCCAAACACATTCTCATTCTTTCCGGCGATCACGTCTACAAGATGGATTATGGAGCGTTCCGGAACTATCACGAACAGCAGGGTGCTGATGTGACGGTCGGTCTGCTCGAGGTGGATCGGCAGCAGGCTTCCGAATACGGTATCGCTGAAGTGGATGGTGACTTCCGGATTCGCGGGTTTGAGGAAAAACCTGAAACCCCAAAATCTATCCCGGATGATCCAGAACGTTCCCTGGCATCCATGGGCATCTATCTGTTCAGGACTGAGGTGCTTCTGGACGCACTTAAGAATACTGACCATGAGGATTTCGGTCGCGACATTATCCCGCGTCTGATCCACGATCTCCGGGTGTTCGCCTACCCATATCGCCGCTTCAACCAGATTCAAGAGTATGTCCATGTGATCGATGCCGATGGCGTCAGGCGCGTCCACCTCAAAGAGCAGTCGCGGGACTCCCAGTATTGGCGCGATGTCGGCTCGCTGGATTCCTACTGGAACGCCAACATGGACTTGACCGGTGTTGACCCCTTTTTCAATCTCTACGGAGTTCTCTGGCCGATCAGGACCCACCAGCGACAGTATCCGCCGGCCAAGTTCCTGTTTAATCGCCGCGAAGGCGAGATGATGCGTGTTGGCCAGGCGCTGGATTCTATTGTCGGCCCCGGCAGCATAATCAGTGGAGGCACGGTCCGCAATTCGGTGCTGTCCTGCAACGTGGTTGTGCGCAGTTGGGCTGAAGTGGATGAATCAGTAATCCTGGATGATGTCGAAGTGGGGCGTAGCTGTCGCATCAAGAAGGCCATTATCGATAAGGGCAACGTCATTCCGCCACGCACCGAGATTGGTATCAACCCCGCAGCAGATCGCGAACGCTTCCTTGTGACGCCGCGCGGCATCGTGGTTGTTCCCAAAGGGTATTACCCCCAGACTTGAGTGAAGCACAAAAATGCTGGGGGATGGGCGCTGATCTAACCCGCTTGGGTACGGTTGCAGGGCCGAGGGCGGGGACGGCCACGCAGGTCGCAGTTTCGGACAGTTCAGGTGGTGGAATCCGGTAAGGTCAGAGGGGCCTAAGTGAACAGCATCGAGCCTAGCCTGAGTGGGCAACAAGCTGGCTGTCCAGCGGGCACGGGTTCTTTGGGAACTCCGTTGCCTGTTCGAATTGGTAGGCAATACGAAGAATCAAATCCTCCCGGAAGTGTGGCCCAAGGATCTGCAGTCCGATGGGCATACCTTCCGACGATATCCCGCATGGGACCGATATCCCCGGAACTCCTGCTAAACTCCCCGGAAGTGTACAAACATCACTCAGATACATCTGCAACGGGTCGTCGGTCTTTTCGCCCAGCTTGAAGGCCGGAATGGGTGCCACCGGGGTGAGGATGGCATCACAGGACTGGAAGACATCGAGGAAGTCCTGACGAATCAGGGACCGCACCTGGGAAGCCTTGCGATAGTAGGCGTCATAGTAGCCGGCTGAGAGCACATAAGTGCCCAACATGATGCGGCGTTTCACTTCTGCGCCAAAACCCATCGACCGGGTGCGGCTGTACATGTCGAGAAGGTCTTTGCACTGTTCCGCACGGTAGCCGTACTTGACTCCGTCGTAGCGTGCCAGGTTGGAGCTGGCTTCGGCGGGGGCGATGATGTAATAGGCCGCCACGCCGTATTCAGTGTGGGGCAGGGAAACGTCCACGATCTCAGCGCCCAGCCCGGCGCAGGTGTCGATGGCTTGTTGCACGGCAGCCTGCACCTCGGGGTGCAGCCCCGTTATGAAATATTCCTTGGGAATACCCAGCTTCAATCCCTTGATGGGCTGAGTTAGCAGTGAACGATAGTCCGGCACCGGTTCCTGGATGGAGGTGGAATCCGAGGGATCATGTCCCGCCAAAACACCCAGGATGGTAGCGGAGTCTTCCACATTCTTGGTGATAGGGCCGATCTGGTCCAGGGAAGAGGCGAAGGCCACCAGACCAAACCGGGACACCCGTCCGTAGGTGGGTTTGAGCCCGACTACGCCGCAAAAGGATGCCGGCTGGCGAATGGAGCCACCCGTATCGGTTCCCAGGGCACCCGCGCACAGGTCCGCTGCGACCGCGGCCGCCGAGCCGCCGCTCGATCCACCCGGGACGCGAGTGAGGTCGTAGGGATTGCGAGTCGGGGTAAAGGCGGAGTTCTCAGTGGATGACCCCATGGCGAATTCGTCCATGTTGGTCTTTCCCAAGAAGATTACGCCGGCCTGGCGCAGCCTTTGGATCACGGTGCCATCGTAGGGGGGGCGGAAATCCTGCAAGATGCGGGAGCCACAGGTCGTGGGAATACCGCGCATACAAATGACGTCCTTGATAGCCAGCGGGATTCCAGCCAGTGGGGAGAGTTCCAGAAGCCGCGAGTCGGAGTCAAATTCCCGGGCCTGGGCCAGGGCCTCATCCGCGAGCACTGCAAGATAGGAGTGAAGATGCGGATCAACCGTTGCGATGCGTTCAAGGAAGGCAGTCACCACGTCGGTCACGCTCACCTCACGCTCGATCAAGCGCTGCCGCAATTCCTGAATGGATAAAGAATACAGTGCCGTTTCTTAGCCATCAGATGACCTTTGGTACCACAAAGTTGAACGCCATCAGCTGGCGGGAGCATTGGCCAGGGACTGGTGCCGCTCCAGGGAGTCTTTGACTGCATCCGCCCGGAAAACGTTTAGCAGACCGGTGGCATGGCTCATGGGAGCAAGCCCCGTGGTGTCGAGTTCATTGAGCTTCTCCATGTAGGCCAGGATACTGTTCATCTGGAGGGTGAGCCGTTCTTCCTGCTCGTCGTTGAACTCCAGCCGCGCCAGGCGGGCCACGTGGCGCACTTCCTCGCGAGTGATCTTGTCGGGCATGAGTCTATCCTTGAGGGATCGAGGTCTACTTGGTGATTGGTACGATCTGCCCGTTTTGTACCTGGAAGATCGTGTAGCGGCGCTCCGGCTGGCCAGTGGCCGCGAACGAGACGTTTCCGGTAATCCCATCGAAATTCTTGATTTGCCGGAGGGCATCCACAACTGCCAGGCGATCCAGCGGGGCACGGGTCTGTTCCATGGCCTGCAACAGCATCCTCATGGCGTCGTAGGCTTGTGCCTCCAAGTATGAGGGGGTAGTCTGATACATCTGCTTGAACCGTTCCTCGAAACGCTGCGCCTTAGGATCAGAACTACCGGGGAGGTAGGCCGTGGGGAAAATGGCTTGTTCGACATAGATCCCACCCATCCGGACCAGCTCTGGGTTGGCCCACAGGTTGGTGCCCAACAGCTGCACACCGACCACATTGTAATGCGGCAACTGGGGTGCCAACAACGAGATGGTGCGGGCCTGATCGGGTAGGAACAGGGCATCAATAGGCAAGCCTTTGGTAACGCTATCGGTTGGAGAAGCTTTTTGGGCAGCGGCCTTCAGAAGCTTCTGGATAGGCTCTTGAAATTCGGTGGCGGTCGGGCTGTAGGAGACGCTGGCCTGAAGGCTGCCTCCTGAAGCCTGGACTTCATCAGCGAAGGCTTTCGCCAGCCGTTGTCCATAACGGTCCTCAGGATGCAGCACGGCGAAGTTTTTGTAATTCAACCGAGTGCGGCAGTACTGCACCAGACTCTTGACCATCTGACGAATGTCCAGGAAGACGTGAAAGACATAGGGGTTGTCTGCTGTTGATTCATCGGGCTGGGTCAGTGTCAACAGCGGCACCCCCAGTTGATTGGCGGGTTCGGCGATGGCCAGTAAGCACTGGCTGCTGAGCGGTCCGACGATGCCCAAGACCCCCTGGTTGCGGGTGAGTTCCTGGAAGCTCTGGCGGGTGGTCTCGGCATCATCCTGGGTATCCTTGGTGACAATGGTAATGGGTTGGTCGGGATGACGCTGGTTGTATTCCTCGGCAGCCATGGAGAGTCCGTTGATCACTTGCCGTCCATAAGCGGCGTACTGACCGTTGATAGGGACCAGGCAGCCGATGCGATTAGGGTTGAAAGGAATGCTGGTGTCCACCTGGACCGCAGGCCTGGGGACAGGTTGCGGCGTGGCCGGTTCCACCCGGCCGGGAGGTTTGGCCCCGGATGGTTGGGGTGTGGCAGAGCCGGCCCGGGCAACCGGGGTTCCCGAAAGCGCGGCCTGGATATCCGCCGCCAGTGGATGATTCTTGGCTTCCGACTGGAGCCGCAACAGGCGGTTGCGCGCTTCAGTGGTCTGACCATTGGCCAGTTCCAGCTGAGCCAGGCGGAATTCCAGAAAAACCCGCAAATAGTCCGAAGGGCTTTGAGAGAGCAGACGATGCAAGGTCTTGGCGTCGGCTTTGTTCCAGCACCTCCTTGGCGCTTCGGTTCAGATTGTTGCGTTCATTAACCGTGCGGGCACTGGGGAAACCGGCTGCTAGCCAGTCGAGAGCTGCTTCCACGTCGTGTTTCTCGCGGTAGCAGTTGGCAATAAAAAGACAAAGGGCCAGCTTGGCATCGGTCTTGAACATACGCTGATGGATTGCTGGGGCCTGACGGAAGACCGATTTCTTGTCGCCATCTGCCCAGAGCGCGCGCAGCAAGTCCACCTGGGCGTTGTCGGCATCTTCCCACTGGGGATATGTGCTGAGCAGGTATTGGTAATAGCGGAGCGCTTTGCTGGGTTGGCCTTGGTCGAGATAAATCTTGCCCACCCGGCCCAGGCCCGGCAGGCAATGGCATTGGCTGGATACGCCTGGGCCAAATGTTCGAAGGTGACTATGGCGTCATTGCGTTTGCCGGCGGCCAATTGTTGTTCCCCCTGTTGCCACATGGCTTGGGCCTGACGAGGTGGGGGTTCGTTGAGTACGTTAGCCGGTACCATCACCATGGCTCGACCATGACGCTGGGTGCAGCCGCCGACCAAGGCTAGGGTCAGCAGCAGGGCAGAATAGACAAAAAACCAACGCCATTTGTTGAATCTCATATTCCTGCTCGTACCAGAGGCACCCTGCAACCTGAGCGCGCCATAGGCTGCAGAATCGATGAAAAGGAAACGGATAGAAAAGAAAAACCCTGAGGACCGTTTACCGCAGTAGGGTGCGTGAACGCTCCTCAGGAACGATGGTTGAAGGTTGGTAGGGCGAAACAGCGTCGCACCCCGACGGCATCCTTCACAAGGCCGGCCAGATCCTAACAGCATAACCTTTAAGGAACAAGCATATCGTCTGCTTCATCGACCGGATCTTCGGTGGGCGCTATTTATCTTTGACCTCTTCAAAATCGGCGTCGACCACGTCATCCTCGGGTTTGCGGTGGGCTCCAGCCTGTTGTTCGGCGCCTCCCGCCTGGCCCCCGGCAGCCTGCTGTTCAGCCGAGCGTTTGTACATCTCCTCCGCCAACTTATGGGAAGCCTGCATCAGCTGATCCATGTCAGCCTTGATGGCATTGAGGTCTTCGCCTTCCATGGTCGAACGCAGCTTGGTGATGGCCGTTTCGATGTTTTGGCGGGTGGTGCTGTCGATCTTGTCACCCATGTCCCGCAGAGTCTTTTCCGTGCTGTAGATGAGTGAGTCGGCATGGTTACGGGTTTCAATCAGTTCACGCTTCTTCTTGTCATCCTCGGCATGTATTTCCGCTTCTTTGATGAACTGCTTGATTTCCTGCTCCGACAGACCACTGGAAGCGGTGATTTGGATGGATTGTTCCTTCTGCGTGGCGAGGTCCTTGGCCGAGACATGGACGATGCCGTTGGCGTCGATGTCGAAGGTCACTTCGATCTGCGGGATGCCGCGGGGTGCGGAGGGGATCCCGACCAGTTCGAAACGGCCAAGGGTCTTGTTGTTCCCAGCCATTTCCCGTTCGCCCTGGAGCACATGGATGGACACCGCCGTCTGGTTGTCCGCGGCCGTGGAGAAAATCTGGCTCTTGCGGGTCGGAATGGTGGTGTTGCGCTCGATGAGCCGAGTCATGACGCCGCCCAGGGTTTCGATCCCCAGGGAAAGCGGCGTGACGTCGAGCAGCAAGCACGTCCTTGACATCGCCGCGCAGCACCCCGGCCTGGATGGCGGCGCCGATGGCCACCACTTCATCCGGGTTGACCCCCTTGTGGGGTTCCTTGCCGAAGAATTCCTGCACCTTCTGCTGCACCCGCGGCATGCGCGTCATGCCGCCCACCAGAATGACTTCGTCAATGTCGGCGCGGGTCAGCCCGGCATCACGCAAGGCGTGTTCCATCGGGGATACCAGCCGTTCAATGAGATCGTCTACGAGGGCCTCCAGCTTGGCGCGGGTGAGCTTGATGTTGAGGTGTTTCGGTCCCGAGGCGTCAGCAGTAATAAAGGGCAGGTTGATGTCGGTTTCCATGGTGGTGGAAAGCTCGATTTTGGCCTTCTCGGCAGCTTCCTTGAGGCGCTGCAAAGCCATTTTGTCGATGCGCAGGTCGATTCCCTGATCTTTCTTGAACTCCATGGCCAACCAGTCAATGATGCGCTGATCGTAGTCCTCACCACCCAGGTGAGTGTCGCCGTTGGTGGACTTCACTTCAAAGACCCCTTCGCCGATCTCCAGAATGGAAATATCGTAGGTGCCGCCGCCCAGGTCAAAGACCGCGATCTTTTCGTCCTTCTTCTTGTCCAAACCGTAGGCCAGGGATGCCGCAGTCGGTTCATTGATGATGCGCAGCACATTCAACCCGGCGATCTTACCGGCGTCCTTGGTAGCCTGGCGCTGGCTGTCGTTGAAATAGGCCGGCACCGTAATCACCGCATCGGTGACCTTCTCCCCCAGGTAGTCTTCCGCCGTCTGTTTCATTTTCATCAGCACAAAAGCGGAAATCTCCGTGGGGCTGTAGTCCCGGCCGCGGATTTGCAGGTGGGCGTCGCCATTGGACGCCTTGACGATCTTGTAGGGGCAGACCTTGACGTCTTGTTGCACCTCGTTGGAATCAAATTTGCGACCCATCAAGCGCTTGACGGCGGAGATGGTATTCTCCGGGTTGGTGATGGCCTGACGTTTGGCGACCTGGCCCACAAGTCGCTCCCCGCTTTCGGTCATCGCCACTATGGAAGGCGTGGTCCGGCCTCCTTCAGCGTTGGGCAGTACTTTGGGGTCTTTTCCTTCCATAATGGCAACCACCGAGTTGGTGGTTCCAAGATCGATTCCGATGACTTTGCTCATGAGTTTTGCCTCCTCTTTGGCACTTGATACATTCTCAAATTCGATGGGGTTTACTTATTCGGATCTACTCAAATCCTTAGACTGCAACAGTAATGGTTCACGAATCTCGATGCCGGTCGTTATAGGTCACCCGACCTAAGTTGCGTGTTTGGGCTCGGGATGTGTTGCTTTGCCTTTAGTCGATGCCAGTTTGGTCTTGGTCCCTCGCCGGGAAACCACCACAATCGAAGGGCGCAACAGACGGCTGTGCAACGTGTAGCCCTTCTGCAGTTCCTGCAATACCGTGTTTTCCGGAACGTCGTTGGAATCTTCCTGCATCACGGCTTCGTGATAATTCGGGTCAAACGCCTTGCCGATTGCTTCGAATGGCACACAACCGAAGCGGGCAAGAGAATCAAGAAAAGCCTTGAGGGTGTTGGATACCCCCTCAGTCAGGCTCTGGACGTTGCTGTCTTTTGGGCGTGCTCCAGGGCTCGTTCGAGATTGTCCACGATGGGCAGCAATTCCCGAATGATGGCTTCGTTGGCAAACTGGACGCATTCGGTCCGTTCCCTTTCCAGCCGCTTGCGGGTGTTTTCCATCTCGGCCCCCAGTCGCAGGACCCGGTCCTTGATCTGGCAGATTTCAGTGTCCTTGCTCTCGATCAGAGCAGCCCATTGTTCGGCACTGGCCGTCTCGGGATCAAAGCAAGCAGCGGGCAGTTCAGTGTCGGGGTCTGATGATTCCTGCTGGGGTTTGGTTTTGAGTTCGTCCGGTGGGTTCTGGTGCGCTTTTCGGGACGTCTGCGTCATGGTCCAATGTGCCTCCGTCAACAACATCAATCAGTGCTCT
Organism: uncultured delta proteobacterium; assembly: GCA_963828705.1. Taxonomy (GTDB): domain Bacteria; phylum Desulfobacterota; class Syntrophobacteria; order Syntrophobacterales; family Syntrophobacteraceae; genus CAWDJT01. The sequence goes on from CAWHGA010000020.1 coordinate 39,550, forward strand.
CAAGCTGCTCGCTGAGCAACCGAGCGGTAAACTCCACTATAGGGATAATACGTGAGTAGTCCATGCGCAAGGGACCGATCACACCCAATACGCCCATAACGTCATCACCTCGTCGGTAGGGTGCAGCGATCAGGCTGATGTCGGACAGGTCTTCCAGGTCGCTTTCCGCCCCCAGGACGATCTGAAAACCCCGCGAAGGATCCAAGGTTATATCCAGTAGCCGGATCATGCGAGACTTGTCCTCAAAAGCCGTCAAGATGTGGCGCATCCGTTCCACATCGGCGAATTCAGGGTTGTTGAGCAGATTGATCCGACCCTCAATATACAGGTCATTTTGCATGGGATCGTCTTGGAAGACCTGTTTGCTGATCCGCAGAGCGCGGTGGAAAAGCTCATCAAAGAGTGCCTTTTCATCTTCCATCTCTGTCAAGATGCGTTTGCGGACTTCGGCAATGGGCAGGTCGTGGAGTAGATCGTTAAGGTAACGAGCGTACTTGTCAAGTTCGTCCTGGGTGATTTCCCCATCCCAATTGACCAGGTTGTGCTGAACCAAACCCGATCGGGAAATGAAAATGGTCAGGATCTGCCCGGGACGCAAACGGATCAGTTCAATATGTTTCAGACGAGCCAGCGACTGTCGCGGCCAGAGAACGACTCCCACCTGGTTGCAGACCTGGGAGAGGATGTGGCAGGCGTGCCGCATCATAGCGCTCAGGTCACCCACAGTGTCGGTGTATGCTTTGCTGATGAGCGCGCGCTCCTCGTTGGCCATCTCCTTAGGCTGCATGATGGAATCCAGGTAGAAACGCAACCCTTTCCTGGTGGGAAAACGCCCCGCCGAGGTATGGGGCTGGTAAAGCAAACCCAGCTCCTCGAGATCGGCCATCACGTTGCGGATCGTGGCGGAACTGACCTTGAGGCCGGCCCTCTTGGAAATGGTGCGTGAGCCAACCGGGTCGCCACTCTGGATATAGTCGGTGATCACTGCTTCCAGAACCCTTTGGTCGCGTTCACTGAGCTCGATCACGGCAATGCCCCCCTGGACTATTAGCACTCACTTCAGTAGAGTGCTAAAGCAGGATAGCAACGCGGGAACCCTTTGTCAAGCAAAGTAGATCAATGCCTTTCCTGTGTTCTGGCGGCGATTTCTTCGTGCCAGTCAGAGCTCGTTTACATTCGCAACTCGGGGCCGCACTTCGCTGCAAGCCTTAGAGCCGATGAGTTGCGATGTTTTGCCGCCTATGGGGGACGTGACTGCAGGATGGCCGCTGGAAAATGTCTTGACATCTTTGATGCCAATCGGTTATTTGCTCCTTGTACGACAACCAAATGGAGGAAGCGCATGCATCGGTACTATTCCCTGAGCTATTATTATTACTTTGCCGGCTATTACCGGAGGGCTCGGGGTATGCACCGCTTCTAAAGGCCACACCAAGGCCGTGGGCGTACCGCGAAGCAGCCCACGGCCTTTTTGTTTGTTGATCGATCATGACAACTGCAGGCCGTGGGAAGGATTCTTCTCACGGCCTCTTTATTTGGGGTTTCGGGCCATGCTGTTGGCGGCGCGTTGTTGCCGGCCTGAACCCCGTTGGTGCGCGACTTTAGGTTCACTTTGCAATCACAGACGAGGAGGTAAGTTTGCCATGATCATTGTAATGAAACCCGACCACAGTGCTGAGGACCTGCAGGGGCTCATCAATCGCCTCGAAGATCTGGGCCTCAAGGCTCACCTGTCACAAGGCGAACATCGTACCCTGGTGGGCGCCATTGGTGATGAAACCATGCTTCGGGAAGTGCCGTTGGAATCGCTTCCCGGAGTAGAAAAGGTGGTCCCGATTCTCAAACCCTACAAACTGGTCAGTCGTGAATTCAAAGCTGAAGACACGGTGATCGACATCAATGGGCAACAAATCGGCGGTAACACCATCCAGATGATTGCTGGTCCGTGCGCCGTGGAAAGCCTTGAAGTGCTGGAAGAAATCGCCCGCGGGCTGCTCCCCTTTGGGGTGAAGTTTCTGCGCGGTGGCGCTTTCAAACCCCGGACCTCTCCCTACAGCTTCCAGGGGCTTGGAGAGAAGGCCTTGAAGTTCTTAGCCTCTGTCCGGGAACAGACCGGAATGCTGGTGGTGACCGAATTGATGGATCCCCGCGATGCCGAGTTGGTGTCCAAGTATGCCGACATCATCCAGATCGGTACCAGGAATATGCAGAACTTCCGACTCCTTACGGAAGTGGGGCAAATCGGCAAGCCGGTGATTCTCAAACGGGGCATGAGCGCCACCATCATGGAACTCCTGATGTCGGCGGAATACATTATGGCCGAAGGTAACCACCGAGTGATCCTCTGCGAGCGCGGCATCCGCACCTTTGAAACCGAGACCCGTAATACCCTCGATATCAGCGCCATTCCTTTGCTCAAACAGCTGACCCATCTGCCGGTCATCGTCGATCCCAGCCATGCGGTCGGACGTCTCGACTTGGTGGCGCCGGTGGCGAGGGCTGCGGTGGCCGCCGGTGCTGATGGGTTGGTGGTGGAAGTCCATGTGCGGCCGGAAGAGGCGTTGAGTGACGGGCCGCAATCGATGAAGCCGCAGGCCTTTGGGCGGATGATGGATGGTTTGCAGAAGGTCGCCGAAGCGGTGGGGCGGACCTTCAGTAGCGACGGGCATGACCGTGGCCAGGCTGATCAAGTTGGCACAGCCGGTTGATTCGGTGCTGATTGGGCGATCATGCCGGGCGACGGCACGTGCCAATGTCAGCAGACACTGCCCTTGAATGCCGTTGCGCCCTCAGTGAAGGTGCCAACGGCTGGTTGGCAAGGATTTGGTGAAAGCCATGGGAATGAGTGAAGATCAACAAATTCCTGCTCTCTCCCCGGTGGGTGGCCAAGAAGTTCGCCACTGGGGCAGTGGATCGCGGGTGGGCATAATTGGCGGTTTGGGAGAAATGGGGCGGCTGTTTGCCAGCTTTTTCCAGGAGTGTAATTGCCAGGTGGAAGTGGCTGATATAGGGAGCCGGCGAAGCAATCGAGAGGTCCTCCAGGAAGCCGACATCGTCTTGTTTGCAGTGCCGCTCCACCAGACCGTCGCCATCATTCGGGAGCTGGTCCCGCACGTGCGGCCGCACCAGCTGCTGATGGATGTGACCAGCCTGAAGGTGGCGCCGGTCCGGGAGATGTTGCGTTCTCCCGCGGCAGTGGTCGGGTTGCATCCCATGTTTGGGGGTCGGGTGGCCACTCTTAAGGGCCAGACCCTGATTGCCTGTCCGGTAAGGATTGCCGCCGACCAATGGCTGCCGCTCAAGCACACCTTCACCGATGCAGGCCTGCGGGTGAAGGAATGCACTCCGGAAGAGCATGATCGGATGATGAGTGTCATCCAGGTGCTGTTTCACATGTCCAGCATGCTGATGGGGCGGGTTCTGCGGGAACTGGGCATGGATATCGATGCCACTCTGGAATACACCAGCCCAAGTTATCGGCTGGAAATGAGCCAACTGGGGCGGATGTTCGCGCAGAGTCCAGCGCTCTACGCCGCTATCACCCAGATGAATGTCAACACCGAGGAGATCCTCAGCCATCTGCGAAACGGCCTGGAAGCCTACGAGACCTGGTATCGAAACCAGGATCTGCAGGCGTTTATGGAAGATTTTCAGCGCAGTGCCGAGCATCTGGGGGACTTCTGTCAGCGCGCCTACCGAGAGAGTTCCGAGATCCTGGATTTTGTGGTGCGATTGGCGCAACAGCCCGAGAAAACTTGAGTTACACCTCAAGCCAAGACTGCTGGGGTGCCCATTTCAGGATCTGGCTTCAGGGAATGTCGGTTGGCTTACACGGCGGTGGCTAAGGCCGGTTCTTGCGGAAAAGGTCGGTTAATCCGGGGTTTCTACCGAGGTGTTGGCGGCCACGCAGGACTGCACGCATTGCTCGCAATGTTCGTTACGCGCGCCGTGTTGGCAAAAGTGGGAAAATGCTGCCAGCCAGTCATCCCCAGCGCGCGGGCAGTTTTTGATGAATTCGAGGAAATGCACCAGGCGGTCGATGGCGGCTGGGTCGATGGCGTGTTCGATTCGGCAGGCATTCGCTTCGGCCTGGTCCGGTTGGAGTTGCAGGGCCGTCACGAAGAAATCCTTGAGAATATCATGGCGGCGAATGACGTCTTGGGCGATTCTGCGGCCGGCACCGGTCAAGGTGATGTAGTTGTATGGGCTATAGTTGATCATGCCGCGGCCGGCCAGGGCCTTGAGCGCACCCGTGACCGAAGCCCGCTGAACATTCATCTGGTCGGCGATGTCCTTAGCCCGGGCTACCCGATGGATCTCCTCCAAATGGAAAATGATTTCCAAATAGTCTTCGAGACTGGAGGAAAGGTTTTCGCTGCACGCCTCAGTCATCTTCACAACCCTTTTGCGTAGCTTGTTGTTTCAGCAGACCTTAGCGCCTTCCCAAGATAAAGTCAAGCAGACACCAAAAAATGCTATTGACTCCTCATTAAGTTTGTTTTACCTAATTAGTCTACGGTAGTCCTAATAATCAATTCGGTAACGGAGGCTTTGCCCGTGATGCTGCGGAAGCGGTGTGGATGTAACTGTGACCAGTCAAATGATCCGCCGTGTACCGGGACTGACTGTCCCAGTTGGATCACGCCTCTGGATCAGGCCATCCCAGGGTGCCGATTCAGGGTCCAGAGGATTTCCGGAGGACGTCACCTGTGCGCGCGTATGGCGGCCATGGGTATTTATCCTGGGGCCGAACTGGAACTGCTGTGTGCCGGCTGCGATGCCCCCTGTGTGGTTCGTGTCAAGGGGGGGAAACTGAGCCTGGGAAAGGGTATCTCCGAAAAGATTCTGGTGTCACCAAGTTCTTCCCCTGACGGGTAGGCGCTGCCAGGTGCCCATGGAGCCACGGTCGCCACGACGCTTGCGGGAAACCATTGACGCGGAAGCCGGGGTGCCTGAAGCTGACGATGCTAAACAAGCAGTTCGGACGAACTGCTTTTCTTGTGGGGTTAAAGTTAGGCGCACCTAATTCTGCCTCGAGACATAGCGAAGCGACTATAAAATGGATTGGTTGGGAGACATGAGCAAGGAAGTCAAATTATTGCGTAACATGGCGGCTGGGGAAAAAGGGATAGTCACCCAAGTCAAAACCCAGGGGGAACTGGGGCGGCGCATCCGTGACATGGGCCTGGTTCCTGGAACCACCGTTCAGATCCAGGGACGCGCCCCGCTCAAGGACCCGGTGGCCATTCGGGTGCGCGATTTTACCCTCAGCCTGAGAAACAGTGAAGCGGATTTCATCTACGTGGAAGTGGAGTCAGATGCATGACGGAGGCGGTCCAGGAAATCCTGATTGCCCTGGCGGGCAATCCCAACAGTGGCAAAAGCACCTTGTTCAATGCCATCACCGGAGCCCATCAGCATGTTGGTAACTATCCGGGCATAACTGTGGAAAAGAAGGAAGGGCGCTGCACTTTCAGCGGTGTGAATCTGCGATTGGTGGACTTGCCCGGCACCTATTCACTTTCCGCCTATTCGCTTGAAGAGTTGGTGGCGCGGGATTTTCTGGTGGAATCGCGGCCAGCAGTGGTGATCAACGTGGTGGACGCCTCCAACCTGGAACGCAACCTCTACCTGACGGTTCAACTCCTGGAACTGGGAATGCCGCTGGTGGTGGCTTTGAACATGATGGATGTGGCTGCCGGCCGCGGCATGGATATCGATGTCGCCCGCCTGGCCGTCCGCCTTGGGGTTCCGGTGGTGCCAATCATCGCCCGCACCGGTGAAGGCAAGGAGTCCTTATTGGAAACCGTAGTGGCCACCACCGAAACGCTTGGTAACCTCCAGCCGCTACGCATTTCCTACGGCACCGACGTCGACCAGGTCCTGGCCGACCTGGAACGTGAGGTCACTGAGTGCGCTTTTCTGACCGGTCCCTATCCGCCCCGCTGGATAGCCCTAAAATACCTGGAGATGGACGAACAGATCTGTGGCAAGGGCCGGCAAGAGCAACCGGACACCTCCGCCCGCCTGGAAGTCATGGCGGCGCGCCTGAACGATCACACCCAGAAGACTCTGGACACTTACCCGGAAGCCATCATCGCCGATCATCGTTATGGGTTGATCTCGGCGCTTCTCAAAGGCGGTGTAATGACCCGCAGGGAGCAGGCCGACCGGCTGTTCCTTTCGGACCGTCTCGACCAGCTTCTCACCAACCGTTTCTGGGGACCGGTGATCATGCTCCTGGTGCTCTACGGTGTGTACTCGGTGACCTTCAAATACAGTGAAATCCCGGTGAGCTGGCTGGGCGCGGGGTTCACATGGCTGGCCAAACAAATGCAAGCCGTGCTCCCTCCTGGCCCACTTCGGTCCCTGGTTATTTCTGGAATCATCGGCGGTCTGGGGGGGGTGCTCGGATTTATCCCACTGATATTGCTTATGTTTTTTGCTATCGCCTTCCTTGAAGACACTGGCTATCTGGCCCGAGTGGCTTACATGCTGGATCGCATCTTCAGGTTTTTCGGGTTGCACGGCAGTTCGGTGATGGCCTATATCATCTCCGGCGGTATCGCTGGCGGCTGTGCAGTGCCGGGAGTGATGGCCACCCGCACCCTGAGAAGCTCGCGGGAACGGATGGCAACGCTGCTAACCGCGCCCTTCATGAACTGCGGCGCTAAGCTGCCGGTTTTTGCCATGCTGACGGCCGCTTTTTTCCCGGCGAGTCAGGCCGCCATGATGTTTTTCCTGACACTCCTTTCGTGGTTCGTGGCGCTGTTTATGGCCAAGGTGATTCGATGGACGATCTTGCCAGGTCCGAGCACTCCATTTTTGTTGGAACTGCCACCCTACCGCCTGCCTACCTTCAAAGGGCTGGTCATCCATACCTGGGAACGCACCTGGCAGTACATCCGCAAAGCCGGAACGATGATCCTGGCAATCTCGGTGCTGCTGTGGGGATTGATGTCCTTCCCGGGATTGTCCAACCAGGAATTGAAACATCTCGAAACGCAGCGTGCTCAGATCCAGACCAGGCTGCCAACTGGCATGAGCCTGGAGGCATTGGAAAAGGCCGATGAAGCTGCCCTCGGGGATGAGACCAAAGGATTGCGCCAGGAACTGGAACAAATTGACCACAGCGAAGCCCTGGCGACGCTGAAACATTCCCTGGGCGGGCGTATTGGGGTGACACTCGAATCGCTGAGCCGCTATTGCGGCTTCGACTGGCGGGTCAACATCGCATTGCTGGGCGGGTTTGCCGCCAAGGAAGTGATCATTTCGTCGTTGGGGACGGCCTACTCGCTGGGCAAACTGGCTACCGAAAAGAGCCTCACCTTGAGTCAAACCCTGGTCGCTGATCCAGGCTGGAACCGCTTGACCGCTTTCGCTCTGATTGTTTTCATTATGCTCTACTCCCCGTGTCTGGCCACCATAACCTGCATCGTCAAGGAATCGGGGAGCTGGAAATGGGGGGTGTTTTCCATGGTCTTCAACACCACGGTGGCCTACCTGCTTGCCGTGGGGGTTTATCAGGCCGGGCTCTGGTTGCGCCTGGGGATGTAGGTGGGAAGATCTGCGACCCAGGACGTAAGAGCGAAGACCCAGGCTCTGACTTCGGGCAAAATCATGATCGTTCAATGGCAGCTGTCCCGAAGGGTGAGAGGGTGCATTGAATATGGCATCCGCGGTTTCCTGGAACCTCTTGCCTCCGGCACGGCCAACCAGTTGGCGTGTCACCCCGAGCATCTTTTCGGGGATAGAGACTTTCCCCGAATGTACTTGAATCATGACTAACGACATTGGGCGGTAGCCACGAGGTGGTTGCGGGTTGAATGATTGGGGGTTCACATGTGGCAATTGGCGATTGTCCTGACAATCTTGACAGTGGTACTGGTTTATGTCATTCGGCACTATGTGAAGGTGTTCCGGGCCGATGTGCCCACCTGTTCGGGCTGTTCGGGGAGCTGTGGCGACCCGGCCAAAAGCAGCTGCGACGGTTCGGGGCCGCCGCCGTCAAACGCGGGCTGAACCCACCAAATGAAATGAGCTGATCTCTTGGAAATCAAGCTGACTGTAACGGCAATTCCTCCGCGGGTTTGCCCTATTAGCATCGCTACCGGCCTGGCGGCCGACCTCGGCCGGCTTCTGGCGCCGCTGGCAAGGGACCGCAGCTTGTACTGGATTTGGGACTCTCGGGTTTGGGAACTCTGGCAGCGACGCGTGACCTGCTTGAACTGGCCCGGGCTAGATCCCCATCATTTGATCCTGTTTGATGCGGCGGAAACCAACAAGCGCTTGACCGCGGTGGAGGACTTGGCGCGGCAGCTGGTGCGGGCAGGAGCGGACCGTCTGGCTTATCTGGTGGCGGTGGGAGGCGGGGTCACCGGGGATGTGGTGGGGTTTCTGGCTTCCATCTACATGCGCGGCATCCCTCACGTGCACCTGCCCACCACTATGCTGGCTCAAGTAGACAGCAGCGTTGGCGGAAAAACCGGGGTGGACCTCCCCGAAGGAAAGAACCTGCTGGGCACCTTTCATCAGGCTCAGGCGGTATTCATCGACCCGCAGTTTCTGGAAACCCTTTCCGCCGAACAGTTTTCCCAGGGGATGGCGGAAGTCATCAAAATGGCCATGCTAGGCGATACCGACCTGTGGCATTACCTGGAAACCAATTCTTCCCGCATCGTGAACCGGGAAGGAGACGCGCTGGAGCACGTCATTGCCGCCAGCTGCCGGCTAAAGGCCCAGGTGGTGGCAGAGGATGAGCGGGAAAGCGGGCTGCGGAGGATTTTGAACCTGGGCCATACCGTCGGGCACGCGCTGGAACGGTTGAGCGACTATGGCATCCTGCATGGCAATGCGGTGGCCATGGGTATGCTGGCGGCCACACGGCTGGCGGTGGTTCTCGGACTGGTTTCGGCGGAGGTTTTTGACCGTCTGGTGGCCCTGCAGGAACTCTACGGTTTGCCCACCCGAATTGTCGCTGCCTATTCTCCCGACGCCATCATCGAGGGCCTTAAAACGGACAAGAAGCAATTGGCTGGGAAACTGCACTTCATACTGCCGACCGGCATCGGCAGTGTTGTGGAACGCCGCGACCTGGATCTTGCCGTGTTGCACCAAGTGCTGTGTGAGCTCCAGGCCCGCCAACCCCCATGACGGGGATGCTCGTCGCGCACTTAAGCCCTTTTTCGCTCATCACCGAGGTTTTCTACCAAGTCGATCGGTCAGGGGCAGGCGCCGGCGTTGGGCGTGGTAGGCAAAGTCCATGAGAGTTTTGAGGTTGACCACATCCTCACGATTGTACCGGATCAGGGTATCCAGGGCCTGCTCGTTGCCTTGAAGATACTGCTGCCACAGCAGTACCGCATCGAGGCCGTTCAACCCTTGCAAATCCAGTGGGCGGTGGATTCCGAGTTTTTGTTCAATGGTTTTGAGACCACCGCGGAAGCCCAGCCGCATGAGCACGTTGCGAAGATCGATATGCACCCAGGGGGCGCGGAAGTTGCGGAAGTAACGCTGGATGCAGGGCAAATCGAAGCGCGAACCGTTGAAGGTGACCACCAGTTGAAAGCCTTGGACGGCGTCTTCAAACTCCTCCAGGTCTTTTCCCTGAACGAACGCCCGATAGTGTTGCCCGTCAAACAGGCCGATGACGGTGATATCGTGCCAGCTATCGGCGCCACCCGTTGTTTCGATATCCAGGAAGGCGCAGTTGGCGGCGAAGTCGCCAAACAGGCGCCAGTATTCAGCGGGTTTGAGTAGCGCCGCAAAGAATTGCGGGTTATCTTTCTGTTCTATGGAAGCTTGTAAGATGCGCTGGTACCGCTGGCGCCATTCCAGCCCGCGAACCAGTACCGGCAACTGCTGGATGAGATCCACCCAGGTGAAAATCCCCTGGCGCCACCACCGCATTTCGGTGGCTGTCCCCACGCCGGGCAAATGGACGAAGGTGTGTTCCAGCATCTTATGGCCGTTTGAGGCTTGCGATGGGTCATTCAAGATATGGGTGTTTGAGAACATGTGCCCCGGCGATCTTTGTGGGCCGTTGTGCTCCCGGCGCTGATAAATGTGGCTGTCTCGTTTCAAGGAGAACTCATGGCGGAGGCCGATAGTCCCGCTTCGGAATTGATGACTGAACCCATCCTCAGGGACATCCTGGAGTCGGTCAATGATGCCGTCATCACCGTGGATGTACACCAGCGCATCTGTTTTTTCAATGCCAAGGCCGAAGAGATCTTTGGATATCAACGCGAGGAAGTTCTCGGTCAGAATTTGAAAATGCTTCTAATCAAAGAATACCAGGAGCGGCATCATGAATTCTTGAAACGCTGCCTCGAACATGGATTCGCTTGGTCGAGGCGGCATGACCATTGAATGCACCGGCCGCCGCAAGGATGGCAGCCATTTCCCTCTGGAAAAATCCTACTCCCATCACGAAGCCAACGGCCAATCGTATTTCACCGCTGTCATCCGCGATATCAGTGCCAGGCGCGATCTGGAACGGCAGCTCCGGTTTGCCGAACGCCATGCCGACGTCGGCAAGGCTATCGCTCATGTGGTCCATGAAATCCGCAATCCACTGATGCTCATCGGCGGTTTTGGCCGGCAACTGGAACGGAGCCCGGGACTTCAGAAGGACGCCAAGAGCCTGAAGAAGCTGCACATTATCGTTGCTGAGATTCAACGGCTGGAAGAACTGCTCGAAGGGGTGCTGCTGCTGCGAAGACCGGCCAGCGCCGCCAAGAAGAGCCGGTTGAATATCCATGACGTATTGAACGAAACCTGCCGGATGTTGGAACCTCGCCTGGCGGGCAAGTCGGTGCAACTGCGCCTGGAATTCTGTCCGCAGCCGGTTGAAATAGACGCCGATCCCGACCAGATCAAACAGGTACTGTTGAATTTGCTGTACAATGCCCTCGATGCCATGGAAGAGACTGGGACCATCAGCATCGGATCCGCAACGACTGCGACCACGGTGCGGATCCGGATCCATGATACCGGTCCGGGAATTCCAGAGCAGGTCCGCTCTCGCATCTTCGATCCCTTCTTCACCACCAAAGCCCACGGCACGGGTCTGGGGCTGGCCATCAGCCGCAACATCATTCAGGATCATGGCGGCACTATCCAGGTGGAATGCCCCGCTGACGGCGGCACCACCTTCATCATCGAACTGCCTCTGGCCTCTTCTGACGGATAGCGTTGATCGGATCGGTGGGTCGCAACGTGAAGGTCAGCGAAAGCTTCCATCAGTGGTGATGTCATGCGACGCACATCTGCCGAGTCTCATTCCATAGCCTCCAGCCGCATCCTGGTGGTGTTTATGCGCTATCCGCAGCCGGGCCGCGTCAAGTCCAGGCTCGCTGCGGGGCTCGGTGCGCAAGCGGCGGCAGCCATCTACGATCGACTGCTGCGCCGAACTCTGGGCGTGGTTGCAGACTTCCGGGAGACGCACCGCGACCTTGAGGTCGTCCTGTTCTTTGATCCGGCCGACCGGGTGGCCGACGTTCGGCAAGCCTATCCGGGTCCCTGGCGATATGTCCCGCAACCTCCCGGTCATTTGGGGGAAAGGATGCGAGCCGCTTTCGACCTGAGTCGGAACGGCGTGGGCCGGCACACCGTCGTGATCGGGAGTGATATCGGCGACCTGGAATGTGCTGATTTGGGTGATGCCTTTGGCGCTCTGGAGCTGGCTGATGCCGTGGTTGGTCCGGCGAGCGACGGCGGCTTCTACCTGATCGGTTTAAGACAGCAGCTGTGATGCGGTGTTCGCCCCGGTTTCCTGGGGCGGGGCCACGATTTGCCGTCGGACGCTGGACATCCTTCGTGGTGCGGGCCTCAAGGTGGAACTGGTGAGTGAGCGGAGCGATGTCGATCGCGCCGATGACCTGCTTCGGCTGCGGCACCGTGAGTATTTCGACCAGCGAATGTCGATCATCATTCCCTTCCTCGGACCGGTGAGCCGGCTTACCGCCCTCCTTGAGAGTCTGGAACCGCAATTGTGGGCGGGTGATGAGATCGTCGTGGTGGCGGGAGGCGAATCTTCCGATCAAGGTGTTGTCGAATTCTCGGCTCGCACCCGCATGGTGTACAGCCCGAAAGGACGAGGCCGGCAGCTCAATCGCGGGGTCCAGGAAGCCCGTGGCGACCTGCTCTGGTTCCTCCATGCGGACTCAACCCCGACCCCTAACTTCGCCTATCACGTTCGCAAACTGGCGTTGAATCAGCGCTATTCGTTGGGATGTTTCCGGCTAGCCTTCCGCGGGGATTCTCGCCCCCTTGCTGCGATTGCCCGCTGGGCCAATTGGCGTACCGAGGTCTTGAAGCTCCCCTACGGCGACCAGGGGATCTTCTGCCGACGATCGACCTTTGAGCAACTGAACGGTTTTCGCCGTGACTACATCATGGAGGATGTGGATTTTGTCCGCTCCGCCCGGCGTTTGGGAAAGCTTCTGGTGATCCCGCAATACCTCCATACCTCTCCGGCTCGATACCTGCGACGAGGCATCCTGCAGGCATGTCTCACCAACCACCTGCTGTTGAGTCTGTACCTTCTTGGTGTCAGCGAAAGAAGAATATATTCCTGGTACTACCGCTCCTGAGTCGCGTTCAGGTGCTGGACTGCCGTTGCCTGTGGGTGTCGCTGGCGGTGGATGCGGCGCGAGCCTCGCGAAATCTCCGATCCCTTCCGGCGTGCATCCTTGCCTCCCCGGTGCAGCCCTGGCGCTGTGCCAAAATTGACATTTTGACAACGTCTCACAAACGTGTTTGGTGGATTCAAAATCGTCATGGTCTTTCATGCGGCAGGTGGCGGCAGGGCGAGTTGGTTGCCGGTGCACCTTGCTGTTCGAAGTCACGCTCTGGCCGGCATTTCAACCTGAGAGCAGAGCCGGGCAGGTCTGTTCGCCAGTCACACTCATTGCGAGGAGGGTCACCATGGACAAAATCTTGAGAATCGATATGGGGGCTGCGGGTGGGCCCAAGGCGATCGAGGTTCCGTTGGGTGAATATGCAGGTCTTGGCGGTCGGGCGCTCACCTCCGCGATCATCGCCAAGGAAGTCCCGCCCCTGTGCCATCCCTTGGGTGCCGACAACAAGGTGGTCATTGCTCCCGGGTTGCTGAGCGGTACCGCCGCCTCCATGTCTGGGCGCCTGTCGATCGGGTTCAAAAGCCCGCTCACCGGCGGCATCAAAGAATCCAATTCAGGTGGGCAGCCGGCTCAAGTGCTGGCGCGCCTGGGATATGCGGCCATCGTGCTGGAGGGCAAACCGGCCGGCGATGACCTCTACCGAATTCTGATCAACAAGCATGGTGTCGAGATCGCCGCCGAAAACCAACTGAAGATGCTCCCCAACTACGATCTCGTAGCCGGGATCAAGGCCAGATACGGGGAGAAGGTGGCCTGTATTTCCATCGGGCCCGCTGGTGAAATGAAACTGAGTGCGGCTTCCATTGCCTGTACCGACATGGAGCAGCGGCCGACGCGCCATGCAGGTCGTGGCGGTGGCGGCGCGGTGATGGGAAGTAAAGGGGTTAAGGTCATCGTGCTGGATGATGAGGGGATGAAGATCCGCGCTCCCAAGGACCCGGAGAAGTTCAAGGACGCCAACAAGCGCTTCGTTGAAGGTCTCAAGCAACATCCCATCACCGGTGAAGGTTTGCCCGCTTACGGCACCAATGTGCTCACCAACGTACTCAACGAAGCAGGCGGCTACCCGACGTATAATTTCAAGCAGGGTCGATTTGACGGAGCGGTCAGTATCAGTGGCGAAACCCAGGCGGAAACGGAAACCACCCGCGGCGGTCTGGCCACTCATGGTTGTCACCGCGGTTGCGTGATCCGCTGTTCCGGGACCTACAATGACAAAGACGGTCATTTCCTCACCAAACAGCCCGAATACGAAACCATTTGGGCGCATGGCGGCAACTGCGGCATTTCGGATTTGGATGGTATCGCCATGCTGGATTTCCTGGATGACAATTATGGCCTGGATACTATCGAGATGGGGGTCTGCATAGGCGTAGCCATGGAAGCGGGCCTCATCCCGTTTGGGGATGTCGACGGGGCGATCAGACTGGTTAAGGAAGTGGGCGCGGGTACCCCGCTGGGACGCATACTGGGAAGCGGTGCGGCGGTGACCGGCAAAGTCTTTGGCGTGGAGCGCGTACCGGTGGTGAAAGGGCAGGGGTTTCCAGCCTATGATCCGCGCGCGGTGAAGGGGATCGGCGTAACCTATGCCACCAGCCCCATGGGCGCAGACCACACCGCCGGCTATGCGGTGGCGCAGAATATCCTCAAGGTCGGCGGTGACGTCGACCCGCTCAAGCCGCTGGGTCAGGTGGAGATCTCGCGAAACCTTCAAATCGCCACAGCCGCCATTGATTCCACCGGGATGTGCCTGTTCATTGCCTTTGCCGTCCTCGATCAGCCCGAAACCTTCCAGGCCCTGCTGGATCTGCTCAACGCTTTCTACGGACTGAACCTGGATGCCGATGGAGTGGCGGCGCTGGGTAAGCAGGTCCTCACCTGGGAACGGGATTTCAACGCCCGCGCCGGGTTCACCAAGGAACACGACCGCCTGCCGGAGTTTTTCAAGGTTGAACCGGTAGCACCGCACAACGTCACCTTTGACGTTCCCGATGAAGAGCTTGACCAGGTGTTCAACTGGTAGATTGATGCGGGGAATCACCGACTGCGGTGGTTCCCCGACCTTCTTCCTGGGTTACCACCAGCGACGCGCAGCCGTCCACTCCGCCCACAGAGCGATCCCCCTTACAGCCTGATGGAATAATATTAAGTAACTATCTCAAAATCCAATTTTATACTCGTTAAGGTTGAAATCTTTCCATCTGATGACTCTCTGTTTTGCTGTAGGAGCGGCATCCTGCCGTGACGGTGAGCCAATCGCGGCAGGATGCCGCTCCTACAGAAACGAATCATTCAATCCTAAACAGGTATATGTCTCCTCCCCCAGCCCCGCCCACCAGGGGAGGGGAGTTGGTTCTCCTCCCCCTCGACGGGTGAGGTCAATGCTGCTGAATAAAGGGGGAGCATCATCCCCCTCGCCCTCGCTTCGGGGGAAAGGCCGGGGGTGATGGGGCTTTCAGAGCCGATCTTCCCTCACCCTACCCCTCTTCCTGAGCTGGGAGTTAGACACACTTTTACCCGTGGGTACTTCGTGCCATAATCGGGGTCATGCGAGTGTGTGGTCTTGAATTCACATCGGGTGCGATCCATCTGATCCGTCAGACGCTGGATGAGATACCATCGATATCCAGACGGTCTTTGGCGCATCGCGTCTGCGAACGGATGGGCTGGCGAGCCGCGAGCGGCAGGCTCAAGGAAGCGGTTTGCCGTAAGGCGCTCGTTGTTTTGGACGAGGAAGGTCTCATTGATCTTCCCCAATCCGATAGGACCTGTGGGTCCGATCCTTCGTTGAAGATCAGGCAACCTGTTTTGCTCCAGAGTGTCGATACCGATTGTGCCCTTGACGAGCTTGGCCACATTGAGCTCGAGATGATCACGAGTCGCTACACGAAGTCGTCCAGGATTTGGAATGCTCTTATGGATGAGCATCACTATCTCGGGAGCGGTCCCTTGTGCGGTGCACAGATCCGGTATCTGATTCACAGTTCGGTGTGGGGTTGCCTTGGGGCCCTGAGCTTTAGCAGTCCGGCCTGGGCGCTTAGAAAACGGGACGAATTCATCGGTTGGACAGAAGCGGCTCGCAGGAGTAATCTCCAGAGGGTGGTGTGCAACAGCCGTTTTCTCATTGTACCAACTGTGCGTGTACCGAACCTGGCATCCCACGGACTGGGCCAATGCGCTCGGCGCATTGGCAGCGACTGGGCGGCTCGCTACGGAATTGAGCCGGTCCTTTTGGAGACCTTTGTCGATCCAAATCGGTTTTCGGGGGCGAGTTATCGCGCAGCCGACTGGATACACGTGGGGCAAACCAGCGGCCGTCGAGGGGCACAAAGAGGAGAAAGCGGCGGAGCAAAGGTGATCTTCCTTTACCCGCTGGCGATAGACTGGCAGCAGATTCTTCGCGCAGAACCTGAGATGAGGTTGGCTGAGAGGCCGCGTGGTAGCGATTTTGCCGATTGGGTCGAGGAGGAATTTGCTACCGTGGAACTCTACGATCCGCGACTCAAGAGA
>CAWHGA010000021.1:0-18698 GCA_963828705.1 uncultured delta proteobacterium
CGGCGCCCAATGCCATCGCCTATGAGAGCAAACAGTTCACCGCCGGTGAATTCTTCATCTACGGCTGTATTCCCAGCGTCATCCTTATGGCTTTCCTGGCGGTTTTTTGTTACTTCGTCTGGCCGCTCATGGGGATGCCGGTGCTGCTGAAGTAAGGTGGGTGTTATGGGAGGGTGCTTCATTGCTCCCCTCCCTTGACGGGAGGGGTCAATACTGTCGACCTAAGCTCCTCCCCCTTGACGAGGCTTGCCAATTCTCCCTAGTACTTCGTCAAGGTCGTTATACGGGGTAGAAAACGTCACCCCCGCAAAAGCGAGGGTCCTGAAGCTTCCCCATCCATCTGGATTCCCGCCTTCGCGGGAATGACGAGGGGGATGGACCGCCTTCGCGGGAATGACGAGGGGTGGGCCTTCGGGAATGGCGAGCAGGGTGGGCTCTATTCGGGAATGACCAGCAGGATGGGCTCTATTCGGGAATGGCCAGCAGGATGGGCCGCATTCGCGAATGGCCAGCAGGACGGATCGTATTTTGGATACCCACTTGTGTGGCGCTGTGCATTAGGATTCATGTGAACCAACACCTGATGCTGACTGTAACACCGATGCCTTTGACCGTCATTCCCGCGCAGGCGGGAATCCAGTGGGGTTTGCTGTGGCTAGACAATTCTATGTTTACATCATGGCAAACAAGCGCAACGGGACACTCTACGTTGGCGTCACATCAAATCTGGTGCAAAGGGCTTGGCAGCATAAAGAGGAGCAGTTTGAAGGGTTTTCCAGCAAGTATGGTGTCAAGCTCCTTGTTTACTTCGAGGTTCATGTAACTGCTGAGAGTGCAATTTCGAGGGAGAAACAGATCAAGAAATGGAGAAGCGCGTGGAAACTCAATCTGATCGAACAAAGCAACCCCGAGTGGAAAAACCTGTATGAAACGATCATTGCTTAGACTGGATTCCCTCCTTTTGTATGAAGATCCACCCGGCATATCCGCGGAAGCCGGTATCCAGGGTAATTCTCTGGATTCCCGCCTTCGCGGGAATGACGATCGGGTGACCCGCGGGAATGACGATCGGGTGACCCGTGGGGGTGACGATCGGGTGACCCCGACTGGAATTCATGTTTTGTTGTGCCTCCGGACACAAAAACAAATCATAACCTGAACTCAAAAGGATCGGTCCTATGCATCGGATAAAACGATTTTCCCTGTTCTCTTTAGCGGTACTACTGGCCGCGGTCTTTTGCCTCTCTTCCCTGGCTCTGGCCGCCCCGGCGGCCCCAGCGGCCCCAACAGCCCCGAAGGACCGATTGACCGTCTCCGGGGCTATCCTCAACCCCCAAAAGAAGCCGGTAAAGGAGGTCGAGATCGAAGTCCTGGTGAACGGCCAGGCGGTGAGGCCCACGGGCAAGGACGCGGAGATCAGCTCCGGCAGCAAGGGCGCTTTCTCGGCGGTGTTTGAGCTGCCCCCGGGGACCCTGCCGGCCGCCAAGGTGGAGGTCAAGGGCCACAAACCTTCCTGGGAGGCTCTCAAGCCCATCGCGCTCAAGGTAGTGGAATCCGGGACGGACGACCAAGGCAACCGGCTTTTCGAGAGCGCCCGCAACTTCACTCTGACGCGGGCGGTCACCCCGGCCTTCTGGCTGGCTACCCTGATTCTCCTGGCGGTGTACGTCATCATCAGTTTCGAATGGATGCACCGAACCCTGGCAGCCTTGCTGGCCGCGGCCCTGATCTTGTTCCTCACGTATACCCTGGGCAGCTTTGATAAATCCTATTACATTCTCTCCTTCGACGACGCCATGGGGGCCATCGATCTCAACGTCATCTTCCTGCTCATGGGTATGATGATCTTCGTGGGGGTGATGAAAAAGACCGGCATGTTCCAGTTCCTGGCCTACAAGTCCTACGAGTGGGCCAGGGGCAACGTCTTTGTCCTGGCCTTCGTCCTCCAGTTCTTGACCGCGGTGATTTCGGCCTTCCTGGACAACGTCACCACCATGCTCCTGGTGATCCCGGTGACCATCGAGATCGCCCTGACCCTGAAGGTCCATCCCCTGACCTTCCTGATTCCCCAGGCCTTTGCCTCCAACGTGGGCGGCACCGCCACCCTGATCGGCGACCCGCCCAACATCCTGATCGGCTCCTACACCGGCCTCACCTTCGGCCAGTTTGTCACCAACCTTTCCCTCATCTGCTTCCTCTGCCTGATCGTCTCCTGTTTCTACTACTTGTGGTGGCACAAGAAGGAATACATGAAGGCGGATGTCAAAGACGTGCAGAAAACCGTCGCGAGCCTCCGGGAGCAGTATCAGATCACCGACAAGAAACTGATGATCCAGAGCCTCATTATCCTGGGGTTCACCATCTTGCTGTTTGCCCTGCACGGCTTCATGCACATGCAGGTGTCGGTGGCGGCCTTGATCGGTTCCCTGCTGCTGTTGGCGGTCTCCAAGGTGGACATCGTCGAGATGCTGGAACATGAGGTGGAATGGCCTTCTTTGTTGTTTTTCATCGGGCTGTTCATGGTCATTGCCGGCGCCGAAGCCACGGGGCTGATCCAGCAGATCGCCAACGTGGTGCTCAGCGCTTCCCAGGGCAACCTGACCATCGCCGTGATCATGATCCTCTGGGTCTCGGCCATTGCCTCGGCGTTCATCGACAACATTCCCTTCACCGCCACCATGCTGCCCGTCGTACTGTTCCTGAGTGAGAGCTTCGGCCTGCCCAGGGACAACGTGCTGTGGTGGTCCCTGTCTCTGGGGGCGTGCCTGGGCGGCAACGGCACCATGATCGGCGCCAGCGCCAACGTGGTTACGGTCGGTATGGCGGAAAAGGCCGGGTACAAGATCTCCTTTCTGGAATACATGAAGATGTGCTGGTGGCCCATGATGATCACGGTCACCATGTGCATGATTTATCTGCTGATTGCGTATTAGCGGTTAGCTGTTAGCTGTTAGCTATTAGCTGTTAGCGGTTAGTGCAACGACACAGAATAGGGTATCCGAAGTACTGCCCATACTGCTCGTCATTCCCGCGAAGGCGGGAATCCAGACGTGGTCAAGAAGCCTCTGGACCCCCGCCTTCGCGGGGGTGACGAACGAGGGAATTTGAGTACTCATTTCTGTGGTGCGGCACTTAGCGGTTATTATTAGCTAATGCATTGAGCTGGTTACGTAGATATGAGGGATTTCAAGGAACTGAAAGTTTGGGAGAAGGCCCATCAGTGGGTGCTGGAGGTCTATCGTGTTACTGGGTCTTTTCCCGCCGAGGAACGGTTTAGCCTGGTTGCCCAACTTCGGCGATCGGCGGCATCTGTGCCGGCCAACATTGCCGAAGGCTGTGGCCGGGGAGGTCAGCGCGAGTTCGCCAGGTTCCTGAGCATAGCGGCGGGATCAGCTAGTGAAGCGGAATACCACCTTCTTCTTGCTCGCGATCTCGGCTATCTTGATGAAGGAATGCATCGAGATCTTGATCAAAGGATAAACGAGGTGAAACGAATGTTGAACACCTTTGTCCAGAGGCTAAGCGCTAATACCTAACACCTAATACCTGATCCGAGGTGAAGCGGATGTTGAACACCTTTGTCCAGAGGCTAAGCGCTAATACCTAAAACCTAATACCTAAATACCAACACCTGCCCCATGAGGAGCGATTTAATGGGATATACAAGCATCGTCTGTGGAGTGACAGGATCGGCTCATGCTCAGAAAGCGGCCCTGGAAGCGGCTGCCCTGGCAAAGCAGCACAACGCAAGACTGACCTACGTCTACGCAGTGGACATCGGTTTTCTCCGAAGCAGTGTCGGGGGGATGTCGACCGGCATCGCGGGAGACGGACTCGAGCGTCTCGGCGAGCACATCCTGAGCTATGCGGCGGAACTCGCTCAATCTCAGGGAGTGACCCCGAAGAAAATCGTCCGGCGCGGGGCTGCCCTGGAAGTGCTCAAGCAGGTTATCCTGGAAGAGAAGGCCGACCTCCTGGTCTTGGGCCATGAAGAACGGACTTTCTTTGAGAAAGCCTTGTTCAAAGGCGAGGTGGAAGACCACATCGAGGAACTGAAGCAACAGACCGGCACCGAGGTGACGGTGATCAAGTGAGGCCTGATGCGGGAGTGGATATTGGATTCAGGAACTATACCGCTTAAGGAAGAGATGTTTAGTTTTGGTTAGGATTGCCTCGGCAAGGTGCTCATGCTTCGATACCTCAGCACGAGCGGTGAAGCACGTTCGCCCTGAGGTATCGAAGGGCAGATCGAAATCGGACGACATTCTCTCCTTAACGAGTATATGTGAAAATACCCCGCCTCCTGTGCCTCCTTGCAGGACCGGGAGAGGTAGCGGGCAAGGCTGTTGACCTGGACTCCCCTCCCTTGATGGGAGGGGAACAGAAATGGCCCCTCGACGATTATTTAGATGAACGACGGGGTCACTGGCTGTTGCGTTCCTATCAGCCCAATCGAGCACCAGGGGCCACCATCAAGAAAAAGTTCGCGCTCTGGGGCGGGAAGGATTAAGGATATGGAAAACAGTCACTATTATCGATCGCTGACCAGGAATATGCTGCTCACGATTATCCTGGTCTCCTTTGCCCCTCTTGTCCTGGTTGTCAGCATCATCGGCTACAAGTTCGAGACGTCCTACCGCGAGAAGGTTTTTGCCCACCTCAAGGAACTGATCCAGAGACATGAGCAGCGTATCGACGCCTTTCTGCATGAACGGCTCTGTAACATCGCTCTTCTGGCGAAGCGTTATACCTTTGAGCAGGTAAGCGATGAAGCCGTGCTGGAGCGAGCTCTGGCCAATCTGCAAAGTATTTATGGCTCGGTTTTTGTGGACCTGGGAGTGGTGAACGAGCAAGGCATTCAAGTAGCCTATGCAGGGCCTTTCAAACTGGAGCGCGCCGACTACTCCAAGGCCTCCTGGTTCAACGCGGCCGTGCAGTCCGAGTATTTCATCAGTGATGTCTTCCTCGGGCTTCGTAAGCAACCCCACTTCATCGTTGCGGCCAAACAGGAATTCGGCGGCAAAAAGTGGATCGTGAGGGGCACCATTGATTTTGTGGCCTTCAATACCCTGGTGGAGAGCGTCAGCATCGGCAAGACGGGTTCGGCGTTTATTCTCAACAGGGCGGGAGAGTTCCAGACCAATCCGAATCCCGCTCGTCTGGCATACAAGGATTTCTTTCTGGGGCTTCTCGCCGAAGCCAAGGGAGAGCAAACGCCACAGGAAATCGAGGTCTCTTCAAGTGATGCCATATTCAGGGCAGTGAGCAAGACCGTTGCCGGTGAAGCCCGATATGCGGATCAGGACATTGTCTACCTGATGTGCCCGCTCAAGAGCGGCGAGTGGATCCTGGCTTATCAGCAGGAGGCCGCGGATGCCTACTCCGATCTTTTCCAGGCGCGAATCCTGACCTTTGGCATCTCCGCGATCGGCGGACTTGGCATTGTGATTATGGCGCTCCTGTTTTCCCGACGGATGGTCAGCTACATCGAGAAGACGGATCGCGAGAAGGAAATGCTCAATGAGCGAGTGATCGAGGCGGGCAAGCTGGCTTCCGTGGGTGAGCTTGCCGCCGGGATCGCCCATGAGATCAACAACCCGGTTGCCATCATGGTTGAAGAGGCCGGCTGGATGGGCGACCTGCTCAATGAGGAAGGTTTCTGGGAGAGCCGTAACATCGAGGAATTCAACACGTCGTTGCGGCAGATCAGGACCCAGGGGGAGCGGTGCAAGGAGATCACTCACAAGCTGTTGAGCTTCGCGCGCAGGACCGACCCGCGGATGAAGACTGATGCAGGTGAACGAGCTGGTCGAGGAACTGATCAGCATTTCCGAGCAACGTTCACGATTCGCCAATGTAAAGGTCATCAAACACCTGGCGCCGGACCTGCCGGATATTTGTGCCTCGCCATCGGAAATTCAACAGGTGATCTTGAACCTCATCAACAATGCGATTGATGCCATTGGGCCGGCCGGCGGGACGGTCGAGATCACCACCAGGGTCGACGGCAACAGGATAGTCGTAGACGTCGCCGACACCGGGCATGGGATCCCGCAATCGGTCATGGCCAGGATTTTCGACCCGTTCTTCACGACCAAACCGGTCGGCAAAGGAACCGGGTTAGGGCTGTCGATCTGTTACGGTATCATCAAGAAGATGGGTGGGGATATCACCGTAAACAGCGCTGTCGGCATCGGCACAGCCTTTCATGTGCACCTGCCGCTGCCGCGCGAGGGACAGAAGGAGTGCTCGTAGGGAGGTTCTGCGCGAGATTGCCGCTATTTTGGGAATCGTCGGAAACAAAAGGTATGGTAGGATTCACTTCAGATCATAATACCTAGAGAGGGAGGATTCCTCATGTTGCGAACCGTAGTGATGTTAGTCGATGATGAAGTGCCCTTTGTGGACACCATGACCAAGCGCCTCGGCAAACGAGATCTCGACATCGTGACTGCCTACAGCGGTCATGAAGCGCTGGAGAAACTGAAGGCCAATGAAAAAGTGGATGTGATCATCCTGGATGTCAAGATGCCCGGAATGGACGGAATCGAGACGCTCAGGGAAATCAAGAAGGCCCATCCCCTGGTGGAAGTGATCATGCTGACCGGCCATGCTACGGTCGAGACCGGTATTGAAGGGATGAAGCTGGGAGCGTTTGATTACCTGATGAAGCCCTGCGATATCGAGCAGCTCATGGCCAAGGTCCAGGAAGCCAAGGCCAAGAAGAGGCGACACGAAGAGAAGATCACTCAGGCCCGGGTCAGCGAGATTGCATTGCGGCGTGGAGCTTAGGTGATTTCCGTTCATGCGCGTATCGGTCCGATGGCGCCATGGCACCCGGCGACAGTAGGGTGGGGTTCTCCAGGCCTTTCTCATCGAGTTCGTCCGGGTAAAGTCATCCTCCGAAAATCGCCTTAGGAGCTATCTCAAGACTCCCCTCCCTTGACGGGAGGGGTTGGGGGAGGGTGAGAAAAGCCGACGATCAACACCCCCACCAAGAGTATAAGCGCTGACTCAAGGAGTACTGAACCCTATGGGATGTATTCCGTAGAGCAAGCGGGCCTCAAAGTCCTCTTTTCTTAATTTGTGATTTAGTGGTATTTTCAAAAGGTTAACTCAAAATCCCCCCTGCCCCCCCTTACGCAAAGGGGTAATCTAACCTTTGAGTTAGCGCTCGTTAAGGAGAGAATGTGTCGATTTCGATCTGCCCTATCGATACCTCAGGGCGAACGTGCTTCACCGCTCGTGCTGAGGTATCGAAGCAAGTGAGCACCTTGCCGAGGCAATCCTGCCAAAACGAAACATCTCTTCCTTAAGCGGTATAGCGCTCGTGCCCATCAAGGGGGGGAGGAACTGGGTGATAACTTCTGACGAACAGTACTAGGAAACGCAACGATGTCTGAGAAAGCAATGGATCAGTCGGATCACGTTAAGCTTCTCCTGGTTGATGATGAAGCGGGCTATGTGAAGGTTCTGGCCAAGCGGATGGCCAAGCGCAACATTGATGTCACGCCCGCGCTGAGTGGCTCCGAGGCCATCCGAATCCTGCGCAGCAACCGTTTTGATGCCGCCGTTTTGGATCTTAAGATGGAAGACATGGACGGTATCGAGGTCCTCAAGGTATTCAAGTTGATGGACCCGCAAATGCCGGTGATCATGCTTACCGGACATGGCTCGGAAACCGCCGCCAGGGAGGGGATCGAGTTCGGCGCCTTTGATTACCTCACCAAACCGTGTGACTTATTGGAATTGGTCGAGAAGATCATGGAAGCATGCGGGAAGAAGGGGTAGTATAGTGGGTTCGGGTGTCGGGTTGTTCCCGGAACGCGAATCCCGAACCACGAAACTCACCACCCACATCCTTACTGACAAAGCAGGGAGCCGTTTCATGGGACAGTTACAAAAGCTCATTGATCGAATCATTGACCGTGTGAATGTCAATCTCAGGGAACCTGCCTTTGATGCCGGCGCCTATGTGCGGAAGATCATCCCGCTGGAACAGTTTTCCCGCTTCTACGCATTCTATGGCCTTGGTCTGCATCATCCGACCCAGTTCCATTTCAATGATTCGAGCCTTGCCGGCAGCTATTTTTTGGGCAGGTGCGTGGTGGATCACGCGGTGCTCTATAAGACCGACGTCCGTGGCGATGAACTCAAACTCAAAGGGGACATCTTCAAGGATCGAGATTTGGAGATTCCGCTCCACGACGATGAAGTGATCCGTATCAAGGACAGTTACCTCATCAAGAACCTGATCCATAGCAATTCTCATGACCCGGAGAGCCCTGAAGAATTTCTGATTCAGAACACGGTCTCCATGCATTACGCCAATATTCACGGTTCAACCGTCGAAGGGAGCTTCCTCGGGCCGTTTGCAACCGTCGATCTAACCACTCTGCACGATTGCGTCATAGGCGCCTACGCCTACGTCAACACCGGGGAAGCCGCCCACCGCCAGGTGGAACCCGGACAGATCTGGATTCGTGCCAAGGGGGCTTATAACTTCAACTACCGCTTCCACCCCGAGGATCTCAAGCGCTACGTGCACATAGAACCGGGCGAGACGCCCGAAAGGCGTGTTGATTGACTTTGTGGAAGGGCGCAAAGTCGATTTCGAGCACGGCTTTGCGGCGATCCAGTCCAGCCCCTCCATCTCGGTCGCCCACGGAGCCTCCTTGAGCAAGTATGCCGTGGTCAAAGGCGAAACCACGATCAACGAAAATGTTCTGGTCGCCCAGCGTGCTTACCTTGAACATGCATGGCTCGGCAAGGGCTCAAACGCCCAGGAAAATTGTTACATCATCCACAGTCGACTTGAAGGCAACAACATCACGGCACACGGTGGGAAGGTCATCCATGCGAGGCTCGGCGAAAAAGTGTTCGTGGGATTCAATGCCTTTCTTCATGGAAAGCCGGACTGCATCCTGAGTATCGGGGCGGGGAGCATTGTCATGCCCCACACCATCATCGACCTCGACGAACCGCTGGAAATTCCGGCCGGGCGGCTTATCTGGGGATACATACGCAACCGACTGGATCTTGAACGGCACAGTCTGGACCTGGGGGAGCTCTCACGGTGTGAGGGCGAGATCGTAGTCGGCGCCATGATCTTTCAAGGAATTGGAGCAAGCTTCGTGAAGGCGTTCCAGCACCGTATCGAACACATTCTGGAGGCCAACGGAGCCTACTTTGACGGCAACAATCGCCGCGGTCATGCCCAGAAGGCGCAAATCATTTCCTTCAATATCATCCAGCCATATCCCGAGGGAGCCAAGAAGGGCATTTATCCAACCATAGACATACGGCCATAGGAAAATAGCCGGGGCTCCCGAGCATGAAGTTTGATGGCGCAACGCTTTTCATTTTTGTTGCGGGCGGCGATGAATCCCGCCTCTACGTGAAACAAGTTTGGCTCACGTTCCCGTTCGTAAACGATACCGACCGACCCTGCCGCCAACCCAAAAAGGGGAGACCATGATCCAAGCCGCCAAACAATGGCTGAATCACCTTGTCAATGATTTCCGCGGATTGGCCGACTACGGCATGTCTCCCGCCCGCTACCGGCGCCTGCGCATCAACATGGTGATCCTCGGCCTGATCGGCTCGATGCTGCCGCTGCTGCTCATGGCCATGGTCAACTATCACCAGTATCAGAAGGCCCTCTCTGCTGAAGTGTTGCAGCCGCTGCGGATGATGGTGAATAAGACCAAGCATTCCTTTGAGCTGTTCCTGGCCGAGCGGGTTTCGGCGGTCAGTTTCATTGCCTCCGCCTACACCTTTCAGGAACTGACGGATGAGCAGACCATCAAGCGGGTGTTTCGGGTCATGAAGAAGGAATTTGGCGGCTTCGTGGACCTGGGGCTGGTGGATGCCAATGGGATTCAGGTCAGTTACACCGGTCCCTACGAACTCAAGGGCAAGAACTACGCCGATCAGGCCTGGTTTCAGGAAGTCAAAATCCGGGATACCTATATCAGCGACGTGTTTCTAGGCTATCGCAAGTTTCCGCACTTTGTCATCACCGTGGCGCACCATACCGATGATGGCGGGTCCTGGTATCTGCGGGCGACCATCGATACCGACAAATTCAACAACCTGATCGCCTCCATGGGGCTCGAACCCCTGACCGACGCCTTTGTCCTCAACCGCAGCTGGGTCCTGCAGACACCGTCCAAATTCTACGGGAAGGTCCTGGAAATCTGTGCCCTGCCCTATCCACCGGTGAGCTATGAGCCCAACGTGATCGAAGACTGGGACCAGGCGGGTCAGGAGGTCTACATGGCTTATACCTTCTTCATGTCGCCCGAGTTCGTGTTGATGCTGGTCAAACCTCGGAGCGAGTTGATGAAGACCTGGTTCACACTGAAAAGCGAACTGTTCTTCCTGTTCCTGGCAAGTGTGGTGGTGATTTTTGTCGCGGTGTTCAAGCTCACCAACACCATGGTGAAGCGTATCGAGGAATCCGATCGCAACCGTGAAGCGGCCTTGCACGGGATGGAATACACTAACAAACTCGCTTCCATTGGCCGGCTGGCCGCCGGGGTCGCCCATGAGATCAACAACCCACTCGCCATCATCAATGAAAAGGGTGGACTGATGCAGGACCTGATCGCCTTGCGCGAGGATTTTCCGGAACGCAAGAAGTTCCTGGGGCTGCTCGATTCTATCCTGCAGTCGGTTGAGCGTTGCCGGACGATTACCCATCGACTGCTGGGTTTCGCCCGGCGGATGGATGTCCAAATCGAGGTGCTGGACCTCAATGAGCTGATGCGCGAGGTCTTGAGTTTCCTTGAAAAGGAGGCCCTGCATCGCAACATCGACCTGCGCCTGCAATTGGCCGAAGGGCTGTCACGCATTGCTTCCGACCGGGGACAGCTCCAGCAGGTGTTTCTCAACCTTTTGAACAACGCCTTCCAGGCGGTGGAAGACGGCGGTATGGTGAGTGTCACCAGTTGGGACCACGACGCCGAAAGCATCGGGGTCACTGTCCAGGACAACGGTTGTGGTATGTCCGAGGAGACCATGGCCCATATCTTCGAACCGTTTTTTACCACCAAGAAGAGCCAAGGGACCGGGCTGGGGCTCTCCATCACGTACGGTATCGTGAAGAAGCTCGGGGGAGAAATCAAGGTGGTCAGCCGCGAAGGCCAGGGGAGCAGCTTTACCGTTTTCCTGCCCAAGCAGGTCAAACAGACAACTGGGGGACACTATGACGGGATGGAAGGTGCTGTTGGTGGATGATGAGGAGGAATTTGCGGTTACTCTGGCGGAGCGGCTGCGACTGCGGGGAATCATGACCTCCATCGCCGGCGATGGCGAAGAGGCTTTGCGGCAGGTAGCCGAAGACCCGCCGCAGCTGGTCGTGCTCGATATGATGATGCCTGGCCTGGGAGGTCTCGCCGTACTCCAGCATCTGAAGCGCGACCACCCGAACCTTCCGGTCATCATGCTGACCGGTCGCGGCTCCACCAAAGACGGTATTGAGGGGATGCACCTCGGGGCTTTTGACTACCTCATGAAACCAGTCAAGATCGAGGAACTGGTGGACAAGATGAGGCAAGCATTGGCACCGCAAGCCTCCGGCCAAGGGCAATGAGAGAGGGTGAAGCTATGTGTGATCGAGAAAACATGTTCATTGGCCGAATTTCCGCCAGCTTGACCCATGAAATCAAGAACGTGCTGGCCATCATTCGGGAATCCTCCGGACTGATGCAGGATTTGCTGGCGTTGAGCAAGGACGGCGTCTTCACCTACCACGAGAAGTTCAACAACGTCCTCGGTGCCATCCAGGAGCAAGTAAACCGCGGGGTCGAACTCACCGCGCGCTTGAACCGTTTCGCCCACAGCACCGATCAGCCGTTGGTGGATCTGGACTTGAACGATCTGGTCGCCCAGGTGGTGCTGCTGATGGAACGCTTTGCGCGCCTCAGGAAGGTGCAGTTGCAGGCTCAGCGCTCTGATGGGGCGCTGTCCCTGAACACCGATCCATTTCGCCTGCAAATGGTCTTGGCCGCGGGGGTGGACTGTCTGCTCCAGACAGCTGAAGCTGGAGCGGTGATCGAACTGCAGCCGGAGGTTGACGGACGGCGGCTGCTTCTGCGGCGGATACCGGCGGCCGGCGCCACTGCCGAACCGCTCCCAGCCGATACCCTGGAGGCCGCCTTTGAGCCGCTTCAAGACTTTCTGCAGAAGCTTCGGGTGACGCCGGCGCCGGCCAATACAACGACCGCTTCCGGGCTGAGCCTCACTTTTGCCCGGTGATGGACCATCCCGGCAAAAGCCATTCAAAGGGACGCTATGGATAAACTCAGGGTTCTGTTGGTCGATGACGAAAAGGATTTTATTCAGGCGCTGGCCGAAAGGCTCGAGTTGCGTGGTCTGGAAATCAGCCTGGCCTTCGATGGTGAACAGGCCTTGCGGCTGGTGTCGGAACTGCACCCGCAGGTCATGGTGCTCGACCTGAAAATGCCGGGAATGGATGGGATGGAGGTGCTGCGCCGGATCGCGCGTAGCCACCCCGAGGTCCGCATCATCATGCTGACCGGTCATGGTTCCGGACTTGATCGCGACGAAGCGCTACGGCTCGGGGCCCACACCTATCTACAGAAGCCCGTCCAGATCGACCAGCTGATGCAGGCCATTCGCTGATCATCCGACCAGCGCCAGCCGATACCGGAATTTGCGCGGACCACTGAATGACGCATGGCCACCGAAGCCGGCACGTGGTTGTTAACAAGGGGATTCCCACTTTGAAGGTTCATAACTCAGGCAAAGGAGTACCACAATGAGTGTCAAAGTCCTGCTGGTCGATGATGAACAACAGTTTGTGGAGATCCTGGCCGAACGCCTGGAAGCCCGCGGTTTGGCAGTGACCACGGCCTTCAACGGTGACGATGGGCTGGCGCGTCTCAAGGAACAGACCATCGACGTTGTGGTCCTGGATGTCGCCATGCCGGGAAAGGATGGAGTGGCCACCCTGCGTGATATGAAGCAGCTCAAACCGCTGATCGAAATCATCATGTTGACCGGCCACGCCACCGTGGAAACCGCCATCGAAGGCATGAAACTGGGCGCCTACAACTATTTGCTCAAACCCACCGAAACAGAAGACCTGGTGGATAAGATCATCAAAGCCAACCGACGCAAAATGGAACAGGAAGAACGCATCCGCCAGGCGGAGTTGGACCGTATCGTCAAGTCGCGCGGCTGGTGAGGGGACACCAATGGGTTTGGGACCGACCCGACGGGAAAAGCGACCCAAGCATGCACCGAGCCGCAATCGGGGGAGTGCTGTACGCCGGTCCCGGCCCTGGCGCTCGCCCTGCTCACTTGACCAGCAACACCGGACATTGGGACAGGATTCCCACTTTGTAGCTGATACTCCCCCACCCCTGAGCCGGGCTCTTGAGATCGACCTTGTGGGAAGTCAGGACAATCAGGTCAATCTGGTGTTCCATGGCGAATTGTACGAGCTGTTCGGCTCGGCGACCATAGAGCACTTCCTGATGGACCGCCACCCCCTGACTGACAAGTCCCTCCGCCAACCCTTCCAGCTTGTCCCGGGCTTGCTTCTCCAGCCGTTTGTAGAACTTGCCGAATTCCTCGAAGGTATCCCCTTCCAGGGTTTCGATGACGTGCACCAGGGTGATTCTGGCGTGGTTCTGGAGGGCCAGCTTGGTAGCGATTTGTAACGCCGGGATGTTTCTGTTGGTCAGATCCACTGGCACCATGATGCGATGAAACACCGTTTATCTCCTCTGGCAGTAGCGGAAAACGAGAGTGAAGCTGCCTTCACACGACCTCACGGGATGTCTCGAAAACCTCCCGCACATTATCGCGGTGGTCCACGAAATAGAGCATGGTGGCTTTGGACTGGAGTTCCTTCTTGAGCTCCTGCAACCGGCCCCGATCCACCCCATAGGTGCGCACGTACACCCGCCGATATCCCTCGGGGGCGTACTCCTGGGAACTCATGATGCTCACAATGCGCCCGCCATAACCCCTGATGACATCGGTCACTTCCTTGATGGAGCCGGGCCGGTCATCCAGTTGAAAGGCAAATTGAACCCCCCGCTGACCAAAACCGGTCAGGGCTATCATCACCTTGAAGAGGTCATGCTGAGTGATCACGCCAACCACCTGCCCTTTGTCACTCACCACCGGCACACCGCTCAGCTTGTTCTTCATCAAAACCTCGGCAGTCTCCTCCACGGTGAAATTCTCGGGTACCGTGATGGGGTCCTTGTTCATGATATCTTTAATCTTGATCTTGGCGATCAGATAAAGCATTTCATGCACATCCAGGGTGGTGGCATCCGATGGTGAGGCTCGCTTGAGATCACGATCAGTCACCACACCCACCAGCTTTCCCTTCTTGAGCACCGGCAGCAGGCGGATGGAGTTCTCCTTCATCAGGCTGATCGCATGTTGCATGGAATCATCCACATCAATGGTGATCACTTTCTTGCTCATCCAATTCTTCACCAACATGGTCGCTCCTCCTTTTTGTTCTAGTCACGGATCACTATATGCTCAGGCTAAGCCTTCTCACAATGCAATTCCACTGTTGACGCACTCAACCCTCCATGGTCACTGAGTGGTCACAAGCTTTCGGGGACCTGCTGCAGGTCAATTCGCAGGTCGTAGTCATCAGCACCGGCCCCTTTCCCGATCACAAACCCAAGCTTGCGAGCCAATGCCAGCATGGTGGTGTTTTCCGCCAGCACGGTACCAGTGAGAGAACGAAAACCGCGCTCACGAGCAATACGCATCAACCGCTTGAGCAGTTCAGCCCCCACACCCTTCCCTTGCCAGGGATCACCCACCAGCACCGCGAACTCCCCCTGCACCCCATCGAGATCCCCCATCAGCCGGGCCACACCCAGCATCCGCTCCTGTCCTTGCGTCTCCTCAATGGCTACCAACGCCATATCCCGGTCATAATCTATTTGCGTGAAACGTGCCAACATGTCGGGTGGCAGCACCCTCATGGGGCTAAAAAACCGCAGAAAAATGCTTCGGGGGGAAAGAGCATCAAAGAGCTCCACCAGCAGAGGGGCATCCTCTGGTTTGATGGGCCGCACCAGCAGTTCCAGACCGCTCTTGGTGGTGATCCGGGCTTCGTACTGGTTCGGGTAGGGACTGATCACCAGATGCATAGGTGAAGGCACTTCGCTGACTGCTACCAGGATGCGGGCATCCACCGCACAGGGCCTGCCGTTGCTGACAACAAGCGGATTGACATCCAGCTCCACGATTTCAGGAAAGTCAGTCACCAACTGCGCCAGTCGCACCAGGATTTCTTCCAAAGCAGCCAGGTCGGCTGGCGGCCGATTGCGATAGCCCTTAAGCAGCTGGTAGACACGGGTGCTTTCCATGAGCCGCCGCGCTAGCAGCCGATTCAGCGGACACAGCGCAATGGCCTGATCATGCAACACCTCGGTGGCGACGCCGCCCATGCCGAAAAGAATCACCGGCCCGAAATAGGGGTCCCGCTTACTGCCCACGATGAGCTCATAGTCGATGCGCTGCACCATGGGTTGCAGGGTTACCCCCAGCACCTGCGCATCCGGTCGGCACTGGCGAATCCCCGCCATGATACGCTGATAGGCACCGCGGAGGTCATCGTCGTTGAAGAGGTTGAGCTGCACCCCCTGAACATCGGACTTGTGGGAAACGTCAGGGGAACGCAACTTCATAGCCAGAGGATAGCCCAGGCTCGGCGCCAACTGCAACGCTTCATCCAGGTTTGCGGCCACTTCGGTGCGGACCACCGGGATGCCATAGGCCGCCAAAATGGCCTTGGCATCCAGCTCCCCAAGTACTCCACCACCGGTGGCCAAAAACCGCCGAATTAGCCGTTCGGCGGAGGCCCGGTCGAATTCCAGCGCACTGGGTAATTTCGGAGGAATTTCCTGAAGCAGTTGCAGATTGCGTTGATAGGAAAGCATGTGGACGAACGCCGCGATCGCCCGTTCCGGTGTCTCATAGGTGGGGACCCCAGCTTCGTGGAAAATTTCGCGCCCGCGCGCCACATCCACCCCGCCCATCCAAACGGTAAAAACCGAAAACCGTTGGCCGCGCAACCCACTCGTTAAGGCGGTTTCCACACGGTTGAGGAGGTGGCGAAGCTGTTGGCTCAGTGAATCCCCGCGCAACACGCCGGTTAGGGCCTCTGCCACCCCGGTGGGATCGGTCATGGATTGGGGGGTCAGGATAATGAGCACGGCATTGATTTCGCGAGCTGCCAGACAGACTTCCACCACTCGCAGGTAACGTTCGAGTGTGGCATCCCCCAGGATGTCTATGGGATTGCCGTGACTCCAGCATGGCGGCAGGATCTGGTTCAATTGTTCCAGCGTATCGGCGCCAAGGACTGCGGGTTCCATGCCGTAAGTC
This sequence comes from uncultured delta proteobacterium, assembly GCA_963828705.1. Classification (GTDB taxonomy): domain Bacteria; phylum Desulfobacterota; class Syntrophobacteria; order Syntrophobacterales; family Syntrophobacteraceae; genus CAWDJT01. The sequence continues at coordinate 16,399 of CAWHGA010000021.1, forward strand.
GCCAGGGCGTCGGCCGCCATGACTCCCGGCCCACCGGCATTGCTGACGATGGCCAAAGCGGGACCAGCCGGACGCGGTTGTCTGGCCATAAGCTCAGCACAGTCAAAGAGTTCCTCGATGGTATCCACCCGCACAATGCCGGCCCGCTGAAAAGCGGCATCGTAGACCGTATCCTCGCCGGTCATGGCGCCGGTATGCGAAGCCGCCGCTCGCGCCCCCGCGGCGCAACGTCCCGATTTAAGAGCCACGATGGGCCGAATACGCGATACAGCCCGGGCCGCACTCATAAACTTGCGGATGTTACAAAGGCTCTCCACGTACAAGACGATGCTGCGAACCGCCGGATCATTTCCCAGGTAGTTGATGAGGTCACCGAAATCCACGTCCAGCATGGAACCAACACTGACAAAATGGCTGAAGCCGATCCGTTGTTTCAAGGCAAGGTCCAGGATAGCGGTACCGATCGCCCCACTCTGCGAAATAAAGGCCAGGTTGCCCGGAAGCGCCATATGGCTGGCAAAACTGGCATTCAGTTTGGTGGCGGTACAGATGAGCCCCAGGCAGTTGGGGCCGATGATGCGGATGCTCCCGCGCTTGGCTTCCTGCAGGATGCTTTGCTCGATCTCCCGGCCTGCAGCGCCGATCTCCCGCCCTCCAGCGGATACAACGATGGCCCCGCCCACCTCGACCTGGACACACTCGCGGATGATTTGTGGAACCACAGCAAGCGGGGCAGCAATCACGGCCAGATCTATCCCCACGCCAATGTCCAACACCGAACGCTGGGCAGGAATCCCCATGACCGTGCGATAGTGAGGGTTCACCGGATAGACGGCTCGGTCATAGCCCCCTTCCCGGAGATTGCTCATAACCGCGTGACCGATGCTTCCCTGTTTGTCGCTGGCTCCAACAACAGCAATAGACTGCGGCTTGAAAATCTTCTCCAGGTGAAAAACACTCATGCCAGCTCGGTCTCCTCCTTGCCTATGGTGAAGACGAAATCAGATCCGTTGGGTTTGGCTTCATACCAGATGTCCCCACCATGTTTCTGAATGATTTCCTTGATGAGGAACAATCCCAAACCCATACCCTCCTTCTTTTCGGTCTCACTTTCGTGGATGCGGCCAAACCGGGTGAACAATCGATCACGATACTCCTCAGATATGGGACGCCCGCTGTTGTAAACGTTCAAACGGTAGTAATCGCCGTGATCCTGAAAACCAAAGGCAATGGTGCAGCCCCGACCACCATACTTGACCGCGTTTTTGAACAGGTTGCGGAATACCGTCTTTAGCCACACTTTGTCGGCTTTAATGGGGATGGTGCCAGCGGGGATGGCGCCAAGGCGGTTATCAATCCTGATTTCCTGTTTTTCGATATCGCCCGAGAGTTCATCAAGAATGGGGTCGATGATGTCCTGGCGGAGATCCAGGTTCTGACGGTCGATCTGCAGCGAGCCATCCATCGATGAGGCCTTGCCCAGACAGTCTTCAGCCGTGCCCAGCAGGCGCACCACCCGAATCATCAAGTCCTGGAGGACATTGGCAACACTTTCATCCATGTGGCCGAAGGACCCGCGGATGAGCAGTTTGATGGTCGCCGCCATTGCCACCAGAGGCCCGCGGATGTCATGGGACACGAGCATGAGCATGCGCAGGATGTGGTCATTGAGCTGCCGATTGCGCTCGTTCATTTGTTCAAGCATCTTTTGCATGCGACGGCGCTCGGTAATGTCACGCAGAGTGCCCTCTTGATAAATCGTGCCCTTACTGTCACGCCAAACACTGCAGGTCATGGAAGCCTGGATGATGGATCCGTCCTTCTTGCGCATATCGACTTCATAGTCTTTGACATAGCCCTGCTCTTCCAGGATCTGAACCAGTCGGTCCCGATCCTTGGGATTGCGGTATAGTTCAGCAATGGTTTGCAACTGAAGCATCTCCCCCTTGCAGGAAAATCCAAACAGCTCCACCCCTGCCTGATTGATATCGACCAGTTTACCCTCCCGCGTGGTGATGTACATCATGTGCTTGCAGGACTCGAAGAACCGCCGATACCGGGTGTCTTCGGCCGACCGCGCCAAACCGCTCGCCGGTGACATTGCATCAGCGCTCCGGGGCTGTTCTGCGAGGATGGTATCCTCATGCTTCCCTTCGTCGTCTTGTTGACCATGCATCATGACGATCTCCGGTAAGTAATGCTGACGTTGGCAGTTGAAGAAACCGACAAATCAGCCAATCATCGGGATCGGGAGTCGACTCTTTGGCGACCCCACCTGGGACTTCCCGCCAACTGGCTCC
>CAWHGA010000022.1:0-36105 GCA_963828705.1 uncultured delta proteobacterium
TCAATAAGAAAACGTAATATATCGATATGGCTGATAAATCGAATGTATCGCCATGGGTGTTCCTGTCTACGCTACGAGTTTGACCCCGAGCAAATCGAAAGCGCGCTGTTGCAGCGGGGTGGGTCGTGTGAGCTTTTCAAACCTTACCGGGTCATTGCTGATCCGTTTGACCTCCACGGTATTCTTGGTGATGGTAGCCAAATCTGCGAGCAGGGTGCGGAAGCTGTGAACGGGCAGATTATCGTCGGTCATTTTGGTTTTGGCTTTTCGCTTGGCAGCCTCGGAGCGTTCAGCCGGGGCGACCATGTTCGGGCGGCTGTTAGCGGCATCGCCCGGTTCGTGGTCATCGAAGAGAATCGGCGCCAGGGCTTTGCGCATATGCCATTCCACGTAATAGGCGAGCATGCACAAGAAGACGTGAGCCTTCACCCGTTCAGCCAGACGATGGAAGATGGGACGGATCTTGAGATCGATGCTCTTGAGGCTGCGAAAGGCCCGTTCGACCTGGCTGAGGCTCTTGTAGGCGCCGACGGTCGCGTTGGCGTCGAGGACCTCCCGGGCGACACTGGTGCGGATCACGTAGATCCCGTCAAGCGCTGCCTCGTTGGCGATGGAAGCCTCCTTCCTTTGGTAGGAGAAGCTCTCATCGGTGATGGAAATCTCAAAATGCTTGGCCATCTTGAACTTGTTGATGACTTTTCCGACCCGCAGCGCGATCTTGTCTTTGCCCTTGAGGCGCCTGGCAGCGCGCGAGGTGGCAAGGACGATTTTGTCGAGCTTTTCCTCTGTTGCCTGGAGGAGATCCTCGCGGGTGAGGGCCCGTTGTCTGGCGAGCACCGGGTTGCGGCACACGATCAACCGTTCGTCGGGGTAGTCCGGATGAGTGATCTCCGCCATATCCCGAGTGTCGAAAAGGGTGAGCTGAAGATGGTCGCTTTCGACCAACTTGCGGATCTGAGGAGCGCGCAGGGCCGTGATCCAGTCGAGCCCGTCCTTGTCCCTGAGGTCCTGACGGATGCGGGCCTTGGTGATCATGCCCCGATCGCCCACCAACACCACCCGCTCGATGCCGAAGCGCTCCCGGATCTTGGTGATCTGGCTCGGAAGGGTGCGCGCATCAGCCCAGTTGCCCTCGAACACCTCCACGGCCACCGGACACCCATCCGGTGCGCAAAGGAGCCCGATCACGATCTGGAGCTTGTCTCTCTTGCCGTCCCGGCTGTAACCGAGCTTCGCCAGAGGGCAGGTGCGGCCTTCGAAATAGGTGGAGGTAATGTCGTAGAGAACCAGCAAACCACCCTTGAGATGTTTGGCGGCAAGAACGTTTTCGATCCGCTCCTGCTGCTCACCAAGCCAATCCATGGCGAAGTAGAGATCGTTCTCGCTCACCCGCTCCAACCCGAGGACCTCCCCGAGGCTGGTGGAGGCCGTTTCGGGATCGAGCCCCCTGGCCGTGGCAAGCTTGGATTGCGGGTCGATGACACGGGCAATGATCATGGCCAATATCAAGGAGAGCTCTCGGCTCTTTTCCGGGGAGATGATCTGATCGAGTCCGGTCTTGATGACCGTCCCCAGCACTGCAGCAACGTGCCCGTGGGGTAGACTTCTGACCACCTCCATGGCGTCTTCGAAATCCTCCACGGCCTGCCCGCCGTGAAGGAGGATGCGAAGCTGTTCGACGATGTCCATGGGGAGTTTGGAGAGGTTGGCAATGGTGCGTTTTTTGACCTTTCCGTGTTGGCGATACGATTCGCGGAGCAACACGGCCGGAGGCGACTGACGATTGGGGACGATATCGATGTACATGGCCACGTCAAAATAGCATAATAATTATGTTTGTCAAGGACAAAATCGAATATATACATGGCTACATATTTGCATTTTAAATAGCTCTTATCTTATGAGCATATTTGACGCCGCAGTCCTTATCATAATATGCAATATGAGGCATCCCGTCTGTATCTATGGAAAGAGAAGTATACGTTACTGTACCATCAGGGTCAACGAGTTCAAAGCTCCAGAGACCCTGTATGTTCTTTGCCACTTTCAGTCTTCTCATGGCTGAATAACTTATGTAGATATTGGAATGCTGGTCTACTACTATTGAACTATAGTGCCCTGCAATTTCTGCAGTGTCAACGAGTTCGATTATCCATTTGCCTCCAACTTTTTTCGCAAGCCAGAGGTCAGGTTTATTTGGGAATTTATCAACCGTATAACTTATGTAAGGATTCCCCTCTTTATCGAGGGCAAGTGAGGTAAAATTGCTCACAAATTCACTGTCATCGGCAACTTCGATATTCCAGGTATCATTTTCTTTTACTGCATATTTTAAGAAGCCGTTCACACTGTCTATGTAACTGATGTGAATACGACCACGGGAATCCACTTTGACAGAAGAAAATCCTCCAACGGCATTCGATTGCTTCTGTCCGTCATCTACTATCTCTATTTTCCATTGCCCCTTATCCCTGGCAGCCAGTTTAAGATACCCCTCGTTAAAATTATAATAGCTGATATAGACCTTCCCCGGAGCATCAACAAATATTGAGGTATCAAGACTCGCAAATGGCTCGTTATCTACTACTTCAAAATTCCATCTGTTTCCATCAAATACGGCCATTTTTAATCGATTTTTTCCCTGATCCCTATAGCTGATATAAATTCTTCCTCCTTCATCCTTTGCTATTGAGAGATATTGACCTACGGTTCCTTCCCGATCTACCCTTTCTATGATCCATCCATCAGGTCCGCTTTCTGCATGTTTAAGATCACCATTGATATAATCAAAGTAGGCTATATGAACCTTATCTTTTGACTCAAGAACATGAGATGTATATTCGCCAACAAAGCCTTTCTCCACTATTTCGATGATCCATTTATCCTTGGCTCCGGTATCATTCGTTGAGAAATCCATGGTTTCAACCCTCCGTGGGGTGATAAGAAATCGCTTTTCGAGTCTTTTTGGGTAGCACCTGCCGTCAATACTGCAACAATATCAAACAAATATTCTCTGTTCATTTCATTCATCGTCGGTATGCCCAGACCCCGTAAACCGGATCGGAAACCGACAGTTCTCCGTAGTATTTGTCGCCTTCGGGTCTCGGCAGTCCCCGGACAGAATACGTGCTTATATCCCTAAACTGTCCGGACAGCAGAAAATATTCGGACACCAGACCCATGCGCTCAAATTCGTGAATCTGCTGCCAGACATTTACCGCTTTGGGCGGGAACCAGCGGTTGGAAAAGGTTGCGACAAAACAGCCGCCGGGTCTGAGGATTCGTCCCGCATCCTTAAACACCGCCACCGGCTGCGTCAGATATTCCACAGACACCGTGCAGATCACGGCGTCAAAGGACGCGTCATCAAACGGCAGAACCGGATTTTCATTCAGGTCGTGAATCACCGCACGGGTCAATCGTTCATTTCTTTTCAGTTCTTCGGGATTCAGCCCCAGCCCGGTTACGTTTTTGAGCGTCAGCCGGGAAGGAAGATGGGAGGTCCAACTGCTCATCAAATCCAGCACCCGATCTCCGTCGTGAAGCATCCGTCCATACAGACCGGAGACGGCTGCAATGGCTGTGTCATCAAGGTGGTTCACAAATCTGGGCTTTTCGTAGAACTGTCCGTCAGGCAGTTCGTCTGATCGCTCAAACGGAGTGTCTGAAAAAAAATCCGTCGGCTGCCCGTTCCACCTGACCTGCATTCCCGGACCCGCGGTAAGGATTTCCATCCAGTCGTTGCAGGTTCCGCCCATTCCCGCTGTCCTGGTCATTATGTCCCGGACAGAGGCTTTGACATGCAGTTCTTTTCCGGAAAGTGGATGGCTGAAATCAACGAGAATCCCGGAATCCGTTACCTCAGCACATCGGAAGGGTTCAATATTGGCTCTGAACACATTCGCGATGTCCTTCAGGATGCCTTTGGGATAAAACCGTCCCTGACGCGGATGAACAATCGTCCCTGTCCGAAAATTTCCTTCAAACTGTGAGTGCCTGATGCGAAACCGTTTTGAAGGATCGGGACCGGGAGGATTTCACCGGCCCCAAACGACTGTTCCACACAGTCGCCGACATATCGGTTCATCAGTTTCTCAAACAGCGGTTTGGGGAAAATATCCCGCCAGAAATTGACTTTTTCGGCAAAAAAACAGTCCGTGTGCGTTCCGTGATCGCTTTTCCACTGAAGCTGAAATTCAACAGCGGCAAGGCTGTTCCCATCTGTTTTTCTCATGAGGATTCCTTTGTCATAAAATTTTCAGAGTTTCAAAGCTGCATGTTGTCATTCTGTTAAGCCATCCGAACCCTTCCGCCGGTTCCGTCCACTTCGATCACCTGTCCGTACCTGATGACCGCTGTTGCCGTGCCGCTTCCGACAACCGCCAGTAGGCCGTATTCGCGGGCAACAACGGCGCTGTGGCTCATAAAGCCGCCGCCGTCGGTAACCAGTGCGGCTGCCCAGGCAACCAGGAGCGTCCATGACGGCCGGGGGTGTTCGGTTACCAGAATATCGCCCGGATTCAGTTTTCCGGCGTCGGCCACCTCACGGACCACCTTACCCGTTTCCTGTGCAATGCCCGGAAAACACCGATCAGTTCATCCGGCTTCATGTCCGGTGCCGGAGGTCTGTCCATGTCCCCGCTCCGGTAAGCCCGTCAAATCGGATCATCGGGCAGGGGCATGGGCGGCTCGATCATCGCTCTATCCTCCGGGTGGGTATCCACAATCTAAGATCTCACTGTCGACCAGGAAAGGGGATTCATGCAGTGCGAAATGAAAGTCAGGAGCGCTGAAGGTTAGATTAACACACTAACTCCACACGAAAAATTGGCTTTTGTTACGTACAGCTTGCCCACATCGAAAAAGAGCAGCGATTCCCGCAGGGTAGATAGAGCGGCTTCTGGCGTGAACCTGGGATTCAGTTTTTGGTAGTCGCAAAGACAAAGTTGAGCCGTCAGCCATTACGCCGCAACCGGGGCGCAGGAATCACAGGGGGATGCAAACACGTTGCACAGGTCTGCAAAAAAAGAACTTCCAGGTGCTCGCGCACCCGGAGGTCGGCATTTCAGAAGATCACATCACACGTCGAGGTTCACGACGGGGACCTTCTTCAGCGTCCACTCGCCGGTCTTGGGATCGTATGCGGAGTGACGAAGCACACTGAGGTGCCGAACGTGGATCTTCGATCATTACCTATCCAAAGTCCTCATTGCAAACTACATCGTCCCATTGGGCTGGGAGATTGACGTCTATCAATATCCTTTATAGTTCAATTTTGTGGATAATCCCGCAACGCCGGTCGTTGATGACCGCTCCTCTATTGAAAAACACATTTCATTACAAGTGGTTATGTATCCTGGCGACAAAAATCTATCCGGAAACCACTTGACGAGGATTCATCATTGATTACTTTCAGGGTTAATCACAGACAGGCATGAGTGGTGTAAAACGGTGTGAAATAAGAAATGTGATGGTGGAGCAAAACTAAATTCCAAAGGAGGTAGGTATGAAAGACGTGCAGAATTACTGTGACAACGTAGTGACCGAGCTTAGTGTATGGAAGGCTAAAATCTATGATGTGGTGAGGAGAATAGACAAAGTTTCCTCCGGTGATAAGGCCAAACTTGGCGACCAGGTCAATGACTTGCACATGTTCATAGAAGAGCTTGAGAACAGAATCGACAGACTGAGGCGCGAATGCCCAACAGATTGGAAGCCGGACCAAATTGAGATGGAGACGAAATTTGCGTCATCTGAAGAGGAACATTGAACGATGTATGGAAGCGAATTTTTCCCCTGGTGATATTGGGGGATAAACAGAGAGAACAAAGACTCTTGAAGGCAGGGAAGGAGAATAGGTTTCTTTCCCTGCTTATTCATTAGAATTTTGCCTTTTTACCGCAATCCCCGCCAGTGAGCTCTTCCCCACTTCACCTAATCACCCGACTGCTCCACCTTTTTATATTCTTCCTTTACCTTCAATGTCTCTTCCAGCATCAAAATATATTTCAGGTATTTGAATCCAAACTTCATCAGCGCAATCTCGTCAGTCTTTATCTTCTCGACTTCTTCATTATCAATATCAAGGATATCAAGCAATTTGCTCTCAAAAACAAATTTTCTAAATCTGTCTATATCATAACTTGCCATATACATCAGGGACTGCTTCTTCTCGTCGAGTTTGGGTTGACCCTCATTGTCCCTTCTCAATTGTATCTCGCTCCACTCCTTGTTCATCTCATCATAAAGGTCAACTCCCTGTTCAATCCTCCATGTCTCAATAGTCCACTCTTTATCTTCCTCATATCCAAGACAACTCGGTTCCCTGATAAAGAAATAGTATTCCACAGGTACCGGCCCTTTCTCTGCGCCCTTTATCATGAGACCCTTGCCAACTGGATAATATCGGCAGTTAGCAGGCCGGTCTTCATAAATACTGCAGCCCTCAGGTGTAACAAAAGGGCATTTCCCTTCTTCATCATCCATCATCTGGAGCACTGCAAAAGGATGTGAGGACTTTTCATCAATATGAGTGTAAGTGTATTTCTTGAGGAACTCACCTGAAGAAATTCCCAACCTCTTTTTCATCCTCAAAATGTCATAAGGAGTTAGAAGCATATCTGTATGTCTACAGCATTTATTAAAGCAACTGATATCCTTATAACACCTGAACTTGAAACTTGAATCCAATGTGCGCTCAACAGGTTCTACAAACTTTGTACTCGGTAACATGGTTCAATCCTTTCTGTCTACATAATATTCACGATTGAGCGATTCTTGTCTGCTAAGACGCCCAAACCATCGTAGGACAGCCGTCCCGGCTGTTCGAGCATTTCACAGGACAGGCATGCCGCCTGTCCTGCTGGTTTTGTTATGAAAATCGCTCAATTTCATTTTAACTACTATAAAAAGAAATAGCTATGCCTGAAATTTCCTGGAGAACTAAATAGAAAGGCTGACAGGTATGCCTGTCAGCCAAAATTCGTTGTCCGTGACTGTAACGGACACGCTGAACGGGCACGATTAAGAGGATACCTTACTCCTGGATTGTAAGAGCTTATCCATTTCCTTATCCTTGAGCTTTAAGGTATCTTCAGAGAAAAGGCTGAATCTTACCCATCTATAGCCAAACCTTAATAGTTCTTCTTCATCATTCCTTTATCTTTTCGATAACCTCTTTCTCGACATCATAGATATCAAAAAATCTGGTTTCAAAAAGAAATCTCTTGAATGCATCGAGGTCATAACAGGCCGTATAAAGCAACTTCGTTTTTCCTGAATCCAGCTTATTCCCCTTCTGGAAATAATCATGATGGGTAATCTCTTTATAGGATTCATTCATTTTGTCGTAGATATCAATATCTTGATCCTTTTTCCACTCTCTTGTTGTCCATTGTTTCTCCTCTCTAAATCCAAGGCATGAGGTCTTTTCCTCTATCAAGAATTCTTCTTCCTTAGAGGAAACCGGGAATACAGGATACATCCTGCAAGACCATGGCCTGTCCCGGTATATACTGCACCCATCACGTGTAACAAAGCGACAGGTTTTATTTTCATCTTCCATCATCCTGAGCACCACCAGGGGTATTCCCTCCTCACCTAAAAGTGCAATGGTATATGCTCTTTAAGAACTCTCCAGAGGATAACCCGGTACTCCTTCTCATTCTCAGGACGTCATAGGGTGTGAGGAAGATATTTACATCACGGCAGCAGGTGTTATAACAGGCAAGCTCTTTATGGCATGAGAATTTGAATTTGTCATCCAAAGAGATTCGGACTTTTTCAGCATGTTCTTCATTCATAATATATTCTCACAATTATTTTACTTTTTCTTGAAATGAGCGAAATTATGACCACTATTTCAATATTCTAACAAATGTTTAGGGGCGACCTGAAAGGCCGCCCCCTCATAGATACCTCTCAAGATACTGGCTCAAACTAGATAATAGCAATCATCGGCCTTGTGAGTACAGTCCATTCCTTCTTAGCCACATCATACTTCACATTAATAAAGTGCTTCTCATTTACATCATCCAGTTTCAAGTAATCGTATTTGTAGTAGTATCCAGGCCATCTGGACTCTTTCCGGGCCAGCCTTGTCCTTGCACATGCCTCACCAACATAGTACCTGTGGACACTCTCCCATGCCCTCATCAGCTCATGAGAGTCTTTGGCAGCCGAGCTTCTCTATATCCTCTCCGAGGAATGCCAGTTTCCAGAGGCCGACCTCGAGCAATTTGTCTGATGTTCCATACAGTGTCTCCCATCCACCAGCATATTCTCCCATGATCTTCTGGAGCCTGAACAGGAAATTATGGGGGGAGATATAGTTAGGATTCACATCAGGCTGCGTGGTGAATCCCTTTTTCTCTTCATACAAGGCAAGAGGTTTAAAAACTGTTTCCTTCATTTTAGCTATCGTAGCATCAGATACCGTTGGTGTGTAGCCCTTGTTGTCATTGGCAAACTTCACCACTGACTTTCCAACGATCCTTCCCTGTACATGAGAGCCACTTGAGAACTTATGGGCACATGCCCCTACCCCACAACCTGCTGTGAATAGACCCTTAACGGTCGTCATGCAGTTGTACTGGGCAGGGAATGAATCCTTGTATTCTGCCGGCATGAGGTCTTCAGCACCACAGCACCATGCACCACAAGAGCAGGCATGTGAACCAATGAAGACGGAGTCTGACAACTGAAGCTCCATAGGTTTCTCCATTGGGTCCACATTATGGGCAGCCCAGTTCGTCGCACCTGCGATTGTCATATCGAGGAAGTCTTCCCAGGCCTCGCTCTCATACAGCTTTATCTTCTTTTTCAACTCCTTTGGATCTGTTATCTCCGCCTTATACCTTTCCACCACCTTCTCTGTATGGATCCAGAATGGCGTCTTGCCTTCCTTCGCACAGAGTATCATCTCGTAGTTTCTCATAGGTGTCGGAGTTGGTTTCGCGTCAGCATATGGTGCCCAGGTGGCTGACTCGTTTGGATATGCACCAACATATGGGCCATCATAGGCGTTTGTTGCAGGTGTCTTAAACAGCAGGAAGAAGGTGCCAACAGGACCATAGGAATCCTTAAACCTTGGAGGGACAAAGGTATTGTCCATCTGGGTCAACTCACCACCTGCCTGTAAAACAAGGGCATATACCGATCCGTTGACAAAGGGCGGCATCCATGACCTGCCAAAGGCTTCACCCTGAGACCTTGGCCTGAATACATGGACTGCACCACCCATCAGAGCGATAGTTACTTTAGCCTTAAAGACATAGAACTTGTCTTCCCTGACGCTAAAGCCCACTGCTCCAGCTACCCTGTCAGGTTCCTTCTCATCCTTGAGAAGATGCGTGATCATGACCCTCTCAAGGATCTGGCCTTTATCACCAAGGGTGGCCATAGCGCTCTTTGCTGCCTCTGCCACGAGGATCTTGTAACTCTCGCCGGCTATCATCACCTGCCATTCACCGGATTTTACATAATTTCCTGCCTCATCTTTCCATATAGGCAGTCCCCATTTGTCGAAGTGTTTGACTGACGAATCCACATGTCTTGCAACATCATAGACCAGGTCCTGTCTCATCAGGCCCATCTGGTCATTCGTCACATATTCAACAAATCTTTCAGGCTTACGGGGATTCATGGTGACCTTGCCATCCAGACCCATGTAGGTATTGATGGCAGAAAGTCCCATCGCCACAGGACCACTTCTGTCAATGGCAGCCTTATCAACAAGCGTCACCTTCAAACCCAGTGGCTTTGCCCAGTACGCAGCCTCTACTGCAGCACCACAGCCGGACATCCCTCCACCAAGTATCAATACATCAGTGTCAACAACCTGTGTGGCAAATTCTTTCATTTTTTCATCTCCTTATTTCTTATTTGTCGGGAGTTCTTTAATTCCCATTATGTCGGGCTCTCCAAGGAGGTACTGATTGTTCAAATCTGCTACCTTTGCCTCAGGAAATCCCTCAAATGGCTTTATAGAACCCTCTGGCGTCCTCCTCGTGGGATACTTAAACCTCTTGATTCTCCCATCCCTGAAGGTGATGGTCCACATGATGTCTTCACTTCCTCTCAGCGGAGTTGATGCAGCACCAAGAGGCATAAAGTCCTGGTATCCTCTTACATCCATAGCCTGCTGCGGGCATATCTTTACACAACAGTAGCACTCCCAGCAGTATTGAGGCTCCTGGTTGTATCCCTTCATCTTCTCTTTATCCAGCGTCATCAGGTCGTTGGGGCATATATACATGCAAGCGGTTTTATCCTGCCCCTTGCAGCCATCACACTTCTCAGTCATTACGAAACTTGGCATTTTAATACCTCCTTAAACAATTAAGAGTTTAAAGCAGAAAGTTAAAAGGCAAAAGATTCCCTATTCACCCCCTTCCATTAGGAGCCTGTTCACTAGCTCACATAGTTTTGAAAATCAAGGCATTTATTGTAAACAAACCGGTTCGGCGTCGGTCACGCCGAACCAGGTCTGCAATGAGGTTGAAGGCAAGCTTGTCGCCTGGTTGCTTATTTCTTCACATCGCCCGTAGCGGCGCCATGAAGCTTGATTTCCACTTTTTCTTCGAGACCGGCATAGTATGCCTGGAGAACCTTGACCACTTCCGGCCGGGAGAATTCCACCGGCAGTTCACCGCCCTCGGACAGGGTCTTGCGGACCATGGTACCGGAAAGCAGCAGCCGGTCGTCCTTGCCGTGGGGGCAGGTTCTCATGGAAGCCATGCCACCGCATTTGAAGCAATGGAACGTCCAGTCGATCTTGAGCGGCTGCAGTACCAGAGAACCCTCCGGAATGTCATCGAAAATCTTCTGGGCATCGAACGGGCCATAGTAGTCGCCGACACCGGCATGGTCACGACCCACGATCAGATGGGTGCAGCCATAGTTCTGACGGAATACGGCATGGAGCAGCGCTTCGCGGGGACCGGCATAGCGCATTTCGGCCGGATAGCCACCCTGGATTACGGTGTTCTTGACGAAGTAGTTTTCCACCAGCACGTCGATGGCCTTGACGCGAACATCGGCGGGAATGTCGCCCGGTTTCAGCTTGCCCACCAACTGATGGATGTAGAGACCGTCCATGACTTCGACCGCGATCTTGGCCAGAAATTCATGGCTGCGGTGCATGGGGTTACGCAACTGCAGAGCGGCGATCGTCTTCCAGCCTTTTTCTTCGAAGAGCTTGCGGGCTTCGGCGGGGCGCTGGTAGACACCTTTAAACTCGGTGGGGTAGAAACTCTCACTGATCACTTTGACAGGACCAGCCAGGTTGATTTCTTTCTGAGCCATAACACTCTGCACACCCGGATGGCCTGCTGCGTCGTTGGTCCAGAAAATCGACTTGCATTCATGTTCCTTGTCGATTTTGTACTTCTCGGTCACCTTCATGGTGCCCAGAATTTCGTTGTTTTCCACGTCAAACAAGGCCACTTCTTCATTGGCGCCGATGCTGTCGGCCAGTGCCTTGTCGGCGGAAAGGGTGATGGGGATGGGCCAGAAGGTGCCATCGGCCATCAAGTACTTATCGCATACGCCCTTCCAGTCTGCGTAGCCCATGAAGCCATCCAGCGGGGTGAAAGCACCGATACCGAGCATGATCAGATCCGATGCTTCCCGGCTGGTAATGGGGATCTGCTTCAGGGTCTTGGCTTTCTTCTTTTCCGCTTCCAGCGCCGCGCCTTCGAGCAATAGCGGTTTCAGCTTCTTTTCTTTTCCATGTGGCGGAACCAGCTTAGACATAATCTTCTCTCCTTCAATTCAATTGTTTTTGAACCCACTTCGACATTGAGAACTATCCCAAAACAAACACGGGATGTGTTGAGGGCTTGTGCAATAAGTTGCAAGGTCATTATATTGAGGGACCATTTCTTGTCAAGTGAAAAATCAGACAAGATTTCACAATGTCACAGGGCCATTCCTTGTCAAGGGAAAAATCAGACAAAATTTTACATGATTTCAAAAGGATGGATGAATGGATGGGACTTAAATGGAATGCCAGTCGGATCCCCTTGCCTTGCCGGACAAGTCATGCCCAGCCGTGACCCAGCTGAATCAGAGGACAGCGTCGTCAATACCGGACCCGCTCAAGCCTTGAGTTCTGACTTCGTAATTTCTGTAACAAACCCAATTCGCCACTTCCCGGCCGATCAGGGCTTTTTACCATACATTGCCCGAACTGTCCACCTTTCCGCCAGACCTCTCAAGCGTGCCCCAACAAGCGCATCCGTTCGTGGGCAGCCCGAACCCGCTGGTCCTCAAGATCGGCACGTTGCTGCCGAAGAACCTGCAAGCGATTGTGCAGATCAGCCAAGCTGGTTGGTGACGGTTCCGACATGCTTTCCAGCTGGCGGATGGCTTCTTTGGTCCGGTGAGCTTCCTCCTGGATTTCACGAATCTGAGTCAGAACATATTGTTCTTCCAATGTGGGCACAGAGATGGTTCCTGAGCAAGTAGTGGGTTCCTGCCGCTGCTCACTCAGCTCCTCGCAGCCGCAGCCATCGGGATGGTGCTCATGTTGACAGCTCTTGCTCACGGCACTCTACTCCTCATAAAGGCGACCGGATTTGCTGCCTCATCTGAAAGAATGCACTCCAACGGCTAAACCGCAGTGTTCGTTAAATCCCTACGGCCCATCCTTGGCGCCGTCCAGCATGGCTCGCAAGTACGCGAATTCGGCTCGAACACCTCGAAGCTCTTCCTCCATTTGCCGCCTTTCCATGTCCTTCACTTCAAGGCTTAGAAGCGCTTTTTCCAGCTCTTCCACCCGTCTGCTTATCTGGTAGAGCTCTTTGGCCAAAATACGGATGCTCATGGGCTCTTCCGGCAATCAGCGGTGAAACAGCAGGACGCCGCGCCCGGTACTGCATCAAGACCCTCAAGGTTCCCCCAGCACAACCCATCACTGATGCCCCTCCGCATCGCCTTCCCGGTAGGATAGCTCATCAAATACGGACTGTTGCCTGGGAAGCACTGAGTGATACTCAGTGGGACCGGGCGGCCCCAAACGAGCCTAGCTGTCACTATCCGCAGTCAGAAACTGCTGATAGGCGACCTTGAATCTGGGGCTGGTCTTCGAAGGCAGGCGCAAGCAGAAGGCTTCATCTCCGGATGGCAAATGATCCGACCGCAACGATGGATTGAGAGCTCGCACTTCTTCCAGGTTGGTTCCCACCCACCGGGCCACCTGCTGAAGTGACAGCGCGCTGTGCACCCACACGAAATCCGATCCGTCCAGAGGGATCAAACGTGGCCGCTCAAACCCAAAACCCTCGAGATCCCGTGCGATCACAATGGCAGCAAACACCTTGGAGGCAAAGGTCATACCGGGTAATCCGCCATTGCCCGACGCCGCCCATATGTCCTCACCCGGTTTCTGGTGAACCACCCTGAGAATCGGCTTAATACCGACGTTATAAGCAGCGATGGCTAGAGGCCAAGAATGGAGCGTATCATAAAAGCTTTTTAGATAGCGACCAGCCGCGTGCGTCGACTTCACCGCATCGTAGCGTTCGTCCACATACTTGTCCACTCGCAAGCCAAGACGACGTGCAGTAGCCGGCATCAGCTGCCAGCAACCGGCAGCACCTTGGGGCGACACCGCGTTGTTCTTAAACCGGCTTTCCACCAAAACCATATATACCAGCTCGGCAGGTACTTCATGGCTCTTCAGAATTTCCATCATGAGCGGCACGTGGACCCAGGAACTGTGGATAGCACCAACAAAGGTCTCACGACCTTCACCCTGAAAGTGGTGTACATACTTGACGACGTTGGGATGTTCAGGGATAGGCAGTTGCGGACTTTCAATCGGTACCGGAAAGTCCCTGGAATAGTTCAAATAACCCCATTTGGGCACGCTGCTTACCGGCGAGTTCAGCACGTCCCCGGTCAACGCCCGGGAAGTACCCAACACCGAATCCGCATCCGTGGTTTCCGTTTCCATCCTGGGTTCGGTTCTGGCTTCGAGCTTGGAGTAGGAAAAGATGCCGAGAAGCAGAACCAACAACAGTCCAACCCAAGATAATCCACTGCTCAAACCCGATCTCTTACCATGACCACTTCTCTTACCATGACCACTCAGGAGCCTTTCATTGTTCATTTTGGGCGCCATTGTGAACCTCCTTACATACCTGCAGGCTTTCGCTGGAACTGGCCGGATTGTTAACGGACAGGCTGGTCTATCAGGGGCAGGAAACAGTTCTCTCTTGGGGGATTTAAGACCCCTGCCTGGTCAAGCCGAGGTCCTGCTGGTCCAAGTACAACCCAATTCAAACGGGATGGGCCGGCGGTTCAAATCCCAAGAGCACATTGCGTCTTCACACCTTGCAATGGCCTGGCACCCCTGGTAACTCCGAGCTGTCCTGCAGGAGATGAAATGGTTACGATGCACACTGGGAAAAGGCACATGACTGACTGCGAGTGGGTAACGCCTGGTTTCTACAAAGTCACTAAGATTGAGCCTTTCTGGCTTGAACGCATAGGCTCGTGAGTACCCCCTCAAGCAGCCTGAACCCGCACGACAATTCGCACAAAGTCCGTCCAGCGTGCACCAAAAACTCCACCCCTCGGCTCTATTTCGGCCTGAGGTGGCGTTGCTAAGTGTGCTGGGCTGATTGATACAAACTCGACGTCCTCCTGTGATGAGTATCCTCAACTAATTGCACCGGACGCCTACAGCTTTGCAATACATGTTCGATCCCGTAAAGATGCAATTCTGAGCACATTCTCAGTCACGGGACATGTAGCAGGAATTCCATGAGCATTTCAAGGGATGCTAGCAGCTATCAAGGGGCATATGGGGGCATATTCAGGAATGAGACCACCGATACTCATTGCTACGGATAATTTCAGACTATTCCACTAGAATATTGCTATTTTCTCACTACCATCCAAAACAGAAGTGCTGGATATGTCTTGATTAGTAATAAATATCAATATGTTACAGACTAACGAAACAATGCATTTTCTCCAAATTCTCAATAACGCTAAGTCATGGTTATCACAACTAATAGTTTTTTATACCTCAAAGCTAATTTATTATTATGCATGTAAATACGGTATGTTATATCACACAAAGCATCTCCATCCCCACCGAATGCCGCAGGGGTAGCCCGCTCACCACCGGGCACTCCTCACCCTCACCAACCATTGATCAAGAAGCACCAATCCACCCCCCCTGATTTCGCCGGGACGCTGGTATCGATGGATTATTGTCATCGGTTTGGCTTCTCCATTGCTGCCACTCATCTGGCCCCAGCATTTCTTTCCCTTGGTCCGGGGAGTGTTGGTCTTGCAGTCGGAGCCCATGAATCATCATCTGGACTGGACTTCATTGTCGCGCGACTGGGAACAAGGCCGCTGCGAGCCTTCTACGCACTGCTCGCAGCCGGTGCTCTGCGTGGGCTGCCCTGGGAATTCTGGAACTACTGGGCGGGCACCATTTAATGGTTCAATACGATTCCCTAAATGGTGCATTTCTTCCAGGTCGTCACAAATACCGAATCCTGGGATTTTTGGGGTTTCCTCCACTTGCCGTGGAGTGTTATGTGATGTCGGTGAGCGCGCAGCTGGCAGCCACTAAGAGTGAGAGGTCATCTCCCGTGGGTTCGCGACATCGTCATTCGAGTAATCATTGTTGATCCTGTTGACCTTGTTGGACCGTTTGGTTTCTCTTGGCGATGGATCATCATGCCGTTATCTCCTGCCGTGGCTGACTGGATCTTGAGCCGCGCTGCATTTTGCTGGATTGTTCCGGAACAAATATGCAACCTTATGCTGCGCTCATCCACCTCGGATGTGCCAAGAACCTGGTCGATAGCGAAACCATCATCCCCCAGTTGATGAAGGCAGGTTACCAGATCAATCCAGATGTCGCTCAGGCTGAACTGGTGGTCATCAACACCTGCGGTTTTTTGGAAAGCGCTGTGGAAGAAGCCATCCAGACCATCCTGGAATCGGCCGAATACAAGCATACCGGTGCGTGCCGCACATTGCTGGTGATCGGTTGCATGGTCCAGCGGTACGGCAAGAAACTCGTTCAGCTGCTACCGGAAGTGGATCTGTTCGCCGGCACCTCCCACTATCACGCCGTCGCCGAGATCCTTCGGGCTCACCAGGCTGACGGCAGGCGGCGGCTGTGGTTATCGCTGCCCAGGCATCTTCAAACCAGCGGCCATCCACGTCTGCGTTCCACCCCTCAGCACACGGCCTACCTGAAGATTGCCGAAGGCTGCAGCAACCACTGTGCGTTCTGTCTCATCCCGAAACTGCGCGGTCCATATAGGAGTCGATCAGTGGCTGATATCCTGATCGAGGCGTCCGCCATGGCCGCCGAAGGCGTCCGCGAAATCAATGTGATTGCTCAAGACATCACCGCATTCGGTGCTGATCGCGGGGCGAATCAAGGACTCGAAGGCCTGCTGGAAGCCCTCGAAGACCTACCCGGGATCCAATGGATTCGGCTGCTCTATGCCTACCCCGGCCGCATCACCACGACGCTTCTGTCGACCATGGCCCAGTCACGGAAGATTGTGCCCTATTTGGACTTCCCCATCCAACATTGTGTCCCAAGCATTCTTTCGGCCATGCATCGCGGCACTAGACAGCCCGACATGGAGGGCCTGGTCACTGAGATTCGTTCCACAATACCCGGAATTGCCCTGCGCACATCCATTATGGTCGGTTTTCCCGGTGAAACAGAAGAAGACTTCGACGCCCTGTTGAACTTCGTGGAGCGCGTAGGATTCGACCACCTGGGGGTTTTTGCCTATTCGGCCGAAGCCGGGAGTGCCGCTGCCAAATATCCGCACCAGGTGCCGGAAGCAGTCAAACTGGCCAGGCGCGAACACTTGCTGGAAGTCCAGCGGCGCATATCCAGGCAGCGTCTCGAACGCCTGCTCGGGTGCATAGTGCCCGTCTTGGTGGAAGGGTACCATCCCGAAACGAACCTACTGCTGTGCGGGCGAATGCCCACTCAGGCTCCCGAAGTGGACGGCATGGTGTTGATCAGCAGGGGCATGGGCAATCCGGGTGCAATCATGCCGGTGAAGATCACCGATGTCGAAGACTACGACCTGATCGGCGAATTGATTGACGACGCCCGGGGCGACCCCTGATCGGGCGGCTGCCAGTAAACACCGACGGATTGCCGATCAGGGTAAAATGTTTGACATGCATCGGGAATTCGGCTATTGAACTATGGCTTGTTTGTGCCTGGCTGGTTAGCCTTGGCAATGTCCGAAGTGTGCGAAAACTCATAAAATCTACCATCGAGCAGGCTCCTGAGTCGTGAATTCCTTAGCCCGGCTGAATCAATCCTACGCAGATCCCGAACAAATCAAAACCCGCATTTATGCGCGAATACGCCCTGATTTGGAACGTATCGAAGCGGAAATCGACCGCCATCTGACAAGCAGCGTACCGCTCATTGCCGTCGTGGGACGTTACATCATGGGTAGTGGCGGCAAGCGACTGCGGCCGTTGTTAATGATCCTGTCTGCCCGACTGTGTGGCTATCAGGGCAACCAGGATGTCCCTCTTGCCGTAGTTTTTGAGTACATCCATGCCGCATCCCTGCTGCATGACGATGTGGTGGACAAGGCCGAATTTCGTCGCAACAATCCTGCAGCCAATACTCTTTGGGGCAATCCCGCTGTGGTTCTGGTCGGCGACTTCCTCTATGCCAAATCGTTTCTCATGACCGTCGGCTATAACAGCATCAAGATCTTGCGAGTACTGTCCGAAACCACCACAAAAATGGCGGAAGGTGAAGTACTTCAGCATATCCATGCCGACAACCTGGAGATTGATGAAGAGGAATACCTGGAAGTCATCAACAGAAAGACTGCGGTTTTGATCAGCGCCGCCTGCCAGGTGGGAGGAATTTTTGGTGGAGTCAGCGAGGCACAGGAAGAAGCGTTGCGCCTTTATGGCCATCACTTGGGGATCGCCTTTCAGCTGACCGACGATGCGCTCGATTTTACCGGCAAGTTGGAAGAACTTGGCAAACCCATCGGCAACGACGTACAGGAAGGTAAGGCAACGCTGCCCCTTATTCACACCATGCACCACAGCTCACCCGAAGAAAAGGATCAGCTGCGAAAGATCTTCAGTGCTGACAAGATCCTGCCCAAAGATTTCGAACGTTTGCAGGGCATCGTGCTTCGTTCCGGCGGCATAGACCGTACCATCCGCCTCGCCGTAGACCACGTTCAACAGGCCAAGGACGTACTTGGCGTCTTCCCTGACTGCCCTACCCGGGAAGTCATGCTGGACATCGCTGATTACGTTATCCACCGCCGCATCTGATCGCTCCTCAACCTGATTTCCGGCCCTTCCACCTTTTCCCCAACATAGTATCTGTTGTAACCTTCCACCGCATGTTGCACCGCGAAAACACGACAATCCATGCGGTCATGACCACCTGGGCAGAATGGTCAGCGCGCTCTGCGTTCACTATCGTCATGACTTGCCGCCCTTGTTCTCCTTAATGAATCATGATACTTGGTCTGTGGTGTGTGGACCGGCCAGAAGTGGCGAAACCTGCCTACCAGGAGTTGCTGGGGCCACCTCTCCATGGGAACCCTGCGGGGAGGCCACGTCTGTGGCTGGGAGATGTCTAGGATGCTTGCCCGTTATTACCCGCTCTTCGTTTCGCTTCAGCAACGGGTCTGTCTGGTTGTTGGCGGAGGCCAGGTTGCGGAACGCAAGATCAGAACTCTGCTACCCTATGGACCAGCCATCCGCATAGTGGCCCAGGACCTGACAGATTGGTTGCAGAACCAACACCAGCAAGGGCTTATTGCGCATCTGGGAACGCAGTATCATCCCAACCAGTTGGATGATGTCGACTTGGTGTTTGCCACCACCGATAACCTGGAGCTGAATCAGCAGGTGGCGATGGATGCTCAAAGCCGACGTGTGTGGTGCAACATGGCCACTGACCCGCAGATGGGTTCCTTGGTGGTGCCGGCCATAGTTGAACGGGGACCGCTGACCATTGCCATCAGCACGGCTGGCCTAAGCCCTGCCGTGGCGCGCCGCATCCGTCTGACCCTGGAACTGCAGTTCGGTCCGGAATGGGGTCCCTACCTGATGTTGCTGGGGAACATTCGGAGCGCCATCCAGCAGAGGCACTTGGGCACTGAGGAGAATCAGCGTCTGTTCCGAGAGCTGGCCCAGCTTCCATTGCTGGGCTGGCTCCGCGACGGCAGTCAGGAACCGGCGATCCAGGCCCTCCACGAACTGTGCCGACCCTGGCTGAGTGACACTGAATTGGCCGCACTTTGGAAGGAAACATGCGCACAATGCTTCTCATGATGGCAACCGGTTGTTATCTGCTGGGGACCCTTGGCTATCTCGTCTATCTGGCGCGCAATGTGGCGCAGATCCATTGGATTGCCTGGTCGTTTCTCGGACTGGGAGCCGTCACCCACGGCAGCGGGATTGTGCTGCAATCGATTGCGGTCGGGCATCTGGCGGTAACCACCAGCCAGGAAGCCTTGTCCTTTTTCGCCTGGGTCCTGGTGGCGACCTACCTGGTGGTGCAGCTGCGGCTCAACCTCAGGATACTCGGGGTCTTCGTCTCGCCCCTAGCCGTGGTTTTCATGATGGCCTCTTCGGTGGTGCCGGTCTCGATCATCCCGCGAAGCGGTATTTTCCAAAGCACCTGGGTGGTCCTGCATGTGACCGCACTGTTTGTTGGCCAACGCTTTGTTTGCGCTGGCCTTCAGCGCAGGGGTGATGTATCTGCTGCAGGAACGCCAGCTCAAGCATAAGCATTTCGGTTTCCTATATAGGCGACTCCCGTCTCTGGAACGTCTGGATGCCATCAACTATTCCTGCCTGATGGTGGGCTTCCCTCTGATGACTCTGGGGCTCTTGGCGGGGTTGGCCTACGCCAGCAGCATCCTGCAGTCCTCCTGGCACCTGGACCCTAAAGTGATCTCGGCATTGGCCACCTGGTGCATATACGCCGTGTTCCTGCACCAACGGCTCGCGGTTGGGTGGCGCGGCCGCCGTGCGGCATGGTTGGCCATTGTGGGGTTTTCCGCCATTCTCATCACTTTCCTGGGGGTGAACCTGGTTTTCAAAGGTTACCACACCCACTTTGTCATTTAAGCAACCCATGGGAAACATCATCCTGTTAGGAACCAATCATAAGACCGCTCCAGTCGAAATTCGCGAGCAACTGGCTCAGGCTTGTCACCGGAACAACCACCCATTGAGGTATCACGGCAAGCTGGAAGCGATCGATGAACTGTTCTTTTTGTCAACCTGCAATCGTGTCGAATTCCTTTTCACCACCAACGATCGGGACAAGGCTGTCCGGGAAGTCAAGGGGCTGCTTGAGAACCACCTGGGGTTGGCTTCGCAGCATGTCCTGGATGACCACATTTATGTCTTTGGAGATCAGGATGCAGTGCGCCACCTCTTTCGCGTAGCATCCAGCCTGGATTCCATGATGGTTGGTGAGCCACAGATCCTCGGGCAGATCAAAACCGCTTATCGAGAAGCCACGGAATATCGCACTACCGGCGTCACCCTCAACCGCCTGATTCACAAGGCGTTTTCGGTAGCCAAGCGGGTCCGTACGGAAACTCACATCGGGTCCCACGCGGTTTCCATCAGCTATGCAGCCGTCGAACTGGCACGCAAGATTTTCGGCGAACTGCGGGACAAACAGGTGCTGTTGGTGGGCGCCGGGGAAATGGCCGAACTCGCCGCCGAACATCTGCTGGCCCAAGGAGTCAGGAAGATGCTGGTGTGCAATCGCACCCTGGAACGGGCACTTGGAATTGGCCAGGCGGTTCCGGGTCGGCACCATTGCTTTTGAGCAGTTGCTGGATGCCTTGAAGGAAGTGGATATCGTTCTCACCTCCACTGGGTCCCCAGATCCCATTATCCGGCGTGAGGACGTTAAGCAAAGGATGCGGGGGAGGCGCAACCGACCGTTGTTCTTTATCGATATCGCTGTACCCCGCGACATCGATCCCGGAGTCAATCAAATTGATAACGTTTTCCTATATAACATCGATGACTTACAGGGAGTGATAGAGGGCAACAAACAGGAGCGCCAAAAAGCAGCCCAACAGGCCGAACACCTGGTCGCGGCAGAAACACTTAAGTTTCTGGACTGGCTCCAGACCCTGGAAGTGGTGCCGACGATCATCGCCTTGCGGCACAAGGCCGAGGAGATCCGCCGCGAGCAGTTGGACAAGACCTTTGCACAGTTACCGCAGATGGACGAGAAAACCCGCCAGGCAATAGAGATATTGACCGCATCCATCATCAAGAAAATGCTTCATGACCCGATTCTATTTCTAAAAAAGAAGAGCGAACGCACCACCAAAGACCGTTACCTGGACTTCGCCCAGCAGCTTTTCAACCTCGCCAATGAGGACGACATCCACGATCCCGCCTCCCTTGACTCTCTGGAGGATTGATGCTAAACAAAAGAGAACTTATTGAAAAAAGACAAAAGGTTGCATCATGGGGAATATCATTGAGTTTGGTAAGAAGGCTCAGGATCTGAAGTCCATTCGTGACGAAGCGGTTCGCCAGCGCAAAATCGATGCTCTGAGAAAGATTTTCCAGTGCACCCGTTGCCTGTTGAAGTGTGCGAAGTGCGGCGCCCAGTTGGATTCAGATCTGGACCAGAAGCTCTCAAGCCGCGGCCCCCTTCCCTTTCTGCCGGTCGTGTTATGAAGAACATCAGGAGTTCAAGGAGCGGCAGGCGGGGACGCAAACCCACCCCAGGTACTATTGGCATAATGATTTCTGGATGAAGGTTTGGGAAAGCTGGCTGGAACAGCAACGATGTTTGGACGAATACCGGCAGTCGAAAGAATTTCTGCAACTGCTTCAGGAGGTGGAAGAGTTGCTGGGAAATAGCCATTAATCCAAGGCCGGAACGGATCTTGAGCGGATCTTGAAAAGGAGATCAACGATGTTAGGCGGAATCGGCATGCCCGAGTTGCTCGTAGTCCTCGTGATCATACTCATCGTCTTTGGGGCCGGCAAGCTCCCCGAGATTGGTGCAGGCATGGGGAAAGCCATTAAGAACTTCAAGAAGGCCACCAACGACCAGGAAGACCCTGCTATTCCCAAGCAGAGCGCCGACCGTCTGGATGACAAGACCCAGGGGATCAAGAGTTAGCGCTTGATTAGACATCGCACGATGGACCGACACCCCTGCAGGTGGGGGACCAGGAACTGACTCAAGCGTTATGGATTCTCGCCCCTCCAAGTGTCGGGAGCATGACGTTAAGGCAACGTTGGCG
Source organism: uncultured delta proteobacterium (assembly GCA_963828705.1). Taxonomy (GTDB): domain Bacteria; phylum Desulfobacterota; class Syntrophobacteria; order Syntrophobacterales; family Syntrophobacteraceae; genus CAWDJT01. Next base: position 22,296 of record CAWHGA010000022.1, read on the forward strand.
CTCCTGGCCAAGATGGCATTCTTCTGACACGCCTTAGAATTGCGGATCTCGGGCGGTAATCGCCGGTTGGACCACCCAGCCCACCGACCGCTTCATCCACAGATCGAAGGCGTGGCCGCACCGGCAACGGACTTCCCGCCTTCTGCCCATCGCAAGAACCGCCAGCGTTCGCCAGTCGTTATCAGCTAAAACGGGATATCATCTTCGGGAGGGCCGAAGGATGGCGGCAATTCCGTATTCAGGGATTTAGCCGAACCGCCATGGCCGGTGTCACCGGGGACCAGGGACTCGTTCTGGCGGGCCTGGCCGGAACCACCCAGGAGTTGGATCTCCCGTGCAATGATTTCAGTCGTATAGCGCTTGTTTCCCTGCTGGTCCTCCCACTGGCGGGTACGCAGTTTCCCCTCCACGTATACCTCTCTACCTTTGCTGAGATACTGTGAAATCGATTCGGCCAGGCGGTCAAAGGCCACAACGCGGTGCCATTCGGGCCGCTCTTCCCATTTGCCTTCATCTGACTTGAAGGGTTCGTTGGTGGCCACGCTAAACTGCATCATCGCGGTACCGGAGGTGGTATATCGAACTTCCGGATCGCCCCCCAAACGCCCTACCAAAATGACCTTATTGACACCTCTTGCCATGGCTGCTCCCTATCCTTTTGGTTGATTCATGCTCATGAAGACATGGCCGCGTGGCGATTGCGCCCACCATCCACAGGTAGTGGTCACCTCTATGATTCCAGTCGAACCTCTGCACTGTCTATAGCATAGGGCGACTTACCCCAACAAGCGAAGATTGGACTGCGTCAGGGCCAGTTCCCATGCCGTATGGATCGAGCACCGACGCGACGGCCCCAAGCGCAGCAACAGGATATGGGCGAAGGCCGACCCGACGGTCATCGTCCACCCGGTGCAATTGGTTGACGGCACACGACAAACGGTTTACACTTGACTCCGATGAGGAAACACAAACTATTGTTTTTATATGCTTTATGATGGCCTACTGGAGCCATTCCAGCCACACTGCTTTTCGCTCAGAATTATCTCTCCTCTTTGTGGGGTCGGGAGAGGAGAACCCTTGACGCAAGCCCCTCACTCAGGCCCACTCCCCCCTGAGCTGGGAGAGTGGGAGCTGTTGACTGCCATCAATTTAACGGCATTGCTTTTGCCGTCTGCCGTGCACAATAGGGCACTCCTGCCGTCTTATGGGTGAAGGGAAATAGATGAGGTCGGTTCGTTCCATCTGGTTTTATGTGGTCTTGTTCCTTTCCACCATGGTTTTTGGCTCGCTCGCTGTCATCACTGCCCTCATCACTCGCCGAAGTGACCTGGCACATCTATGCGCTCGGGCCTGGGGCAACGTCAATCTGTGGGGTGGCGGCGTGCGGGTGGAGGTTCACGGTCTGGAAAACATTGATCCTTCCTCGTCATTTGTGTATGCAGCGAATCATCAAAGCTGGTTCGATATCTTCACCATGTTGGGCAAGCTCCCCGTACAGTTCCGTTGGCTGGCCAAAGCCGAATTGTTCAAGGTCTTCATGCTTGGACCAGGGATGCGGGCCGCAGGCTACATCCCCATCGACCGGAGTAATCGCCGGCAGGCGTTTCACAGCATCACTATTGCAGCGCAGCGCATCCAGGAAGGGACTTCAGTGGTCATCTTCCCGGAAGGGACGCGAAGTCCCGACGGCATCCTGCAGGACTTCAAGAAGGGCGGATTCATGCTGGCTTTGCAGTCTCAGCACCCTATTGTACCGATCAGCATCAGCGGTTCCCATCAGATCTTTCCCAAGCGTGGCGACTGGAGAATCCAGCCGGGCCGGGTACAGATGACCATTGGTACGGCGATCCCCACCGCTGGACTGGCCTCCAAAGACCGCGACGCACTAATGGCACGGGTCAGGGAAGCGATCCGCGACGCATTTGACCATCCGCGAGGGTGGTGTACTTCCGGACCGCGCCGAGTAAGGAGCCGCTCTCCAGTTCCTGTATCCGACAACAAGGACCGATCACATCTATGTCAACCGACACCGCAAACAACAAACGATTTGTCCCTCCGAGTAATCCCTCTCGGAGGCCTTGGGGAAATCGGCCTGAACATGCTGCTCCTGGAATATGGCGACGCCATCGTCATGGTGGATGCCGGGCTGATGTTTCCCGAAGAAGATATGCTTGGAGTGGACATCGTCATCCCTGATTTTTCCTACCTGCGGCACAACCGTGAACGGATCAAGGCGCTGCTCGTCACCCACGGCCATGAAGATCACATCGGCGCCATTCCGTTTCTGTTGCGGGAATTCAACGTCCCCATCTATGCCACCGCCCTGACCCTGGCCCTGATCCGGGAAAAACTGCGGGAACACGGCCTGCTGGAACGCGCTCAGCTCTATCGAGGTTACCCCGCGCCAGTCCATTGCCCTACCCCCGTTCCAGGTGGAATTCATCCAGGTTTGCCACAGCATCCCTGATGGCGCCGGGCTGGCCATTCACACGCCGGTCGGGCACCATGGTTCATTCCGGTGACTTCAAGGTGGATCATACTCCCGGTGGACGGCCGGCGGATGGATCTGGCCCGGTTTGCTACCTATGGGGAACAAGGGGTTCTGGCGCTGTTTTCCGATTCCACCAATGCCGAACGCGACGGCGCTACTCTGTCGGAAAAGGACATCGGCGCCACCTTGCGCCAGATTTTCCAGGAGTGCGGCGGCCGCATCATCATCGCCGTGTTTGCCAGCAACCTCCATCGCATCCAGCAGGTGGTCTGGCTGGCCCGTGATTACGGCCGCAAGGTGCTGCTCAACGGCAAGTCCATGTTGACCAACATCCGCATTGCCAGGGAGCTGGGCTACCTGGACTTTGATCCCGCCGACGAGATCACCCTGCAGGATCTACCCAAATTGCCGGACCAGGAAGTTGTGATCCTCACCACCGGCAGTCAGGGCGAACCGATGAGCGCTCTCACCCGGATGGCTCTGCGCGACCACAAGAAGCTCAAGGTGCACCCCGGAGACACGGTGATTCTGTCATCCAAGTTCATCCCCGGCAACGAGCGCAGCATCCAGAACATCATCAACCATCTGTACCGCCAGGGGGCGGAGGTCATCTACGAGCAGGTGCGAGACATCCATGTGTCGGGGCATGCCTACAAGGAAGAACTGAAACTGCTCATCAACACCGTCCAGCCACGGTATTTCATTCCCATTCACGGAGAATACCGGCATCTGGTCAAGCACCGCCAGTTGGCTCTGGACACGGGGATGCCCCCGGAACAGTGTCTGTTGTTGGAAAATGGTCACGTTCTGGAATTCGACGGCGAGCGAGCGCGCAGGTGACCGGGCGGGTGGAAACGGGACGGGTGTTTGTGGACGGCAAGGGTGTCGGAGATGTGGGCAATCTGGTGCTGCGTGACCGGCGTCATCTCTCTGAGGACGGCATGGTCATCGTGTCCCTGGTGATCAGCAAGGAAACCAAGGAAATTCTCAGTGGACCGGACATTTTCAGCCGCGGTTTTATCCTGGAAGACACCAAACCGGAAATCCTGGATGAAGCCAAATGCGTCGTCCTCGAAACGCTGGATCGCTTCCTGGCCGAAGGGTTCGACCTGGACTGCACCGATCTGCAGATAGAAGTGCGCGGCGAACTGCGGCGTCTTTTCCAGCGTGTGCTGGAACGTCGGCCGTTGATCTATCCGCTGATTATCGAGGTCTGATGGCTGGTCGTTTGTTGCCAAAACCATCATCATTGGAACAGAAAGACTCTCCTTCCGTGGAACACAAGAAACACGAAATCCTCGGGCTTTGCTTGCTGGTCATGGCCTTACTGATCCTGCTGAGCTCTGCTCTCCTTTCACCGAACCGACCTCACCGTGTTCAACGCCTCCGCCGTCAGCCGCGCACCCCTCAACTGGATCGGAGCCTTCGGGGCCAATCTGGCCTGGGGGCTTATTTTCCTTGCCGGCATCGGCGCCTATTGGCTGCCCGTCACGGCGTTGTGGGCGACCTATGCGTTTCTGCGCGGGCACAAACCCTTTTTTTACGACCGCTGGCAGGTTGTGGGCACCCTGTTGCTGATGATCAGTTCAGTCACTTTGGTGTCGCTGTACACCCCGCGGATCCAACTGTTTCACCAGGAGATCTTCAGCGGGGGACAGGTGGGACTGATCGTGGCGAGTTTCCTCAAGCGTCGGTTCGACACCCTGGGCACCTACATCCTGACCATCGGTGTCTTGATCACCGGGCTCATCCTGGCCACCCCTTTCTCTTTGCAGGCAGCCGCCCGATGGCTGCGAAGCGGCTGGAACCGCCTGGGCCAAGGGTTAGGCGCATTGCTGCAACGCTTCAGCCGATCTACCGGAACGGACCAGACTGCGACCACACCACCGGCGCGGGAACCGGCACCCCGCACCGCGCGCTCCGACAGCGGAAGTAAGCCGGCCGCAGATACTCCCTCTGGTCATCACCACGCCCGCCTCGGAAAAGGCCCCGCCAGCCAGCACCCGCATCATCCCAGGGGGCTCCGCAGGAGGCAAAGACCATTATCGAGCTGCCGCCGCTCGAGCTTCTCGATGACCTACGAAACCAAGGATCACCTGCCCGATCGCGACAGCCTGGAAGCCAATGCCCACATTCTCGAAGAAAAACTCGCGGACTTCGGCGTCCAGGGCCAGGTGGTCGGTATCAATCCCGGGCCGGTGATCACCATGTACGAATACGCCCCCGCACCGGGTATCAAGATCAGCCGGATCGTCAGTCTTTCCGATGATCTGGCCATGGCGCTCAAGGCCATCAGCATCCGCGTGGTCGCTCCGATTCCGGGGAAGGCTGCCATCGGCATCGAAATCCCCAACCAGCACCGCCAGCCGGTATCCCTGCGAGCAGTCCTGGAATCCCGCGTGTTTAGCGGCTCCAGCACGGCGCTCACCATTGCCCTCGGCAAGGACATCGTCGGCCAGCCGGCCGTGGCCAACCTCGGCAAGATGCCTCACCTGCTGATCGCCGGCGCTACGGGGACGGGCAAGAGCGTCTGCATCAACGCCCTGCTCTGCAGCGTGTTGTTTCGTAACACCCCCAACGACGTGCGCCTGCTGCTCATCGATCCAAAACGCATCGAGCTCAACAGCTACGAAGGCATCCCTCATCTGCTGCACCCGGTGGTGACCGATGCCAAGATGGCAACCCGCGCTCTGCGCTGGGCGGTGCAGGAGATGGAACTGCGCTACAAGCTTCTGGCGGACAAAGGGGTGCGCAACATCGAAAGCTTACAACAAGGTGCTGGCCAAGGAACAACGGGACAAGAAATCAGGACCGATTCAGACCGTCATGGGGGTAAGCCCACCCGCTCCCACTCCGCCACCTCTGGAACACCATCATCTACCCTACCTGGTTCTCTTCATCGATGAATTGGCTGATCTCATGATGGTGGCATCCCGTGAGGTCGAGGAATCCATCATCCGGCTGGCGCAGATGGCACGCGCCGCCGGAATCCATCTGGTGCTGGCCACCCAGAGGCCATCGGTGGATGTGCTCACCGGCATCATCAAGGCCAACATCCCCACTCGCATCTCTTTTCAGGTGTCCTCGCGCGTTGATTCGCGCACCATTCTCGATGCCAATGGCGCCGAAAGCCTGCTGGGCTCCGGCGACATGCTGTTTCTACCCCCCGGCACGGGTAAACTGCAGCGCATCCACGGCGCGTTTGTATCTGAAAACGAGGTCCAGCGGATAACTCAGTTCTGGCGCGACCAGGAATTGCCCGAAGATCCGCTGGTAGCCCGGGTCAACTTTGAAGATCCCGACAAGTCCGACGAAATCAGCGAAGACGACCTCGATGAGAAATATCAGGAAGCCATTGAGTTGGTGATGGAGACGCGCCAGGCGTCTATTTCCATGTTGCAGAGGCGCCTGCGGGTAGGGTACAACCGGGCGGCTCGGATGATCGAGATCATGGAGCAGCAGGGTGTGGTGGGACCATCGGACGGGGTCAAACCGAGGGAAGTCTTTGGCACCGGCAGACGCTTACCAGGGTGAGGGTTAGGGCGTGCCTGCAAGCATTCCCGGGGTCACCCCGATGCCTCGTGACATCGAGCGGACAGTCTCGTCCAATAGCCGTGGCGAGAACAGGGCGCCCCTCCTTCCCCTGCGCGGCGGAGCAGGTTCTACGCGAAGAGGACGTCTCCGCGGAAATCTGCGCCTTGTTAAGTTGATGGTTTCGTGATTTGGGTTTTTCACTTGAGTCTCAACTGGGCCGGGTTTCACTCCCTGAAACCCGCTCGGATCCTGATCGCAAGGTGCATAACGACCGCGTCTAGAAGCGGTGGCAACTTTTGATACGCACATTTACAGGGACTTCTTTGGGATAGTTCATGAAACCAGGAATGATAAGAAAAATCAGCTACGGTGTCGGAATTGGGGTGGTCTTGGTGCTGATCTATGCAAGCGTCACCATGGCCGCAGGGACCGCCTCGTCCCTACAAGAAATACTGGACAAGGTCCAGCAACGCTACCAGAGCATCCATGCCTATACGGCCTATTTCAAGCAGGCCACGACTTCGGCAGCCAGTACGCTCACTACCGAGGCTAGCGGCAAGCTGTACTACCAAAAACCTCGGCAGATGCGCTGGGATTATGAAACTCCGGAGCCCCAGACCTTCGTCGCCAACAACCAGCTGGCCTGGCTCTACGTGCCGGCCGAAAAACAGATTTCGCTCTATGATGCCAAAAACCTGATCGCATCCCCCTTGTCGCGCACCTTTTTCGACGGGGTATTTGAACTCAAAAAGGATTTCCAGGTCGAACTGGACACGAAGCAGTCCAATCAAACCTCAGCGTTTCTGGTGTTGACTCCGAAGGTGGAAGACCCCAGCATCCAGAACCTGCGGCTGCAGATTGATCTGGCCACATTCCAGCTCATGAGTCTGGAAACCCGGGACGCCCTGGGCAACACCAACCGGATCACGCTGGAAGCCCAGAAGGAAAAGCCTGAACTGGAGGCGGCCCTGTTTCGCATCGAGGTTCCCCCCGGAACCCTGGTGCTGGACGCTGATGGGCGGGAGACTGAGTGCCGCCGACATCGCAGAGATTGAAAACCCAAATGAAATAGTGGAGTTAACAACTGTGACCGGTGTTTTGATTGACCGCATTCAGGAACTGAAACAATCCCGACGCGCCATCATCTTGGCGCACAACTACCAACCCCCGGAAATCCAGGACATCGCTGATCTCACCGGCGATTCGCTGGAACTGAGCCGCGAAGCCGCCAGCCACCGATGCCGCCGTCATCGTGTTTTGCGGGGTCCATTTCATGGCCGAAACCGCCGCCATCCTCAACCCGGACAAAACCGTGCTACTGCCCAAAGTCGATGCCGGCTGCCCCATGGCGGACATGATCACGGCCCAGGACGTGATCGCGGATCAAGGCACAGCATCCGGGAGCACCGGTGGTCACCTATGTCAATTCGACCGCCGCCGTCAAAGCCGAAAGCACGGTGTGCTGCACCTCGGCCAACTCCATCCGGGTGGTGGAATCCTTCACCGACGCCCAAAGCGTGTACATGGCCCCCGATCAGAACCTGGCCAAATACACCGCCCGTCATACCGCCAAGCAGGTCCATTACTGGCACGGTTACTGCCCTATCCATCACCAGCTTGATCCTGAACAAGTCCTGATGACTCGAGCGCAACACCCACGAGCCTTGTTTCTGGCCCATCCAGAATGCCGCCCGGAGGTGCTGGATCTAGCCGATGTGGTGTGCAGCACTTCCGGCATGCTCCGTTATGTGACCGAAAGCCCCGTCGATGAATTCATCATAGGCACTGAAAGCGGCATCTTGTACCCCATGACCAAACAAAACCCCGGCAAGCGTTTCTACCCGGCATCTGACCAGCTGATTTGTCCCAACATGAAGAAGATCTCCCTGGCCGATGTTTACCGGTCGCTGGAAACCCTCACACCACGAATCACGCGTCCCGGAAGACGTGCGCATCCGCGCTCTGGATGCGGTCAACCGAATGCTGGCGGTGGTCTAGTGGGGGCCATGGGCTGAAGTTCGCTCGAGAACCATAAGTTCATCCGGCATCAGGTGGAGAGGCTCTATCCCATGCCGCACGCACCCTCTGACAAGCCGCGGGTAGTCATCACCATGGGCGACCCCTGTGGGGTCGGCCCCGAAATCCTCGTTCAAGCCCTGGCATCCGGAGATCCCTACCAGCATTGCCGCCCTCTGGTGGTGGGTGATCCGCTCGCGCTTGAACGCGCTATCGAACTCCTCAAGGCGCCGCTACGGCTCCATCGATGCAGCGATCCGACTGATTACCCCGCCGATCCGGGGAGCATTGCGCTCCTTCCTGTCAGTGCGCTCACACCGGAAGATTTGGTCTACGGCCGACCTGGCCGGGGCACGGCGCAAGCCGTCATAGCCGCCATCCAAACGGCGACTCAGGCTGCCATAGCGGGCCAGGTCGACGCCATCTGCACCTGCCCCATCCATAAGGCCAACCTGCATCAGCAGGGATTCGATTTCCCCGGCCATACCGAATTCCTGGCCCATCTCACCAAGACTCCGGAGGTAGTGATGATGCTGGCCGGTCCACGCCTGCGCGTGGCTCTGGTCACCATTCATGAAGCCCTGGCCCGGGTGCCGAGGCTACTGACCCCGAGGCTGCTAGAGCGCACTATCCAAATCACCGGCAAGGCTTTACGCCAGGATTTTGCTATCGAAATTCCTCGAATTGCCGTAGCGGGATTCAACCCCCACGCCGGGGAGCAAGGGCGTTTCGGTCGCGAAGAGGACCTCATCATCGGACCGGTAGTGGAACTGTTCGCCGATGCGCCTTTCAGCGTCAGTGGCCCCTATCCGCCGGATACTGTGTTCCTGCGCGGGTACTCGGGCGAATTCGACGCCGTCATCGCCATGTACCACGACCAGGGGCTCATCCCCATTAAACTGGTTCACTTCTCCGATGCCGTCAACGTTACCCTGGGGCTTCCCATCATTCGCACCTCAGTCGATCACGGCACCGCCTATGACCTGGCCGGGACCGGCAAGGCCCAGCCCACCAGCCTGCTGGCAGCGATCCGTATGGCCGCGGCTATGACCGTCAACCGCCGCCGCTGAGAGCGGCATACTGGTGCCCGCCTGGCACTTTCGGCCGTCTCCTTCGCCCCGCGTAGTTCCTCTTCCAACCGCACCCGCCCGTTACCTATTGGGGAGTCATTCCAAGCAGCAGCCCCCGGATATAACGTCTCTTACCCTGACGCATTGCCAGAACGCGCCATGATGAATTTCAAAACGTTGCTTCGAAAGCATCGGGCCTTGCTCGCCAAGAACAAGGCCTTGAAGGAAGAGAACCAATCCTTGAAGGCCAGGCTGATTGCCGAGCGAAAGACCAACACGCTTATCTTGACGCACCGACAGCAGCTCCTATCGCAGTGGATGGCGAAACTGGCCCAGTTTCTGGAAATCGATGAGGAACTTCCCGTGGTGGCGAAAACGCGGGGGAGAAGACCAAGGCGGAGCCTCATTGTTCTCCCATGCTATGGACAGGTATGAACCGGTTGTCTTTTGGAGAGGGTAAGATGCCGGCACTATTCTCTTGCACTGTGTCAGGTTGGTCCGAGCTGTGGTGACCTTTGCCATTACCATTGCCGCCCACTATAGCCAGCATCTCCTGGACGAAGCTGCTCATTTGATAGGCCTGAGCGTGTAGTTGCTGAGCTGCGGCAGCGGACTGTTCAGCATTGGCGGCATTTTGCTGGACTACCTTGTCCATATCATGAATGGCATGGTTGATTTGTTCGATGCCTCTAGCCTGTTCTTCGCTGGCGCTGCTGATTTCGCTGAACAATGTCGACACCGCCTTGGCGTCATCACCCATCTGATAGAACTCCTTCATGGTCATTTCAATGACGGCCTCTCCGCTTCGAACTTGCTGAATCGTCTCAGTGATAATCTGGTCGGAAGTTTTGGCTGCCTCGGTGGCCCTCATGGCAAGCGTCCTAACCTCATCGGCCACCACGGCAAAACCGGCGCCGGTTTCTCCGGCCCGGGCCGCCTCCACGGCAGCATTGAGGGCCAGCAGATTGGTCTGAAAGGCTATTTCATCAATAGTTTTGATGATTTTGGCGGTCTTCACACCACTGGCGGAGATTAGCTTCATGGTTTCCATTGTACTTTTTAGCGAACGATGACTGGTTTTCATACTCTGCCTCGATATTTCCACCAACCGCGCAGCTTCTTTGGTGTTTTCCGCATTTCGCCTCACCATGGAAGCCATCTCTTCCATAGCAGAAGAACTCTCTTCCAGCAATGCAGCCTGCTCCGATGATCCTTCGGCCAAAGACTGACTGGCCGTGGAAACCTGACTGGAGGCTTCTGCGACCTGGTCCGCTGCTTCAAAAAGTCCTTGTGACTGCTGAAGAATCACTTTTGCGATGGCGTGGCTCATGAAACATGAGAGGATTATGCCCACCACGAGGGTCGAAACGGCGATCGCCGCGAATAGAGCTTTTGCGAAAAAAACCTGGTCAAGTATGGACGAAAGGGGAATGTTGCTTTGAACAAGTGCATTGATGCTGCTTTCCAGCTGATTTGCCTTTATCCAGCCCGCCCCCCCGAGACCCATAGCGAGCAAGACAATCAAGCCAAATCCAATAAAAATCTTCCCCTTGATGGACAAGTACTTCATGGCGGTCCCCCTTCATTCTTCAGTGTGCTTCTTTGTGTGGGCGGAAAATACCCCGGATGCATACCAATAAATCCGCACACACCGGAGTCAAAACTTACATTCCGCAGCTAGAGACTCACATCCCGGCACCACTTTTACATAGATTGTTCTTCTAACTATCGGTATTTATAAATGATAACTTTAGCGCACATTCCGCAGATGGTGGCACATCAATTAAGACCTAATTCATTAGCGGCAACGCTTGGATGTTGAGGCGGAAGCCGATAGCTGCTGTGGGGTCTGAGAAATCAGGCGGTGGGCGGTTTTCAGTGAGCACGGCACCAGCCAGGCTCAGTGTCACAAAGATACGGTGACATGCCATAATGCCATTGCAGATTACCCAGAAATTCCACGACGCAGGAAATTGATGATATTCTCGTTAGCGGGTTCTAAACTAGTGGAGTACTTGTAGTGCTGGAGATGTCTGTTTGTAAGTATCCCCAGCGCCCCCATCACGGAGGGAGCCAACCATGAGAAAATGGCAGAATTGCCACCAGAGAGTTACTTCTTGGTATGGTTCGACTCAGTCGATTGTCACAGGCTCACACTGTGGAAGTCGGAGGCTCGAATCCTCTTCTGCCCACCAGGAAAATCAATGGGTTAGGTCAGGCAAGGGTTGACCCTTTTCGTTTCTGCTACCATCCTGCTGCCGGTTGCCCCAAACAGCCCCTTCCAATCGGCTTGCCGCCTCAGCACTTCATGTGTGTTGCAGTTATCCACAGATAAACCAATCATTTTGAAGGGAAACTCTGAAGTTCAAAGCAATCGTTTCTTAGGGGATAGAGGCGATGGAAGGCTGGCTTAGTCTTCCGACAGGATTTCCGTCAAAGTTTTGCTGAGTTGGGCCATGCGGACCGGCTTGGCCAGCGCTGCGATAAACCCGTAGCTTCTGAAATCGGCCATGACCGGATCGTCGCTGTAGCCACTGGAAACCACAACCTTGATTTGTGGATCTATGTCCAGCAGCTTGCTGACCGTCTCTTTGCCGCCCATTCCACCGGGAATGGTCAAATCCGCAATCATCGCCGCAAACCCTTGGCCGGAGGCTCTTGCGTGCAGGTACATCCCAATGGCTTCTTCCCCGTCGCTGGCATAAGCCGCTTCAAAGCCCAAAACGCCAACCATTTGCCCGATGACTTCCCGAACCGCCTGCTCATCATCGAGGACCAGTATCCGCCCTTTGCCGGTCACCGGGTGAAAGTCATCAGCTTTCTTGACCGGCAGGTCCTTGTCGACGGCTGGTAGATGGAGCGTGAAGGTTGTACCCGTACCGACTTCAGAAGCGACTTCGATGGTGCCCCGGTGGTTCCTGACGATAGAGAATGAGGTTGCCAGTCCAAGCCCGCTGCCACTCTGTTTGGTGGTGAAGTAAGGGTCGAAAATCTTCCCCAAATATTTTTCTGAAATCCCCACACCCTCATCCGCAATGGTGATTTTTACGTACTCCCCGGCCGCGAGTTCGCCCTTTGCCTGCACAGTAGCATTCACCGCCCCAACTCGAATGATCCCGCCACTCGGCATCGCCTGGGCAGCATTGATGAACAGGTTGGCAAAGACCTGATGAATCTGGTCCTGGTCGGCTTCAATTACCCGCAGATCGGGGGCAAAACACCATTCAGCCCGCGAGCTAGAGCCGGACAATACCAGATTTGCCGCCTCCTCAAGCAGATCGGCCGGATTGCTGACCTGTTTGATGGGTTGGCCACCTTTGGCAAAGGTGAGCAGTCTCTTGGAAAGCGCTTGCGCTTGCAGACACGCTTTTTCGGCTTCCACCAGTTTCGCACGGGAATTTGGCGGCAGTTGGGGTGCGAGGGAGGCCAAGCCGATATTTCCCACGATAACCATGAGCAGATTGTTGAAATCATGGGCGATACCTCCGGCCAAGACACCAAGCGACTCCAGTTTGTCCAACCGCATCCGCTCTTCATCCGCCCGTTTCTTCTCCCGCATGTCCATATCAAAAACGAACAGCAGAGGTGGTTTGCCTTTGAGGCGGACCACCGTGTGAACCGCATAGACCGGGACGAGCTCACCTTCACTGGTACGGCGCATATATTCCCCCGAAGGCATGAACTCTCCTGACTCATCAGCTTCGATAGCGGGTACCAATGCGAGAGCCTTTCGAAACACTTCCTGCCGGTCCATCGGGATGATCAGTTCGGCCACATCCTGCCCAATGGCCTGTTCGCCTCTATAACCGTAGATGTGTTCACTGGATTGGTTCCAGTAAAGGACTTTCCCGTCTACGGCGAAGCCCTGGATGGCCACTCCAGGAATTTGATCCAGCAGGGTGCGAAACCGGGTTTCGCTCTCCCCCAATTCTTGCTGCAGTCGCAAAAGCTCATCGATTTTGCTTTTCAGCTTCAGGTTGAGATGGTGAACTTCGTCGAATTTGTGCCGGAGCAGCTCTTTATCGTGTTCCAGTTCGGCAATGGTGGTTTTAACCGTCCGCCAGGGAAGGATGGTATTGAGCAGGGTGTCTTTCAATGAAAATCGCTTGAGCCATTTGAGGTGATATTCGCAGAATGGGTCACCCCTGAAGAAGCACATGGGCTCATCGATCACACCCGGCGGGAGATCCCAAAGAGTAGGGATTCCAATGTAGATACCCTGGTTGTAAAGGCAGAAATCCTTTGTGGCGGGTATGCCGAGATCCCAATGCAGACGCAAGATACCGCTGTCACGAGTGGTTTCAACGATTTCCACACGTTTGTTGCGGTTGAATCGGTCATTGATCTGTTGGGCGCGGCGGAGGCTGCGGCGGGGATTGCCATAGGCCGCCAAGAGTATCCTTTGAACGTAACTGAACTTGCGGCCGGCGGCAGAGGCGAAACCAATCTTGAAGGCAACCTCTGGATCTCCCGTGATGTGACGGGCATTCTCAAACATGCGAATCACCACGTCGCTGGGTACCCAGTTGTTGATTTCGGTGAGGAACTCCGCAGGGTTGGAGAGGCTGTCAATTTCCTCGTGGAGGTTAGCGAGCAGCCCTGCCAGAGCCGCTGGATGATTCTCGCGAAAGTAATCGATAATCGCTCGAGTGTTCAGGCAGCTGTGATGTTTTTCCATCAACGATTCCATGGGAAATCA
>CAWHGA010000023.1:0-269905 GCA_963828705.1 uncultured delta proteobacterium
GACCAGCAGCAGACATGCCGAACCATTGCTTACAATGCCCATGTTTATAACGGGCATAGGACTCCTGGCTCGTATGTGCCCCTTCCTATTTGAACTTTACGGTGATATCAACGGGTCCCTTCGGGTCGAGATCTATGTAGTGTGCCCGTAAGCTCGTGTTCGGTGCAATTGGTAATGCCTTCGTAATGCTTCCAAGGGACAACAGATCTCCCTTTTTTAATTCTTTCCCTTCCGCCTTCAGCGAATCCCTGATCCAAATGACCACGTTCAGTGGATCGCCCATGAGATTGGTCCCCTGTCCTTCAGAAAGCACGGTCCCCTTCTCATCGAAAACCTGGAGCTTGAAGTTCTTAAGGCGGTCCATCCATTGCAGGGAACCGTTCACTGTAATTGGAGAACCCATGACACCAAGGCGGGCGTTGACATTGACAGCCGCTATAGCCGGGCCACTCAATTTGACTTCCGTGGCGTAAGGCCTGTCTGGCAGTTCGATGAAGGGTATGACTCGGCATCAATACATTTTAGAGTTTCCTCATGGGTTTTTGCTTTGTTGATTTCAGCACTTCCTACCCGCAAGATCAAGTCCCCTTCAGCAAAAGGGCGACTTCCATAATTGGCCTCTACCTCGGCACCACTCTTGAGGAGCATCTTTTGCAGCAGTGTGCCCCGCAAGGGATGAGTAACACCTAAGGCCTTCTGCATATCCACGTTGGTGAGTCCAGCCTTGGATCCCACCACCTCCCCAAGGGTAGGTTTCAAGCCCGTGAGTACTCGGCCGCATCCTTCATGGCCTGTTCCATCGTCATGGCTTGTTCATAGGAAGTCACGGGGATTTTCTTTAAACTGTTCTGCCAGTTTGGCCCCATCATCCGTGGCCAGTGACGTAAAAACGCCCAAAGCAAAAGCAACCATAAAGACAGCAAGGCCTATTCCCTAAAAACGTTGCAGATCCGATTTTTCTCATAGATCCCTCCTTTTTCTTTAGCCACCTCCTGAAATAGAGTACTCCTGATTCACAATGTCCGACGCCACCACGGACGATAGACCTGACTTTCGGACTCGGACTATACAGGATAGGAAATTGCAGCCACAGACCTATATACGAACGAGACCCGTAGCTTTCCGTCCCCGTCTTTCAACGGGTTTGGCTTTGTTGCGGATTGGAAATGACTTTCTGTTCGCCTCCCTCAGGCCTCAGCCTCAGGAAGGCAACGGTCAGGCATTTGGAGATAGGCCCACTTCATAACTTCCTCGGAAAAGGGATTGAGTGAACCCAGTCGGGCAGTAAAAGGTATCAGTAATGCTGAATGAAAACCCTCCCAAAGTCAAGGATGATTTCAACCCTTTGTGATGTCTTGTACTTTGTGATGTCTGGTCCATTATGGATGCGCCGGACAGCCGAAAGAAAGCCTTCGAATTCCCAGGGACAGAATCCCCAACAGGCTTTTGTGTGCTCATTCAACAGCTTTGCACACGACCTGCTTTGAGCTGCCCCACTCTTTCTTGTCCGTTTGACAGGAATGCTGTCCAGTGGTAATGCGGCGTTGACCCGTGAACGAAGCTTGCGACGCCGCAGGCGGCGCCAACAAGCCGAACAGCGGGACAAGGCTTTCTCCTCTGTTCGACTTTTCACTACACATCATCTTGCCACTGTAGGTAAGAAACCCGAGAATTCCCGCCCATCTCACGGAAGTTGCTGCTTCTTGCCAACGGGTTGAGCTCTTCTCTTGCAAGGGGCCATAACGGAAATGATCTGGACGTGTTGAACTTTTGAGCGCTCCGAGATTTCAAGGTCCAGGAGAGTTGTGTGGAATTCTCAGATTCGGTAAATCGCCGTTTTAGCTAGCCACCACCTTTTTCGATGACATCAAAAGCTTGTAGAACCGGAGGTGAGGAGCTTAAAGTTGAGTTTGGTCGTTATATCAGGGGCAAGGATGCGATAATTGAACAGATAACGGAATCACTTCTCGTATCGCTCGGTTTAACGAGTTACACTCAAAAGGCGCATAAAGACATAATACGAAAACTCAACGATCTCTGCCGTGACCTTCATGCAAAAGGACAACTCAACGAAGCTATCGGAATCGGGAAGAATCCAGCAAATGATTAGAATAGTCACAAAAATCGGCCACTGTCGGCAACGGAAGTGGCCGATTCATGTGGAAACCATCAACGGCGAGGACGCCTCCAGCAGCCCCTACGCCAACGCCCTCAAAATCAACTTCGACGCCTCCCCGGACTTCAATCACCTGGTGCTCTACCAAAAACACATGCAAGCCGGTAGAGCCTGAAAAAATAGGGGGCATAGCAACCTCAATGCTTCTCACGCAAAGAAAGCCTGTCCTGAGCCTGTCGAAGGATCGCCGTGCGAAAGGCCGTAAACGAAGGATCGACCATGTTGCATTACCAGCACAGAGGCGGACTTGAAGACCCGGAGTTTCTCCGCCGCATTGGTGAGCTTTCGGTAAAATCGGACCGTGTCTGGCTTGCGGCCCTGAGTGTCGGTCTCGGTTTTACGCTGATTGCCGCCTATCTTTTTGACTTCTCTCCGACGGGGAAATTCTTAGCATACGCCGGACTTAGCATTCGCGCGAGCCTCTACTTCAGGGCGGGGGTAGTTCTGGAGGGCCGCGGCGGTGAGGTTTTATCGGATCTCTTCAAGCTTGGACTCGTGGCGGGCATTTTTGAGATTCTCGTGGACTGGGGACTCATCCACTGGATTTCCAACGGCCGTTTGGTTTACCTTACCGGCAACGACGTCGTTCTTCTTGCCTCGCCGCTGTGGATGCCCGTGGCCTGGGCCTGCGTGATCGCGGAGCTTGGCTATCCGGCGATGCGCCTGTTCCGATGGCTCAAAGCATCCATGACCACGAATCGAGCGGCGGTCATCGCCTCGCTCCTGACCGGACTGGCCGCCTCGGTAACGGTGGGATTCTACGAATACCTCGCCTACAGAGCGAACTTGTGGAGGTATGAGAAAGCCAATGTGATGCTTGGAGATTCCTATGCCCTGTACATTCCTTTCGGGGAATTTTTGATGTTCCTGGCCATTTTGCCGATAGGAGCGAGAGTATTATCGATGAATCATCGCAGGCAGGCTGCTTTCATTGAAGGAGGAGCCGCATTTGCACTGGCGATAGCGTTAGGCTACGCGCTCGCCTACTTCTTACTGGAGGTCAGGTAGAAGCATTTTACTTCTCACCTTCAGCCTTCAGCATAAAAACCTTCAGTCTTTCAAGGCGTCGCATCGTCATCGAAACGTCTACTACTATATCGCTCACCGACTTACAACGGCATCTTAGCAAGCCATTTTTACCCTGAAATTGCAGCACTTCATCATACGCGGCGGCCCGTCACATCTTGCCAACGGGTGGAATCTGCTCATCGGGCCGAGCCATAACGGAAATGATCTGGAAATGTTGAGGATTTCAGTGGTTCATTCTTCAAGGATGAAGAGAGCTGTATGCGACGGGGGCGGGATTCGCGGGCAAGCTGTGAGAGGTTTCCAGATGGATAATAGCTCGCCTCCATCCGGAGGAATCCATCACGAAAACACGAAAGTGTGAAATCGCAGAATAGCCTTTCGGCTTTTTCGTGCTTTCGTGATAGTTTCATGCACCAAAACGCAACAATCCCAGACCAGCACCTAATGACGACACGGAGCCAAGGCTCCAGTTAGCAGTGCAGGGGAGCTAATCCAGATGAAAACAGAGAGCATTTCAGCATTCATCCGACACCACTTCCGCCATTTCAATGCCGCCGCACTGGTCGATGCTGCTGAAGGCTACGTAAAGCTTATGGACTCGGGGGGCTATATGCTGGTTACCCTTGGAGGTGCGATGAGTACGGCTGAACTGGGTTTATCTCTGGCAGAGATGATACGCCAGGGAAAGGTGCATGCAATCAGCTGCACCGGTGCAAACCTCGAGGAGGACATTTTCAACCTCGTTGCTCATAGCGATTACGTGCGCATACCGCATTACAGGAATCTCTCACCACAGGATGAAAAGGAACTTCTCGATCAGCATCTGAACCGGGTCACGGACACGTGCATTCCGGAACTTGAGGCAATAAGGCGGATTGAAAAGGCTATCCTGGAAGAATGGGTGAGAGCGGATCGGTCCGGTGAGCGATACTTTCCTCACGAGTTCTTCTATCGACTGCTGCGAAGCGGCGAGCTCGAGCACTACTACCAGATAGATCCCGGAGACAGCTGGCTCAAAGCCGCTTCCGAAAGGGATCTTCCTATCTTCGTCCCTGGCTGGGAAGACTCGACCATCGGGAACACCTATGCCGGGCACTGCATGCGTGGCACTATTCGCAATGTGCATACCGCACGAACGGGAATCGAATACATGCTCTCCCTTGCAAGCTGGTATCAGGCGGCATCCCGGGAACACCCCATAGGTTTCTTGCAGATCGGTGGCGGCATTGCAGGCGACTTTGGCATCACCGTCGTTCCCATGCTGAGGCAGGATATGGGGCTAAAGGACATACCGCTCTGGGCGTATTTTTGCCAGATAAGCGAGTCTGCAACGAGTTACGGCTCCTATTCGGGAGCAACGCCAAATGAGAAGATAACCTGGGAAAAACTCGGTGTGGATACCCCGAAGCACGTCATAGAGTCAGATGCAACGATTGTAGTGCCTCTCATTTTTGCCTATGTCCTTGAGAGCTCATCCGCATGATCCAGGTTCATTCTCACTGGTATGGCATCCCCTGGAAGTCCCCGAGTCGTCACGGTGCCCTTTCGGGTGGTTTGATCTGAGAGGCCGTCGAGTGTTTTCCAAATAGAACGAAGGGGCTGAATGCATCTTTTGGGCGCTCTTTCACGTCGGTCACGACGGACAGAGCGAACAGACCCATTCTCTTCAACCTTCCTTGCCAATGTGGTGAACTCTAGATCAGGGTGGTGCACAACGCAGTATGATCTTCATACCTTGCCAAACCGCAGGCGGATCCACCGCCACACAGTCAACCCGAAGTACCCCGCATTCAGCCATGCCCTCTGTCATTCGTCCTGCCGTCGGGTGGCAGCGCTGGCAATGATCACGAGTGAGGTCACGAGGACCGGCCAGACCCCACCGGCTAGACCCCACCAATTTGACGAAACACCGGTCTCCTAGAACCGCAAATTGGACCTGAGCTGCCAAGCCAAGGGGTTGATATGGTATGCGCAGTGGTATGTTGTGGTGCGGTTGTCCGACGATTGTATTCAGATAGGCTGGTTGTAAAGCAGACCCTTCGTTCAGAACTTATATGGAGTCCGCCCGTTCACTATGCCCGGAAGGGCTAAGGACTTCATTCCCGATGAATAACTGGGGGCACAATGCGTCCCCGTTATCCGGGCTGTTTAGCCCCGATCACTCTATTGAGTGCGTCAATCAATTTATCCCCTGCCTTCCGGCACTTCTCGCAACGAGCCAGGTGGTCAAGAAAGGCCGTGATATTGAACCCCTTGTCTCTCTCGATGCACAGTCTCTTAAGATCCTTGCCGCAGATCAGCTTGAGCATGGCGTCCCCTCCAAACATATATTCGGAAAGGATATGCCATGTGCTAAAGTAAAAACTGGCTCAGAGACTTTAAAACATACGCGCCTATCCTGCGGATCCGCAGCAAACTTCTCGTCAGCTTCTGATATCCAAAAAGCTTTTGTTGAGTCCCGGGTTCTTCCTGGCCAGGCTTATGACTTTGCATGCCACTACACCAAGCTCCACCATCCATGTTATCAATCAGTAGCAGGCTCACTTAAGCTTGTATCCCATGCGAAGGATCTTGCCACTGTACGTATCAAACTCCAGGAATTACCGTCTGCCTGCCCGATCAAGAGTTGCTACCTCTTGCCGTCGTGGTGCCTATCCGGATCGCCTCAGTGCATAACGCGTATCATCTGGATATCTTGCTAAACCGTGAGGGGCTCGCCGGCACACGCCCTACTCCACACACCCCTCGTTGTGGCATGTCTTCTGAGTTCTTCTGGCCGCTGGATGCATCTTGGTTGATGAGCACGACATCCTGGCTGTCCCCACCATTTTGACGAAACACCGGTCTCCTAGAACCGCAAATTGGACCTGAGCTGCCAAGCCAAGGGGTTGATATGGTAGGCGCAGTGGTGTGTTGTGGTGCGGTTGTCACAGAGGGGAGTTAATGAAGTAGAACGCGGGGCAGGTTCTGTGCCATGCAGCAGAGAGCACCGGAGCATCGCTGGACAGATCTATCTGGGTCGGTATGGGATTGGAAGGAGGCTGCGATAGTTGCGGAAGAACCAGCTTTTGCCGATCAAGAGTACAATGCCGACTGTGGAACTGATCATTTGGGTGCTGGGTGTGGGGAATAGTGTGGGGAATGCGGACCATCATTCTTGTGAAACTGGAGCGGGAGACGGGATTCGAACCCGCGACCCTCAGCTTGGAAGGCTGACGCTCTGCCAACTGAGCTACTCCCGCTCGATGAGGTTGGCCTTCTTTAGCATGCTCAAATCGGTTTTTCAATACGGAAAACCTCGGAAGCGCCCTGACGGTGCCGCCCCACTTTGGATTTCTCAGCCTCTCGCTTTTCCGGTATAATGAACTGCTACTTTGGCGTTGGCGACGGTGGATGAGTAGCTCTGCTATCCCGCCCGCGTTGGGGTTGATTCAAGGATTGGCAAACATTCGGCTGGAGTACGAGCCGTGCCCGCCGTTCGGCTGGCGGCCACGCCGTGGCCGCCCGTATGCCGTTATTTCGCGGGCAAGGGGTTCCGACAGGAAACCCAGGCGACCAGCGCGGACTAGCGTTCCAGATCGGTGCGCTGGGCTATCTTATTGGGAGTCGTCCATCAATAAGTGTCTCGATTGCGCCGATCAACAGTTATTTATGGACAGACCGTTACCTCTTACTTTGTGCATTCCAGGGTTTTCGTGTCGGTAGGTTGGGGGAGAAAGCATGAGCAGACTGTATGAGCAGCTGGCTGATCAGGTGAATATGTTGGAGATTTTCAAAGCGCGCAAGACGGTGGAGCGGGTGCTGCATCGCACGCAGCTCACTTATTACAAGCGGATCTCAGACCAGCTGGGGGCCGCCATCCATGTGAAGCACGAAAATCATCTCCCCACCAATTCTTTCAAGGTGAGAGGGGCGGTAAACTTCATGGCTGATCTGGACCCGGCTGTGGAAGAACGTGGCATTGTCGTGGCGACCCGCGGCAATCACGGTCTGGCGGTGGCCTGGGCGGCTCAGGCGCGCGGCATCCTGTGCAATGTGGTGGTCCCGGAGGACAACAACCCTGAAGTCAACGCCGCGATTCTTAGCTATGGAGCGCAACTCATCGAACACGGCAGCGATTTCTATGAAGTTCAGGACTATTGTGAAGAGCTAGCCGAAAGCGCCGGCTATTACTATCTGCGCCAGGGAAATGACCCCAAACTGCTGAACGGCATTGCCACCATGGGGTTAGAAATCTTCGAGGAGCTACCCAAAGTGGACACCATACTGATGCCCATCGGGGGGGGGAACCGGGTGTGCGGGGCTGGCGCGAGTGATTCAGGGGATCAACCCCAAAGTGGAGTTGATCGGTGTTCAAGCTGCGCAGATGCCGTCCTTTTTTGAATCCTGGCGGCAGGGAAAGAAGGTCACCGTGGCGCCCGCCGACACCGTGGCGGATGGTTTGGCGGCACGGTCCGTCTATGAGATCCCGTTTATGATCCTGCAAAAGCAGATCAAAGATGTGGTCCTGCTGAGTGAAGAGGAACTGTTGGAAGGGGTGCGGCTGGCCTTGCGTTACACCCAGAACCTGGCAGAAGTGGCCGGAGCAGCAGCTCTGGCAGCGGCTTTCAAGATCAAGGATCAGCTCAAGGGGAAAAACGTCGTGGTGATCATGACCGGCGGGAACCTGGGCATGACCCGGTTGTGCCAGATCTTGCCGTGTTAGGGTTGGTGCCGGGCGCCATGTAACAGCAGTCGGTGGCTTCGGGGAGCGCTCGGTGAGACGGCTGCGCAACTGCCGGATCAGGAGTGAGCGGGCACTTCTACCACCACCCGGTCGTAACCATCGGTTTCCACAAGGTGTACATTGACCTGTTCGTGGGGGAGTGTTTTCTGGTTGATGCCGATGAACTGCCCGCAAATGGGTAGCTCCCGATGGCCGCGGTCCACCAGCACCGCCACCTGGACTCGCTTGGGGCGGCCGTAATCAATGATGGCATCCAGGGCAGCGCGTATGGTGCGGCCGGTAAAGAGCACATCATCGACCAGAACCACTTCCTGATCGTCGATACGGAAAGGAAGATCGGTGGCTCGGACCAACGGCTGGGTGTGAAGCCGCGTCCAGTCATCGCGGTACAGTGTTATATCCAGCATGCCCACCGGCAGGTCGAGATGATACCCTTCGGCGATGATGATTTGCAGTCGCCTGGCGAGATGAACGCCGCCGGTGTGGATGCCGATCAGGACCAGCCGGCTGCGATCGTCTGCCTGCCTTAACAATTTCATCCGCCATGCGCCGGAGGGTCGTGCGAAGATCAGCAGCTTCCATGACGACCTGTGGCGGTTTCTGGTTCATGCTCGCGTCACCTTTCCGGGGTCTCGCTCTTATGTAGCAGTCGGTGCTTACGGATCAAGTGCATGGGAAAAGTAAAGGGGCGCCTTGACGGCGCCCCTGTTGGCCAAAGCTAATGAGCCTTAACCTACGCCCACGCTGCCTTCTATCAGTGTTGGGGTGACTTGTCAATATCGTGATCAAGTCGCCGGTACCAGAACAAGGCATTGATCCCTTTGACAAACATTGCGACGTTTGTAGATTTGCTTTCTGTCTCAGGGACTACCCGTTTGAGATGGATTTTGCCCTTTTCCGATGACAGACGGCTCAGTGGGAGGTGGTCGCGGCGCTGAAACACTGCTCAATGGCGGCCACCAGTTGGCGGTAACTGACCGGTTTGGACAAGACCATGTCGACCCCTTGGGAATCCAGGTTCTGCCCTTCGTACTGGGCTCCCCAGCCGGTGATCATTACCACTGGAACCTCGGGGCGGAGTTCCTTGACCTTTTTGGCGATGAGCCAGCCATTGATCGAAGGCATTCCCAAGTCGGTGAACACCATGTCGAAATCACCCCGTTCGATCAGTTCCAGGGCTCTTTGCCCATCGTGTACGGCGGTCACCTGATGGCCCGCCATCTCCAGCATGTCCTGGACCAAACCGAGGACTTCTTCCTCGTCGTCCACCACCAGAAGTCGCCGCGGTGGCATGAAGGGCATGGCTTCATGGGAAAGGACCTCGAGTGAATCGCCTTCTGCCGCCGGCAACTGAATCCGAAACCTGCTGCCTTTGCCTATCTGGCTCTGGACCGTGATCTCGCCACCATAGCGGGTTAACAGGCTGTAGGAGACACTCAACCCCAAGCCCGAATTGGATACCCCCTTGGTGGTGTAAAAGGGGTCGAAAATCTTCCGCTGAACCTCTTCATCCATCCCTGTCCCTGTATCAATCACCTCAATGATGACCCAGTCTTTCTGATGCTCACTTCGCAGCGTCAGGTTTCCGCCTTCAGGCATGGCATCGATGGCATTAAAGATCAGGTTGGTGAGCACCTCGCGCAGATCTGAAGCATGGACCGACGCCCAGCAGTCCGACTGGAGTTCTTTGCAGAACTCGATGGTGCAACCATGCTTCTCCATGGAATTCTTCCAGCGGGGACGCGTCAGTTCCGCGGCATCTTCAATGATATCAGCAACATCCACCGCCATCGGGGGGGTGAGATGATCCTTATCCAGGCGCGTGAAACTCTGCAGCCGGCGAATGGTGTGGGCCCCATCGCGCACGGCCATTTCAATGTTCTGCAACCGCTGGCGAATCTCCGCGCCAGGGTCCTGATGCAGCAGCAACTGAGTGTTGCCCATGATCGTTGTGAGCAGATTATTGAAATCATGTGCAACCCCGCCGGCCATGGTGCCCAGGGCGGAGAGCTTTTCGGCGCGCAAGAGCTTATCCGCAATAGCCTTGCTATCGGTAATGTCTTCGATGATCAGCAAATGGCCCAGGATCGACCCGAAACCGTCATGTAATCGCTTCAAAAAAACGTTGGCTGAATAGCGTTCGCCCCCTGTCCGGACCATGGTTTCATCGTGCAAACGCTCCACGCCGGAGACGCTGGCACGCACCAACATCTCCTCGAAGACTGCCGGTCGGCTAAAGAATATAGCTGGCCGACGACCCAGCAGGTCCCTGTCATGATCACCTTGGAGCTCCTCCAGGGCCTTGTTGATCCGCGCGATTTTTCCTTTGGTGTCGAGCAGACAGATGCCCTGGGGGGCGTCGTCAATGATCAGTTCCAAGAAGGAGTTGGCGGCCATCAGCTGCTGCGACTTCAGTTCGAGGGCGCTGGTCTTTTGGTCGACGTCGCACTGGAGGCGCTCGTTGCTGTCGGACAGGTGCTGTTGGAGAAAGGCATTCAAGATAACGTTACCGACAATGTTGCTGATCAATAACCAGTTGTGTTTTTCCAGGGCGGAAATGACACGTGGCGCGGTGCGGCTCAGGTTCATCACCCCCAGGTCCATGAGCGGCAAACAGATGAGCGCCCCAGGTTTGACCACGGCGTCAGGCTTTGCTGGGGATCGGTTCCTTTCCGGTGTCTTCGACAAAACATGCGGTTTTCGTATGAAACACGCGAACCGCAATTTCCTCTCGGGAGTTGAAGCGCAGGTTGCGGTGGTAGGGAAAGCCCTTGGCTTCATCGAGCAGATCGTCTATTCCGTAGGCCGCCGCCAGAGAAAGAAAACCTTGCTCCGTGTCCCAAAGAACCACGGAACAATTCTCGAAATCCGTCTCTTCGATCATAACCCGCACCAAATGATCACAGACCTCTTTCACCGTGGGTTTGTGCGGCAGAAGTTCGGTGAAACGGTGGATGAGGCCCAACACCCGTGTTTCTTCGCTATGACGTCGCTGCGCGGTGATGAACGCGGAGGTGATTCCAGGCGACGGTGTCTTGGGCTTGTTGATGTTATTGCGCATTATTTTTCTACTCTTTTGGTCAAGACCTGTTGGAAGCTTATTGCCGCTGTCGAATAACTGGAAACCCTCATGCCGACTTGAGCATATTCCACATATTGGCAGATTCATTCCGAATAACTACGGCTTTTTCGCCAAGATACTGCCATTCATCCTTAGAAATATAAAGCTGATCGCAGCATTCATTGACGTGGTCTTGATTGGGTTGATTGTTACTATCTTCAGCATACGCCAAAACATTAGCCAAATATATCAAGCTAACTTCTTTTTGAGATTCCGGGGCGCTGAGAGGAGCATGATGATATTCCATAACTACCTGATAAACAGTAGGTAAATGCCATTTGATTGCAAGCCATTTGCCAATCAGAGTGTGAGGCATACCATGCCGCTCCTCGGCCACATAAGACGAAACACTGGACTCACTTGCCAGCCTATGAATCTGATGGTAGTCATCCAGGAAGTAGAACATCAGTACCATTCGTCCCAGATCGTGGAGCAAACCCAGAACATAACTCTCTTCAGCCTGAATCCATGGGCGCAACTGGGCGATGCTGCGTGCCAAACCGCCCGTGGCAAATGAATGTTGCCAGAGTTGCATTTGTTCCTGTTGATTGACCGCATCTGAGTGGAAATTCTGCATCAGGAGAGCACACAAGCAAATGTTTTGAACTTCGTGAAAGCCGATGGCCACAACCGCGCGGGAGACGGTTGTGACCTTGCCACAGAAACCATAATAGGCGGAATTGGCGGCCCGCAGCACTTTGGCAGTCACGGCCTGATCACGCAGAATGACGTCCTCCAGGTTGTTGGCAGAGGACTTCTCCTGCTGGATGATGTCCAGCAACTGGAACAGCGTCTGCGGAATGGGAGGTAGACAATCGGTTTGCAAAACCCGCGCACGCAAACGCTGCCCGCTGTCAAATGTTGCTAACTGTTCGGGTGAATGCATCTCTTTGTCACGCAAGGTATCCGGTTGAATTTTGGTTTTGATAGAAAAACTCGCTGATCTAAGCTACTTAACAATTTAGTCCGACGTTTACACCAATCCACGTCTTTCCACCATGTTCTTGTACGTACTATTCGGCAGAAGGTGCGAATTCGGTGAAGGCTTTTTCTAACCGGTTATGTGGGTCGTTGGGCCATCACCAGACTGGCGCTGTTGGGCAAGCCGTCATAGACCAGATGCTGAGGGTGCTCAAAGCCCGCGTCCTGAAGCCATCCCTGGATTTCCGGCAAGGAGTAGGATCGCCCGGCGGGGGTGTGAAGTAGCATGTTGAGCGCGAATACCGCTGCAAACACAGGTGCGGTCTTGGTTTCGTTCAAGATGAACTCCTGAATGACGATCCTTCCACCGGGTTTGACGATGGGATGGACCTTATTGATGAGCATCGCGCACTCATCGAAGCTACAACTGTGGAGAATCTGCGACAGAAAAACCATATCAAAAGGTCCGGCCGGGAGGGGGTCCTTCAGGAAATTGCCGGCCGTGAAGCTCACCCTTTGTTCTAGGGCGGCAGCGGCGATCTGTTGCCGGGCAACGGCCTCGCTACCGGGCATGTCGTAAATGACTCCGCGCAACTCCGAGATTTGGCGGCAGAACCTTAGACAGTAGGTGCCTGGGCCGCCACCCAGATCCAAGAAAGACCGGCATCCGGCAAGGTCCAGTCGGGCCGCCAGGATGTCCGCGCCTCGGATGGCCAAATCGCGCATGCCCAGCAAAAAACGCCGAGTGGTTTCCTCAGTGCGCTCCCGTGCCGGTCCCGGAGGTCCCCCGGCCCGAACCGCTTCCTCCAGGCGCCCCCAATCGTGGTAAAGGTGGCTGTGGTGATAGATGATGTTTCCCATGAATCCTGGGGAATTTTCATCCAGATATTGCCGACTGATGGGGGCGTTTTGGTAGGTCTCGCCAGTCTTTATGACCAACCCCATGGCGCTCAATGCATCCAGAAGCATCCCCGTGGCCCGGGCGTCGGCCGCTAGACGGCCAGCCAGCTGTTCGGCGACCAGGGTTTCGTCGCCAAGATGGGCAAAGACCTGCATCTTGATGGCGCAATGAAGCACGCAAACATTCCAATAGGAGCCGCCAAAGTCGTGAAGCTCTTTGATATCGGAGAATTCCATTGTATTTTTCCCATTTACTGTGACTTAGGGGTAAAGTTTGCGGGCTATGCCCGCACAGGTCTCGCTAAGATTGGCCCAATCATCGCCGGCAATCGCTCCAGCTTTGCCTGTGGGGTGCTATGCATGCTGGGTGTCGCCGGTCCCGCCACGGCGGGGCCGTCTTCAAGGTCTCCGTCGACAGACCAATTGGGTGTACCGTGCAGTCCCTCTACGCAAACTCCTGGGGCGCTAAGCAAGTCGTTCATGCGGCACCTGGATTATGGAATGAACGGCAGCGGGGGTTCGTCACCTCCCCAAAACACCCTGGAATCGTTGTCAATTGGGGGTGGGCGTAGAGCCCGCCCCTGCATCTGGACTAGGAACAGGGCCTATCCGGATGGAGAGAATTAGGTTCCTCTCCCAAGCAAATGGGGCGAGGAACCACCAGGCAACGACATCGGATGAGACGATCGGAAGGGAAAGAGTCGTGTTCCTAGGTGAACACTAATCCACTTTGAAGAACTGCTTTGGGTTGGCACCACAAACCGGGCATTTGTCGGGTGGAGCATCGGCAACCGTATAGCCACAGATCTTACAAACGTAGTAATCGGATATTGGGAGCTTGTCCATCTGCTCCAGAGCCTCTTGGTACAGTCCGGCGTGAACCTTTTCGACCTCGTTAGCATAGGTGAAGCTGATCTCGGCCTGGCGTTCGCCTTCTTCCTTGGCTTCGGCGATCATCTGCGGATACATATGCTTGAATTCGTGAGTTTCGCCGGCAATGGCTTCCTGCAGGTTTTCCTTGGTGCTTTTGACTCCCTTCATGGTGCGTAGATGTTTATGCGCATGGATGGTTTCCGCCGCCGCAGCAGCTCGAAACAACTTGGCAACTCCCGGTAGGTTTTCGTCCTCGGCACGTTCCGCAAACGCCAGGTACTTGCGGTTGGCCTGTGATTCACCGGCGAAGGCTTCCTTCAAGTTATTCTCTGTTTTTGACATGATTTCCTCCTTGGATGGGATAGACGTGGCAGAAGGCCTCTGAGTGTTCCTCCCGCTGCCGCCGGGATGGGCCGCAGAAGCGGCAGGAAAAACGGTCAAGGGAAATTTGGACTCTGGGTGCCGATGCACACCGAGCATGCTCTCGATGTGGCTCACTATTATATTGATTACTCAGAGACTTCCGTCAAGAGTTTTCAGAACGGAATCCGCCTGGTGTCGCTTCGAGTCGGATCTCGGCAGTGCCATGGAGTTTGGGGTTTTCTTCCGGGGAGGATGGTACTATAGCTTGCAAGGTGACGCGAGGCAAAAGGAATGGAGTGATGGCCAGAGCGGAAGCTGCTTAATGGCACAGGTTCGAACGGGGAGCATGGAATGATGCAAGAGGTTCGAAAAGGCAGTGAGCTCGACCTGACTGTGGAAAAGCTGGCTTTTGGCGGTCAGGGTCTGGCCCGCCTGGGTGAGTTCGTGGTGTTTCTGGATCGGGCGTTGCCTGGTCAGCAGGTACGAGCGCGGATCACGCGCAAACGCCGCCAGTACGCGGAAGCACGCTGCCTGGCGGTGCTGTCACCGGCTGAAAACCAGCAACCGGCCTTCTGCCCGCACTTTGGTGCCTGTGGCGGTTGCCATTGGCAGGAATTGCCCTACGACCAGCAACTCCACTGGAAGACAGTGCAGGTCGCGGAATGCCTGCAGCACCTCGCCGGTTGTCAAGTCGCATCGGTGGCCGCGACTTTGGCTGCGCCGGAAACCATCTACTACCGTAACAAGATGGAGTATTCCTTCTCGGACCGGTTGTGGCTGACCGCGCAACCGCCGGCCGAGCGTGATTCGGCCGGGCCGCCGGCCTTTGGCCTGGGGCTGCATGCGCGCGGTGTGTTTGCCAAGGTCATCAACCTCGAGACCTGTTTTCTGCAATCTGCGCAGTCGGTGGCGATCCTCAAGGAAATCCGTGCCTGGGCCGAAGCCAGTGGTTTGGTGCCGTACACCACGCGCACCCATCAGGGATTCTGGCGCTTCGCGGTGGTGCGTGAAGGCAAGCGCACCGGGCAGACTCTGGTCCACATCCTGACCGCTACCCACCGCGACCAGGACCGAGTGCTGGGAGACCTGGCAGCCCATCTGGCCAGCCGCTTCCCGGCGATGACCTCGTTTGTCCATTCCATCAGTCATAAAAAGGCGCAGGTTGCCATTGCCGATGAAACCCGCACGATCATTGGTTCCGGTTTCATCGAAGAGCGGCTGGGGGAACTTCGTTTCCGCATTTCGGCGCATTCCTTTTTCCAGACCAACACTCTGGGTGCCGAGCGACTCTACGATACCGTCCTGCGCCTGGCGGGCTTCACCGGTCAGGAGGCGGTCTGGGACCTCTATTGCGGCACCGGCAGCATTGCCTTGTACGTTGCCCACCAGGTGAAACGCGTGTTGGGTTTTGAAGTGATCCCGGAAGCCATTGCCGATGCCCGCAACAATGCGCAACTAAATGGGATCAGCAACTGCTTCTTCCATCTCGGCAATATGGATGATCTGAGCCGCGATTCTACGGCGATGGCTGGGCAGTTGGGTCGCCCCGACGTCATCATTACCGACCCGCCGCGGGCTGGGATGCATCCACGGGTGGTCAAGGCGCTACTGGATCTGGCCCCGGCCAGAATCATTGCGGTTTCCTGCAATCCATCGACACTGGCTAGAGATCTTGCTATGCTACTTCCCGCCTATGACGTCAAGGCGGTCCAGCCGGTGGATATGTTCCCGCATACGCCCCATATCGAATGCGTGGTGGCGCTGGAGAAGCGCGTACGGTTATCCTGAAAGCAACAAGAGCTATGAGGCTCAGGCGGAAACGCTACATCTTCGCGGAACCAGATGCGACGACGCGATCTTGGCGGGGTGGGTCGCGGCTATGGTACCTTGCGCTGCTGATCACCTGCCTGGGGATGATTGCAGGAGGCTACTTCTACTACTTTTCCACGGAAATCAGAGATCGCTTCGCGTCACGCAAGTGGAGCGTTCCCGCGCGGGTGTTCTCGGCCACAACCCCGCTCTATCCTGGCCAGACCCTTTCCATGAGCACACTCGAACAACTGCTGACCAAGCGGAGCTACCGGCCCACTACCGCCAGGGAGTTGCGAGCCGGGGAATTTCGCCGGGAAACCAACAGCATCGTGGCCTACCTCCGTGAATTCCGCTTTCCCGGCAAGGAAATCGTCGCGCAGCAGGTGGAATTTCACTTCACGCGGGACAAACTGGCTTCCTTCCATGGCCCCCAGGGGCCGCTACCCTTTCTGGAACTCGAACCGGTGGATATGGCGCAGCTGTTTGGGGGCAATCGGGAAAGCCGCTTGCTGATCAACATCCGGCAGGTGCCCCGCTATTTGGTGAATGCGGTCACGGCTATCGAAGACCACCGTTTCTTTGAACATCGCGGGGTAGACTGGTTGGGCATCCTGCGGGCCCTTTGGACCGACCTGCGTACCCGCAGCATCGCCCAGGGCGGTTCCACCATCACCCAACAACTGGTGAAAAACTACTTCCTGACCTCAGAACGAACCTTCCGCCGCAAGGTGGTGGAAGCCTGCATGGCGCTGGTGCTGGAATCCTCCTATACCAAGGACGAGATCCTGGAGATGTATCTCAACGAAATCTACCTGGGCCAGCGCGGCAGTGTCGCCATTCACGGCATGGGAGAAGCGGCCCGCTACTATTTCGGCCGCAACGTTGAAGATCTCACTCTATCCGAAGCCGCGATCCTGGCGGGGATGATCCAGAGGCCTAACGCCTTTTCGCCGTACCGTCATGCTCGATCATGCCAGGAAAGACGCAATGCCGTTTTGAAACGCATGTTCGAATTGGATCAACTGGCGTCCTCCGCTTATGAAGAGGCTCGGCTTTCACCCCTGAAGGTCTTGCCCGAAGTGTTGCCGGTCAAGGTGGCTCCTTATTTTGTCGATTACGTGCGCCAGCAACTCCAAGAGCTGTACGCGCCGGAAGTGTTGGAGCGAGAAGGGCTGACTATTTACACCACGCTGCACGCGGAAATCGCTGATGCCGCTGAAAAAGCCGTGTATGAGGGTCTACAGCAACTGGAGCGGGAGCACCCGCAGCTGACGGCGGACGCCACCAAAACGCCCCTGCAAGCGCTGATGATAGTGCTTCAGCCCAAGACCGGTGCGGTCCTCGCTCTGGTCGGCGGCCGCGATTATGATGCCAGCACCTATAACCGCGCGCTTTATGCATTGCGCCAGCCGGGTTCGGCGATCAAACCGTTCGTTTATCTGGCTGGTCTGGACCAGTATGCCACCACCAGTGGACTAACGGATGCTCCCACCACCTACGAACTGGGTGCCAAGTCCTGGTCACCCCACAACTATGATCAACGTTATCGCGGACCGGTGACTGTCCGGCAGTCGCTGGAGGAATCCCTCAACGTGCCTACCGTGCAGCTCGCAATGAATACAGGTTTGCCGAAGATCATCGAGACCTTAAGGAGCTTCGGTATCCAGTCGCCGCTGCAGCCGGTGCCATCGCTGGCACTGGGGGCGTTCGAAGTGACCCCGCTGGAACTGGCCAGGGCCTATGCGACCCTCGGTAATGAAGGGCAGAAACCGTATTTGTTGTCGGTCAGGGCCGTGGTCGCGGACACCGGGGAAGTGCAGCAACAGCGCCACATTGATATGATCTCGGTGACCAGCGCCGCCCGGGCATACATCATCACCAATATGCTGGAAGGGGTTATGCAGCGGGGCACGGCCAAGAGCGCGCGGAGTCTGGGGATTGATTTCCCCTCTGCGGGGAAAACCGGCACCACCAGCGACTATGCAGATTCCTGGTTTGTGGGATACACTACCGACTTGCTCGTTCTGGTGTGGGTGGGTTGCGATGATCGGCGTCCCACGGGACTCACTGGCGCCAGCGGGGCACTTAGGATCTGGGCGCGTTTTTGCGAGCTGATCCGTCCGTGGATGTATCCACAACCGTTTCGAGTGCCGCCTGGCATCGTCCAACGTATGGTCTGCAATGATTCCGGCATGATGGCCACGGCCAACTGCACGCGCAAACAGATTGAATCCTTCCTGAGCGACCGAGTGCCGGAACAGCTCTGCGAAATCCATGGGAAATAGCGGCATACTCACGCCCAGAGGTAAAGAAAGCCAGGACGCAGGGACGACGGGATGGGAGACAGGAGACAAGGAGCGATGCTGTTGACTTATGAGTTGCCCACTGAAGCGTAAACCCACTCGGTGCCACGGGCAACCATGGTGTGGGGTTGCCGGTGCTTGCGGCCATCATCTCCATGCACGGGCAAGCGAAACTTGACCATGGTACCCAACCATCCAGCGATATTGATCTGCCCCTCCGGAGGCTTCGCGACTTGGCGTGAGGCGAAAACGATTTTTGAGCATATATCCAACCAGGGCAACGACTGGCAGGAGTCCGTTTTACCGTTCTTTCCCCATTTCAAGCCGGCCCTGGCGGACCAGCTCTTCTGCCAGGAGGGTTTCCTGCAGCAGTTGGATGATTTCATGCACTGCCGCTTCGCCGAGCTGCTCAAGGTGCGGACCACATTGGATGCCGGTGACGGAGCTACGGCGCCAGTTCATATATGAGGGCGGCGGCGGCCCGTATCCCGCGATGGAAGTCGTCGAGGCGCAGCCGTTCGTTGGGGGAATGGGCGCCGTCGTCGGGGCATCCCCAGCCCAGCAGCAGGGTGTCCAGCCCGAGAATCCTCTTGAAAAGGGTCACCACCGGGATGGACCCTCCTTCCCGGATGAACACCGGGGCCTTGCCAAACCCGATCTCTATGGCGCGAGCAGCCGCCTGCACGCTGGGTTGATCACGGGTCACCAGGACCGGATCGTTGCTGTGGAATTCCTGGATGACAACCTTTACCCCGGGCGCTGTGACGGATTGGATGAAATCCTTGAACAGCCGGGAGATGTGCTCTGACTGTCTGGTTCGGCACCAGCCGCATGCTCACCTTGGCGCCTGCGCGAGCCGGGATGACGGTCTTGGCTCCTTCGCCGGAAAATCCGCCCCAGATGCCGTTGACATCCAGTGTGGGACGTGCCCCTTTGCGTTCCAAAGCCGAATAACCAGGTTCCCCCACCAGTTCGCTCACCCCCAGATAGTTCTTGAGTGCCCCTTCATCATGGGCCAGTGACGCCATTTCCTGGCGTTCCCAGGTTTCCAGTTCCAGCACCTCGTCGTAAAAACCCGGTATGGCCACGGTGCCGTTGGGGTGTTTGAGAAGCGCGAGCATTGCCGCCAGCGCCTGAATAGGATTGGCCACCAGGCCGCCAAAACTGCCGGAGTGTAGGTCAACTCGCGGTCCCTGGACGTCGATCTGAAAATAACACAGCCCGCGCAAACCATAGGTAATGGCGGGGGTATCGGAGTCGAACTGGGAGCTGTCGGATATCACGATTTCGTCTGCGCCTAGCTCGGCCTGATGGCCCCGGATAAAGGTTTCCAGGTTGGGGCTGCCGATTTCCTCTTCGCCTTCCACCAGCACCTTGACGTTGATGGGCAGGTCCTCGGCAACGGCCAGGATGGCTTCCATGGCCTTGAGGTAGGTCGTGAACTGGCCTTTCTGGTCGGTGGCCCCGCGGGCATACACGTAGCCGTCGCGGATGCTGGGTTCGAACGGTTCACTCACCCATTCGTCCAAAGGTTCCGGCGGCTGCACGTCGTAGTGCCCGTAGATCAGAATGGTGGGACGGTGAGCGTGGGGGCAGCGGCTGGCCAGTACCAGCGGATGGCCGCCGGTTTCATAAATGTCGCCCTGGAAGCCAAGCCGCTTCAGGTGGTGAAATACCCATTCGGCTGCTCGCCGGAGATCACCGGCATGGTGCGAGTAGGTGCTGATGCTGGGGATGCGCAGATAGGTCAGTAGCTCCTCCACATAGCGTTGACGGTTGGCGTCGATCTTCTCGCAGGATCTTTTGTGGGATCATGGGATGCTCCTTGGCGTAGGATTTTGCCAGGCCGCCCCGGAGACGGTGTTCAGCCCGGTTCGCTGTCGGCCTCCAGAGCATACAACCTTCAGCTCGAGGCTGCAAGCTGCCAGGGGCTGTGATGGCGGGAAGCAGCGATCCTGCAGGGCGCAACCTCCAGCTTGCAGCTTAGCGTCGTCGCTGTTTGGGGCCGAAGGGTCTTGGCGGTTTCCCCTTTGACGATTGCATGGCTGGGCATTAGGATTAACTTAGCGGGGTTTGAGGTTTCTTGCTCTACTACGTTGTAGTGTTCAGCGCCCAAGCTGAGCGCTTGCGTGTGCAACCTTGCTTCATATCTGCGACGGCGGTCAGCCCGCCCTCACGGCTTTTTTTCTTGGGCAGGAGTCAAACAGCAATGCGTTTTGAGACGTTCACTGGGGTGACAGCTTTTGACCGCACTGTTTGGAACCGCATGGCGGACACCGCCAGCCCCATGATGGAGTGGGAATACTTCTACTGCCTGGAAGAATCCGGGTCGGTATCGCCCCAACGCGGCTACCAACCCTGTCATCTGGCGCTATTGGATGGCGATGAACCGCTGGCAATAGCGCCTTTATTCGCGCGCGACCGTGGCTGGGTGGAGTTCGGCGATGGCGGGCTGCTGGAAATGCTGACCGAAATGACCGGCCACCCCTTTCATCGTGGGATCGTAGGGACCATCCCGTTTACTCCGGTGCCAGGTTACCAGTTCCTGCATCGACCCGATGTCGATCCTGGACAGGCCTGCCGGGCTTTGCTCGATTACATCGACATGCTCTGTGAGCAATCCGGTTATCTGACAGCCAGGCTTTATTTCGTCGCACCCGCAGCGCACCACCTTCATACTCTGGCCCACGCCCATGGTTACATATGCCTGCGGAGTGGTCACTACCTGTGGGCTAATCACGAATATGCCGACTTCGAGGCTTTCCTTCGGACCTTCAAGTCCAGCCGTCGCACCAAAATCAGGCGGGAACTCCGCACTCTTCGCGACTTGGAAATCGATATCGCCATGGTTCCGGGCGAGTCGGTGCCGGCTTCCTACTTTGATGACATGCATCGCTTCTACCTGAGTACCTGGGAAAAGCACATGGGTTCGGAGTTGTGGCCGTTTCTCAATGAAGCTTTCTTCCGGCTGCTCGGCCGGGAGTTCCGCCATCGGACCAGGTTCTGCGTGGCTTCACGCCGCCAGGAGAACCTTGCCATGGCCATTTTTTACGAGAAGGCCGCAAGTCTTTACGGGCGTTACTGGGGATCGTTGGAGGAAGTGCCCTTTTTGCATTTCGGCACCTGTTACTACCACCCCATCCGTTACGCCATCGAGCGCCGCCTGGCCACCATGGATCCCGGGTTTGGCGGCGACCACAAGCTGTTCCGGGGCTACGAGATCATCCCATCCTACCATTACATCAAATTCTACGGTGCCACCGAACGACGAGTGGCTTATTCGGTCCTCAATCAGATCCAGACCTACGCTGCCAAAGGGAAGAAGGATTGGTAACCGAAGTTTTCGGAATTTGAAAGCCCTGCAGCGAACTGACCCTTAATATGGGCGGATGTGCACGTCTGGTGGCAAGATCCTCCCTGCGATCGTCCACTCGGAGGTTTACCGCAACCGATCGTTTTTTTCCTCCAACTGAGCGCGAGATCAGCTGTCCCCACTTGGTAACGGATGTGGTATCAGGAGCCTCAGTGCTAATGCGGGCAAAGCCGTCCGTGGGGAGGATCAGGTTGGGGCCATGAGCCCGCAAAGACCTAATGGTTCCCCAGAGTGTCACATTTGGGAGATATTGCGATCATGTGCCAGTTCTGTCATCAGCATGGCGAGGGGAAGACATGGTATCTCAAAGCAGAACACTATGCCGAGGGACTCCTCGCTGACATCGACCGCCGCCGTTACCTGGTGGATTTCGTCCGGAGTGCGGGCACCAGCGGGCTAGTGGAAAAACCTCTGCGCAAGTCCATGCAGTCCCCGAATTGGCTTCGTCAGCTAACGTATCGGTTCCACGAAAGAAGATTCCGGCGGGATCATTTTGGGCAGGTTGTGCCCTTGGAGGATGTGGAGCGGGTCCTTGGACTGGCCAACTCGGTGGTGCGGCTGCCGTGCGTCTGCCGCAAGAGCACCACGGGCAAGACCGACGCCATGTATTGCTTCGGACTGGGGATCGATCCCAATAAACTGTTGGAAGTCCGAGAAGCCTTTCTGAAGACCTTTGAACTGGGGCCAGACGCCGATCCCTTTGAGCGGCTTAGCAGAGACGAAGCATTGGAGCTGCACCGCTCCCTGGAAAGGAAGGGGCTGGTGCACACCATCTGGACATTCAAGACGCCCTTCATTGGCGCCATCTGCAATTGTGACCGCTCCGACTGCCTGGCCATGATGGCCCACCGTTTCGATTTCCGCCTGTTCTTCCGCGCCGAATACGTGGCACGGATTCGCCCCGAAACCTGTACCGGCTGCCGCGCCTGTCAGCAACAATGCCAGTTCGGAGCCATTGGCTATTCGGTGGTCCGCCACCAGGCCTTCATCGATCCGTTACACTGCCACGGTTGTGGGATCTGTCGGGTGGCTTGCGAATACAGCGCCATCCACCTGGTTGCTCGCAGCGAAGATGAATTGGCGCGAGATCTCTGGTGACCTCCGGTAACCGTCGTGGCTGTGTATGTGCTCATCTTATGGGAGGCAATGCCAGCAGCCGAGATCTTTCTGAAAGGGATCGTGGGTCAGGCCGTAGGCCAAACACCTCAGGCCACCACGGCAGAGGTGCGCATACAGGCAGCCCGGGCTCAGTATATTTTGCTAAACGCTTTCTCGGAACAGAAGATCGGCACCATTGAGGATACCGGCAAAATCCTCTATCGGTTCGGCATGACTCATGGGAAGAACAAGAAGAATTTTGAGGTCTTCACCGCTGAGGAGTTCATTGCTGCCATCACCCGGCACATCCCCGAAAAGTATTTTCAGATGGTCAGATACTATGGCTGGTATTCGAGCAGGAGCAGAGCAGAAGGGACCAAGGCGGGGCTCTTTATGCCAGGCGACGAGCCGGCTGAGACAGAAAGGCCGACCTGGTTCAATTGGTTGGCGCACCATCATCAAATCCCCTGTTCTTACCTCAACCGATTATGTAAAATGCTCTCCCTGGCTTTATCGTTAAAGCCTGTTCCAGTGTTCCAAGCCTTATTTTGCGTACGGGTGAAGTCAGAGCTTCATGGTCCGGGTTTCATCCACTTTGGTGTTGCTTTTCGCTGTGCATGTTGGGAAAGGGCAAACATTTAGCAGTTAGGCATCAACTGTTATCAATAAGATGCAAATTAAAATAGTTACATGTGGGGCCATATTACTCTGCTGGTTTTGCGGCCACCACTAAGAGCGTGTCGAAAAAGTCGTCGTAAGCCTCATTTGCGTCATTCCGGCGAAAGCCGGAATCCAGGTTTTGTAAGACTTCCTGGACCCCGGTTTTCACCGGGGTGACGGCAGAGGCAACTTGCCACCGGGCTTTTTAAACACCCACTTAAGTGATTGTTGTTCCTAGAAGCTGAACGCTAACGGCTGAATGTCTACGGGAAAGGTGATAACGCGTTCATGAAAAATGCTCAAATCCTTCGGCGCCTGCTGCTTCTATTGCTGCTCGTCATGGCCTGCAATGCCCCGGCAGTGCTGGCTCAGGACCTCCTGGAAGAGACCGGCGGGTATGCCAAACACTATCTGCTGGAACTTAGCGGAACCATTGGGAAGGAGAAGGTGGTGGGGACCAAGGCGATCCTATTCATTGCCGGGCCGCCACCGGGAAGCCCCAATCCGTATCTGGTCATAGTCGAGGGATTTCCAAGAGTCAATGTGCGCAATTGTTTTTTCTGGAACTCGGAATACAGCTCCATGGAAGTCCTCTCAGATGAGATCACCTGTGATATCAAACGGTCTTTTGGCAAACAGCCGGACATCAATTTTTTCCATCTTAGCCCGGCACTCCTTAAGAAACTGCACTTCTATACCCAGCAGGAGAAAGAAGACCGCCAGAGAGCCGAGAAGATGGTTTTGCCTACGAGGATATATGCCCAAGCCGGACGACTTCGGATAAGGGTTTCAAGCAATACCGTTTCCGGTTCTGTCTGGTTAAAGGGTTATGATGCTGTCCAACATAGCTATGTCCCTTACAGTGTTACCTTCAAGGGGAGATCCGCGATGTACCTGGAGCTGGGGCGGTATGTGCACAAATAACCCGGCAGTGAAGTGTGGCGGGTGGCTCCACCGATCGTGGTCGGGACCAACTTACATGGGTCGGAAGTATCCGTCAGGAAGGCCGTCCCACCAGGTTCACCGCGACCACCGTTCGGTTCCGTTCCAGCAGCGGCATCTTAAGATTGGTCTCCCTGGCACCACTCATGCCGCCGCCGCGTCCACGCAAGCGGACATATCGTTTGCTATGGCCGCAAGGCTTAGTTCTACTTTGTCACATTTCAACATCGCATTACGTTTTCTTACCCCATCCCCCTCCCGACCCTCCCCCTTTGAAGGCTGCGGGAGTTAGACACACTTGACCCCGTGGGTACTTTGTGCCATAATCGGGGTCATGCGAGTGTGTGGTCTTGAATTCACATCGGGTGCGATCCATCTGATCCGTCAGACGCTGGATGAGATACCATCGATTTCCAGACGGTCTTTGGCGCATCGCGTCTGCGAACGGATGGACTGGCGAGCCGCGAGCGGCAGGCTCAAGGAAGCGGTTTGCCGTAAGGCGCTCGTTGTTTTGGACGAGGAAGGTCTCATTGATCTTCCCCAATCCGATAGGACCTGTGGGTCCGATCCTTCGTTGAAGATCAGGCAACCTGTTTTGCTCCAGAGTGTCGATACCGATTGTGCCCTTGACGAGCTTGGCCACATTGAGCTCGAGATGATCACGAGTCGCTACACGAAGTCGTCCAGGATTTGGAATGCTCTTATGGACGAGCATCACTATCTCGGGAGCGGTCCCTTGTGCGGTGCACAGATCCGGTATCTGATTCACAGTTCGGTGTGGGGTTACCTTGGGGCCCTGAGCTTTAGCAGTCCGGCCTGGGCGCTTAGAAAACGGGACGAATTCATCGGTTGGACAGAAGCGGCTCGCAGGAGTAATCTCCAGAGGGTGGTGTGCAACAGCCGTTTTCTCATTGTACCAACTGTGCGTGTACCGAACCTGGCATCCCACGTACTGGGCCAATGCGCTCGGCGCATTGGCAGCGACTGGGCGGCTCGCTACGGAATTGAGCCGGTCCTTTTGGAGACCTTTGTCGATCCAAATCGGTTTTCGGGGGCGAGTTATCGCGCAGCCAACTGGATACACGTGGGGCAAACCAGCGGCCGTCGAGGGGCACAAAGAGAAGAAGGCGGCGGAGCAAAGGAGATCTTCCTTTACCCGCTGTGCAACAACTGGCAGCAGATTCTTCGCGCAGAACCTGAGATGAGGTTGGCTGAGAGGCCGCGTGGTAGCGATTTTGCCGATTGGGTCGAGGAGGAATTTGCTACCGTGGAACTCTACGATCCGCGACTCAAGAGACGGCTGTTCGGTATGGTGCGGGATTTTTATGGCCAACCTCAGGCGCCTATTCCTCAGGCGTGCGGATCGCAGGCCAAGACTAAAGCAGCGTATCGGTTTTTCGACAACGAACGGGTGAGCATGGATCGAGTGCTTCGCGCACATACGGAGTCGAGCGTCGAGCGCATCAGAGCTCACGAAGTTGTACTGGCCGTACAGGATACGACGACTGTGAATTATACCACGCACCGGGCCACTGAGGGTTTGGGCCCGATCAGCACCCAAAAAAGTGCTGCGGTCGGGCTGGTGGTCCATGACACCATGGCCTTCACTCCGGAAGGGACTCCTTTGGGGCTGCTCGATGTGCAATGTTGGGCACGCGACCCTGAAGACAAAGGAAAGAAGTATCGTCGCAAGGAACTGCCCATCGAGCAGAAGGAGAGCATGAAGTGGCTCAACAGCTACCGGGCGGTATCGGAGGTTCAGCAGCTTTGCCCCCGGACCATGCTGGTCAGCGTGGGAGATCGGGAATCGGACATCTATGAGCTGTTCTTGGAGACCCTGCAAAATCCTCAAGGACCAAAGCTTTTGGTGCGTTGCGAACGTACTCGCAACCGAAAAAGTGGACATGAGTATCTCTGGGAGAAAATGGCCAACCAGCCTGTCTCTGGCATTCAAGTGGTGCATGTTCCCAGAAGAGGCTGTCAGCTCGCCCGCGAGGCCAGACTTGAGGTGCGCCACGCGCAAGTCGAGCTCAAGGCTCCCAACGGCAAAGGCTATCCACC
This sequence comes from uncultured delta proteobacterium, assembly GCA_963828705.1. Lineage (GTDB taxonomy): Bacteria > Desulfobacterota > Syntrophobacteria > Syntrophobacterales > Syntrophobacteraceae > CAWDJT01. Next base: position 26,359 of record CAWHGA010000023.1, read on the forward strand.
GGTAACGGTCTGGATGGTTTATGCGCGAGAAGTGGATTACCCGCATGCAGTCGCATCTCCTCTGGAGTGGATGCTGCTCACCACGGTTGAGGTGTGCACCCTCGAGCAGGCTTGTGAACGACTCAGTTGGTACGCCAGACGTTGGGGCATTGAGGTCTATCATCGTACCCTCAAAAGCGGATGTCGTATCGAAGACCGACAGTTGGAAACGGCCGAGAGCCTCGAAACGTGTCTGGCACTTGATATGGTGGTGGCGTGGCGTATCTACCATTTAACGATGCTCGGTCGTGAAGTTCCAGACTTACCCTGTACCATCTTCTTTGAAGAGGCCGAATGGAAGGCCTTGTACATATTGGTAAACCAAACAACGGATCTGCCTGCCAAGGAACCTACCTTACGGGAAGCCGTCCGCATGGTGGCTTCCCTGGGAGGGTTTCTAGGCCGCAAAGGCGATGGCGAACCCGGTACTACAACACTGTGGCGAGGTCTGCAACGCCTTGAATCCGGTGTTGCAGTTTATCGCCTCTTGCTCCCCCACTTCAAACATGGACCATAGCCACGGGGTCAAGTGTGGGTAATTGTCAGTTCAAAGGCGGGGGTCCAGAGGCTTTGCGACCACGACTGGTTTCCCGCCTTCGTGGGACTGACGAGCAGCATGGTCAGACGTTTCGGATGACCAATTTTGCGTCGTTGTACTTATGGCAGCTTATGGAATATCGTCTTTCTGTGCATTTGAGTGGCAAACCACCAGCACCGGTTTCCAGTCTCGTTTCAGCAGTCCATGCCCGTCTCTTCTGCCTTGTTCCAAGCTTCACGAAAAATATGGTTGACATCTGAGGGGCAATTTTATATTGAGTACGGGTCCTAATTGTTAGCATGGATAGGGGTGTTTTCCCGTGCTGTTGGACCTTCCAAGGATCGACAACCTCCAACCTGGCGCCGGTCCCGCGTCTTATGAATTCTCTTCAAAATCCAAAAAATCATAGTAAGGAAGAGTTCTCTCGACAGGTCGAGAGCTATTGTGTATGTCCTTTCAGGTTGTGAATGGAAGCCCATTGTGCGCGCTTTGTTTGTGTCAACTCTGGATCTTGAGAATCCTCCAAGCGATGGCACATTTCCCTTCCGACAGCTTTTCAGATGACTCTTTGGAAGTAAGCGAGTTAGCGAACGATGGCGTTCGCGGCGTTTTGGCAGGTGGGCGTAAATGAAAAAAAGCACAAATTGCAAAGGAGGGATTAGCCTTGGCTTTTCAACCCAAAAAGCAGGTTTATTCAGGCAAGATTCGCGAAGTCACGCTGGGTACTGGTGATCGGGCAGTGACCGTGGGTGGTCGAACAGCGTATCCGTTCCATGGCTTCGAGGGCGATGTTCCTCATCCCCCCAAAGTGGCCATGGAAATCTGGGATAAGGATCCGTCCGACGATTGGTGTGAGGCGGCAAAAGCTCCCTTCAAGGATGTCCTTGGTGACTGTGCGGCTTGGGCGAAGAAGTGTGTTGACACCTATGGCGCGGAACTCATCGTGGTGCAGACCAAGAGTGCCGATCCCAATGGCGACAACAAGCGGTCCGGCGGACGTTGCTGCCGTGGTCAAGAAAGTGGTCGATGCTGTTGCACGTACCTGTGATTGTCTGGGGTACGGCCAATCACGACAAAGACACCGAGGTGATGCGGCTTGTGGCAGAGCAATGCGCCGACAAACGTATTGCCATTTCCCCGGTGGAAGAAGGGGACTACAAGCAGATCGGCGCAGCCTGTCTGGGTTACAAGCAGATGGTGGTGGCTTCGTCTCCCATCGATGTGAACCTGGCCAAGCAGCTCAATATCTTGCTGGGCAATCTGGGAGTTCAACCGCAAAACATCATCATTGACCCGACCACCGGCGGGCTTGGGTTACGGGCTGGAATACACTTACTCCGTCATGGAGCGTATCAGCCAGGCGGCCTTGACCCAGGAAGACGAGAAACTGCAGCAGCCGATTATTGCCAATGTCGGCAATGAAGTCTGGAAAAGCAAGGAAGCCAACCTTACCGCGGAAGACGCTCCACAGTTGGGTGATCCGGAAAAACGAGCGATCCTTATGGAGTGCATCACGGCGGTGGATCTGCTGCTGGCCGGTGCGGACATTGTCACGCTGCGTCATCCGGAGTCCGTCAAGTACATCAAGGACTACATCGGGAAGATGGTGTAGGCAGACTGGCAAGAGGGTTCGGATGACCTTGGTGTGACTTGTAGGAGGTCATCCCTGTGTGCGAAGTGTCAATAACCCCACGAAGGGGATGAGAGGTGTATCATGGCAGAGGAAAAAGTTAAGAAGCAGATTGATTTTCGGGAAGTGAGCACCTGTGAGGCGACCATTCAGATGCTGCAAGTAGCAGCGGCGGATGGAGTGGAAACCGCATTCAACCGGGCTGCGGACATGAAAGCCTGCCCCATTGGAGCGGATTCGGCCTGTTGCAAACACTGTTTCATGGGGCCCTGCCGTTTGAATTCCAGAGATCCCTACGCCAAGGTGGGTGTCTGCGGTGCGACCATCGATACCATCGCCGCCCGGAACTTTGCCCGCATGGTGGCTTCCGGCTGTGCTGCGCATACCGACCACGGCATGTCCATGCTGGATTTGTTCCGCGAAGTGGTGAACGGCAAGATCACGGATTATCAGATCAAGGATGAAGTCAAGCTGCGCAGCGTGGCGGCCAGCATCGACATCCCGGTGGACGACCGTGACACCATGGACATTGCCAAAGACCTCTACAAGGAACTGGAACGGACCTACACCCAGGTGGAAGGTGAAATTCCCTTCGCCAAGCGCGTGCCGGCCAAGACCTTGGAACTGTGGCGCAAACACAATATGGTGCCACGCGGCGCCATGCGGGAAATCATGGAACTGATGCACCGCACCCACATGGGCGTGGACCAGGACTACAAGAACATCATCCAGCAGTGTTCGCGCACGGCGCTGGCGGATGGCTGGGGCGGTTCCATGGTGGCCACGGAAATCTCCGACATCCTGTTCGGGACCCCGACACCGCACGTGGCCGGCGTCAACATGGGCTTCCTGAAGGAAGACCAGGTGAACATCATTGTCCACGGCCATGAACCGAATCTCTTCGAATCCATGATCGCGGCCTGCAATGACCCGGCTAATTTGGAAAAGGCCAAAGCGGCCGGTGCAACAGGTATCAATCTGCTCGGCATGTGCTGTTCCGGCGCTGAAGTGCTGGGTCGTCACGGCATTCCCCATGCCGGCAATTTCATGAGCACGGAAGTGGTGATCGCCACGGGTGCGGTCGATGCCATGGCGGTGGATGTCCAGTGCATCATGCAGGCGTTGGTGAAGGTCGCCGAATGTTATGGCACCAAGTTTTTCACCACCAATCCGCGTGCCAAGATCGAAGGAGCAGCTCACATTGAATTCCATGAACACACCCCGCGGGAATGCACCGACAAGATCGTGGAAATGGCCATCGAACGCTTCCAGAAAAACCGTCCGGCCCGCATCATCATTCCGCAGCGTCGCGACATGGGCGTCCATGGCTTCTCCCATGAATACGTCAACTACATGCTGGGCGGGAAATTCCGCGGGTCCTACACACCGCTCAATGAGAACATCATCAACGGCCGTATCCGCGGTGTGGCCGGTGTGGTGGGTTGCACCAACCCGCGAGTCAAGCAGGACTATGTGCATGTGGAGCTGGTCAAGGAGTTGATCAAGAACAACGTCCTGGTGGTGCAGACCGGCTGTTCGCAGATCGCCCTGGCCAAGGCTGGGTTGTACTGAAGCCGGATGCAGCGGTGATGGCTGGCGAAGGGCTGCAGGAAGTCTGCGAAACGGTGGGTATGCCGCCGGTTCTGAGCCTTGGTTCCTGCGTGGACAACAGCCGCATCCTGATTGCCTGTGCGGAAATGGTGCGGATCGGCGGTCTGGGTGACAGCATCGCCGATCTGCCGGTAGCAGGTTGTGCCCCTGAGTATATGAGTGAAAAGGCCATCTGCATCGGCCAGTACTTTGTGGCATCGGGTGTGTTCACCGTTTTCGGTGTGACCTTCCCGACGATTGAAAACACCAAGTTCCATCAGATGCTATTTGGTGGTCTGGAAGAGATGGGCTTTGGCAAGTGGGGTTTTGCCGTAGAACCACACGACATCGCGCGCCTGATGATCGACCACATTGACAAGAAGCGGGAAGCTCTGGGCATCATGGGCAAGAAAGAGCGCAAGCTGTTCAGCATGGATGATCGTCGTGCAGCGGCAGGCGTTTAAGGCGAGGCATTGGGATGCTGCCGCAATCGGTGGCATCCCTGTAAGCTTCTGAAGAATAACAGGTCGGTGTGAAACCGATGAATTTCCCAACACTTATGGTGATAATGCCCCTTAAGAAAAGGAGTTAACCATGTCCAGGTTAGTCGCTTTTGCTGCGATTCAAGGTGCCTACAATATTGTTTCAAAGGCTGAAGGTAAGTTCAAGGAGGCCATGAACAAATATGGCCCCGATCAGCCCCTGGCTTTCCCCAATACCGCCTACTATCTGCCGATTATTTACTCGATTCTGGGCATCAAGGTGGAGAAGTTGGCGGATGCGGAACCGGTCATGAAGATCGCCCGTGATCTGCTACCGGCCCATGTGAAAACCAAGGGGAACATCCACACCCCGTATTTGGGTGGCACGCTGGATTCCGGTATGGCCGCTCTTCTGGTCGAAGAAGTGGTGGAAGCCATCCGTTACGTGGAAGATCCCGATTTCTACCTGGCAGCCGAAGATCCGGACGAAAACCACCTCTGGGTGGGTGCTGCCGACGACACCATCATGCGCAAACGTGGTATCGAATTCGTTGATGGCAGCGCTCCGGGTTTTGCCGCCATCGTGGGGGCCGCACCCAACCCGGAAATCGCCAAGGCGATCGCCGAAGAGTATCAGAAGAAAGAATCTCTACGTCTTCATGTGCGCCAATCAGGGTGGGACCACCTTCACCGAGCAGTTGATTGAAGCGGGCGTGCAGGTTGGCTGGTCGACTCGTTTGGTGCCGTTTGGTCCGGATATCTCCGCCGCGGTGTTTGCGCTTGGTTTTGCCAACCGTGCCGCCATGGCCTTCGGTGGGGTGCAACCGGGCGATTACAAACAGATCCTGCTGTACAACAAGGAACGTGTCTTCGCTTTTGTTAACGCTCTTGGCGAAGTCAACGCGGAATGGGCGGCCAATGCGGCCGGCGCCATCAACTGGGGTTTCCCGACCCTGGCTGATACCGACATCCCGGAAATCCTTCCCACCGGTATCTGTACCTACGAACACGTGGTTGCCAACGTTCCCTACGACACTATGTGCCAGCGATCCATCGAAGTGCGCGGCTTGAAGGTGCAAATCACTGAAATCCCGATTCCGGTGGCCTATGGCCCGGCCTTCGAAGGCGAGCGCGTCCGCAAGGAAGACGTCTACCTCGAATGCGGCGGCGGCAAGACCCCCTGCTTCGAATGGGCGAAGATTGCCGATATGGATGCGGTGGAAGACGGTAAGGTCGACGGTGATCGGTCCGGATCTGAAAGACATCCAGCCGGGCAGCAGGCTGCCTTTGGGTGTGGTGGTTGACGTGGCCGGCCGCAAGATGCAGGAAGACTATGAACCGATCCTGGAACGCCAGATTCACCACCTGGTGAACTACGCTCAGGGCGTGATGCACATCGGGCAGCGCGACATCGCCTGGTACCGCATCGGCAAGCAGGCCGTGGAAAAAGGCTTCACCCTGGAACACATCGGCAAACTTCTCCATGCCAAGTTCCATCAGGATTTCGGCGCGATTTTCGACAAATGCCAGGTGACGATCTACACCAAACAAGAAGATGTGGAAGAAGCTCAAGGTCGAAGCTCAGGCCGCATACAAGCTCCGTGATGCTCGCGTCGAGAACATGACCGACGAAACCATCGAAACCTACTATTCCTGCACCCTGTGCCAGTCTTTCGCGCCGACTCACGTGTGCGTGATCAGCCCGGAGCGAACGGGGCTTTGTGGGGCTTACAACTGGTTGGACTGCAAGGCCTCCAACGAAATCAACCCAACTGGTCCCAACCAGCCCATCGAAAAGGGTGAAATGTTGGACGCCAAGTACGGCAATTTCAAGGGTGTTAATGATTTTGTCTACAAGGCATCGCGGCAGTCCATTTCCAGCTACAACTTCTACAGCATCGTGTATGACCCGATGACCACCTGCGGTTGCTGCGAGTGCATCGCGGCGGTTCTGCCGATGGCCAACGGGATCATGACGGTGAACCGCGACTACACCGGGATGACTCCTGCCGGCATGAAGTTCACCACCCTGGCGGGCACCATCGGTGGTGGCAACGTGACCCCGGGATTTGTCGGGCATAGCAAGTATAACATCTGCCAGCGCAAATATGTTGCCGGTGACGGCGGCCTCAAGCGCCTGGTGTGGATGCCCAAGATGCTCAAAGAAGAACTTCGTGAACGCTTGCTCAAGCGCGGTGAAGAAATCGGCATCCCCAACTTCATCGATATGATCGCCACCGAAGAACAAGGGGTAACGGAAGACGAGATCCTGCCCTTCCTGACGGAGGTGGGTCATCCGGCCTTGAGTATGGATTCAATTCTGGGATAACAGAAGCAACAGGGAGGGGGTGGGCTCCCCCTCCCTGTGTCACGCACTTTGATAAGTGATGAGGAGAGAAACAGATGGGCTTAACGGGTATTGCGATCTTTAAGTTGCTTCCCAAGACGAACTGTGGTGACTGTGGGGTACCGACATGCTTGGCCTTTGCCATGAATCTTGCGGCCGGGAAGGCTGAATTGAGTGCCTGCCCGCACGTATCGGAAAGCGCCAAGGAGATGCTGGCAGCGGATTCTGCTCCACCCATTCGTCCGGTGACCATCGGAACGGGCGATTATGCAGTCAAGGTCGGTGCCGAAACCGTCATGTTTCGCCACGAGAAGACTTTCGTCAACCCACCCGGTATTGCGACGGTTGTGTCCACTTCCGAAGACGACGCCTCGGTGAATGGCAAGATCGAGCGTTTTAAGGCCTGCCAATATGATCGTGTGGGCCTCAATCTCCGTCCCGAGATTTTCGCCATCAAGGATGCCTCCGGTGATGCCGCCAAGTTCACTGCTTTGGCAAAGAAGGTGGTCGACGCCAGCGGAGCTTCGTTGATTCTGATGTCCGATAAGGTGGATGTCCTTAAGGCTGCTGTCGGCGAACTCAAGGACAAGAAGCCGCTTATCTATGCCGCCACCGCCGCCAATGCCGACGAACTTGGCGCCTTGGCCAAGGATGCGGCCTGTCCTCTGGCGGTCAAGGGTGACGGCAGTCTGGACAGTGTCATTGCGCTCACTGAAAAACTCACCGCGATGGGCCTCAAAGACCTGGTCATCGACACGGGCAGTCGTGACTTGAAAAAGGCCTTTGAAGAACAGATCCAGATTCGTCGGGCAGCTCTCCGTGACCGTTTCCGTCCTCTTGGGTTCCCCACCATCATCATGGCCAATGAGATGGGTAAAGACCTCATCGAAGAATCCCTGGTCGCGGCAACCTTTGTGGCCAAGTATGGCGCGGTGATGGTGCTGAGCGACGTACGGGCTGAAAGCGTATTCCCGCTGTTGCTGGACCGGCTTAACATTTACACTGACCCGCAGCGGCCGATGACTGCCGAACAGGGTATCTATCCTATCAACAATCCTGATGAGAACTCCCCTGTTCTGGTGACCTGTAACTTCTCCCTGACCTACTTCATCGTTTCCGGTGAAATCGAGTCGAGCCGCGTTCCTGCTTGGCTTTGCGTGCAGGATACCGAAGGTCTGTCGGTCATGACCGCCTGGGCAGCCGGCAAGTTCTCCGGTGAAAGTGTGGGCACCTTTATCAACAAGTGCGGGATCAAGGACAAGGTAAAACACAAGAGCCTGGTGATTCCGGGCTATGCGGCGGGTATCAGTGGCGAACTGGAAGAGGAACTCGCGGGCTGGAATATTGTGGTTGGGCCGCGGGAAGCCAGTCAGATTCCCAAGTTCCTGAAGACCTGGAAACCGACCTAGATATTTGTCTGAGCTGGCCCGGGAGCAGTGCCCGGGCCAGCTTCCAACATGACCTCCCATGGGTGGCGAGACCACCCTCAAGGGATTCTCGCCGCATCAGCAGCCGTTTCAGCTGGACCACCACCACGATCCGTCGGGGTAGCAACGATTCTCTCGCAGACGTTTTGGGAGCTGCGTTTGAACGGGTCGTCGTGTCGGTGACGGCGTTTCCGAAGACAAGAAACCGCCTGAAATGAGGTTGCACCAATTGAGGCTCATGTTTCCGAGGGGAGCACGGACATTTCGCAACATGGAGGAGGGTAGTATATGAAGTTGATCGGTGAAAATCTCAATATCATGAGTGTGACTTATGGCAAGGCGTTGAAAGAGCGTGATGCCAAGACGTTGCAGAAGTTGGCCATTCAACAGGCCGAACTGGGGATGGACTACATCGATTTGAACATGGGCCCTGCCGGGAAGACCGGTGAAGAACTGATGACCTGGCTGGTACCGGTGGTTCACGAAGTGGTCGATCTGCCGCTGGCCCTCGACACCTCCAACGTCAAGGCCATTGCCGCAGGACTGAAGGCCCACAAGAAAGGGCGTCCCTTGATCAACTCCATCATGGTGCGGCCTGAACGCATGGCAGCGTTGCTTCCCTTGGCAGCTGAGTACGACGCCGAATTTGTGGGTTTGCTGTGGGGCCCGGAGGGTATGCCGCGGGATGAGAACGAGCGTGGTGCCCTTTGTGCAGAACTCCTGTACAAGGCCAGTGAGTTCAATATTCTGCCGGAACGGATGCTCATCGACCCTATCCAGACCCCAGTGAACGTGCAACAGGGGCAGATCATGAGCGTTTTGTCGTTTATGCAGATGCTGCCGGATCTCGCGCCCGGCTGCGGCAGCACCATCGGCTTGTCGAACGTCTCTAATGGTCCACCGGACCATCTGCGGCCCATCCTCAACCAGGTCATGGTGATCCTCCTGAAGCGCTACGGCATGACTTCCGTCATTGTGGACTGCTTCGATACCAAACTGGCAGAAATTGCCAGAGGCAAACACCCTGCGCTGGAAGCTTTGGTGCACAAAGTTGAAGATGGCGAGGCCATCGACATGAGCAAGCTCTCCAAGGAAGAGATCGATTATGTAAAGACGGCCAAGGTTATCATGGGTCATACCCTGTACTCGGATTCCTGGTTGGAAGTGTAAAACCAATAGATTTCCAGAGCTAGTGACTTGCCCCACCTTGCCTGAGGTGGGGTTTTTTGCTTCAAAGCAGCTGGAAAAGATGCTATGAGAAATGGTGGTAATTCCAGTCGCTTCCACAAAGTGAGTTCTTGCTGACCTATATCCACAGCCATGGTTCGAGTGAGTAGTGCCTCTAAAGCTGAGAGTTACTCATTGCGCCCGATGCAGGGTTTTTGGAGTCGGGTTTTCTCTCCCAGGCCCTGCGTTGCGATGGAGAGACATGGCTTCAACATCCACGAATCGCCCCATTTGCTGTACTTCTGTTGGTTTCGGCGATGACGAGTGTCGGTCCATCGTCAAATGCTATTCAAGGCGGTAAGCTTGCCCCGAGGCTGCCGTGTTGGGAAGTGGTGTGGATTTCTTGATGCGTGCAAACGTTCAATGATGAATGGATGCATAGTCGGATGGGAGGATGATCATGGCGGATAAGTTTGTTTTCTTTTTCGGAGGAGGGAATGCAGACGGGAACGCAACGATGAAGAATCTGCTGGGGGGCAAGGGAGCCAACCTGGCGGAAATGACCAACCTGCAGATTCCCGTACCTCCCGGTTTCACTATCACTACTGACATCTGCACGTATTACCGCGTGCATGGCGAAGCCTATCCGCCGGAACTGAAGAAGGAAGTGGAGGATGCTCTTCACCGGGTGGAACAGCTGGTGGGAACCCAATTCGGTGACATCGAGAATCCTCTTCTGGTTTCGGTACGTTCGGGGGCGGCCAGCAGCATGCCGGGTATGATGGATACCATCCTTAACCTGGGGCTCAACGACAACACCATCCAGGGGCTGGTCCAACAGACCAAGGACGAGCGATTTGCTTACGACTGCTACCGTCGGTTTGTCTCCATGTATGGTGATGTGGTGTTGGGATTGAAACCGGAGTCCAAGGATGACTTGGATCCCTTTGAGGAGGTTCTGGACGAACTCAAAGAGGAGCGAGGTGTTGAGTTCGACAATCAGTTGTCGGCTGCTGATCTAAAGCTCTTGGTGCAACGCTACAAGGACCTCATCCGTACGCGGCAAAACGTTGTATTTCCGGAAGATCCCTATGAGCAACTGTGGGGGGCTATCGGCGCCGTGTTCCGTTCCTGGAACAACCCGCGGGCCATCGCCTACCGGCAACTGAACAACATACCCGAAGACATGGGGACTGCGGTCAATGTGCAGGCCATGGTCTTCGGGAATATGGGGGATGATTGCGGCACCGGGGTGGCCTTCACTCGGAATCCGGCGACCGGTGAAAATGTCTTTTTCGGCGAATATCTCATCAATGCCCAGGGGGAAGATGTGGTGGCGGGCACCCGTACGCCGCAGCCCATCAACAACCTTCAAAAAATTGATCCCAACAGCCTGTCGCTCGAAGAGACCATGCCCCAGATCTATGAAGAATTGGAGCGCATCCGCAAGGTCCTCGGCCGGCACTATCGGGACATGCAGGATATCGAATTCACCATCCAGAAGGGCAAGCTGTGGATGCTCCAGACCCGGGCCGGTAAACGCACGGGTTTTGCTTCGTTTAAGATCGCCGTGGATATGGTGCGGGAAGGCATCCTCACCAAGGAAGAAGCCTTGATGCGCGTCCATCCCGACCAGCTGAACCAGCTGTTGCGACCGACTTTTGATCCCCAGGCGAAGAAGGAAGCCACCAAGAACAAGGCTGTTCTGGCTAAAGGGCTGAATGCCGGTCCGGGGGCAGCTGCCGGGCGGGTGGTGTTCAATGCGCCGGATGCGGAGGAATGGGCGGCCCGCGGTGAAACAGTCATCCTGGTGCGGGTGGAAACTTCGCCGGAAGATATTCGTGGAATGAATGCTTCGCTGGGGATTCTCACTGCCCGCGGTGGCATGACTTCTCATGCGGCGCTGGTCGGCCGGCAGATGGGCAAGGTTTGTATTGTCGGCTGCAATGCGCTCGAAATCAACTACCGCAAGAGGCAGATGAAGGTGGGAGACCGCCTGGTCCAGGAAGGTGACTGGATTTCACTGGATGGCACCTCGGGAGAGATTTTCCTGGGACAAATCCCGACTCAACCTTCCCAGATTCTGCGGGTGTTGGTGGAAAAGACCATGGCACCGGAAGCATCGCAGATCTACCAGGATTACGCTGCTCTCATGAGCTGGGCCGATGAGCATCGGCGCCTGGGCATCCGCACCAATGCCGATCAACCTGACCAGGCGGCCGTTGCCATCGCTTTCGGTGCTAAAGGGATCGGTCTTACGCGTACCGAGCACATGTTCTTTGAGGGAAACCGCATCGACGCGGTGCGCGAGATGATCCTGGCGGAAGATCAAGCCGGCAGGGAGAAGGCATTGCTGACTCTCCTCCCGATGCAGAAAGAGGATTTCAAGGGGATCTTTCGGGTGATGCACGGCATGCCGGTGACCATCCGCACTCTGGATCCGCCCCTTCACGAATTCCTTCCCTATGAAGAAAAGGATTTGCAGAAAATCGCCGGCAAGATGGGTATTAGCTACGAACGCCTGACCAGCAAAGTGAATGCGCTCCATGAATCGAACCCGATGCTCGGCCACCGAGGATGCCGCCTTGGGGTGGTCTATCCGGAAATCACAGCAATGCAGGCCCAGGCCATCATGGAAGCCGCCTGTGAAGTGGCCAAGGAAGGTATTGAGGTCCTACCCGAAATCATGATCCCTCTGGTTGGCCATGTGGCTGAATTGAAACATCAGAAACAGGTGGTCGAACAAATCGCCCAGAAGGTCCTGAGCCAATACAAGGTGAACGGTGAAATACAGCGTGGGGACCATGATTGAAGTGCCGCGCGGCTGCGTCACGGCCGACGAAATCGCTCAGGAAGCTGAGTTTTTCTCCTTCGGTACCAACGACCTGACTCAGACTGTGTATGGGATCAGCCGCGATGATTCGGCTAAATTCCTGCTGGCCTACCTGGACAATGGCATTTGGGAATCTGACCCGTTTGAACGGTTGGATCAGGTGGGAGTGGGACCGCTCATGCGCATGGCGGTGGAAAAGGGCCGTGCCGTTCGACCGGATCTTAAGATCGGCATCTGTGGTGAGCATGGCGGCGAACCCACGTCAGTGGAATTCTGTCATCGCATTGGGCTGGACTATGTGAGTTGCTCGCCCTACCGCGTGCCCATCGCCCGGCTTGCCGCAGCTCAGGCCGCTTTGCGAGAGAAAATAGCCAGTTAGTCAATGCCCCAGCCACGGGAAGTTCATTCACGTGGCTGGGCTCACTCCAATCTGCCGTGGTGCTCTGTGCTCACGGCTGTTTTTTTCTGAACAATATCCATGTCATCAGCAGTGCAGATCGCCCTGCCCCGCAGGTGTGGTCTCGATCCTGGCGCCGGCAAAGTGAGCGTTGGGGTCCCCTGCCCTCGCCTGTGCTCTGCTTGACTTTGGCCACCAAAGGATACTGCCATGGACCGTCCCATAAGAGTGCGCCGTTCAACCCTGTCCGTCCCGGCCAATCGTGATCGGTTGGTGCAGAAGGCTTTCACCCTGTCTACCGATGTGATCATGTTGGATCTTGAGGACAGCGTGCCCATCGCCGATAAGGATGAGGCCCGGCGGCAAGTGGTGCGGATTTTCCGGGAAGCGGATTTTGGGGGACGGGTCCGTGCCTATCGGATGAATGCCATGGATACTCCCTGGGCCTACCGAGATGTGATCGACGTCATGGAGGAAGTGGGCGATCGGGTGGATATCCTGGTGGTTCCCAAGGTCAATGACGCCAGCGAGATCAAAGCTATCGATTATCTCTTGCGGCAGATCGAGCTGCGCATGGGTTGGGCCAGCAGCGTGGGGTTGGAAGCATCGATCGAAACCGCATCAGGGATGCTTCGAGTGGATGAAATCGCTTTCAGTTCCCTGCGGCTGGAAGCCCTGGTTTTCGGCATTGCCGACTACGCGGCCTCGCTAACCATGCCCAGCAAAGGAGTGAGCGGCCATGGTGACAGCGAAGACTTCTATCCGGGGCATCGCTGGCATTTTCCCTTGAGCCGCATGGTGATGGCGGCCAAGGCGGCGGGTTTGGCCGCCATTGACGCACCATACGGCGATTATCGCGATCCCGAGGGTCTCAAACGTTCTTGCCAACTCAGTGCTGCTTTGGGTTATGACGGCAAATGGGCCATTCACCCAGATCAACTGGCAATCATCAACGACACGTACACCCCATCCGAAGAGGATGTGGAGCGCTCTCGGTTGGTGCTGCAGGCCTATGATCGCGCCCAGCAGGTTGGAGAAGGTTCAGTGGCGGTCGACGGCAAAATGGTGGATGCCGCCACCATCCGCATCGCCCGTGCGATCTGTGGCCAGTGGGAACAGATCGCCGAAGTCCGGAAAGATCATCCTTCCCACTGATGAGGCTGGTACCGGGCGGACGTGAAAAGATTCTGAAACCGTCTGCTTGTCCCAATCACTTGACACTTCGCGAGCTTTGGTGGGCACATTCTGAAGAGCTAGCCCAGGCGGCTTTCCACTGGCAATGCCGGATTGTAGCACTTTTTTAACCCTTGCGTGCCAAGCTCATCATTGGCGAAAGGGCGCCCGACGACCTGGCGTCGTGAGGTCTTCGGCTCGAGGTGGGGTGTGCCGCCTACGTGGCTTATGGCTGCGAGCACCATGCGGTCTGCCTGCGTCGATCGGCATGGCTAATGGAATAGTAGGCTTGTGTTCATCGGGTTGGAGTGAACGACGAATGCCCGCTAAAGAACTCACAAAAACGGCTGGCACTAAACGTCCCAGGGGTAAGAGCCTGCACAAGCACCATGAATTGCAGATTCTCTTCGACATTTCCTCGGCGGTGCATTCATCGCCTCGCCTGGAAGACGTGCTACAGCAGGCGCTCATGGCCATCCTCCGGACCCTGCAGTTCAAGATGGGTGCCATCTATCTAGTCGCTGAGACGGTCGGGTCTCGTTGGTTTTTGAATCTAGCTGCCAATCACGGTTTTTCCACCGAACTGGTCGACAGTATTCAGATGCTCACCATGGCCAGCCGACAGATGGAGAAAGTCGGCAACCAGGGTGGGGTTGCCTGGTTTCATCCCAGGAAGCTGGTTTTCGATGACCTGAAACAACGGATGGGGGAAGAAAACATAAGCGAGATCATTTGTATCCCATTGATGGCCCAGAAAAAGGTCCTGGGTCTACTCTATGTGACCAACGACGGACAAATCCAGATTCGCCCAGAGCGCAGCGAGTTTCTCACCACCATTGGCCAGCAGATCGGGGTGGCCATCGAGAATGCGCAGCTGTTCGAATCCGTGCAGCGTGCCAAGACCGAGCTCGAGATCAGTTTTGACGCCATCCAACACGCCATCTTTATCATTGACAATCGCTGGCGTATCTTGCGGGTAAACCAAACCAGTGAGCTGGTGTATGGCGCTGCAGGCAACCTGATCGGACGGATGTACCCGGAGATACTTTATGCGCAGCCGCAGCCGCAGCCGTCTTGCCCGGTGCAGGAGTGTCTGCAGGAAGCTCGACCGATTCAGCGGGATGGTCCGCATCATCGGTGGGGAGGGTTCTACAGCTATTACGCCTTTCCGGTCATGAATCGCCTTGGGCAGCTGGAACGGGTGGTCTACTATGAGAAGGACGTCACCGAGGCGCGAAAGCTGGAGCAGCGTTTACAGCAGACCGAGCGCCTCAAGGCCCTGGGCACACTCGCAGCAGGCATTGCCCATGAGATCCGCAACCCGCTGGCCACGATCAATTTCAATGCTCAACTGCTGCAACGCGACTTGCTGCTGAATTTGGCCCAGGAACAGATGTTCTCGGATATGCTCATTGAAGTCAAAAAGATGGACCGCATTGTGCGACAGGTGCTGAGTTTCGCCCGGCCACAGCAGCCGCAATTCCTGCCCAACCAGCTTAACGAGGTGGTGCGTTACTGTTACGATCTGGCCAAGGTGCACATGCGCAAGGCGAGCATCGAGATCGTGCTGGATCTCTGCGAAGAAATCCCTGCGGTCATCATGGATTTCAACCAGATCAGCCAGGTGATTATGAACCTTATCATCAACGCCATCGATGCCATGGGGGAGAGTGGTGGCCGTCTGACCCTGAAAACCCAGCTCCAGCAAGACCCGGCAGCGGTTGTTCTGAAAGTGTCTGACACCGGTCCGGGCCTGCTGCCGGCCGATGAAAGCCGCATCTTCGATCCCTTCTTCACGCGCAAACCCGACGGTACTGGTTTGGGGCTGAGCATTTCGCGTCAGATTCTGGACAAACATGCTGCTTTCATTGAAGTCAACAGCGCCCCTGGCCAAGGTTGTACCTTCCAGGTGATTTTTCCTCTGAGGGGTAAGAAAGACGGGGATCAGCCGCGAGCTGCGGTGGGAGGTAAGAAGGTCAACCGTTGCAGCAATTGACCGCATTGCAGGGCCTGCCGGATTGACCGGGATATGTCGGATTTTCTAACAGTGCGTCTGCAGGCCGTCTTCTGCAGCGCTGCACAACCGCGGTCCGGCAATAGCTTCCGGGGTTATCGGCGATACGTGAGCCTGGAAATCGAGCCTGCTATACTTGCTCAAAGCCTGTGAGGTGTTTAAAAACTTTCAGGTCCAGGGCTTCCAGAATAGTCTTGAGCAGTGCCACGGTGGCATCGAAATCGTCCAGGTGGAGCAGGCCGGTCGAGGAGTGGATGTAACGGACCGGGGTAGAGAGCACCAGGGTGGGGATGCCACCATGAGCGACATGAATCGGCCGGGCGTCCGTGGCGCCGCTTTGGCGTACGGCCAGCTGGTGTGGGATGCCGCGTGTTACTGCCAAGTCCCGAGCCCACTGCCAGAACCTGCGATTGACAATGGTGGTCGGATCGTACAGCCGGATTTGGCAGCCTCGACCCAGGGCACCCTGAGGTTCGTCCTTGGCGAGACCGGGTAGGTCATCGGCCGGAGCCCCTTCCAAAACAATGGCAAGATCCGGTTTGGCCACCTCCACCGCGGTCATGGCACCGCGCGCTCCCACTTCTTCCTGGACGGTTCCTGCGGCAATCACGGTGGCGGTGTGGTTTACGTTGAGGAGATGGTGCATGGCCAGGACCATGGCGGCACAGCCGGCACGATCATCCCAGGCCTTGTTGGCAACCACCTTCAATCCAAAGACCTCAAAGTGGGGTGCCGGGGTCACCAAGTCGCCTAGCATCACCCCCGCCTCCTGAGCTTCAAGGCGCGAACAAACCCCTACGTCGGCCAATATTTCATCGGTTTTGCTCGGGTTGTTGCCATCCTTATTGAAGTGGGGCGGGATGGCGGGGATTACTCCAGGGATATCGCCATCAGCGGTGTGGATTACCAGCCGAGTCGCGGCCAGGGCATCGGTGTTCCATGCGCCCAGCGGCTGGAGGCGCAGTAACCCCTGGTCGGTGATACTCTGGACCATAAAACCGATTTCGTCCATGTGGGCGCAGAGCAGAAGGCGCGGTCTCTCCAGGAGTCCCGGCTTTTCGGCCAGCAAGGAGCCGAGTCCGTCGTAGCGAATATCGCAGAAATCTTCCAGTTGGCTTTGCAGTAAACGAGCGAGTTGTTGTTCGCCGCCAGGTGGGCCTGGACAGGACGACAATTCCATGAGCAAAGGGAGATGGGTATGCGGCATGGGCGGAAGGACCTTTCTTGCTGCGGGTAAGTATCCATCACCACGGTTGAGGTCGGCAAACAGATTCACTCTGCCCACTCTCCGGTGGTTGTAAGGATATTGGAATCGGTTACCTGGGTGGCGATTCATCCGGTCTCAGCGTGACTCCTGTCTGTCGGTAAGTGCTTGAGCTGCCGCTCCTGCCATCGTTGGATGGACAGGCGCTCGGGCTTTGCTGAAATAAGTCAGAGTTTCTGGCGGTTCACGCTGTTCAGCCAGGAACTGCAGGGTCCCGGTCATTGCCTGATGGGGATCTTGCGGACCATTTTTTCAGCTTTCGGCACTTCCACGGTCAGCATGCCATCTGCGTACCGGGCTGAAATCTCATCACGTTTTACGCTGGTAGGGAGACGGAAGCTACGTGATGAAGACTGGTATATCTTTTCCCGATGGATGTGCTCGCCCTCGTCGCAAGTCACGCTTTGTTCTTTCTGCACCCGGATGGAAAGGGTCTCCTCGGTGAGCGTCACCTCCATGTCTTCCGGCGCCAGATCAGGGGCTTGGAGCGTCACCAGCAGCCGCTGGTCATCCTCTTTGACCTGCCAATCGGCAGGGGCCATGAGCCCGGATTCCATGCACGAACTGGAGAGACGAAGGAAGAAGTGATCGAAAGAATCTTCCATTTGTCCTCTCAGACTGGCAATTTCACTTCTTTTCCAGGAAATCACGTTGGGCATCGCTGATACTCCTTAGTTCTTCTTGCCTTTGCGGGGTGTTCCCGTTTCCTTGTCGTTTTCCGCGGCAAACTTTTTCAATCCCGCCGCCAGTTCATCAAGCTTGGCGTGTACCAGTTGGTGCACGGAACCCTTGGGATAGTTGCCCTCGCCATCGGGTTCGCCGGCGGGGACACCGGTCAGGATTTCAATGCCCTGGTCGATGGTGGTCACCGGATAGACATGGAATTTACCCTTAGCCACCGCCGCCACAACATCCCTGCGGAGCATGAGGTCTTTGACGTTGCTCTCGGGAATGATGACACCCTGTTTGCCGGTTAGTCCCCTGATCTTGCAACAGTCGTAGAAACCCTCGGTTTTTTGGTTAACGCCACCGATGGCCTGGACTTCGCCCTTCTGGTTCACTGATCCGGTGACTGCCAGATCTTGCCGTAAGGGCAGACCCGAGAGGCTGGAGAGGATGGCGTAGATTTCTGTGGAGGACGCGCTGTCGCCGTCGACCCCGCCATATGACTGCTCGAAGGCGATGCTAGTGGTCATGCTGAGCGGCTTCTGTTGGGCGTATTGGCGTCGCAGGTAACCGCTCAGGATGAGTACCCCCTTGTTGTGTGTGCTGCCGGACAGATCCGCCTCGCGTTCGATGTTGATGACGCCGGCGCGGCCCATAGACGTAGCAGCGGTGATCCGAGTGGGTTTGCCGAAACTGTAATCTCCCCCAGCATGTAGACGGACAAGCCGTTGACCTGCCCCACCACGGCACCTTCGGTGTCGATCAGGACCGACCCGCGGTCGATCATTTCCTGGATCTGCTCCTCGATCAGATTGGACCGGTAGATCCGCGCCTGAAGCGCCTGCTCCACGTGCTTGGCGCTCACGGTCGCCTGACCGTCCTGTCCAGCCCGGAAATCGGCTTCCTGGAGGACCTCGCTGAAGCGCAACAGATGGATGGAGATCTTTTCCTGGCGTCCGGACATGCGCACGGCTTCCTCAACGAGCGCCGCCACGGCGGTACGATCGAAGGGGCGGAGTTTCTCTTCATCAGCCTTGAGTTTCACATAGCGGGCCACTTGAAGAATGGTGGTGTCATCCTTCTTCATGGAACCGGAGAAGTCCGCCCGAACTTTAAATATCTTGTAGAGGTCTTCGTCATAGTGCTGCAACATATAGTAGAGTCGGGGTTCCGCTACGACCACCACCTTGATGTCCAACTCGATGGGTTCCGGCTTCATCCCAGTGGTGGTGAAGAGATAGTACGGGTCGAAGGTTTCGATCTCCATGCGGTCGGTCATCAGGGCTCGTTTGAGTCCCTGCCAGACGCCCGGTTCCATGATGGCGTCCCGCAGGTTGAGGACCAGAAAGCCGCCGTTGGCTTTCACCAGCGAACCCACATGGATGCGGCTGAAATCGGTGGTCCATAAACCGGAACGATCCACGGCCCGGTCGATGCTGCCGAAGAGATTCTTGTAATTGGGGTTGTGTTCCACCACGATGGGTTGACTGAGGGTTTCCGAATTGTCCACCAGGAGGTTGACCTGATAGGGCTGAAAGGGGTTCCCCTGCATGCCCCAGGACGGACCAGCCATGGGCTGGGATTGCATACCCGCTCGGAAGACCGCCAGATTGGTCGACATGTCCTCTATCATCTCGTCGAGATAGGTGTGAACCTTGGGCAGGTCGTACTTCGTCTTGAGGGCGTCAATGGGCAGCGCCACGCCCTTAAGAAAGATCAGGCGGTCAATGTCTTCCAGCTTCTTTTGGACCTCTCGCTGCATGTCGCGGATTTCGAGAAAGATCCGGTCCACCTGTTCCGTGAACTGGCGATGCATGACCTTGATGGCATCGAACTTCTCCTTGGGATATTCGCCGCGTTCCACCAGTAATTCCAGTCGGTCCATGGGGGTGGGTTGTTCATTGACGATGGGCATCACCACGGGGCGGGTGACGTCGCCGAGCTGTACCTGAACGATGGCAAAACCTTCTTTCTTGACGCGGCTGTCCAGTTCCTTGAAGAAATTTTTGCCCTTTTCGTCGTACTTCTCCAGGATTTCCCGCTTCATGTTGATGTAGTCTTCGCTTTCGAACAGGAGCGGGACATCTTTTTTGAGAGTATCCACCAGATGTCCGATGTCTTCCTTGAAATGCCGTCCCAACCCGGCTTCCAGTCGAATTAGTCGGGGATTTTCGGTGTTCTTGAAATTGTAGACGTAGCAGAGGTCATCCGGGATAATGTCTTTGCGTGCCATCTCTGCCAGGATCTTTCGCACCGTGGTCAGGCGTCCGGTTCCGGTAGGGCCGGTGACGAACACGTGGTACCCCATCTTGCGCACGCCTAGACCGAAACGAAACGCCTCCACGGCGCGGTCCTGGCCGATGATTTCCTTCAGTGGTTCCAGTTGGTCGGTGGTTTTGAAAGGGAGGGACTTCGGGTCCAGGGTCCATCGCAATTGATCTATTGGAACTTCAGGGAATGGCCGGGCCTTTTTGGGCATGATTAACCAAGCTCCTTTTTTTGAAATGGTCCGTGACAGCCGAACTTTCTCGACCAGAATCGCTTTGACCATAGCCCCGCGCCGAGTGCCTGAGTGGCGACACTCAGGCACATATGGCTTGGACTCCTGCGCTGCCGGCAGAACCTGATTTTGCCGGAGGGATTGCTCCCGCTTATTGTTTGGCACGTTATAATACCGGTTCTGGGTCGTTGAATCAATGATCAGCTGGTGTTGGCCGGAAAAGTCATTTCTCCACGATAGGGATAGACTGCCGTCCATGGAAAGAAATCCAAACGTGTTGGCCCCTGCAGCCGCCTCTTTCCAAAGGTGTTCGAAACCGTTGCGTATTTCAATCTGGACCTTCCTCCGGGTCCGGCCATGATGGTGGCCGATGCGATCGTGTTCAAAGGCGCCGACATTTCACAGTATGGAGCGGAGGTTTTCATCTGCTGCCGCCTGGGTTTTCTCGAACCGGAGAAGGAAAAGAAAGACCCGCTGGGCGGTATTCCGGGTAGGTAGGAGCGTGGTTCGCCTTGAGCGCGGAGCCACGGATGGCTGTCGATAGAACTGGATTTGCCCGGAGAGATAGACTACAAGCGGTGTTGTTGGCAGGAGCGGTTGCACCGGCAAGCGTCCGGCAATTGGAAGCTGGAGTGGATAAGTGCGCGACAAACAAATAATTCTCATTATTGACGATGAGACCCCTTTTCGCAACGTTCTGCGGCGCATCCTGGAAGCGGACCATCTGGTACTGGAGGCCGATTCAGGAGAAGCGGGACTGCAGACCGCAAGGCAGGAAGAACCGGATCTGATCCTGCTGGACATCGGTCTTCCGGACGCCAGTGGTTTAGATGTGTTGCCGCGCCTCAAGGAATTGCGTCCCTCCCCCACGGTGGTCATGATCACCGCCTACGAACAGGTCAAGGACGTGGTTCTTGCCATGAAACGGGGGGCCTTCGACTACCTGGTGAAACCGGTGGACCTGGATGAGCTGGAACTGACTATCCAGCACGCCCTGGAACATGCCGGTCTCAAAAACGAAGTGGACCGGCTTCGCCTGGAAGTCCAGCGACTCCACCAGGTAGGCCGGCTCATTGGGAAAAACCCGGCCTTCTTGGAAGCTCAGATGCTGGCCATCAGAAGTGCCCAGAGTGCCGATGCCGGGGTTCTACTCCAGGGTGAAAGCGGCGTGGGAAAGGAGTTGTTTGCCCGTCTGATCCACGCGCAAAGCCCGCGAACCGATTATCCCTTTGTGGCACTCAACTGCGCGGCCTTTAGTGCGGAAATCATCGAAAGTGAGTTGTTTGGTTACGAGAGAGGCGCCTTCACCGGGGCGCGGGCGGACGGCAAGCGCGGTTTGCTGGAAACGGCGCAGGGTGGGACCCTGTTCCTGGATGAAGTGGCCGACCTGCATCCCGAGATTCAGGCGAAATTGCTGCGGTTCCTGGAGGAAAAGGAATTCTTTCCGCTTGGTGGCACCCGCAAACGCAAAGTGGACGTCCGTATTATAGCGGCATGCAATCTGGATCTGTGGGAAGCTTCGGAAAACGGCCGGTTCCGCAAGGATCTGTACTTTCGCCTGGCCACCATCCGGATAGTACTGCCCCCACTGCGGCTACGCCTGGACGACATCCTCCCACTAGTGCAGTACTTCATGGACTATTTCAACGACAAATATGGCAAACGTTTTCGGTCGGTCAGTTCGGATGCCAAGAGGGTCCTTCTGAGCTATTCCTGGCCGGGCAACGTTCGTGAATTGCGCAATACCATCGAACGCATCGTGTTGCTGGAAAACGAAGAAAACATCCTGGGTCGCCACCTCCATTTCCTGCAAAGCCTTGCCCCTGAAGGCACCTTGCCGCCCCAACTAGGCCTGCTGGATCTCCCGGATGAAGGCATCGCCTTGGAAGAAATCGAAAAGGCGGTCATACGGAAGGCATACGACAAGTGCGGCCGAAACAAAGCCCGTACGTCTCGCTTCCTGCACATCCCCCGGCATGTCCTGATTTATCGTCTGAAAAAAATGGGCCTATAGGAGCTAGGGGAAAATAGAGAATATTCCGCGCTTCTTCGGGAGGATGAAGAATATTCTTTATTGTCACAATAACACATTAATATTGCAGAGTTTTATGACTCAAATGGACCTTCTGTCCTTCTCCGGATGGTGAATATTCTACACATGTCGCCGTAGGGCCGAGGCGAAGTACACCTTCCAAGGAATTGCCGCCATGGGGAACGCTTGTGGTCTGGCATTGACGCCGATACCACACCGTGATCTCCCGCCCCCAGAACGATTCAGGTGAGCCTTAAGGTTTCTCTTCTGACAAGACAATCCTGTCCAAATTGATGGACTGTGTCCAAGAATCGATAACGTCCTTTCCCAATTGCCATGGCGGGTTCTGTCGAATGCCAGCAGTAGGCAACTCATAAACAGCGTGATTCCGTGATGCTCCTGGAGGGGTACGGTTGATCACATGAGTGGGCTGGCGGCTGTCGCTTTGTGGTTGGTTCTGCGGACTGCCAATACGGGGCTGGCAGCGCGATTCTCAGATTGTTATGATTAGAATTCACGGGATGGCACAAAGGTTGCTTATAGATCCCACGCAACAACGTTGCTGTTACGCATGCGGAAGCTGGAGTGGGAGCGGAGAGTGAAAGAAGAGCGGTTGTTGCTTGTTCAAGATGAAGCACCGTTGAGACGTTCTTTGGAAAATTCTTTTCGGCGTGGCGGGTATGCCTTCGATAGTTGCAGCACTTCGCGAGAAGCTCTAGTGCTTGCTGGCCTCCATCCCTATCGGGTTGCGATTGTGGACTATCATCTCTGTGATGGCGATGGTGCGGCGCTTATCGAACGGTTGCGAGCAGTACAGCCCTATCTACAAGCGATTGTGATTTCCTCTTACGATTTTCAAGCGATTGCGGATGAGTTGCGAAATGTGGATGTGCATGCGTTCCTGAAGAAACCCTTCGATCCGATTGATCTGGAAACTGTCTTGCGTTCGGCTTGTGCTCGGAATCGGTCATTGTTTGCGGCGAACATGGTCTGCGAGTTGGCGGCGGTTCACTGACTACCAAGACGTACCTGCCCAATTTCTTGGAGGTGGGGCTCTCGTAACAAATGCAACCGAATAGTGATGTGAATTTCCTGTGCTGGTGGGATCTCTCAAGCGAAAACGGTATTTCGAGTTGGTGTTCCCGGTGTGGTTTGATCTCTAGCGACGGTTCCAGTGGCTGTTCAAGTTCCTAATTCTAGTGGATGTGGAAGCGAATCCTGACAACAGTGCCTGTTCAAGTGCGATTTCAAGTTGCGGCTGCAATTCCCTGTTGAGGTGAAATCTGGAGTTCTCTAGCTGATTCAATTGGAATGTGCCTGCGAAATTTCCTGTGATGACTGGATGCTGATGCGACAATTCGTGTGATTGCTACAGTGGAAGAACGAGAGGTCCTCCCCCGTAAAAGGCTGTAAGGTTTATCCTTATGGCCTTTTACTTTTTCAGGCCGGTCCAATCACGGTGCGCTGGCAGTGCTCTCCTGTCGGTAGCGGCCTGCCACACACAGAGCTGATGCAATCGCCACCAGGTCGATCAGTTCCGGCAGTGAGATACGATTGTTGAAGGCGCCCAGGTGTGGGCCGGTGTGTATCACCAGATCGCCGGTTCCACGTTCCAGCCCGTCGGCCTGTTCCATCGAATAGCCGCGCTGCATAAGGAAATCCTGAAATTCTTGGTCGGTCATGGCTTCCTGGTCAGCCACTCGCAGAATCTCCTCCATGTGGCGATCCACGCCCATTTCATCAATCATCCGCAACGCCAAACCATCCGTATCAAAGGGTATGATACCGACATATTCGGTCCCCGCGAACCCGGCGTGGTAGTGACCGAAGCTGCCCTCGATGAGGCGTTTCAGAAGGGGTCGATCAAACAGGTCGCGGGTATCCACATGCTGTCCCTGCTGGTCGAAGCCGATCCGTTCTGGGTTGCGATTACGGAAATAACTCCCTACCACCAACAACAGGCTCAACAGATGGGTGCCGATGAGCTGGTAGAGTCGGCCGTTGGCCTCCTGGAAAGCCACCAGGTGTTCAAAATCCCTGAGTCCGGTAAGGCTCAGATTCGGGTAGCGGCAGGAGTGCAGCCAGCGGTCAAGTCGACCGCCGCGCGGCCATTCATAAAGACCGAGGTCGGATCGCCGGTGGCGCTGCACGCGGTTGTGAAACAAGGGAATGGGTGCGGTATGGACAATCCCTTTGGCGGTGAGCTTGCCCAGCAGCCAGGCGTTGCGAAACAAAGCTTCCTCGAAGTCGAGAGGACTCAGTCCCGTTTCCTGCGGGGTCCCGTTGATATAGCGAAAGTAGTCGCGATGAGCTGTGAAACCGATGGCGAAGCCCTGGGGATGCAATGACCCGGCAGCGGCTGCCGTCGGATGGCGGGTCAACGAGGCGAAACAGGTACTGATCGGCTATCCGCAGTGGTTTGGGAATGTCAAAGCGGACCGGCATGTCGCCGTTGCTGGCATGAAAATGCTCCATCCAGCAGGCCTCGCGGCACATGAGCTCGGGGTCGTCATCAATCCGCGCCAGCTTGATTACCAGCAGGTCCTGTTGGGTCGGTCTCGAAACCACCAGACTTCGTCCCAGCCGGGTCGGCGGAGCATCTGTGGAGATGTGGCACCGGGCCAGGACTTGCCGCCAGTGCAGCAGGGGCGGTTCTGGACTGCGGGGCTGCAGCAGGACTGGACCGGTGATGGTGACTGGCATGGAACCCAGGACCTCGGAGGCAGCCCTTCTGCAACTGGTACCAGGGTGGGCCAGGGTGGCGCACAAACCCTCCAGGGACTGTTCGGCGACGGATTTGGCGACGTTCCAGCCGGAAGCGAGCCAGGCCAAAATGCCGGCGGCCTCACGGTAGAGGACCCGGGACTGGCTTTGTTGAGCGTGGTCTTCGGACTGGAGCAGGCCGCACAGCAGGGCGACGGTCTTAGGCCCAACCAAGCCGGGGTTGGCGCGGATGAATTCATGGAGTTCGCATATCGCCAGATACAGGGCGCTGAAATCGCCCCGGCGAACTTCGATCAGCTCTTCCAGAAATGCCAGTTCCGCTGCTGGTTTTCTTGTCATCGATGTCCCTGAACCTGCCTCGAAATGGATCACCTTTACGCCTGCCTGGATAGCCGGTTCGGCTCGAAAATGCAAGGCCACTGGCGGCACCAACCGTCCTGTGACGGAACCGCCCGAGTGGAAAAATGGCGTTGTATTTCCCTGGCTCATCTTACATAATGCTGGCCGCTCACCAAGGCAGTTTGGGGGCAACCAAGGATTTGCACCATTCTGAAAAGCTTACTGAAGAATCCCTCCTCAACCCCCCCTGGCAAGGCCAGGCATCGGGTTGGAGTTTGCCAAGAACAGGTTTGGGAACGTTTGCAGAAGGGCCGTAATGAATCAAGCGCCAACGCCGGTTAAGCCGGCCAACGCCATGGCTTTTGCCGGACCGGGTTATCAGGGCCGCACACTGGCTGGCTTCGTGGCCGCGACGGGCGATGCTGATGGCGGTTTTGTTGACCGTGCTCGTCTGGCCTGCAGCCTGCCGCGAACCGCGGGGCAATGCGCCTAACGCCCCGCAAAAGGCTGCTGAGACCATCGAAAACAAGGGTTCCGATACCCTGGTGAATCTGGCCCTGGCCTGGGCAGAACGCTACATGAAGGAGCATCCCGAGGTCCGCATTTCCGTCACGGGTGGGGGATCGGGCACCGGGATTGCCGCACTGATCAATGGCACAGTGCACCTCGCCAATGCCTCGCGGGACATGAAAAACGAGGAGGTCCAAGCTGCCAAGGCCAACGGGATCACGCCCGTGGAATTCGTCGTGGCGCGTGATGCCATCGCGGTTGTGGTCAATCCCGCCAATCCCGTGAATGGTTTGACCATGCAGCAAATTTCGGACATCTATACCGGCAAGATCACCAACTGGCGCCAATTGGGGGGCGAAGACCGACCCATAGTCCTCCTTTCTCGGGAGTCCAATTCGGGGACCTATGTCTACCTCCTGGAAAACGTTATCCGCATGGGTGATCCCAAAAGCAAGCTGCTCTTTTCGCCCGAAACGCTCCTCATGCCATCGTCGGAAGGAATCAGCACGGAAATCCGCCAGAACCCTAACGCCATCGGCTACGACGGGCTTGGCTACGTGACTCCTGATCAGAAGGTCCTGGCGGTGGCACGGGAAGCCAACGGCGCACTATACGCTGCCATCCGCCGCTACTGTCAACGATGGGTCGTATCCCGTTTCCCGGCCGCTCTACATGTACACCGCCGGTGAACCCAGCGGGCAGATCAAGACCTATCTGGATTGGGTCCTGGGGCCGGGTCAGTCGCTGGTAAATAAATTGGGCTTTGTGCCCTTAAACTGAGAGTTCAGCAATGTTGAATCGGCAGGCAGAAACGGCACAGCTGGTTGGCGTGAGTTCGCCATCGAAGCCATCATCCGCGTGCTGGGGTTTTCCACCATTGGGTTTGTCCTGCTGATCTTCCTTTTCCTGCTGCGGGAAGGGCTCCCCATCTTTTATGAAGTACCCCTTGCCAACCTCTTTGGGACCCACTGGTATCCGACCTTCAACCTGTTTGGGACCTTGCCCCTGCTGCTGGGATCGGTTCTGGTCACGGTGGTTTCCATCCTGATCGCCCTCCCCCTCGGAGTAGCCACTGCCGTGTTTGTGCGGGAAGTGGCGCCTGACTGGGCGCGTGAGATCCTCAAACCGATGATTGAGGTGCTGGCTGGGATACCCTCGGTGGTGTTGGGTTTTTTTGGCATGCATGTGATTTCGCCGTTGATCCGCGAGTATTTGGGCGCCCCCACCGGGCTGACGGTGTTTACCGGCGCTCTGGTCCTGGCCTATATGGCGTTGCCCACCATCATCAGCGTCGCCGAGGATGCACTCGATGCCGTCCCGAAGAGTTTTCGCGATGCTGGTCTGGCCATGGGAGCTACGCAATGGCAAACCATCTGGCGCGTGGTGGTGCCGGCAGCCCGTTCCGGGATCGCCACGGCGGGGATGCTGGGCATGGGACGAGCCATCGGTGAAACCATGGCGGTTATGATGGTGACCGGCAATGCTGCCCGCATGCCGCTCGGCCTCGATTCCCTGCTCAAGCCGGCACGCACGATGACGGCGACCATCGCGGCGGAAATGGGTGAAGTTGCCCAGGGCAGTACTCATTACCATGCCCTGTTTGGCATCGGGATTATTCTCTTCCTTTTGACTTTTCTCATCAACATGGTGGCTGCATCCACCATCTTCAAGAAAAGGCGTCGCGGAGGTCTGCGTTGATGAGTCGCTACTGGGTGCAGCGACTGGGTTTTGCCCTACTGACGCTTACCGCGCTGGTGGTGGTGGTGCCCATCTTGGTCGTGATCGGCATCATCGTGGTGGAGGGTATCGGGGCCATTTCCTGGGAGTTCATCACGGCCATGCCCTTCGATGGCATGAAACACGGGGGTATCTTCCCGGCCATTGTCGGCACCCTGTTGCTGACTCTGGGGACCGCTCTGGTAGCTATTCCCATCGGGGTGGGCGGGACCATCTATCTGGCGGAATACGCCCGCGATACCTGGGTGACTCGGTGCATCCGGCTGGCCATCGTCAACCTGGCGGGGATTCCATCCATTGTGTATGGGCTTTTTGGCTTAGGGATGTTCGTGCTGTTCATGAAAATGGGCACCTCCATCCTGGCCGGGGCTTTAACGCTGGCCATCATGACCTTGCCGGTCATTATCAGCACCGCCGAGGAAGCTTTGCGAGCCGTGCCCACCGAATTCCGGACCGTCAGCGCCAGCCTCGGAGGGACGCGCTGGCAGGGGATTCGTAACATCATCTTGCCGCAAGCCCTGCCCGGTATCATCACCGGCATCATCCTGGGCCTGCTTAGGGCCGCCGGAGAAACAGCGCCGATCCTGTTTACCGTGGCCGCCTTCTTCTTGCCGCGGCTGCCGCAGTCGCCTTTCGATCAGACCATGGCCCTTCCCTATCACCTCTATGTCATCAGCACCCAGGTACCCGGCATGCCGCTCATGATTCAGCATGGCACGGCGCTGGTGCTGCTGGCGCTGGTGCTTTCCATGAATCTGGCGGCGACCATCATTCGTAGCTATTTCCGGCGGAGAAGGCAGTGGTAGACCCGAAGATTCACATCGACAAGGTGAGCTACGCCTACGGCGAAAACTGGGCCTTGCGGGATGTGACCCTGGACATTGCCGCCCATGCCGTCACGGTTCTCTTTGGTCCGGCGGGGGGCGGGAAGACCAGCCTGCTTCGTCTGATTAATCGCCTCAACGACCTGGTGGATGGAACCCGGATGTCCGGCCAGATCCTCCTGGATGGGGAAGACATCTACAGTGCCGACATCATCGTCTCCCAGCTGCGAAGACGCGTGGGTATGGTGTTTGCCCTGCCGCTGCCGCTGCCGGGGACCATTCGCGAGAATGTCCTCTATGGGCCCAAGCTGGCGGGCATCAAGGACCGGTCGCAACATGAAGAGATCTTGGAACGGAGCCTCACCCAGGCGGCGCTGTGGGGAGAGGTCAAGGATCGGTTGGATGATCTGGCCACCGCGCTTTCCGGTGGGCAGCAGCAGCGGCTTTGCATCGCCCGCAGTCTGGCGCTGGAACCCGATGTGTTGTTGTTGGATGAGCCCACCTCCGGTCTGGATCCGATTTCCACCCGCAAAGTCGAGGATTCCCTTTTCGAATTGAAGCAGCAGTACACCATCATCATTGTCCCGCACAGCGTCCAGCAGGCCGCACGCGTTGCCGACCAGGCCGCTTTCTTCCTGATGGGCGAACTGGTGGAATATGCCGCCGGTACCGATCTGTTCACCCGACCTCACGATAAGCGGACTGAAGACTACGTTACCGGTCGTTTCGGGTAAAGGCGCGTGATGGAAAAGATCCGGGTCGAGCATCTCAACTTCTACTACGGTGAGCATTTGGCGTTGTCTGATATTTCCATCCCCATTCAGGAGCGCCAGATTACCGCTTTGATTGGTCCGTCCGGATGCGGCAAGTCCACCTTCCTGCGCTGCCTGAACCGCATGAATGACACCATTCGAGGGACCCGCGTGACTGGTGAGGTGCTGCTGGATGGGCAGAACATCTATGATCACGAGCACCGATGTGGTGGATTTGCGCAAACGGGTGGGATGGTCTTTCAGCGCCCCAATCCGTTTCCACAATCGATCTTCAACAACGTGGCCTTCGGACCGCGAGTGCTGGGTATGGCAAAACGCGGGGAGGTGGCCGGGATTGTCGAGGAGAGTCTGCGCGGTGCGGTTTTGTGGGACGAGGTCAAGGACAAACTCCACCAGGATGCACTCGGCCTTTCCCTGGGACAGCAGCAGCGGCTTTGCATCGCCAGGACCATTGCCATCAAGCCCGAGGTCATCCTCATGGATGAACCCTGCTCGGCCCTGGACCCCATCGCCACTCTGCAGATCGAAGAACTGATGCGGGCTCTTAAGGCCAACTACACCATCGTCATTGTCACCCACAACATGCAGCAAGCAGCCCGGGTGTCGGATTTCACCGGCTTTTTCTGGATGGGGGAGTTGGTGGAATTCAACGTGACCGAATCCATCTTCACGCGGCCCGGTCATAAGCTCACGGAAGACTACATAACCGGGCGTGCCGGCTAAGGAGCCGCTCCAGAAATAAGTGCGTCATTTCGCCGTGGCCTTGTGGTCGCGTTTCATTGCATATCAACACGACCTACCGTAGGTGGCGTGAATCCAATGAGAACCTGGCAACGTCACCAATGGGGGTTTTTGAGATCGTTGCTAAGCGTCCGGGCGTAGGAAACGGGACAGAGCCAAGTGGAACCCTTCTTTGCCAACCGAGATAGGATTTAGGCCATGCCACGACAAGCATTTGACCGGGAATTGCAGCGTCTGGAAGGGAAGCTTCTGGGGCTGGGGCGGATGGCAAAGGAGGCTTTGTTGGCGTCGGTGGATGCCTTGAAATGCCGCGACCTGGATGCTGCACGCCGGATCATTGCCGCCGATCATGAGCTCAACGAACAGCGTTTTGCCATCGAACATGAAACCCTGGTGGTGATTGCCACGCAGCAACCCATGGCGGTGGATTTGCGGACTTTGGCTGCCTTTCTCGAGATCGCCACCGAACTGGAACGGATTGGGGATTACGCCAAAGGTATTGCCAAGATCACCCTGATGATGGGGACCGAACCCTTCATCAAACCGCTGATCGACATTCCGCGCATGGCGGAAAAGGCGGCCAGCATGTTGACTCGGGCGCTCCATGCCTTCCTGGGCCGGGACGTGGATCTCGCGCGTTCGATCCCCGCCGAAGATGACGAGATGGATGACCTCTATGACCAGATCTACCGGGAACTGACGAAGTTTATCATCGTTGATCCCACGCTGATCGATCGAGCCAGCTATCTCATGTGGGTTGCGCACAATCTGGAACGAGCCGCCGACCGGGTGGTGAACATCTGCGAGCGAGTGATTTTTACCGTTACCGGTGAAGTCATCGAATTCGACGGTGACGTTGAAGGTCGCACTCCCGAAGACTTCGAATAACTACATCTCCGAACCTGCCTGGGCAATCCTTTCGTCCCCTCCTGCGGGGATGCTGCTGGATTGGGACTCCCGCCACCCGTTAGGTTAGAGCTGGAGGCCAATGAATATCAGAGCGAGCTTCAACAAAATCCACATAGTCGAGTCACTTTCGGAAACAGACCTCGCTACTGGGAAGGCGCTGTACGAAAACACACTCGCTTACAAGCTCTTCGAGGTCGACGGTCTCAATTGTGAGCTCTCGCAACCTAAATCCGTCTCTTCCTTCATCGGGGTTCTCGAGAACATAAACGCTGAGGCCGCAAACGGCGTCTTCCCGATAGTACATATCGAAGCGCATGGTTCAAGAGAAGGGCTACGGGTGGGCTCTGGGGAATTCATCAAATGGGACACAATTCGAAAGAGCCTAACTGATATCAATGTTTCCTGCCGGAACAACCTTCTGGTCACCATGGCGGCATGTGAAGGGGTATACCTGTTCAAAATAGTGAAGCCAGTCCAGAGGGCTCCTTTTTGGGGACTGATCGGTCCCAAGAATACAATGAAGGCGCGTCAGTTGGAAGTTGACTATTCTTCGTTCTATTCAGAACTCCTTGAGACATTCGACGGGAATTGAGCCATGGCGACACTGAACGCGAACTCGCCCGAAGACCAGGCTTATGTGTTTCTCGGGTGTAGCTACCTATTTGCTGTGGCGTATGCCAACTATCACCAGAAGCTGTGCACCGGTAAAGCGCTAAAGGACAGAATCGAGAGGTTGGTTTCAGAGGCAAGAGTTTCGCCCTCTTGCTCAGGGTGCTCGCTCCAGGAAATTCGAAAGCACGTTAAGTATGAATTGAAGATAAAGCAGGAGGAGTATTTTGAGAAATACAAGAGGAAATTCTTGATGATCGATCTATGCCCGGAGCTTGGGGCCAGATTTGAGCTGACGTTCGATTGGGTGCTAGATAATTTGGCAGTCCTCAGCAACAGGACGTAGCTCTAAAGTTGCAAGTGCTCAGTTGATGAGAACAGCGATACCTGCGGACCTGGACCTCTGGCCCCTGCCATCGATAATGTAAGTGTCCGGACCGTAGGCGACTGGCTGGCTGATATTGGCGGCAAGCTCCAAACCCTTCTTGAGTTCTTTACGAAGCATATCGTGAAAGAAGACAAGGGGATCTTCCCGGCATCCATAGTCTACTTCACCGACGAAGAAAACCAGTCCATTTTGGCAGAGTTCTGGGAATTCGACCGAAAGATGATTCAGGAGAAGTACAAGTCTTTGGTCGAAGGACTGGAGAAACCCGAATGAGTCCCGAACCAACAGTTGCAGGCGACGCTTTACAGCGCGCCTGCAACTTCGTTGTTAGCAGGATATGGTGACTATAAGATGATTTTGGTGCTGGGTAGAGACTGGGCTCTTGAATCTAGACATGGGCACATTCGGAAAGGGCCTTTTCAACCCACTGGTTAAGGCTCATTCCGGAAGCCTCAGCGACAGCAACAATATCGGCATGCAAATGAGGAGGAATTCTCACATTGAATTTTCCAGAAAATCGCTTGTATGGAGCAATCCCACGCTCCTTGCATGCCTGCAGGTAGACTGTAAGGGAGGTTCTCCCCTCACGTACCAGACCCTCTACATCGGCAGCGTAAAAGTCGGCACTCCCGGAAAGGCCAGTGAACTCCCCACGAAACATGCCAATGTCGGGATCAAAAGCAATCACGGCTTTGTGTCCATCAATTTCCATCATGTTCCTCATGGCTTTACTCCATGCTCCTCTAACCACTTGCGGACATTAGCCACAGCTCCCTTATCCGTGGCCGGCCCAGGATGTGGCCGGTGGTATATCCGAACCTCACGAAACAAGAATACTTCCACGCGCGAGCCCTCACGCTCTTTGACTTCGCCTCCCAGCTCACGAAATAGCGCTTCGATATCATCCCAACGGATGCTACCGGAGGAAGGACGAGCAAAAATCAAATCCAGCGTGCGCCTGTGCTTTCGTTTCATGGCGTTTATGGTACCAATTTGTAGTACCAGTGTCAAGCAAGGATTGATGGCTCAAGGAACTCAAGAATCTGTGTCCAACCAACGAATGAACCCGACGAGCAACCACGGGGTAAGTCCGTGAGCTCGATCCGAAAGCCCTTGGCCGTGGTTGCTTGTCGGTTGTCCGCACGTTGGGCGTCATAACAATGGACTGGCATTACCTTAAGTCACAGTGTGCGAAGTCGTCGATGGCTGCGCTTGCGTTTGCCGCCATGATTCATTTCACGTCGCCGGTTCACTTCTTTGTCGCGGTGACCGTCCTCTTACTTGCGTGGCCGGCCAGTGGGTGGGTGATGGATGCGGACGTAGTGCGGGTGCATGGATACTACAAGAGCAGCATTTTGGTTGATAAGCAGTACTTTTTTTGGTAGTATTCTTGGTATCAAATTAAGTACCGAAAGGAGTTAGTAAATGAACGTCATACCTGCCCAGGAGATTAAGCGGCGTGGTATTGCTGCGGTGGATGATCTCATTGCAAAGGGGGATCTCCATGTGATCAGGAACAACCAGCCGCAGTATGTGGTGCTTTCCGAAGAGCGCTACCAGGAGCTGATTGTAGCGGAGCAGGAGGCCTACTATGCCCGTGTCCGCGCGTCACTGGAGGACGTCAAGGGGGGTAAGGTGAAGACCTTCAAGACCGCCGATGATCTGCTGAAGGCGCTTGATGCGGACGAGACCGAGTAGTGTACGCCATCGTCACGCCACGGCAGTTTCTGCGCCAGGCCCGTAAATTCTTCAAGAAGCATCCCGATTTGAAACCACGTTTTGCCAGGGTGCTCAGTGATCTCCAAGTGGACCCTTTTCAGCCCCATCTGGAGCTGCATCCCCTGAGCGGCAAACTCGCCGGTTGCCACTCCGTCAGCCTCACCCATAGCTACCGCATTACCCTTACTCTCCTGATTACCGACAAGGAAATCATTCTGCTTGATGTCGGCAGCCATAATGAGGTGTATCGGTAAAGAAGCCGGATAAGGTTGTGCACGGCGCACCCTGGTGAAGATCACTGGTTGGGATCAAGTCCGGCTTCCCCAAGGGCGACCACCCAATGGTCTTTCTTGAGATAGTCGCATTCCTCTTTTTCGAAGGCGCGACAGGGCAGCGGCCGCCAGGGGTGGATGACGCACTGGCTGCCCATGGATGGCTGTTCCCAGAGAAACGGGCAGAATCGGTGCCAGCGCCCCAGCCCGGTGCCGAACAGGGTCCGCCAGCGGGCTGGGAGAGGCGTGTTGGCGGGGAATTCCGGCAGGCCACTGGCGATCTCGCAACAACCGCCGCAATGATCACAATAGGCGAGGGTCTCAGAGTGTTCAGCGGTGCGGGGTGCTGCCGACGGTTCCGCGACCGAATGGCATTGGCGCTGTTTCCAGGACGCCGTTTCCAGGAAGAATCGGCTTCTTTCCAGCAGCAGGCGAAGGACGAAAAGCCGTTGCCAGTGGACCGGCTGCCGCCGCCAGCCAGGTTCGGCGCTCAGGGTTCGGACGTTGCGGGTCAAGAAAAGTCGCGGGAAAAAGGGGTTTGCCAGCGCCCGCCGGACTGTTCTCCGCCATGCCCTACGGTCATAGCTTCGGGCGATGCGGCAGAACGCCAAAGGTTGCCCGGGAATTGCACCGGCGTCGGCCAACCAGGTCTCCCAGGCGTGGAGGAGATGCTTACGGGCAAGGAGTCTCATGGCTCCGATTCAAGGTCTCTTGGCGGGTGAATGGTTCAAGGTCCATCGCGGGAGGGATGTCTGCAGCCGGTTTTGGCAGCCCTTGCCATGCCCTCGCCGTAGGGGCTGAGGCAAACACCAGGCAACCCCATCCTGTCCCAGGGGGCGAGATGCAAGTTCCCCGATGCGGGCTATGCGGGTGGCGCCAAGCTAAAGAGTTCCGCATCCGACGCGCGAACATAGATGGGCACGCTGGTCATGGGGTTATCGCTTTGGCCCTGGGTGAAGCGCTGTCGGGCCAGTTCTGCCACGAAGCCAGCGTGCACCAAATGATAAGGGCCGGGAAGCTCGATCGCCAAGTCCCCCAGTTCCTTCAGCAAGAACTCCCGGTAGAGCAGCCAGCCGTCGCCGCAGAAAACGGTCGGGGTCTGAATCTGGCCGCAGAGTCCTGCGGGCGTGAGCACCTGATAGGGTGAAATCCGGCTGCACTTGCCCTGGCCATCCGGCTGATAGAACGCGGCGTAGACTTCCTTTTTGCGGGCATCCAGCACCGGGCATACGGGCAAAGAACTCAACCCCATGGGGGCTGCCAGGGCATCCAGGGTAGGAATGGCGGCATAGGGTTTATCCAGGGCCCAGGCCAGGGTCTTCATGGTGCTGATGCCGATGCGGATACCAGTGAAGCTGCCGGGTCCTGAGGTCACTGCCAGCCCGTCCAGGTCGTCCAGGGTCCACGCCAAGTGGCCGAGCAGTTCATCGATGGTTTGCAGAAGCCGACGGTTGTGGGTGCGGCTGCTTTCCAGGTTCCATTCGGTCAGGACACGCAAATCATCGACAACAGCTACACTGCCGCTGGAAGTGGAAGTATCGACCGCCAGAATCTTCATGGCAATGGCGTCACTGGCTGGCTCACGGCATTAGGCCTTTTTTTGCTCCCGGCAGGAGGCGCATGATGTCGTTGTAAAAAACTACGGCCATGAGCGCAATGAGCAGGACCAGACCGACTTTCTGCGCATATTCCAGTTTGCGCGGACTTACCGGGCGGCCCAGTATTGCCTCCAGCAGGAAGAACAAGCAGGTGGCCGCCATCCAGGATGGGGATGGGGAGCAAATTGATGACGGCCAGATTGACGCTGATGAAAGCCATAAAGGAGGCCAGGCTGAGCAGTCCTTCGCCGGCTTGCTGTCCGGCCATCTGCGCGATCAGGATGGGGCCGCCGAGGGTGTTCATGGGGATGACCCGCTGCACCAGTTTGACGATAGTGAGAAAAAACAGGTGAGTCAGGTCCCAGGTCCGCACCAGGCTGTAATAGCCCGCCATGATGGGGCTCAGGCGGCGGATTTCGGTCTTGCAGGAGACCCCGATCAGCGGCCGTTGCACCGCTTCTCCGAAAACATTGGAAAACTTGCGGATTTCCGGGAAGACCTCAATGGTCAGCAGCTGTTCACCACGCTGTATTTGCAGAGTAATCGGACGATTGGGGTCTTCCTGAATGGTTTGCGACAAATCTTCCCACTGGACCAGCGGCTTGCCGTTCACTTCCAGGATCTTGTCCCCGGCCAGAACACCAGCCCTGGACGCTGGTGAATCGGCACTCACCGACTCAATGGTGGTGGTTGGATGAGGACATGCCGGTGAGCGAAAAAGTGATGGTGAAGACCACCAAGGCCAGCAAGATGTTGCAGAACGGGCCGGCAAAAACGATCGCGGCACGCTTTGCCACCTTCTGTTGGGTGAAGCTCCTGGCCAGTTGTTCCGCCGGGATCTCTTCCTCCTGGTCCTCACCGAGCATTTTGACGTAGCCGCCCAGAGGGATGGCTGAGAGGCGATACTCCGTTTCGCCGCGCTGGAAGCTCCACAGCTTGGGACCAAAGCCCAGGGAAAAACGCAGCACCACGACGTCAAGCCACTTGGCGACGAGAAAATGGCCCAGTTCATGCACAAAAATCAGAATTCCCAAAACCACGATGGTGGCAGCGATGCTAGTAAACAAGACTAGGCCCTCCTCAGGCCGTTATGAATCATTCGTTCTCCGACTTCACGCGCCCAGCGGTCAGCTTCCAGGATGCTTTGCAGCGTAACCTCACTGGCCATGCTATGCCGTGCCATGGTGTTTTCAATCAGCCGGGGAATATCAAGGAAGCTGATACGTTCGTTGAGGAAGGCATCCACAGCCACTTCATTGGCGGCGTTGAGCACCGCCGGCATGGTGGAACCTTCCCGGCAGGCTTCGTAGGCCAGGCGCAGACAGGGAAACTTGGTGTCATCCGGAGGGTAAAAGGTGAGATTCTGTAGTTGGAACAGATCCAGGGCCGGTAAACGCAGCGGCAGTCTTTCCGGATAGGAGAGTGCATAGGCGATGGGGGTTTTCATGTCGGGGATGCCGAGCTGGGCAATGACCGACCCATCGACGTATTCGACCATGGAATGAACAATGCTTTCCGGGTGAATGTGGACGTCGATCTGATCCACCGACACATTGAACAACCAGCGCGCTTCAATAACTTCCAATCCTTTGTTCATGAGAGTTGCGGAATCGATGGTGATTTTTTTCCCCATGGACCAATTGGGATGCCGGAGGGCCGCCTGGGGGGTGACGGCAGCCAGTTCCTCAGTGGATTTGCGAAAAAACGGTCCTCCCGAAGCGGTAAGGAGGATGCGGCGCAGGCTGTGCCGCTGGTTTCCCTGGAGCGCCTGAAAAATGGCGCTGTGTTCGCTGTCCACGGGCAGGAGGCGCACACCGTGGTGTTCCGTCAGCGGCACCACGACGGAGCCGCCGATCACTAGAGTTTCCTTGTTGGCCAGGGCAATGTGTTTGCCGGCTTCAATGGCGGCCACCGTCGGCATCAAACCGGCGGCCCCCACCATGGCGGCTACCACCATATTTGCCTCGGGCAGGGTGGCGATGGTGCGGTAACCCTCTGGACCAGACAAAACTTCCAGTGGGTACGGAACCGCGGCCAAGAGCTGGCGGAGCTGCGCGGCATGGGCCTCATCCAGCACCGCCACCGCCTGTGGCTGGAACTCTCGGATCTGCTCGCACAAAAGCGCCACATTGCGCCCGGCGGCCAGCCCGGCAATGCGAAAACGATCGGGAAACTGCCGGACCACATCCAGGGTGTTGACCCCGATGGAACCGGTACTTCCCAGAATGCTCAAGGCCTTACAGCCCACGTGGATAACCTTTCGGATTGCCTGTCTAGCGCAGCCACTCATGGAAATACCAAGCCGTTGGGAAAGCGAACACCAAGCTGTCGAGCCGGTCCAGAAGCCCACCGTGGCCGGGAATCAGGTTGCTGGCGTCCTTCTTGCCGCCCAGGCGTTTGAGCATGGATTCCAGCAGGTCGCCGATTTGCCCCACGGCCCCCAGCACTGGACAATACAACGCTGCCCAGTGGGATGGGACTTCGGGCAAGAAGATAACGGCCAGCAACAATCCCACCAGCATGCTGGCGGCCAGGCCGGCCACGGCCCCTTCGCGGGTTTTGTTGGGGCTGACCTGGGGGTAAAGCTTGTGTTTTCCCCAACGTCGGCCGCCATAGAAAGCGCCTATATCCCCGGCAAAGACCGTAAGTGCCGTCCAGAGTACCCAGGAACGGCCATTGGGAAGACCCGCCAGGAGCAGCGCATGGGCCATGAGATAGGGCACATAAATCCATCCCAGGGTAAACCTGGCGAGCATGGATATAACCTTTGGGTCGCCCGGAGACCAGAGGAGGAAGGCCAGAAATCCGCCAAACAGGGCAGCAACGAGGGAAAACTGCAGGGCCAGCGGGCCACCCAGGGTGGCAGCGATCGGTGGCAGAGCGCCAATGGCAAGAAAAACGATCTGCCAGCGGCGGTCCAGCGGGTCGCTGCAAACCAGCGCTTGGAACTCCCACAGACCCACCAGAGAAGCCATCGCTATCACCAGCCACAGACTCCAGTAGGGGCCTTTAATGACCACCATGAGCAAAAGGCCGCCCAGCAGCAACCCAGTCAACCAACGTTGTTGATGCGAACTCCACTGCCCCAACTGCCACATGGCTATGCTCTGCTTTCCACAATAATCACGATGATGAGGTTGATGCTGAACCACGACGGAAGATCACCCCGGCGCAGGCGCCTTTGCCAATGGTTCGGCAGCAGCGCCTGATGGTGCGGGGTTGGCCATCTCAGGAAGGCAGTCCATCAGCCATGGGCTGACCCCACTTCCGCCTCGATCAGTGTGAGTTGCTCGCTGGTTTTGCCAAAGCGCCGCTCGCGGCGCTGGTAATCCCGCAGCGCGTCTACAAATTCCGCCTCACGGAAATCAGGCCACAGGACATCGGTAAAATAAATCTCGGTATAGGCCAGTTGCCAGAGCAGGAAATTGCTGATGCGGTGTTCACCACTGGTGCGAATCAGCAGGTCCGGTTCGGGAAAGGAGTGCGTGAACAAGTACTCGGCAAAGAGTTCCTGGGTCAGATCCTCAGGCAAGAGCTTCCCTGCCTGGACTTCTTGAGCGAAGAGTTTGGCGGCCCGCAGCAGTTCATCGCGACCCCCGTAGTTGATGGCGAGATTAAGGTGGAGTTCGTCATTGCGTGAGGTCTGTGCCATGACCTTGCGCAGTCCGTTGACCACATCTTCCGGAATATCGATCAGATCGCCCAGGTGATGCAACCGAATCCCGTGTTCCATCATTTCCGGCAATTCCGACTTGAGGAATTGCTTCAGGAGTTGCCACAACGCTGCAATCTCGAGAGACGGGCGTTGCCAGTTTTCCTTGGAGAAGGCGTAGAGGGTCAGGTATGGGATGTTGAGCTCACGGCACTTGCGTACCACGGCCCGGACCGAATTGCTGCCTTCCTGGTGGCCGGCAATCCGATTGAGGAGTCGTTTGCGTGCCCACCGGCCGTTGCCATCCATGATGATGGCTACGTGGCGGGGGAGTCTCTGCG
Organism: uncultured delta proteobacterium; assembly: GCA_963828705.1. Taxonomy (GTDB): domain Bacteria; phylum Desulfobacterota; class Syntrophobacteria; order Syntrophobacterales; family Syntrophobacteraceae; genus CAWDJT01. Next base: position 65,594 of record CAWHGA010000023.1, read on the forward strand.
CGTCCAGTTGGTCCATATCCCGGTGGCTGGAAGATCTCAGACTTCCAGGATCTCTTTCTCTTTGCTGGCGTAGACGGCGTCGGCCTGTTTGATCAATTCGTCGGTAATCTTCTGCACCTCATCCTGGCCGCGGAACTGTTCGTCTTCGGAAATCGCCTTGTCTTTCTTCAGGTCCTTGAGCATCTCGTTGCTGTCGCGGCGGATGTTGCGTAGCGACACTTTACTTTCCTCGGCCATCTTGCGGATGACCTTGACCAACTCCCGGCGGCGTTCTTCCGTCAGTGGCGGGATGCTGATGCGGATGATCTTGCCGTCATTCATCGGGGTGAGCCCCAGTTCCGATTTCAAAATGGCCTTTTCAATATCGCCGATGACCGAAGTATCCCAAGGTTGAATAGTGATGGAGCGCGAATCCGGAACCGTGAGGGTGGCGATCTGGTTCAATGGCGTCGATGTTCCGTAGTAGTCCATGCGGATCCCATCCAACAGGGCCACCGACGCCCGCCCGGTCCGCACCCGTTTGAATTCCCGTTCGAGGCTTTCAATGACCTTCTTCATACGATCACGAGTATCTGCATAGACATCATTTAGCATTGCCTACTCCCTCCACCACGGTTCCTATGGGTTCACCCATGATGACCTTCTTGATGTTGCCCGGTTGGCGCAGGCTGAAAACCACAATGCGCATGTTGTGGTCTCGCGCCAGAGAAATGGCGGTGGCATCCATCACCTTAAGATTTTTTTGCAGTACTTCGGTGTAGTTGATCCGGTCATACTTGACTGCCGATGGATCCTTTTCGGGGTCGGTAGCGTAAACGCCATCCACCTTAGTGGCCTTGAGCAGGACGTCAGCTCCGATTTCCATGGCCCGCAGAGCGGCAGCGGTATCCGTGGTGAAAAAAGGATTGCCGGTGCCGGCCGCAAAGATGACCACGCGACCTTTTTCCAGGTGGCTGATGGCGCGCCCTCGAATGTAGGGTTCAGCGACTTCCTTCATGTCAATGGCTGATTGTACCCGGGTGACCACTCCCCGCTTGTCCAGGGCCTGCTTCAGGGCCAGGGCATTCATGACCGTGGCCAGCATCCCCATGTAATCGGCGGTGGCACGGTCCATGCCGCGGGACGCAGCGGAAACCCCCCGAAAAATGTTGCCGCCGCCAATGACCACGGCAATCTCCACCCCGAGCCCGTGAACTTCCTGGGTCTCCTCGGCGATTTGTTCGATGACGGCGGCATCGATACCATAGGGTTCGCTACCCAGCAGGGCTTCACCGCTAAGCTTCAAAAGAATTCGGCGGTAGAATGGTTTTGCCATCTCCACAAGATTCCCAAAGGTTCACAATACTCAAGATTGAAAACGCAAAATCCTTGTCACAGAGGAACAGGTGCCAACACGACCACGAGACTCTCCAGCTATGACTTGCGGGATCGTTCAACCGCCGGCAGGACGAGCCAATGCCTGTTCCTATTCCGCGCCCAACTGGAAGCGTACAAAACGACGGACGATGATTTTTTCGCCGGTCTTGGCGATTAGCTCATTCAGATAGTCCTGGATGGTCTTGTCCGGATCCTTGACATAGGCCTGTTCCAGAAGGACCACTTCCTGGAAATACTTGCGCATCTTGCCGTCCACCATCTTTTCCAGGATATTGGCTGGCTTGCCGGATTCCTGCGCCTGGGCCAGATAAATGGAGCGTTCGCGCTCAATCACATCCTGGGCCACATCTTCTTTGCTAATTCCCAAGGGGATTGGTGGCCGCGATGTGCATCGCAATGTTTTTGACAAATTCCTGAAAATCCTGGCTCTTGGCGGCGAAATCGGTTTCGCAGTTCACTTCCACCAGCACGCCCATGCGTCCGCCAGCATGGATATAGGCGTGCACCAGACCTTCTGACGCCATCTTGCCGGCGCGTTTCATGGCGGTTGCCAGGCCCTTCTGGCGCAGCAGATCCACGGCCTTGTTCATGTCACCGCCGGTCTCCTGCAAAGCCTGTTTGCAGTCCATCATCCCGGCATTGGTTTTTTCCCGCAACTCCCGAACCATTGTAGCTGTAATTTCCAATGGATCCCTCCAAATTTTCAAAATAGGATCGCGGCCTGGCTGTTCATCTCCTCAAGCCACGCATATTTCAACAGTAACAGAGGTCGCCAGCGACCTCTGTTACTTGTCAGTATTCGCTTCTGGTCAAATCAACAACCAGGGTTTTTACGCTTGTTCCTCGGTGTCGGCACCGGGCACCGGATTAACGATTTCCACCACCGGGCCACCGCTTTCAGTGCTGAGGATCTGGCCGGCCGGTACCTCGTCATAGGTCTCCGGCCCCTTGTCCTTAACTGCCTGGCTGGCTTCGTCGTAACGTTGCCGCCCTTCCGCGCAGGCATCGGCGATCTTGGCGGTTACCAGGCGGATGGCACGAATGGCGTCATCGTTGCCGGGAATGGGATGGTCGATGACGTCGGGATCGCAATTGGTATCGACAATGGCCACTACCGGAATACCGAGGCGGTTAGCCTCCGATACGGCAATCTTTTCCTTGTGCGGGTCCACGATGAAAACCACACCGGGCAGGCGCCCCATGTCCTTGATGCCGCCGAGGTTGATTTCCAGCTTTTCCCTTTCCCGCTGCAATTCCAGGATTTCTTTCTTGGGGAAACGGTTGATGCTGCCATCCGCGACTATCGAGTCCAGTTCCTTGAGGCGATCGATGCCCTTTTTGATGGTCTTGAAATTGGTGAGCATGCCGCCCAGCCAGCGGTGGTTGATAAAATACATCCCGCAACGCTGAGCTTCTTCGCGGATGGCATCCTGGGCCTGGCGCTTGGTGCCGACAAACAGGACGGATTCGCCAGCTGCTGCGCTGTTGACAACATACTGGTAGGCCTGACGGAACAGCTTGACGGTGCGCTGCAGGTCGATGATGTAAATGCCATTGCGGGCACCAAAGATGTAGGGTTTCATCTTGGGGTTCCAACGGCGCGTCTGATGGCCGAAATGGACCCCGGCTTCCAACAACTGCTTCATACTGATTGCCGACATAAAATCTCCTTCTGGTTTCATCCTCCATCCCCACTCACTCGCCCGACCCACGTCTGCGTGCAAGCACCAAAAGAACTTCGGGGATGTGCGAATTCGCAAAATCTCAGCTTACTACCACGGAGCAGAGTGATTTCGCAACAAAATTTGCCGCACCCAAATCATGGTTTCGAAATTTTGTCCACTACCTTTTCGTAATAGTGCTGATTTTCTTCCAAGAGCGGCGGACACCGGTCGCATCATGTTGAGTTTCATGATCATGAAGTTGAGTTTTTTCATCTGCCGATACTTCTCCTGGGTATCCTGGATGCCGGCCAGGAGTTCTTCGGTTTGGCGGATGTCTTTGCGCAACTGCAATTCCGGTGGAAGGCAGTCGGCGTTTTTCAAGACCTTGTAAGCGAGCCGGAGATCATCCGGCAGGTGGCTGTCATCCTCCAATTGCAGCGGTTCCCCGCAGCCCGGAAGATTGTCGAAGTCGCCCCGCCGAATGGCTTCCTGGATTTTTTCCTCAACCAGTTTGTGATAGGCGGAAAAAAGACTCATACTGCTGCCTCCGCATGGCAAACCGTGCGGGTTATGCTGACAAGAGGTTTGCCAAAGGTGTCGTGACGCGTTATTCCTCCCAAGGGGCGAACCGAGATCGGTAGCCGCAAATCTCCGAAGAGACCAATTCACAGGAGTCATAATGGATTCGGTGGTACAAGGCAACCTTCCGGGTTTTGACAACGAGGCGGCTGTCAAGAAAGATGGCGGGCCGACACAGAATGTGGACATATCTCCAGGCCCCATTTGGATTCTGGGGGCCGGCCGCTTCGGCCACATTGCTGCGGAAAGGCTGGCCAGTCGGTATCCGCAGACTGGCCTGGTGGTGGTGGACCAGCAGGCCCAGCGGTTGAGGGAATTCCATGAAGCCTCAGGGGTTTCGATCCATCAGGAAGACGCCATCACTTTCATCGCGCATCGTCCATTGGCGGAGAATCAATGGATCGTTCCGGCCGTTCCAGTGCATGTGGCGTGTCTCTGGCTCATGGAACGCCTTGGCGGTGAGGGTGAGGTTCAGCCTCTGGTGGTTCCCACAGAGGTCGATGAGCAAGTGCCCAATCCGTATCGAGTGACAGCTGGAGCGGTGTATGCCAGCTTTGCCACCTTTCGCTGCCCCGATGCCTGCAGTGAACCTGAGGGGCTTTGTACTCACACGGGTCAGCCGCGTCCCGGCAATCTCTATGACCGTCTGGCGGCTATCGAAGTCCAGGGGTTTCAGGTGGTGGTGATTCGCAGCTGGCAATTGGCGCCGGGGGTTGGCGGTTTTCGCGGGGAACAACTGCATGCTGCCGCCGGCCGTATCCATGCCCGCCCGGGTCGGTGGATTATCGCCACCAGTTGCCGTTGCCACGCCGTGATTGATGCCTTGGTGTTCCAGCGGGACTGATCATTTTTTGATGGTTTCGCAAAAAGTCTAGTATCTACCTGGTGTCAAACTCTCAGAAAATTGGTAGCTCGCTCATGCCTTACTCTACCATTGCTGGCAGACCATTACGGATGTGTTCAGCCCTGGTGGGGGAGCTTTACAGCAGGTCGTTCAATGTCTTGTGCAAACAGTCTTCAGCCCGATAACCGGCAATCCTTGCCAGATTGACGATTGCCAGCAGAAGCTCGCCAAAGACGGCCGGTGCAACGCCGCTCCGGGCTGTCATGGCTTGTTCGAGCGATGCTAACCTGATGGCGGCCTCTTTAACCTGCCGGGCGGCATCATCCCAGGCGGGCTGCTGGGGGGCCAGGCGTGAGAGCACTCGATAGGTCCGCATCAAAGCCGGCAACGTCGCGGGAATGTCGGCCAGCCCATTTGCTTTGCCCTCGGAGCTGGCTTCGGCTGCCTTGATCTTTTCCCAGTTGTCACGTACTTCCTGGGTGGATTCGACCACGGTATCGCCAAATACGTGCGGGTGCCGCCGGATCATTTTGGCTGTGATTCCGGCGCAGACATCTTCCAGCGAGAATGCATCGGCCTCTTCGTAGAGGTGCACCACAAAGAGCACCATAAAGAGGAGATCGCCCAGTTCGTCTCCGGCCTCGGAAGTGTGGCCGGCAACAATGGCGGCAGCGGCCTCATGGGCTTCCTCCACCAGATAGGTCTGAACGCTTTGCGGAGTCTGCTTCCGATCCCAGGGGCAGCCGGGTTCGCCGCGCAACTGGTCGATGATTTCCCAGATCCGGGAGACGTGCCGGAAACGGTCCACCAGATCCGTTTGGGGAGGGAGTTCGGGGGGAATAGAGGGGTGCAGCGTCATCAAGTGCTCTTTTTTTGGGCCGGTGATTGCCGGGTCTTTTCCTGCTGGAGCCAGTACTTGTATAGCTCCGCACGTTTCCGTTCAAAAATCTCCTGCACCTGCTTCGGGGTGACCGCTACCAGGTACTGAGCGGCATACTGGATATGGGGAGCCATCTGCGATTCACGCAGGAGAACGTTCTCGGAAGGAAGCAGAAAGGTCAGCGAAGAAATCACGATAATGGCCAGAATGAAGGCTTTGGCCATGCCAACCCCGGCTCCCAGGATGCGATCCAGGCAGCCTAAGCCGGTGCGGCGAAATAACGAGCCCAGCCAGTGGCCCAAACAACTCAGGCAGAACCAGGTGAGCATGAAAATGCCAACAAAGGTCAGCATGGGAATCCATTGGCGCTGGCTGAAGTTGTGGAAAGTCCGCAAAATCTGGGTGGCAAGACCTTCATAAGTATGACTGGCAAACAGGAATCCACCCAGCACACCGACGATGCCAAAGACCTGCGAAATGGCGCCGCGCCATAATCCCCACATAATACCAAAGGCGAACACGATCGCCAGGAACCAATCCAGTCCGTTCATCGCAGTTGCCATCGTGATGATCCTAATTCCATTGCTGTCAACCATTGAATCCCTGCGAAAACTAGCACATCCTCCAGGACAATGCCAGGATCATTGGCGGTGAACGGTTTGGCCGTATCCACAAAGTCATATTGTCAGATCGCAAGCCTTCTGATAACTTCTCCTTTAAGCGGTGTGTCACAGCGCTTGAAAACAAGCACAAGACTGCATGGACAGTGTTTGTGCAGAGAGGACTCAAACGATCTTGACGACAGGGAACCACCAGCAGCCGGGACCGACCACGGAGACCATAGCTTTTGACAAGAACCCGGTGGTCCAGCAACTGGCGGGGGAACAGAACAGTCACCTGAAGATTATTGAAAAGCAGCTGGGGGTCCGTATTCATCTGCGCGGCAACCAGTTTGTCCTCAATGGTGAGCCCGCCATTGTCGAGCTTAGTCGGCGCCTGTTGCAGGAATTGGGGCAACTCATCGACAAGGGTTACCCGCTGTACTCCAGTGACATCGTTTTTGCCGCTCGCATCCTCAGCGATAACCTGCAGGCCAACTTGCAAGACATCTTCCTGGACAAAGTCTTCATTGCCTCCAACAAACGCATCGTCACTCCCAAGAGTCTCAAGCAAAAGGAATATATCGAAGCCATCCGCAACTATGATATTGTTTTTGGGATTGGCCCGGCTGGGACCGGCAAGACCTACCTGGCCATGGCCATGGCGGTGGCAGCACTGAGTGCTGATCAGGTGCGGCGCATCATTCTGGTGCGGCCTGCGGTGGAAGCGGGTGAAAAATTGGGGTTTCTGCCGGGTGATTTGGCCGAAAAGGTGAACCCATATTTGCGCCCGCTCTATGATGCGTTGCACGATATGATGGACTTTGATCGAGCGACCCGGTTGCTTCAGCGGGGGGCGATCGAAGTGGCACCGCTGGCCTTCATGCGTGGCCGGACTCTGAACGATGCTTTCGTCATCCTGGATGAGGCGCAAAACACCACCAGCGAGCAGATGAAGATGTTCCTTACACGCCTCGGCATGGGGGCGAAGGCCGTGATTACGGGAGACATTACCCAGATCGATCTCCCGGTTGAGAAACCTTCGGGATTGATCGAGGCCAAAGAACTGCTCAAGAGTATCAATGGCATCTCCTTTGTCTATTTCAGCAACCGGGATGTTGTGCGCCACAGGCTGGTACAGGAAATCATCCAGGCCTATGACCGCACCGAGCACCGTTCCAGCAGTGTCCCCAAAGGAGTGAATTGAGTGCGATGGTGGCCGGATAAGGCTCCTGGCGCTCATTTAAGGACATTATTATGGATAAAGACAAGCGGGATCCAGAAAAACGACCAGCAAGAAGCACCGGCCGGCCTGCGGCCAACGGCAAATCGGTCAAACACCGCTTGCAGAAGCTGGTGTTTCAGGAATGGTTCATCTTGGTAGCCCTGAGTTTGGTAGTGACCCTGATTATGAGCTCCAACTTCGTCAATCCCGGTCCCGCCTATCACGTAGGCGATGTCGCTGACCACAACATCAAGGCCAGGCAAGATCTCCTCATTGAAGACGAGCATCCCACGCAGAAGAAGCGCGAGGAAGCGGCCCAGGAATCTCCCCTGGTGTATGATCTGGATGGCAGTGTGGCGGCGGGCATCGTCCAGCGGTTGGATGCCGCTTTCGAGGGACAACGCCAGCAGCTGCAGAAACAGCTCGAGGCCGTTGCTGACCGCGAAGCCGGGCTGGCACCAGCCGGCAGCGCCGAAAGCAAGGTTGCGGGGGTTGACGAGGCCGGACCCCTGGGGGGCGCCGGTCGCCAGGACCGTGCCGACCCGGCACGATCCGCTGCCGAGCAACGTGACGCTTTTCAGAATGCGCTGGGTAGCGAAGTGCCGGATGCGCTCTATCGTATCCTGGTGCACAAACGGTTCAGTCGGGAGACCCAGGAATTGGTGAGGCAATGGCTCCAAGGGGCTCTGCAACGAGGGGTGCTGGCCAATCGACCGACGGGTCTTCAGAGTGAAAACAAGAGCCTGGTTATCCGCAACGTGCAAAACAAACGGGAAGCCATGGTCGCATCGGCCAGAGATTTTCTCGATCTGTCAGAAGCTCAACAATACCTGCAAAGCCAGGCTGCCGCCCAACCGGCCGGCGCTGATCCGGATGTAATCAAGGCTGCCCTCCAGCTCAGCAGCCACCTGTTAGGATCCAACCTCAGCTACAATCTCAGTGAGACCGAAAGCCGCAAGGAAGCGGCGGTGAACGCGGTGAAACCGGTTTTTCTCCAGATCAAGAAAAATGAGATGTTGGTTCGCGAGGGGCAAAGGGTCGGTCAGGAAGAACTCCTGAAGTTGCGAGGACATGAAAAGCAGACTTCCAAGCACAACCGCGTGATGATCTTCCTTAGTCTGTTGCTGCTCACCGCCCTGTTCATCCGGGTTTTTGTGACCGTGGCACAGCAACACCTGCCGGGTTTCCATTTGAGTCCCAAAGACCTTCTTTTTCTCGCCGTCCTACTGGTTCTCCTGTGCGTCGTGGCCCGGACCGCCACCGGGGTGATCGACAGCATTGGCGAGCCTTCCGCCTATCTCAGTGGCAAGGCCATGCTGTATGCGGTACCGCTTACTGCCGGGGCCATGTTTTGCAGCATTTTCTTTGGAGTGAGCGTTTCGCTGATTTTTTCCTTGCTGCTGATGATTCTGACCGGGTTTTTCTGGGGCAAAGACTTCTATCTGATCTTCTATTTCCTGTTGGGATCGTTTGTGGCGGCACACGGAGTGGCTTCCTGCCGTAACCGGATGGCGCCCATCCATGCGGGTGCGGTGGTGGGGATCTGCAATGTCAGCATGATTGTGCTCGCGTCCTTGATGCAGGATCAGTTTGGTCCGGCAGCTATCCTGGTACAGTCCTTATGCGGGTTTTGTGGAGGGCTTTTTGCCGGGATCCTGGTAACCGGCTTGACACCGCTGGCTGAAATGGTCTTCGGCTATACCACCGACATCAAGCTGCTGGAACTGGCCAGCATGGATCAACCGCTGATGCAGGAACTGATGCTGCAAGCGCCGGGGACGTATCACCACAGTGTGATTGTGAGTAACATGGTGGAGGCGGCCGCTAAGGCCATCGGTGCTAACTCGCTGCTGGCTAAGGTGGCGGCGTATTACCATGACATTGGTAAGATTAAGAAATCGTTGTATTTTATCGAAAATCAGTTTGAGGCCGAAAACCGCCATGAGAAGCTGGCGCCATCCATGAGCAGTCTCATCCTGATCTCCCATGTCAAGGAGGGGGCGGAGCTGGCGAAGCAGCACAAATTGGGCCAGCCCATTGTGGATATCATTAGCCAGCATCACGGCACTCGGTTGATCTCCTTTTTTTATCAAAAAGCCCTGGAGGCTCGCGAAAAGAATAAAACCAGCAAGGGAGCGGAACTTCCGCCCATTGATGTAGAAGATTATCGTTATCCCGGTCCGAAGCCCCAAACCAAGGAAGCCGGGCTGGTGATGCTGGCGGATGTGGTCGAAGCTGCCTGCCGGGCACTGCCGGAACCAACATCGTCACGGATTCAGGGATTGGTGAACCGGCTCATCAACAACATTTTTATTGACGGACAGTTGGACGAGTGCGAACTGACGCTTAAAGACCTCCATCAGATTGCCAAACGTTTCAATCAGATCCTGGCCACGATCCATCACAAACGCATCGAGTACCCGACGGTTGCTCCCCGAGACAGCAAAAGTAAGGTGAATGCAGATCCACATCAGCGTGAAACAAAAGTCGATCGCGATCGATCGGCGGCGCCTGAGGACGGCGGCCAAGTCGATCTTAAGCGCCTTGGGTTACACTGAGGCGGAGCTGAGTATCGCGATTGTCGATGATGACCAGATCGCTTGCCTGAACCGGGATTATCGCCAGGTTGAGGGACCGACCGATGTGCTGGCTTTTGCCATGCACGACGGGGAATTCGGCGAAGTATGCTCGGAATTGCTGGGGGATGTGGTGATCTCTGCGCAGACGGCGGAAATCATGGCCGCAGAACATCAATGTCGTTTTACCGCGGTACTGGATCTGCTGCTGACGCACGCGATCCTGCATCTGGTGGGCTTTGATCATGAGCGGTCGACAGCGGATGCTCGCGGTATGGATGAGAAAACCCTGCAACTTTTGGGGTTTCTGGGATACTCACCGGAGGACTTTGGCTGGTATCAAGCGGCAGGGTCGGCGAAATGATCCAACCCGGAGCGCGCCATGCGGTCCTGAGCACCTAACGAAGGTGCGCAAGGGCATTGGGGACCGGCTGCGGATCGTACGGAAAATACGGATCAACCCACGGCTGCAACCAGGGACCATGGAAGTGCGTGCGGCAGCCTGCTTGACGGGATCTCGAGGGAGAGGATTTGCGGTGGCACGAGTAGCGATCAATGTGGATCATGTGGCGACGGTGAGGCAGGCGCGGCTGGCAAGCGAACCCGATCCGGTGACGGCGGCGGCGCTGGCGGAACTGGCTGGGGCCCGCGGCATTGTAGTGCATCTGCGGGAGGATCGGCGGCACATTCAGGATCGCGACGTGGAAATCCTGCGGCAGACCGTGAAGACCCGCCTCAATCTAGAAATGGCGGCCACCGCGGAGATGGTGGAAACCGCTGTACGGATCCGACCGGATATCGTCACGCTGGTCCCCGAAAAACGCCAGGAACTGACCACGGAAGGTGGGTTGGATGTTTTACTCAACGAGGACAGCCTTCGGGATGTCATCGCGCGGCTCCATCATGGCGGCATTTCCGTGAGCCTGTTCATCAATGCCGACATCAATCAGATCAAAGCGGCGCACCGGGTGCGCGCCAATTGTGTGGAGCTGCATACCGGCTCGTATGCCGACGCACGGACGCCCATGGAGCGAGCCGAGGAGTTGGAACGATTGGTGGGAGCGGGCAAGGCGGCCCGGCATCTGGAACTCATCGTTCACGCCGGCCACGGCGTTGATTATCGCAACATCGTACGCCTGCGCACCATTCCGGAAATTGAGGAATTCAGCATCGGCCACGCGGTGATTGCTCGTGCCGTCCTGGTGGGTATGGAACGGGCGGTCCGTGAGATGGTCGACTTGGTGAATGGTTAGATGGCGATTTTTGGCGTCGGACTCGATCTGGTCCGAGTGGAGCGCCTGCAACGTGCTTTGGAGCGTTGGGGCGAAAGGTTCCGGCGGCGGATCTTTACCGCCGAGGAACAGGCGGTCTGCGCTCAACGCAAGAACCAGGCGGCTTGTCTGGCGTTGCGATTTGCCGCCAAGGAGGCCTTTGTTAAGGCGCTCGGTACCGGTATTCGTGGGTCTGTCGGGTGGCTTGATATCGAAGTTCGCCATGCGCCTTCCGGGCAGCCCCGGATCGTGCTGTCCCCGAAGGCGGCAAGCTTTTGTCGGGAGCTTCGAATCCGATCCTGGCATCTCAGCTTGACTGATGACGGTGCCTACGGAGCGGCCATCGTCGTTTTGGAATGCGAAGAGGATCATTCGCCATGTTTATCGTAACCGCCCAAGAGATGGCCCAGTTGGATCGGCAAACCATTGAGGGAATAGGTATTCCCGGGATTGTCCTGATGGAAAACGCCGGACGGGGAGCGGCGGCGTTTTTTCAGGAAGTGCTCCCGGATTTGCTCAATCGCCGCATTACCATTCTGGCTGGGAGCGGCAACAATGCTGGCGATGGTTTTGTGCTGGCGCGCCTTTTCTCGCTCAAGGACGCTGATGTCCGGGTCATCTGCCTGCGCCCGCCGGATCGGCTCAAAGGCGATGCTCTCACCAACTTCCAGATCATGGAAAAGTTGGGAATACCGGTCTATACCTGGGACGAGCAAGCCGATTTCGATCAGCAGTGGGCCTGGATCGAAGAAAGCGATGTGATCATTGACGCCATCCTCGGGACCGGGGTGCAGAGTGAGGTCCAGGGTCTCTACCGAACCATTATTGAAGCGGTAAACGCACTGGGGGTGCCGATTCTGGCGGTGGATGTGCCATCAGGGCTGGATGCCGGTACCGGCCGGGTCCTAGGGACGGCGGTCCATGCTCTGGCGACGGCTACCTTCGGGTTTCCCAAGGTAGGTCAGGTACTATCCCCGGGGGAAGACCATGTGGGTCGGCTGGGTGTGGTGGACATCGGGATCCCGCCGCATCTTGTCAGAGACAGAGGGATTCAGCGCTGGTGGTTGGATGAGGAACTGGCATCGAGTTGGTTGCAGCCCCGCGATCCGAGCACCCATAAGGGGCATGCCGGGCATGTCGCCGCCTGGGCCGGATCGCCGGGTAAGACCGGCGCGGCCGCACTGCTTTGCCAGGGGGCTGGGCGTGTGGGGGCCGGTTTGGTGACTTTGTTTGTTCCGGCCAGCCTCAACGCCATCCTGGAAGGCAAGCTCACCGAAGCCATGACCCTGCCGCTCGCCGAGACATCGGATCAATGCCTGGGCCGCACCGCTCTGGCGGAGATGCTGAGCTGGTTGGAAGGTAAACAGGCGTTCGCCATGGGGCCGGGTATTTCGCTGCATGCGGAAACCCGCGGATTGGTCAAGGACCTGGTGCTCCAATGTCCTTGCCCCATGGTACTCGATGCCGATGCACTCACTGCCATGGCCGATGATTTCGAGCAGTTCACCGAGGCCAAAGCACCGGTGATCTTGACCCCGCATCCTGGGGAAATGGCGCGGTTGATCAACGAGCCGACGCGGGTTGTGCAGGAAAGGCGCCTCGATATCGCCTCGGAATTCAGTCAGTTATGCGGCGTCACGGTGGTGCTCAAAGGCCATCGAACCATCATTGCCGCCCCCGATGGTCGCCTGGCTATCAACAGTTCCGGGAACTCGGCCATGGCCAGCGGCGGCATGGGGGACGTTCTTACCGGAATGATCGCCGGCTTTCTGGCTCAGGGTTTCGAACCCTTTCAAGCCGCCTGTCTGGGGGTTTATGTCCATGGCGCCGCTGCCGATCGTTGTCTGGGAGATGTCGCCAGCCGTGGTCTGTTGGCATCAGACCTGCTGCCTGAAATTCCCCGCGTGATCGGGACGCTGGAAGGTTTTGGGGAAGAACCATGAAAGTGCGTTGCGGTCCATATTTTTTCGAATGCCTCCGGCTCTCTCCAAAAAACCGAGTCTAATGGCGGCGAATGGCTCGTCGCTGGACATGATTTTGCCCGACGTTTGCGGTAAGGATGGGTATGCTTGAGTGGGTCTTCCGATCTGCCGGCGAGCAGGAAAGTCACGATCTGGGTCGACGGATTGGAGAACGACTGGAAGCCAGTGATGTGGTGACTCTCTGGGGTGAACTGGGGGCCGGCAAGACCTTGATCGCGCAAGGGATCGCTCGGGGTCTCGGGGTTCCGCCAGCGGTGCGAATCACCAGCCCTACCTTTACGGTTATTAACGAATATGACGGCCGGCTCCATCTCTACCACTTGGATCTCTATCGGATCGTCAGCGGGGATGACCTGGAAACCGTTCCTTGGCGGGAAGCTCTCTTTGGTGACGGCGTAGCCGTGGTGGAATGGCCCGAGCGTTTGGGCGAGGCCCTTCCCGAAGAGCGTCTGGACCTTTGTTTGGAGATTGTCGGCGAGGCCGCGCGGACCATAAACATCCGGGCTCACGGAGAACGTTACCTGGCCCGTTTTGCAGAAGATTCTTTGGCATTTACCTAAAGATCGTTGAAGAAAGGCTGGCGTCATGCCCAATGCAAGCATCATCAATCAGCCGGTGGATTTGACACCCAATGCGCTCGTGGTTTTGCAGAAGCGGTACCTGAAAAAGAACGACAAGGGGGAGGCGGTTGAATCGCCCGAAGAGCTGTTCTGGAGAGTTGCTCGAGCGCTGGCGCAGGCCGATATCCAATATGATGAAACCGCCGCGGTCGAAGAAACCGCTCAGAGGTTCTTCCGGTTGATGACTTCTCTGGATTTCATCCCCAATTCGCCGACGCTGATGAATGCCGGCCGGCGCCTGGGGCAATTGTCCGCCTGTTTTGTGCTGCCGGTGGAAGATTCCATCGAAAGCATCTTCGAAGCTATCAAGCATGCGGCCATGATCCACAAAAGCGGCGGTGGAACCGGTTTTGCCTTTTCGCGGATCCGCCCTGAGAACGATCAGGTCCTTTCCACGCGGGGCGTGGCCAGCGGTCCCATCTCTTTTATGACCGTGTTCGACATCGCCACTGAGACCATCAAGCAGGGCGGTACACGGCGTGGTGCCAACATGGGTATCCTGCGGGTGGATCACCCGGATATCGAACGATTCATCACCTGCAAGACGGACAATGAACGGCTGAGCAACTTCAACATTTCAGTGGCGGTGACCAATGCCTTCATGGATGCCGTGGAAAAGAACGGCGAATACGATCTGCTCAATCCCCGCACCGGGGAGCTGGTTAAGCGGCTGGCAGCTTCCGAGGTGTTCGAGAAGATCGTGGATTCCGCCTGGAAAAATGGTGAGCCCGGAGTTGTCTTCCTGGACGTCATCAATCGTGACAATCCCACCCCGCAGGTGGGGATGATCGAATCCACCAACCCCTGTGGCGAACAGCCGCTGCTGCCTTATGAATCGTGCAACCTTGGTTCCATCAATCTGCTGCATATGGTCAAGGATGGCCAAATCGATTTTGGTCATCTCAAAGAAGTGGTCTGGGACGCGATTCATTTTCTGGATAACGTGATCGACACCAACAAGTATCCATTGTCGCAAATCGAGAAGATCACTCTGGCCAACCGCAAAATCGGCCTGGGGGTGATGGGTTTTGCTGACATGTTGATTGCACTGGGAGTTCCATACAGTTCCGATGAAGCGGTGGCGACGGCGGAAAAGGTGATGGCCTTCATCCAGCAGGAATCCAAGGCGGCCTCAGCGGCGCTGGCCGAAAAGCGCGGGAATTTCCCCAACTATCCGGGATCCATCTTTGATCGTCCGGAAACGCCTTTGATGCGCAACGCCACCACCACAACCATCGCACCGACAGGGACGATCAGCATCATCGCTGGTTGCTCCAGTGGGATTGAGCCGGTGTTTGCCATTAGTTTCGTGCGCAAGGTGCTGGACAACCAGGAACTGTTGGAGGTGCACCCGCTCTTTCAGAAGGTCGCCAAGGAGCGGGGGTTCCATGATCCGGCGTTGATGAAGCGGATCGCCGAGCAGGGTTCGATCCAGAAGTTTACGGACATCCCCGAGGACGTTAAGCGGGTTTTCGTGATTTCCCACGATGTCGCCCCTGAATGGCACATTCGAATCCAGGCGGCTTTCCAGAAATATACTGACAATGCGGTGAGCAAGACCATCAATTTCCCCTTCTCGGCCAAGCCGGAAGATGTCCGGGACGCTTACCTGCAGGCCTATAAACTGGGTTGCAAGGGCCTCACCATTTACCGAGATGGCAGCCGGGACGTGCAGGTGCTTAACATTCAGCGTAAACCGCAATATCCGCAGGTGGAGCCGCGGCCGCGCCCCGATGAGACGTTTGGGGTGACGGAGCGGGTCAACACCGGGTGCGGCAAGCTGTACGTGACCGTCAATCGCGATGAATACGGGATCTGTGAAGTGTTCGCGCAGATGGGCAAAGCTGGCGGCTGTGCCTATTCCCAGATCGAAGCCACCAGCCGTCTGATCTCGTTGGCGCTGCGTTCCGGGGTTAAGGTGGAATCCATCATCCGACAGTTGATGGGAATCCGCTGCCCATCCCCGGTATGGCAAAACGGCGCACAGATCGTTTCCTGTTCCGACGCCATTGCCAAGGTCATCAATCACCATGCTGATACCAGTATCGCTTTCCCCATGCGGAAATGGGCGCCTGCCCGGATTGCGGCGCAACCGTGGAACACGAAGGCGGCTGCATTGTGTGC
Source organism: uncultured delta proteobacterium (assembly GCA_963828705.1). GTDB lineage: Bacteria > Desulfobacterota > Syntrophobacteria > Syntrophobacterales > Syntrophobacteraceae > CAWDJT01. The sequence goes on from CAWHGA010000023.1 coordinate 81,335, forward strand.
CGTTCCTGCGGGTTCTCGCGGTGCGGTTAAGCGACTTCCGCTGGGATGACTTCAGGCGTCGTGGCCGCTGTGCATAGGGGCAAGGAGCCCTCGCCGCACGGATGGGACCTGTCCCCCCAGGAAGCCATTGCCAAACAGAAAGAATTGGCGCTGCAGGTTCTCTTGCAGCCTCTGCCGGAGCAGTTTGAGGTGCTGGCGGCGGCCGACTTGGCCTACCTGGATTCGTCCCGACAGCTGGTGGCGGTGATTGTGACCTTTCGCTGGCCCACCCTGGAACTTCTGGAAAGCGTGCATGTGGTGGAACCGGTACGATTTCCTTATGTGCCCGGACTTCTGTCGTTTCGGGAAATTCCGCCGCTGTTGGCGGCATATCAGCAGCTGAAGTGCCTTCCGGATGTCTTTCTGTGTGACGGTCAGGGGCTGGCCCATCCCCGCCGCTTGGGCCTGGCCAGCCACCTGGGGTTGTGCCTGCAAATCCCGACAGTGGGTTGTGCCAAGAAGCGGCTCTGCGGTGAACACCAACCCCTTGAGCTGATCCGCGGCCGTCATACCCCCCTTTATCTCAACGAGGAAATAGTCGGTGAAGTGCTCTGCAGCCGCGACCGGGTCAAGCCGATTTACATTTCCCCCGGGCACCTGGCCGATTGCGACAGTTCCCGCAACCTCATTGTGCGGTGTCTGGGCCGCTTTCGCCAACCGGAACCACTCCGTCATGCCCATCAGATGGCCACCAGTCTGCGCCGGAAGTTGGCTGGTATGATGACCTGAGAAGGCTGTCAGGAGTGTGGTTGTGGTTGGCGGCGGCGTTGTGGTCTCCCGGGTGGACGTTTGGTTGAAGGCCGAACCAGTGTGAATACCGTGCCTGATGTGTTGCCCTAACGGAAGGACGCCAAAGTCGAATGGCTCGCCTGCAATCCTATCTGCACCTGTTGCGCCCGCACCAGTACATAAAGAATGGCTTCATTTGGCTTCCCCTGTTCTTTGGTCATAAGATTTATGACCTGGTGTCTGTGCTGCAGACTTTGGCCGCATTCGTGTCGTTTTGCCTGATGGCCAGCGCGGTCTATGTGCTGAACGATTTGAAAGACCTGGAGGAGGATCGACGCCACCCCACCAAGCGGCAGCGGCCGCTGGCAGCGGGGAAGATTAATCGGGCGGAAGCCACGTTTCTTGGTTTTCTGTGTGCCGGTCTTTCCGTGGCAGCCGCGGTAGCTTTTCTCGATAAGAGGTTTTGCCTGATCCTGGCATCTTACCTGCTGCTGAACGTGGCCTATTCTTGGGCGCTCAAGCGCGTGGCAATCGTGGATGTGGTGTGTATTGCGGTGGGTTTCGTGCTGCGGGTCTTCGCGGGAGGAATAGCGGCTGAGGTCTGGCCCAGTCACTGGTTGGTGCTGATGACGTTTCTTCTGGCGCTGTTTCTGGGCCTTGCCAAACGTCGGGATGACCTGCTCCTGGAGAACTCGGGATGCAGAATTCGCAAGTGTCTGGATGGGTACAACATGGAATTCATTTCGCTGAGCATGGCCCTTATGGCGGCAGTCATTGTGGTTAGCTACATCCTTTACAGTGTATCGCCCGAAGTAACCAGCAAACATCATACGGAGAGTCTTTACCTCACGGTTTTTTGGGTCATATTGGGTCTGCTGCGGTACCTGCAGATCACCTTTGTGCGGCAACAGAGCGGCTCCCCAAGCGTGATCCTGCTCAAGGACCATTTCCTTCAGGTGGTGATCCTGTTGTGGTTGGTGAGTTGTTATCTTATCCTTTATGTTTTCAGCCCATGACCATGGCGCGGAGACCCAGCTGGTTGACGGCAGGACGAGGTGTCCGGCTCATTCTTGGTGCTTTGGCCACCACGGAACGCGTAACGATCACAGCGACGGATGGCCGCTTGGGAATCCGTCATCCATTAACCCACAGCCACTCCAAGATTGGCTGCGTTGTCACGTCAGGGAGTTGATTAGTATGATCTTCAGTGCAATCCGTGTGATCCGCGGCAAACGGTGTATGCGGGTGAATGATGGTTGGCGAAATTAGTGGCTGGGGACGATATCCCCGAATTCACGCTGACATTTGCCATTTTGATGATTCCGAAACGCTTCGCGACTGCCTGGCGGATGCCGGTGAGACTATCCCCTATGGCATGGGCCGCAGCTACGGTGACAGTGCCCTGAACCACAGGGTGATTGCCACTCGCCGTTTCAATGCGATCCTGGCATTCGACTCGGACACGGGTGTGGTGACCTGCGAAAGCGGGGTGAGCCTGGCGGAATTGATCGAGGTGTTTCTGCCCAGGGGATGGTTCCCGGCCGTGGTTCCTGGGACGAAGTTCATCACTGTGGGGGGAGCCATAGCCAGCGATGTGCACGGCAAGAACCATCACCTGCAGGGTTGTTTCAGTCAACAGGTCCTTGAACTCCAACTGATGCTGGCCGACGGTCATGTGCTGCGTTGTTCACCGAGCCAAAACCGCGAGCTGTTTCGCGCCACTTGCGGCGGCATGGGGCTCACCGGGTTGGTCCTGGCGGTCAGCCTGCAGTTGCAAAGGATCCCCAGCGCCCTGATCCGACAAATCGTGGTGCCGACCAGAAACATTGACGAAGCGCTGGAAGCTTTCGAGGCTCACGGTCATTGGAGCTATTCAGTGGCTTGGATCGATTGTCTGGCTTCTGCGGAAAACTTGGGCAGGTCCCTGCTTATCCTGGGTGAACACGCCCCTGCAGGACCGTTGCGGCTCCGGCCTGGCAGGCAATGGCAGCTGCCCTGCGCTCTCCCGGGGTTCCTTCTCAATCAAACCAGCGTGCGCTTGTTCAATGCTCTTTACTTCCACACTAAGGCCAGGCGTATGGCCGAAAGCGTCATTTCCCTGCGATCCTTCTTTTTCCCTTTGGATGCCATCCATCAGTGGAACCTGATGTATGGTCGGCGGGGTTTTACTCAGTATCAGCTGGTTCTGCCCAAGGAAGCTGGTCGCGATGGGCTCAAGCAGATTCTGAGAAGGGTTAGCCGCTCGGGGATGGGCTCCTTTCTTGCCGTCCTGAAATTGATGGGAGCTGCCAATGACAATCATCTATCCTTTCCCCTGGAAGGTTACACTCTGGCTCTTGATTTCAAGATCGAGAAGCGCCTGTTTGGGTTGCTGGATGAACTGGATCGCGTCGTGGCTGATCACGGCGGACGACTCTACCTGGCCAAGGATGTGCGCATGAGTGCCGCTATGTTCCGGCGTGGATACCCCCGCTGGCAGCAGTTTCGTGCGCTTCGGAAGGGCCTGGGATTGCACCGCAAGCTTGTATCCATGCAGTCGAAGCGGTTGGGAATCTAACCTTCAAGCTCATGCGGCGTGAAGGGTTATCGCGCTCTTGCGCCCTCACACCTTGCGTGTTTTCATGCAAACGTTTGGAGATCTGCCATGGTTCTGCTGATATTGGGCGGGAATTCGGATATTGGTTTCGCCATCGCACAGCACTTTGCACAGGCGGAAGGTGCTTTTGTCCATCTTGCCTCCCGCAACCTGGAGCCAGTTGGCCAAGAAGGCCAGGGATCTGGAAATTCGCTACCAGATCCAGGCCAAGGCGGCATATTTCGATGCATGTGATTACGCATCTCATGCCGAGTTCTATCGCCAGCTGGAACCCAGACCTGACGGTGTAATCCTCGCCGTTCGGGGTCCAGGGTGATCAGCTTACCGCCCAGCGGGACTTCGATGAAGTCCGCCGCATTATCGACAGCAACTTCCTGGGTGCAGTCAGCATCCTGGAAATCATTGCGGCCGACTTTGAAGCCAAAGGGCGGGGGTTCATCGTTGGGATCAGCTCGGTTGCCGGTGAAAGAGGTCGTCAGAGCAATTATACCTACGGTTCGGCTAAAGCCGCCCTGACAGTCTATTTGAGCGGTCTGCGCAATCGTCTATATCCATGCAATGTCCGGGTGATGACGGTCCTTCCGGGATTTGTCCGCACCAAGATGACCGCCGGCCTTAAACTACCCCAGCGCCTCGTCGCCGACCCCCATGAGGTGGCCGAAGACGTTTACCATGCCTATCTGCAGAGGAAGGATATCGTCTATTCGAAATGGTTCTGGAGATGGATTATGGCGATCATTCAGATGCTTCCAGAAGCCCTTTTTAAGCGGCTTCATCTGTGAATTACTTCTTCAGTGCATTCCCTTCAATCCGAAAAACGACTACAATGACTGTCGCAAAAGCGCACATCTACTGACAGTACCTGGAGGACCCAACCGCATGTGCCTGGCAATTCCTGCGGAAGTGATTGAGATTCAAGATGAAATGGCAACCGTCCGAGTGGGCGATGTGTTGCGGAAAGCCTGCCTGACCCTGCTTTCGGACACTAACGTGGGCGACTACGTGATCGTCCATGCTGGCTTCGCCTTGCACAAGGTGGATCCCCAGGAAGCCCAGGAGTCCCTCCGCCTCCTAAGAGAACTGGCCGCCATGGCCGAATAGGAGACTGTCCGGGAAAGCCTCGCCACTCTACTGGGAGTCTGGAAGCAATACTGCTCACCTAAGGTGACTCCAGGACACTGTGTCATTTCGATTTGGAACTATGGATACCTCTTTCTGTGCCCCGTGACTCCCTGGCACAAGGTGAAACACGGTTTGTTGCCTAAAATCCCCTCAGTCATCAGGGAGTGTAGAATCGGGACGGCCCCTTCAAAACTTCCCACTCCGCTTCTTCGAAAATCCGAATGCAATCCTGCACCGTCATTCCCCGTTTGTGTTCGGTTTTTGTCTCCGTATCGCGCGGGTTTGAACCCGCTTCGGCCCACAAGAGATTGGCCCCGGCAGCAGCGCCGATCACATTCGGCTCATGGGTGCAGTTACCGGCTACCTCATCGCTCAACGCGAGTCGAACCACCGCGAGAATATGCGCCATTCTGGCTTCGCTGACTATTGGGTGCTTGGCCATTTCGGTGCCGGGAATGGGTATGCGTCTTGCCGAGCCGCTGAACGCCGGTCTTGCCTCGCGGGTGATGATGGTCTTTTCAACGAGCTCCTCAATGGTGTGTTCGCTCCCAACTGGCTCCACGCAAGTGCCCAAGGACAGTCCAGCTTCTTCGGCGTTTTTGAAGGTCTTGAGCCTTCTTTCCACCGGGATTCGGGTGTCACAGCCTTCCCCAAGACGGACGGCATGGTAGACGCCGGCAAAACCGCAATCTTTCAATCGTCTGGTCTGTTCGCTGTCGAAATCACCAACATTGGCAATCAGAACTGTTTCGGGTCGTAGCGATTTTCTGATCTCCTGTGACACTTCAATGAACCTATCAAAGGGATAATCTGCCGTGCTCATCACGAAAATGGCATTGGCGCCGTCATCTTCAAACCTGCCGGCTTGATCCACGGCCTCTTCAACCGGAAGCTCAGACTGCTCCGTGAAAACTTTATTCTTTGCGGCAAATGCGCAGAACATGCAGTTATTCGGGCAGGGAGCGACATTGAGGCCAACTTGGGCGTGGACCTCGGCCAGGCCGTTACTCGCCCGTCGTGATCGCCGCCGCGGACGGCTGCACGGCGGCTCTCGCCACCGCTCATTTCGTCGAGATGAAAAAGGCGAGCGCTGTCTGCTTCGGAACTGCCGCGGCAGTCTCTGCCGGCTCGGCATAAAACAGGATGGATGATTGTCTATGGAAAAGGTAGCTCAAGGAAAACGCGTTAAGTGGCATCGAGGTAACAGAAAAGAGGCGAGGAATGTCCATCCGTGGGCGAGCAGGAGGCAATGGTGCTGCGCGACGAGCACTTCCAGACGGTCGCGTTTCTGGCCAAGAGCCTTTCGGATGAGAACCGGCTGCGGATTCATTCTGTGCGTGAGCAACGGCAAGAAATCCGTCTCGAGCATCGTTGAGGAACTCGGTCTCTCGCAGCCCCTTGTTTCCCATCACCTGAAGGAGCTCAAACGTTCACTGCTGGTCAAGATCGAGCGCAACGGCCCGTTCATCTACTACGAGCTCGTGGACCCCAGAATTCTCGATGTCGTTCGAACACTGAGCACCGTGGCAACGGACTTGTTGACCGCAAGGAAGACCTTTTGAGGAATGGGGGAGGTGATCTGATCGACATGGAAGAGATGCTGAAAATGGTTGGCCGCATGGACCCTGAAGAAGCGCTGGCCGAGATATCCAAGGTCTTGAAAGTGCTCTTCTCCGCCTTGGGTGAAGAGGCGCGTTCGCAATTCTTGTGGGACCTCATGGGAGAATCCAGAGGCGATAAGGTGTCGAGCCTGGTCCATCTCTGACTGGCCGAGTGCATGGGCGAAGGTGTCGACCCGACGCAAATGTGTCAGAGGCTGGTGGATAAAGTTGCTGAGTCAAAGCAGCTGATGGCGATGACCGATCCGGATCTTCTGGTGCTGTTCGAAGACTGGTTTGAAGAGTTGGAAGAAGAGATCATCTCGCTTGTCAGTGAGCATGGTCCTGTCAATCCCGAGGAGCTTGCCGAAAGGACCGGGCTGTCCCCGAGGGGGGCAACGTTTCTGCTCTCAAAGCTCAAACGTGAAGGGAAACTGTAGAGCTTCCAGCGGAGACTCATGGTCGAGATGGCGCAGGGCGTCGGCGCTGAAACCTTACTGGGACCGGACAAGGAACGCACCGTCATCTTCTACTGAGCGGGCCTTACGGCCATGGTGGGATCGAGCCTGGCTTTCTTTATCGGGCGCTACCTGGGGCGGGATTTTGCCGCATCCCTCATCGGCGACAGACTCAGGAAATACGATGAAGGCATCGAGCGCAACGGCTTCGCCACGGTTCTCTACCTGCGCCTGGTCTACTTTCCATTTACTCCGATGAACTTCGGCATGGGACTGACCCGGGTGCGCTTTTGGGATTATTTCTGCGGGACGGCGCTCGGTATCATCGTCGGCACCTTCATCTTCACTTTTTTTGTTGGGACGGTGAAGGACGTCTGGACAAGCGGCCGTTGGGCGGATCTGGTAAGCTGGAAAGTCATATTCTCCCTTGTGCTCTTTGTCTTTTCGTTCTTCATCCCCAAAATCCTTGAGCGGGTGAGGGCATTTAGGAGGGTTGAAGCGTCCTAACTTCCCCATGCTGGACTCCATCGGCAGCATGCGGCCCCTCAAAGGGAGATGATGACCGAACTGGGGGTTTTCCATGAGTAGTGAAATAGGGATACGCCTTGGATGTTTCTTTGGCATCTTCGCCGTGGTGGCACTTTGCGAAATCCTTGCACCTCGTCGGGCTTTGACCACCTCCAAGGCGAGCCGATGGTTTGCAAATCTTGTGATCATCGGCCTCAATCCCCTCTCGGTGCGCCTGGTTTTCCCGGTTCTTCCCGTTGCAATGACTCTTCTGGCTACGGAGCGTCAGTGGGGACTGCTCAACAACGTCAATCTTCCCTACTGGCTTGAAGTATCCATCGGCGTGATCGTCCTGGATCTCTCCGTATACCTGCAGCATGTGCTCCATCACGCGGTTCCGGCTCTTTGGCGCTTGCACATGGTGCACCACGCCGATCTCGATTACGATCTGACAACCGGCCTGCGCTTCCACCCCATGGAAATTGTTAGTTTCCATGGGAATCAAGCTCATGACGGTAGCAGCACTCGGACCGCCCGCTCTGGCCGTGCTCATCTTCGAGGTGGCACTCAACGCCACCTCCATGTTCAACCACAGCAACATCCACATCCCCGTTGCTGTTGACCGGATCCTTCGGCTTTTCGTTGTGACACCCGACATGCACCGGGTGCACCATTCCGTGATCATCCGTGAGACGAACAGCAACTACGGCTTCAATCTACCCTGGTGGGACAGGCTCTTCGGAACATACAAGGATCAGCCGGACAAGGGCCATGAAGGGATGACCATCGGCCTTTCCCAGTTTCGCGACCCGAAACGGTTGACCTTGCCATGGCTGCTCATCCTGCCCTTCGTCGGGGACCCCGGCAGGGTGCCCATAAACCGGCACTGATGAAGAGTTGCTACCAGGATTTCTATCAAGGATATCAAGAAGATGGACGAGGCGATATGCGGTTGAACTTCCGTGGCTCTGACATCAATGATGTGCTCTAAAGCATCTTGAGCACCTTGGGCTCCCAAGACCAAACTTTGTGGCTTCATCCGAGTAATGACTTTAAGAAATGACCATGATGAAATCTTCCTAGCTGCCCAAGTATGATAGGACTTTTCTTTCCAGATTCTCACAATCATCCATCTTCTGCTTAATCCTTCCGCTATGTTCAAGAGTTTCTTTGGTTGTATTCTTTCCTGCATAAGTATTATTAAAACCATCAACCATTGTCTTAGCTTCTTTACAAACTTGAAATAGTGCTCTTCTTGACTCGCTGAATTCTTTGAATAACCTAGGAGTGTCGAAATACGTTCCTTTGTAATACAAATCAAAACTTGGTATCTTTGGATGAATGATTATGCCTGCTGTGGCCTCAACTGGAACCCACTCCGATGAAATGACCTCAGCCATCACCCATACATGGTTCATTTCTGCGATATATTCATGGGTAGATTTATGCTTGACAATATCTCTCTCTATATTTCCCACGATTAATCGTGCATTGATCCCTGCAGTCTTAATTATATCCCATACTTCTATGGCCATGTCTGAGCAGACGAAGAAATCCTCTTTCAGATACTGGTGTTTTTTGTGATAATCTGCCATGAGCGTGGCTATTTTAATGTAATTGGGAGTTTCACTGAGCTTTTTCCACTTCTCCAGCACAGGCCCCCTTTGCGCAGGGTCGTTATCATCCGTGCCTGACAGGTGTCAATTTGGGTGCATCAGGATTCCCCCGCCCGCTCCATCTCGCGGAAGCCACTTCGTTCAACTCCTCGGCCGCCTGATGATTGCCCTGCTTCTCATGGACGGTGATGAGCGCGCTGAGGGTGTTTGCGACCTTTTTGTTCCGCGGCCCCAGAACTGCTTCCTGAATGGATCTCAATCGTTCCAAATACCTGGCAGCTTCCTGCCATTCGCCACGCTTCTGGTGAATATCGGCAAGTAGATTGAGTTGACGCGACAGTTGGATGCTGCTGGTGCCAAACTCTCTTCTCTGCTTCGGCCAGGGCTATTTCCCCCGATTTTAGTGCTTCCACGGTGTTACCGGCGGCATAGAGTTCTGTTGCTTTCTTGGATAGATCTTCCCACGTCTCAGGGCGGGCTGGTGAGGCAAAGAAGAACACAAGAAGGAAAGCAACCAGGCCATAAGGGCGATTGGGTTTGTATTGTTTCATGGCATCCCTTGTTATCGAGAGTCAATTCCACCGTTTACAGATGCGGCCGTCCTTTGTTTTGGTTTGAAGGTTCAGCCAATGTGCCCGCTGAACAAGTCTATATGCCCCGGATGCTTGAGACCAGCTGGGGTTTAGCAAGGGCAAACGTTTACTGCAACGAGCGCAGAGCCTACGGCGAAGGTTCGAGAGACAGAAGACTGCGAAAACATTGGCGATGACTTCTCTGCGGTTTCGGAGTGCCTTCTGTTGAGTGTACCATCGGCTGACTGGTGCGGCAAATGGTTACCGGTTTAGAGGGCATTGGACTCGCGACTCCTGCTCTCCGTTCAGAAATCCGCGTTTCCCGGTGTGCGCGGAAAAGGGATCACTTCCCGGATGTTGGGGAGACCCGTAACGAACTGCACCAGACGTTCCAGGCCGAGGCCAAAACCGGCGTGCGGTGCTGTACCGAACTCGCGGAGCTCCAAATACCAGCGGTAGGCTTCGGGCGAAATCCCTTTCAGCCGCATCTGTTCCATGAGTCTATCGGGCCGTTCTTCCCGCTGGGAGCCACCGATGATCTCGCCGATACGCGGTACCAGGATGTCCATGGCGGCCACCGTCCGTTCATCGTCATTGACGCGCATATAAAAGGGTTTGAGCGCCCGTGGGAAATGAATCAGCACCACCGGCTTTTTAATCTTTTTCTCGGTAAGATAGCGTTCATGCTCGGCCTGCAGGTCGCTCCCCCATTCCACCGGATAGGCGAAGGTTTCCCTGGATGCCTTGAGCAGTTCGATGGCTTCGGTGTAAGTAATCACCTCGAAGGGTTCAGCGGCCACCTGGTGGAGAGTCGGAATGACGCCGGCATCAACGAATCGGGCAAAGAAATCCAGGTCTTCAGCACAATCGTTCAGCACCTTGTGGACGATTGCTTTGATGAAGGCTTCGGCCAGTTCCATATCACCGTCGAGATCGCAGAAGGCCATCTCCGGCTCGACCATCCAGAATTCGGCCAGGTGCCGGGACGTATTGGAGTTTTCCGCTCGAAACGTGGGACCGAAGGTGTAGACCCGGCCCAGCGCCAAAGCATAGATCTCGGCCTGTAGCTGCCCGCTTACCGTGAGGTAGGTGGCTTTGCCGAAAAAATCCTGAGCATAGGAGGCCTGTGCCGAGGCTGTTTCCGGGGGGGCGATGGGATCGAGGGTGGTCACATGGAAGACTTCGCCGGCGCCTTCACAATCGCTGGTGGTGATGATGGGGGTGTGGATGTAGCAAAAACCGTGCTGCTGAAAAAATTGGTGGATGGCAAAGCTCAGGCAGTTGCGCACCCGGCTCACGGCGCCGATGGTGTTGGTGCGCGGCCGCAGATGGGCGATTTGGCGCAGGAATTCAAAGCTGTGGCGTTTCTTCTGCAACGGATAGACGGCGGGATCGGCCCACCCCAGGATCTCCAGTCGGGTCGCCTGCAATTCGATGCTCTGGCCCTTTCCCGGTGACGCCTGGAGCAATCCGAAAACCGTCATGCTGCAGCCGGTGGTGACCCGTTCCAACACCGGCTGCAGAGCCGCATCGGTGTGGTCCACCACCACCTGGAGGTTGCCAAGACACGACCCGTCGTTGAGCTCAATGAAGCTGACCCCCGCCTTGCTATCTCTGCGGGTGCGCACCCACCCCTGGACCTGGATGGTTTGGTTCAGGTGAGCCGATGCCTTCTGGAAGAGCACCGCAATCCGTACTGCTTGCTGCATGTTGGCGATGGTCCTTTCTGCCCAAAATATCTTTGAAATACCTGACGCCGCGGATGGCAACCGGTCAGGAAGCGAGCATTGAATGATAGACCAGAGGAAACACCGCCAGCAAGGGCAATGTGCCGGGAGGTGCCACGCTTGATTTCTCAAGGCTATGAATGCTAGGTTGGTCTGGAACCCCTTTCTTCGTTCCTTTCCTGGCGGGCGGGGCGGCAAGGCTGTTGTCCTGGGCGACTGGCTGGTTCACCCCATCTGCGGGGGAGAGTGAGTGCCGGCGCTGTCCGGCGAGATTACGGCGCGCATTATTTTGATTATGTGGCGATAGACTTGAATCTGAGCTGGTACGGTTACAATCTGTTGGTGACTACGGTGGGGGCGGGCCTTGGGTGGCTGTGGCAACACCGCGAGTCGTGCCGTCAGGACCAGGATTTCTGGCAGGGCCGCTTTGGGCGCTACCGGGAATTCCACGGACCTTCCTGTGGTGGAACACCTCGCTTGTGGTTTCATGCCGCGTCGGTGGGCGAGATCACTGGCGCCATGGCGACCATTCGGCTGGTGCGGGAACGTTGGCCCAGTGCGGTCATCTGGCTCACCGTTGGAACTCCGACCGGTTATCAGTTTGCCCAGGAGAAACTGGGCGATGCCGCCGAGGTCCGGCCCTTTCCTCTGGATTTTCCCTGGGTGATCCGAGAGGCCTGCCAATATTTTAGGCCTGACGTCTACGTGGCTTTGGAGGGGGAATTCTGGCCGAACCTGCACGCCTGGTTGCGGCACCAAAATGTCCCGGCCGTGCTCCTCAACGGCCGCATCTCGGAACGCTCTGCCCGGAGCTACCGCCGCGCCGGCCGACTCTTTGAACCAATCTTCCAGCATTTTCGCTGGTTGGCCATGCATTCCGAGGAGGACCGGCAACGCGTCATCGCTTTGGGAGCGGCCCCAGAACGCACCCTGGCCCTGGGAAGCGCCAAATACGATGCTCTTCTGGCACGAACGGTCAACAGTCCGGTCGAATCATGGCGCACGGCCCTGAGTATCGCCTCCGACACCCCGGTGATCATCGGTGGCAGCTTGAGGCGTTCGGAATGTCTGGAACTTCTGCGGGTTTTTGCCGAGTTGCAGGAAGCGCATCCCCGGCTGGTAGGGCTTTTCGTCCCGCGTCATTTGGCCCAGCTGCCCAACATGATGACCTGGTTACAGGAAAAGGGCATTTCTTATCAGCTCTTATCCCGAGTGCGTGCTGGCGAGCCACGCACCAGTGCCGTGATCCTGGTGGACGAAATGGGCGTGCTGTTCGATCTCTACGCCCTCGGCGACCTGATCTTCGTCGGTGGGACGCTGGAACCCATCGGTGGGCACAACATTCTGGAACCGGCAGCCTGGGGAAAAGTGGTCTTCTACGGTCCGCACCTGGACCGCGTCCGCGCCGAGCATCACAGCCTTGAGATCAGTGGAGCGGGCATCATCGTTGAAGACAGCCAGCGGCTCCTGAGTCAATGGCAGGGCTGGCTAACCCGCCTTGCCGAACTCCAGGCCCGCGGCGATCAGGCCCGGACCGCTGTCCGTCGTCTGGGCGGGGTGGCCGCTCAACAGGTGGAACTGATCCTGGACGCTTTCCCTGTCACCCAGGATACACCATGACCCAGGATCGGGAGCGAAGTATGAACCTATCCCTCACCCTGAGTTTCTCCTTTCAGGGGAGATGAAATCTCAAACCAGCAGCATCGATGGGGGAGGTCGGGTGGAGGTGAAGTGCAAACCGACATCATGATACTCTGAGGAAATTACCATGAGCCTGCACCGGCTTAAGCAAATTTTGGAAGACTACCGCCTGGGCGGCATCGATCAGGAGGAGGCGCTCGGCCTGCTGGCCAAGCTGCCCTATGAGGACCTGCAATTCGCCCGCATCGACCACCATCGCGGGTTGCGGCGCGGTTTCCCCGAAGTTATCTACGGCGAAACCAAGAGTGCCGCCCAGATTGTGGACATCATGCGCGCCATGCACGCCTGGCAGTCTGACATCCTGGTGACGCGGGTGGAGGCTGGCAAGGCCGACGAGATCACTGCGGCCCTGCCGGAGGCGGTCTATCATGCGCCGGCCCGGGTGTTGGTGTGGATTCACCCGAAACCCCTGGATTCATCCCGCTCCACCCCGGATGGTGTGATCCAAGTGGTCTGTGCCGGTTCTTCGGATATTGCGGTGGCCGAAGAAGCCGCTATTACCGCGGAAGTCATGGGCAATACCGTGGAACGCTTCTATGATGTGGGGGTGGCCGGGCTGCACCGGCTTCTCGGAATCTGGGACCGGCTGCAAAACGGGTCAGTCTACGTTGTCGTGGCCGGGATGGAAGGGGCGCTCCCCAGCGTTGTGGCGGGGTTGGTGGCGCGTCCGGTGATCGCCGTACCCACCAGCGTTGGTTACGGAGCCAGTTTCGGCGGCCTCGCCGCCCTGCTGGGCATGCTCACCAGTTGTTCCCCCGGTATCGCCGTGGTCAACATCGACAACGGTTTCGGCGCCGGTTACATGGCGAGTCTCATCAACCAGTGCCGCACCAACCATGCGGGCAATCGTTTCGGTGGTCAGACGGGGCACTGCGGTCAGCATCCGGAAGCCTGACCACCGTTCATAGACGGGTATTGAATTCGCGCTTCGCTCCAGGGAGAATCTGTGGCAGAATAATCTCGACACAAGCGGGGTTTCTACCGAGCACCAGACACTGCTCGTCGGAGTGTTCACCGGTAGGCCGGGCGGAGCACCGGGGCGTTATTAGAGAGGGAAAGGGAGGTTCAATGGCCAGGGATCATCGCCCTAACGCGCGGGAAACTGCGGTTATTTCGAGACTGGATCATGCCAAGGAAGCCGAACGTGTTAATGCCATGTATCTGCTTCGAGAACACTTGGAGACGCTTAGCAACCGGATCGCCATTCGCCTCATCGAACAGCATCTGGTGGAAACCACTAACAAAGATGAATTGGATCACCAGATCGGCCACTGCCTTCGCACTCTGCTCAATGCCGAGGAATTCGACGTTCAGTTTCAGGTGGCCAATGTCCGTCACGTTGTGCCGAGACCGCACTTCGTCAGCCTCTATCTGACCGCTTTTGTGGTCGAACGGCTGATCGAGCACAAGACCATCGTCGACGTTTACGGCACCGATGAGGAAATCTACCGCTGCATCAACAATGAGGTCTACCGGCTGATCCCCCTCTCCTAGATCGGCACGCCATCCGTACCAGTCAGGCCGGGGTGACACCCTGCTCGGGGGTCGCAAACCTGCCTCAGCAGTGCAGATTCCCCGCTTGTCTCGCTAGCCCTTTAGAATGTCCTGAAAATCCTCTTCGGTCAGGGCTTCCAGCAGGATGTGCGCCTCATCGCCATTGTCTTCAAGGCTTTCCAGATACTCCTGAACTTCGTATGGATCGCTCAGTTCCTCGATCCAAAAGGCCTCAACCACCCCATGTTCCTCGAGGTAATCCTGGATCTTCTCTTCCGCCTCCACGGGATCGTTGGCCTGCAGCACATAAGGAATGGTGAAACCCACCTCATCGTCTACCTCGTAGCCTAGAACCACCTCGAACACGTATCGCCCACTCTCCAGATCGAGTATCATTCGCTTGAACCCTCGCTATCATTGTTGACCAGGCATCATCGGCACATGAAGCTCACCACACAAAGGTGCTGTCCATAAACAACTGCTGCGGACTCGACAACCGTCACGGCGGCAGCTGCCTGGCGAAAGTTTGCCAGGGGAAGTTTCGCCCGGGGCAGTCAGTCTTGGCGCCGGCGACGTCACGGTGGCCGACCACGTGGGAGGCGGGAATCCGATAGTGCTGGCGAAGTGTCTTGACGAGATACACCAGGGCTTCCAACTGCGCCGCGGTGGGGTGTTCCAAGTTGAAGTTGCCGACCAAAGCGATGCCGATCCCCTGGCTATTCATTCCGCCCGCCTGACAGTGGGCTCCTGTTTGTTGTTTGATCCAGCGAGGCGAGACCTCGATCTGGCCATCACCCTTTCCCAGGGTACCGTTGTCGATCAGGAAATGATAGCCGAGCCCCTGCCAGAACCCACGGTCCTGATGGGAGTTGTGAATAATGGTGGCCTTGCCGATTTCCGTGGCGGTATGGTGGATGGTCAGGAATTTCCAGCGGGGGTTAGCGTAGAGAGGTACCACGTGGCGCAGCCCCCGCGCGTTGGGGATGGTGAGCTTCTGGCCGATCCGGATGGGCTCTCCCGGCGGCAGTCGATTGGCGTCGTAAATGCTTTGCTCGGAAACATCATACATCTTGGCAAGGCGCCAGATGGATTCCATTGGGGCTACTTCGTGGACGATGGTGCGGCGGGTCCCGGAGGCGTCGAGCGGCTTTTCCTCCACCCGGGTGGCCTTGGCAGGTGCCGGTGTGGCCCGCACGGGTGTCGATGTTCTTGGTTCCGGTTTTTTTTGCGCCGAAGGCCTCAGTGCTGGAGTCCCGAGCTCTGAGGCTCTTGGTGCTGTGGCTCTGATTCCCTGACTCCCAGGTTGCGGAGCCGGCAGCGGTCCACTCTCGTGTGTGGTGGTGCAACCCGCGAGCCACAATGGGATCAACACCAGCCACAGCGGGTTGAGGTGCCTGCCCCAGATTCCGCTCGATGTTTCGCGCAAAGTGTGGTCCTCGTGTCGGTTCGTCTGTGCCGTACGCCCGATATGGGCTATTCCCGGCCGCTCATTAGCAGGCTTTGGTATTGCCGTGAATTGTAGCAGGCGGTGGCGATATGGCAAGGTGTTGCTTCGCGACTGAGGAATTGCCTGGCGCGGTTTCCGCCTTGCACTCGATGGGGATTCCATTGTACTGGTTGCAGAAAACACGGGAGGTAATTCTACCATGGATTTGGCTTACCAAGACTACTCAGCGTTGGATCGTCCGGAAGTGCTCCACTTGCTGTTTCATCCGCGACCGGAATGGCGAGGGGCGATGACCAGCACCCCGGCTCGAGATGAACTCATCACGGTGGATACCGATGTGGTCGTGGGGGCACGGTTTCACACGAGTGCTCCGGCGGGTCCCAATATTTTGTTTTTTCACGGCAATGGCGAAATCGTCGCCGACTACGACGAGCTGGGACCTGTCTACAACCGCCTGGGCATCAACTTCCTGGCTGTTGACTATCGCGGTTACGGGCGATCCACGGGAAAACCCACGGTCACCCACATGATGCGGGATTGCCACGTCATCTTGGCTTATGTCCGCAGCTGGCTGCAGATCAATGGTTACCACGGCCCGGTGCTGATCATGGGGCGTTCTCTGGGAAGCGCATCAGCGCTCGAATTGGCTGCCGTTCATCCCGCCCAGGTCGATGGTCTGATTATTGAGAGCGGCTTCGCCTTTCCCGGACCACTTCTGAAGCGGCTAGGGATCGACCTGGCCGCCGTAGGTTTCAAGGAAGGAGAAGGGCTCACCAATCTGGACAAGATCCGCGATTTCCATAAGTCGGTCCTGATCATCCATGCCGAACACGACCAGATCATTCCTTTCAGCGACGCCTTGGCGCTCTACGACGCCTGCCCGGCCAAAGACAAAACCCTGCTCAAGATCCCCAACGCGGGCCATAATGACATCTTTTCCCAGGGGCTAACCCAATACCTGGCGGCCATCAAGGCCTTCAGCGGCAGACTCGGCAGTGATCCCTAGTCCGGGGCCGTCCGACGCCCCATGCACCGATCAGTCTTCGGCAGGGACGGGCTTTACGCCCGCCCGAAAGCTATTTAAAATGCGTATACTTTTCGGTGGGGACCAACCTCACTCCTGCGACTGATTGATGAAATGGTTCTTTTTCGGATAGAAACAGATCCGGAACCACTCGATCCCATCTTGAGAAAGGCAACAGCTGCAATGAGCACCGAACCCAACAAAATCATTTACACCATGATGCGGGTGAGCAAGTACTATGACAAGAAACCCATCCTGAAAGACATCTCGCTTTCGTATTTCTATGGTGCCAAGATCGGAGTGCTGGGGCTCAACGGTTCCGGGAAGAGTTCCCTGCTGAAGATCCTCGCCGGTGTGGACCAGGAATTCAACGGTCAGACCATTCTTTCGCCTGGTTTGACGGTGGGGCTACTGGAACAGGAACCGCGCCTGGACGACAGCAAAACGGTGCGCGACATCGTCGAGCAGGGTGTCCAGCAGACCGTGGATCTCCTCAACGAATACAACCGCATCAACGAGCAGTTCGCCGAGCCGATGTCCGATGACGCTATGAACAAGCTCATTGAACGCCAGGCTGAGGTTCAGGAGAAGCTCGACGCCCTGGACGCCTGGGACCTGGACGCACGCCTCGAAATGGCCATGGATGCCCTGCGCTGCCCGCCGCCCGAAACCCCGGTGCGAGTGCTGTCAGGCGGTGAGCAGCGGCGTGTGGCGCTTTGCCGGCTACTCCTGCAGCAGCCGGACATTTTGCTCCTGGATGAACCCACCAACCACTTGGACGCAGAAACGGTAGCCTGGCTGGAACAGCACTTGCGTCGATACCCCGGCACGGTCATCGCCGTCACCCACGACCGCTACTTTCTGGACAACGTGGCAGGCTGGATCCTGGAACTGGACCGTGGCCACGGTATCCCCTGGAAGGGCAACTACTCTTCCTGGCTGGAACAGAAACAGATGCGGCTGCAGCACGATGAAAAGCGCGAATCCGAACGCCAGAAGACCCTGGAACGCGAACTGGAATGGATCCGCATGACCCCCAAGGGTCGTCACGCCAAGGCCAAGGCCCGCATCAGCGCCTACGAAAACCTGCTAAACCAGGACGTGGAAAAAAGCTCCCGGGAACTGGAGATCTATATCCCACCGGGACCGCGCCTGGGCCAGGTGGTCATCGCGGTGGATAGTCTCGCCAAGGCCTACGAAGGGAAGCTCTTGATGGAGGGGTTGAGCTTTTCCCTGCCGCCTGGAGGGATTGTCGGTGTCATCGGTCCAAACGGCGCCGGCAAGACCACTCTGTTCCGGCTTATTACCGGTGAGGAACACCCTGATGCCGGGACCATCCGGGTCGGCGACTCGGTGATACTCGCCTATGTGGAACAGACCCGCGATGCGCTGGACCCCAACAAATTGGTTTGGGAAGCCATTTCCGACGGGGACGAGAACATCCAGCTCGGCAACCGTCAGGTCAACGCCCGCGCCTATGCCGCCCGCTTCAATTTCACCGGCAATGACCAGCAGAAGAAGGTGGGGATGCTCTCCGGGGGAGAACGCAATCGCGTTCACCTGGCTCGGGTGCTGAGGGCCGGGGCCAACGTGATCCTGCTCGATGAACCCACCAACGACTTGGATGTCAACACCTTGAGGGCCCTGGAAGAAGGCCTGGAGAACTTCGCCGGTTGCGCCGTGGTGATCAGTCATGACCGCTGGTTCCTGGACCGGATCGCCACCCACATCCTGGCTTTTGAAGGCGACAGCCAGGTGGTCTGGTTCGACGGCAATTACACCGAATACGAAGCCGACCGCAAGGCCCGGCTCGGTGCCGCTGCTGACCAGCCACACCGGATCAAGTATCGGCAGCTGACGCGCGGTTAACTTTAAGGGGCCGTCTATCAGTTGCGGGCAAGCCCTAACTTTCAGGGCCTTCGTATCCGGCATGGGAGGTTCTTCAGGTTCGGCGTTCCGAACTCTTTGCCCAGCTTCCCGATAGAGGTGAGCATATTGAAGTTCGATTTTCGCCACTCGAACTGCTCCGCCGCATCTCCTTCCGGGAACCACCATCCCAGGTCTGCGCTGACCACGCGAGGGTGGACGATATCGGTAACCCGCGCCACCTGCAGGATTTCGCCGTACTTCGTTTCGATGATGACCTGGTCACCATCGCCGATCCCATGGGCCGCTGCCGTTTCGGGGTGAATTTCAACGATCGGGTGGGGCCGCTTTTCACGAAGTCTTTTCACCCACCGGTAGGAGGAGAGAAGATAGTAGCGGCTCTTGGCGCTGATCAAAATCAGCGGATAAGTCGGGATCATCCTCTTCGGGCAGGCCGGTGAATTCGGGGAGCGGTTTCAGTTTGAACTTCTCGGCGGTGCTCAACTTCAATTCGACTTTTCCCGTGGGTGTACGGAAGCCCTTCTCCTCATATAGCCTGAAACGATCCGGCCCCTTCAGATACCCCTTGGCGACGAATTCCCGGTAGCTAAGGCCCGCCGGTCTGACGATATCTTCAAGAAACTCTTCGAAATCATCATGCCAGTATTCGGGGGGCGACACCCGCTTGCCCAGTTCGTTCATGATCTTGATGTCGGGCCAGCACTCTTGCGGAGGATCGACAATTTTCGGCCGGGCGAGTATCATGCCGTGTCCAATACCGTAGTGGCCGATATCATTCATTTCATACTGGTGCGCAACCGGGAGGACGATATCAGCCAGGGATGCGGTAGGCGTCATGAAGATCTCGGCCATGGCGATAAAATCAAGGCTCATGAACGCTTCATAGGTGACCGCGCTGTCGGCCCAGGCCACCAGCGGATTGGTGCACATGCCGTAATATCCCCTGACGGGGTACGGCATCACTCTCCAGCACCGCCTTCCGGAAATAGGCCGGCGCCACCGTCATGAGTCTCGGAATGATGCCGTGGTAGGCGCTGATCATCTCCTTGCGCTTATCCGGAATGAGATCGGCCCGCACGAATTCGCCCAGCCCCATGATTTTCGGATCGTGGGCATTGATATTGCCGCCGGGCACTTCGAGGTTTCCGCAGATTGCCATGAGGCAAACCAGGGAGCGGGTGGCGTCGAAGGCATTGACGTCATGTTCGATGGCGTTGCCCCACTGGAGGGCAGCCGGGTTCGCCTCGGCGTACAGCCGTGCAGCTTTGCGTATCAGATCGGGTGCGACCCAGGTGATATCAGAAACCGATTCCGGGTTGTAGTGCTTCACATGCCGGGCGAGGTCTTCGAATCCATACGTGTGTTTTTCGACAAACTCCTTATCATAGAGCGATTCCTCGATGATGACGTGCAAGAAGCCAAGAGCCAGCGCCTGTGCCGTTCCGGGCCGAAGTTGCAGCCACAGATCGGCCCTGTCGGCAAGATCGGTCCTGCGGGGATCGACCACGATCAGCTTGGCACCGTTTTTAAGCTGTTCCAAGGTGAGGCTGGCGATTTGCCCTTCCTCGTTGGTGGAAAGAACATTGCTGGCCCACGAGAGAATGAGATTGGTGGGATTGTGGAGATCGGCGACGGGGTAGAACCCGCAAGTGTGGATGCCCGTGATCTCCCGGGGGGCATGGCATACATCCTGAGAAGCAACGACATTGGGGGAGCCGAAGATATTGGCAAGCCGAATCAGAACGAAATGCTCCAGTCCCTTCGGCATGCCGACGCCGAAGCCAACCGCCCGCGCGCCATATTTTTCCTTGATTGCCAGGAGATTCTTGGCCGTTTCACCGAGTGCTTCTTCCCAGGAAATCCGTTGCCATTTCCCCTCGCCGCGTTTCCCTACGCGCTTCAGAGGATAGCGGAGACGATCGGGGTGGGTGAGGCGATCGGGCGATACCCTTCCTTTGTAGCAGGTATACCCTTTGTTTAGAAAACCTTCCGGGTTTCCCTTGACCTGAACGATGGCATTGTCCTTGACACCTACCAACAGGGCACAGCCACCATGATCCATGCGCGCGCAGTGAGTTTTAACCCAGCGAGTCTCTTCCTCCATATCAAACCAATCTCCTTCCCTTTGGTATCACCCAGGGTAAGATCCTTCACGGATCGACAGGGGAATAGAGATAAGGTTTTTTGGCGAATAAGCCAATAGGTAAAGTTTCTCACCGATTCGTCTCCGCCTCCACCCCGCCAGCTACGGCGGAGTTGCACGATCCAGCGTGGTTCTCATAGGATAAATCACGTCCTCAGAGAGTCTCAGGTCAGCTTCTTCATGGTTAGGTGATGCTCCTGCATAGCCATGGTTCCCTCGGCTTGGTCCCACGTATCCATCCGCCCGACGTGAAATCGTTATCCAGAATTTCCTTGCCGATGGCTGTTCCGCATCACACCTGGGACTGGACATGTTCAGAAAGATACCAACTGTTGTACGTCAACAGCCGTACTGCTTGACAATCTTGGGTGGCGTGTGAGAAAGATTTTTGTCTCTGACGGTACTCGCAGTAGTTTGGAAGCAGATCAGTCTGGTACGGCGATCATTGACATGGGATGTGGCCACCTTGGGCGTCCCGTGCTGGGGTTTTAGCATTCTCGCTTTTCTCGAATCGCCTCTGAGCCTGTCTGAATACCAACCGAAGTATCTGACCGTTTGAGCTTTTTGCGAGAGTACTTCCGTTCATGGTTCAATGCTTCGCCACGAAGGGAAACCCAACTGGCGGCTGGCCACCGCGTCCGTTCACCCGGAGGTATCCAGGGCGAAACCGGGTTTTTGCAAGAGGTTCCATTCTAAAACCTAATTTCAGGGATGTGCCGAGCCATGGTTGCGATCAATTCCTCCGCGGTGACTATCTTGAAATATTTGTCATTTTGGCCATGGATTAGCGTTGAGCGCCAAATGTTGCGATCCGTGTCGCGGCTCAGAGGCGTCGGCGACACTCAGCGAGGTCCACGCTCGGTGCCAGCCCCAGGAATCCTGCCCAGGGCCACGGCAACAAGCCGTTACACCGCTGGCAAGGGCGCTGGGTCTGGCTTTACTCCTGGGGACACTGGTGTTGTCCGGCTGTTCCGCCATGCAGCGGGTGGCCGTCAACCGCCTGGGTGACGCGTTGGCCGAAGGCTCCTCGGTCTACGCCACCGACGATGATCCGGACCTGGTAGGCGCGGCGCTGCCATTCGGTCTCAAGACCATCGAGAGTCTCCTGGTGTCAATCACCGCACCACAAAGGTCTGCTCCTCGCTGCCAGTAGCGGGTTTACGCAGTACGCCTACGCTTTCGTACAAACCGAGGCGGATTTGGTTGAGGACACCGACCTGGCCCGGGCTACGGCGCTCCGGGAACGGGCCGGCCGGCTCTACCGCCGGGCGCTGGGTTACGGACTGCGTGGCCTTGATGAAATCCAACCCAACTTGCTGCAGACGCTCCGATCCGATCCGCACAAAGCCCTGGTTCGGTTCAAGAAGATGGACGTGGCACAGCTCTACTGGACGGCGGTAGCGTGGGGGGCAGCGATCGCGCTCAACAAGACCGACACCGAGTTGGGTGCTGATCTCCCTCAGGTTGAGGCGCTCATGCACCGTGCCCTGGAACTCGACGAGGGCTATGGCTTGGGTACGATTCATGATTTCTACATTGTCTACGAAGGCGGTCGGCCGGCCGCGGCGGGCGGCTCTGTCGAGAGCGCCCGCGCCAGTCTTGGCAAGGCATTGCAGTGGGCTAGGGGGCAGCGGGCAGCCCCGCTGGTTTCTTTTGCCGAAACTGTTGATGTCGGCCTTCAGGACCGGGCCGAATTCGAGAGACTGCTGAGGCAAGCGCTGGCGATTGACGTCAACGCCCTGCCGGAACAACGACTGGCGAACACGATTGCCCAGCGGCGGGCACGGTGGCTCCTTACCAGGATGGACCGGCTGTTTGTGGAGTGAACGAGGAGAATTGATCGTGGATTGGCGAAATAGTGCTCAGTTGCGGAAACCGGCGGCGCGTTCTACAGGGTGTCGCGAATCCCTGCAATCGAGACTTTGGCGGACGGGCTGGAGGGTCTGGCTTGCGGCGCTGATCATGCTGGCAGCGGCGCACACTGCATGGGCGGCCGAGGAGGTCGTCATCAAAATGGCGACGCTCGCTCCCCAAGGTTCCGAATGGCACCAGGTCCTGCAGGAGATGGGTGCGGCGTGGCAGAAGGCTTCCCGCGGGCAGGTGGGGTTTCGCCTTTACCCGGGCGGCGTGGCTGGCGACGATACCGATGTGGTCCGCAAGATGCGGCTCGGGACTCTCAACGCCGGCCTTCTGAGCAGCGCCGGACTGACCGACATTGACCGCAGCGTGCTGGCGATTCAGGTCCCGATGGTCTACGCCGACTATGGCGAGCTGGACTGTGTCCTCGAACAGATGGGTCCGCAGATCGAAAAGCAGCTGGAAGCCAAGGGATTCATACTTCTTGGTTGGACCGACGCCGGCTGGGCGCGTTTCTTCACTAAGGCGCCGGTAAAGACCCCTGATGACATGAAGAAGCTCAAGATGTTCGTCTGGGCCGGCGACGACCAGTACGTCGAACTGTGGAAGAAGGCCGGCTTCAACCCCGTGCCATTGCCCTCGACGGAGATATCCACTGCGCTCCAGACCGGGCTGGTCAACGCCGTGACCACCACGACCCAGGGTGCTGTCCTGCTCCAGTGGTACAAGCAGGTCAACCATATGAGCGACCTCAAGTGGGCGGTGCTCCTTGGCGGTGTCGTGGTAACCAAGGCCGCCTGGGATAAGATTCCGGCCGATGCGCGTCCGGCCATCAAGGAGGCAGCCCGGAGTGCATGTCGGCGCCTCAGCCAATTTTCGCGACAATCGGAGTCCAAGGACATTGAGGTGCTCAAGCAGCACGGAGTGAAGGTGGTCCAGGTGGACAGCGCCGCGCTCGATCTGTGGCGGCAACTCATAGACGGAGTCTTGCCGCAGGTGCGAGGTTCGTTCGTGCCGGCGGCGCCCCTCGATGCGGCGCTCAAGCGGCGCGACCAATGCCGCCGGGGGCGGCCGGGAGCGGCGGGTCTTGACAATGCGTGCTCCGATTCGCGGCGTTGGGCAATGGGTTCTGGTCGCCGCCTTCCTGCTGCTCACGGCCATGCCCCTGGTGGATTTTCTCGGCCGGCCTCTGGCCGGCTTCCACATCCCTGGCTCGGCGACTTACACCCAGCAGCTCACCTTCTACCTGGCTTTTCTTGGCGGCCTTCTCGCCACCTTGACCGGCAAACATCTGACGCTTTCCACTGCCGTTCTGCTGCCCGAAGGACGCGCCCGACAGGGTGCGGAGTTCTTCGCTTCCTGTGTGGCGGCATCGGTCACGGCCGTGCTCACCTACGCCAGCGTCGGTGTGGTGCTGGCCGAACGCCAGTTGGGGCAGAAGCTGTCATTCGGGTTGCCGACTTGGATGAGCGAAAGTGTGATGCCGTTGGCGCTGGGGCTGATGACCCTGGTCTACCTGTACAAGTCGGCCTCAAGCTGGTTGGTCCGAGCCGGTGCGGTCGCCATCGTGGGTGCGGTGTTCGCGCTGGGGCTGATCGCGCCGACGGATTCCGTCACCTGGCTTCTGGTTGGCCTGTTGCTGGCGGCGACCCTGATCGGTTCACCAGTTTTCGCCGCTATGTCGGGCCTGGGATTGATCCTTTTCTGGCGGGATACCACACCGGTGTCGGCAGTTAGCGCGGAAATCTACCGGCTGATTGCCTCGCCGGCCCTTCCCGCCATCCCGCTGCTCACCGCGACCGGCTTCGTACTTGCAGAAACTCAGGCCCCGCACCGGTTGGTGCGATTCTTCCGAGCGCTGTTCGGGTTCATGCCCGGGGGCGTGGCGGTGCTGGTCGCTGCGGTCTGTGCGCTTTTCACCGCCTTCACCGGCGGTTCTGGCGTTACCATCATCGCCCTGGGCGGCCTGGTCTACCCGATCCTGCTGGAAGACGGTTATTCGGAACACTTCTCGCTGGGACTGGTTACCGCCGCTGGCAGCCTCGGCCTGCTGTTCCCGCCGAGTTTGCCGGTGATCCTTTATAGCGTGGTCGCTAAGGTGCCGGCGGACCAGTTGTTTATTGCCGGGTTGGTGCCGGGGTTGGTGCTGCTGGTGCTGGTAGCGGTCTACGGTATCAGCGTCGGCCGCAAGGTTGGGCGGCGGCAGGCGTTCGTATGGCGCGAAACACTGGCCGCTACCTGGGAAGCCAAGTGGGAACTTTCGATCCCGCTGGTGATGGTGTTACTTTTCGGTACCGGTCTGGCTTCGCTCCTCGAAACCTCAGCGTTCGCCTGCGCTTATACGATCGTGATCGCCTGCTTCATCCATCGCGACCTGCACCCGTTCCAACGACTGCCGCAGGTGCTGATGAAGGCCGCAGCGCTGGTGGGCGCAGTGCTGATGCTGCTCAGCTGCGCCATGGGTCTCACCAGCTACCTGGTGGACGCGCAGATCCCCGATCAGTTGTTGGACATTGTCAAGAACAGCATCCACTCGCCGCTGCTCTTCCTCCTGGTGCTCAACATCGTGCTGCTGGTACTGGGAAGCGTGCTCGAAATTTTTTCTGCAATCGTGGTTCTGACACCCCTGGTCATCCCCCTTGGCATGGCCTTTGGCATCAACCCGGTGCACCTGGGTGTCATCATCTTGGCCAACCTGGAACTGGGTTTTCTCTTTCCCCCGGTCGGCCTCAACCTGTTTCTGTCCTCGTCGCGCTTCAACAAACCGATGGTGGAGCTCTACCGCCACGTTTTGCCCTTCCTTCTAATCCTAGCCTTGGGCGTGCTGCTTATCACCTATGTCCCAGCCCTCTCGCTCGGCGTACTTCGCCTGTTGGGTCGCTCCTGAACGGGAGAATCAGAGGGATGGCAAGTCATGCCGACGCGCACAGCCCTCGATTCCCCTGGTATCCTACCCGATCCGACTTTCTTCAGATTTTATTGCAGCAAATCCTGCAGTGGTATCGGGCGGCCGTTCAAAACCACGTTCCCCTGCTGATAGCTTGCGCTGGCCTTGTATTTTCCATCCTGGTGGATGATGAGGTTCTGCGCCACCAGATCTTCCAGCAGGTCCTTAGAGCTGTCCGCCTCCCCCGGTGTTGCCTGGTTGCCGTCGGGTTTTTCCGCGTCTGATTGCTCATCAATGGGTGCTTTTGTGTTGAACGGTGCAGCGATTTCCTGCGCAAGCCGTTCGCCTACGCTGATTTCCGCCTGTGCGCTGACGGCGTTGAGGAGCGTCAGCGGATTGCTGACAGAGGCACCCTTGGTGCCATCGAAAACCACTTTGGCCTTGCCCTGGAGGTCGCCCTTGCTGGTCTTGACGTTGAGTTGGGTGATTTCGATCTCCGGGGATTTCTTCAAGAGTCCAGCAAAGATGTCCATCAACTGACCGAGCATCGCTGAATTGTCATCGCTCTCAACGGGCGCAGCACTCTGATTTTGCATCTGGCGTGCCACTTGCTGCAGCTTGGCCATGGATGCTGCATCGAGTTTGCGCAATGCCAATTCAACGACCCCCGGACCATATTGGTCAGCGCCGGCCGCAACCTGATCGACCCGGACCGCGGTCACATGGTTGATATCGTCACCGGCTGCCTGGCTGGACGATTCCATCTTGAGACTCTTGAGGGAGAAGTTTTGACCGGCGCTATCCCCCTTGCCAGTGAATTCAACATGTGCCAGCTGAAAAGTGCCCTTTCCCAAAGGCACTCCCGCAAGACCTTCCTGCATGTCAAAGCTGGATTCCAGACTCTTCATCTTGAAAGCGCCATCCTTGCCGTCCACTTCCAGGCTGGGGGCTTTCAAGGATTCCGGTAAACCCCTTGAAGTTCGCCGTATAAGCCAGCTGCAGGTTCAAACCATCCCAGTTGACAACCACCTTATCTTCGGTACCGACGGTCTGGTGGAAGGCGGGGATAACAAAATGGCTCTCCCCGTTTCCTGCCAGAAATAAGGTCGTATGGTTTTCCAGCAGTGCTGTTTCAAGGGGTTTGCCGAGGATGGTCTGGATCTGGGTTTTGATTTCAGGGCTCAAGGACGAGGCGCGTGTCAATAGTCCCCAGCACCAGCGATGCTGACCGCGTGCCGGTGGGTGCCGCGCCTAGCGTCAGCGGCCCGTGCTGAATGTCATGCTCGAGGGTGAAACGTACCGGCTCCGCAGCATTCTTGTCCGTACTCGCTGGATCGCGGATTTCCCCGGCAGTCCGCGCCGTCGAGCTGAATACGCCGCGCTGGTAGCTCTCATTGGTGAGTTTGATCATCCCCAATTGAGAACCTTGCTGGAGCAGAGCCCGATATTCTTGCTCTGCCTGGATTCCAAAATAATAGGACGTGCCTCCCAAAGCGATCGCGCCCACCAATACCAAACCAATGACCACCGCAAGGATCTTTTTCACCGTATGTCCCCTTTCCTAACCCGGTCAGACCGGGACTAAAAGTTAAATACTCCGATACTGAATCAGCCAGACTCATCGCGTCGAAAGAACAACTTCAGTACGCTAAAGCATTCAATACGATACCCGTCAAGGTTTGGATCCATTGTTCCTGATAGAGCAGACGATCCCGTAGATTGGGTGCAGTCCAGCTTTACGGGGCGAAACCCAACAATCAGGGCGGAGGCGAAAACAGAAATGCTCAACCTTATCAAGCATGCAGTTGGTTTTCTTCTAGAGTCGCATTTCTTTTTGACTTAAGAAATCCCCCGTTAAAAGCACGCATCTCGAAGACAAGGCAGCAAAGCATCCCGCGACAATTTCTCGTGACATCATACTGAATTGTTTGGACTACTTCCAGAGGTTTAGCCTCCAGATGGTGGTGGTTGGTCAGCGAAAGCCAGCGGCAGAGGGCATTTCGCCTTTTGTCGGGTTCTTGAACACGCCAAAGAAAGTGTCCTTGGGGACCATAGAAGCTGTGGGAGTATTCTGGCGTGGGTGCCGCCGCTATTTCGAAACATGGCCAAGGCGCCGCACCTGAAGCGCAGCTGTGGCCGATCACGCTGGGAACGCGACTGGCCCGTACCAACCGACAACAACGCTTTCATGGCCGATAATCTGGATGACTGTTTTCTCACGAGAGTTTTCGCTGCACTTCGGTATCTGACTCTGACCTAAACCTTGCCCCTTGCCTCAGGGGAGTTCTGGCCTGACCTTTCACGACTCCAGGTAGCGTCGGATGCTAACTGCCAGCTTATCGATAATGGTGAGGAATTCGGTTTCATCCGGTTCCAGCAGGGTCATGCGAAAGCCCTGCAGGTCGGTGTTGAATGAGGTGAGCGGTACCACGCAGATCCCGGTGGCGGCCAGAAGATAATACACAAACCGCTTGTCGGGTTCCACATGAGGGGTCGATGTCAGCTCTTCCACCAAAGCTCGGGCTTCTTGGTTGGCAATCGGAAGGGTTTGCCGTTGATTGAGAAGCCCGTCCTCGAACGCCACACTCAGGTAGAAAGCGCCGTTGGTGCGATTGATAAGCACTCCGGGAACGTCTTTGAGCTGTTCGTAGGCCAGGTTCGAGAATTTTTCGTAGCGACGGCGCCGTTGTTCCAGGTAGGCGGGATATTCCGGGTGCTGAAAAATACGAGGTATGGCCTTCTGAGGCAGGGTGGTGGAACAGACTTCCACCATTTTAGCATTGAGAATACTCTGGATATACTTGGCAAAGAGCGGGTCCTTATCGGCATTGTAAATCTCGATCCAGCCGCAGCGTGATCCCGGCCAAGGCAGTTCCTTGGAAATGCCCTTCATGGCAAGCCCCGGTACATCGCCGATGACATCCGCGAGCGGTTTGGTCTTCTGATCGTTGAAGACCAGATTCTGATAGATTTCATCGGCGATGATGAACAGGTCGAATTCTCGGGCAATGGCCACCATCTCACGCAGGATCCCCTCCGGGTAAACCGCACCGGTTGGATTGTCGGGATTGACGAGCAAAATGCCGGCTACTGAAGGGTTATATTTCACCCTTCGGTGCAATTTGGGGATGTCCGGATACCAATGGTTGTGCGGGTCCAGGGGATAGGTCACGGGAGGCTGGCCGGCATGGGCGGCTTCGGATGCCGAGTGCGTGGTATAGGTGGGTGAGGGGGTGATGACACGCGCAGTGCTGCGAAGAAATCCGTAGACCTTGGTGATGGCCTCCCCCAGACCGTTGAAAAAGATGATATCGTTGGGAGTCAGGTGGACGCCACCGTTGCGGTTGTTCTGGCTGGCGAGGAATTCCCGAGTTGCCATGATGCCTTGGGTGGGACAATAGCCGTAGGAGCAGTCCTGCATCGCCAGGTCGGCGACGATTGTTTTCATCCAGGTGGGGATTTTTTCGCCTTTGGCCACCGGATCTCCGATGTTTTCCAGGTTGACTTTGACCCCCAACTGCTGCAGCTTTTCAGCCACGCGGATGATGTTGCGGATCTCGTAATTAAGTTTGCCGGCTCCCATGTGTACTATGTCTGTTCGCATGATTTCCTGACCATCCTTTTTGCCTGGCTGCGGTGCTCCACCAACTCTTCAGCCCAAAAGAAAAAGGGCCGCGAATCTTTCGCAGCCCTAAGAATAGAAAGGGGCTGCGTTCGTTGGCCCGCAGCCCTGAGTTTTTTATGTTTGGAGAGCTAAACCGCTCCTTCTCCACTCAGAACCACGGGCAGCATCGCTGCCACCGCCGCTGCGGCGCTGCTAGCGTAACACGCGCTGCTGATTCTGTTGCGGGGAGAAACCATATGGTGCCTTTCGTTTGACTTCCTCTGCTTCATTAGCAGCCGAATGATAGCAAAAAGGCCTCCATATGTCACGCGAAAACAGGTTCTTGTCTTCTTGCGGAAAAGATGGTCTCAAGGCTGGAGTCAGCGCAGAAAGTGGATCGTCCAACCGTGGCCTTTCAACATCTCTCGCGGTCAACCGTGGTGCGACTCTTCAAGATGACCATGAGGGAATAGTCGCTCAAGCTGGGCTCACATCCGATTGGGAGGAGAACTCGCCTTGCTTTGTTTACCAGGGGATGATCATGGTTGAAAGGACAAGGTTGGTGTCGAGTTTGATCCTGGTGTTGGCGGTGGTCGTTGGTGGAGGTTCACTGGCCCTGTTTGGGGTCTTCCTGTACATCGGTCACCTGTCTCCGGTTCAAATGGAATGGTCAGAGCCGGGGATACTCGCCTGGGATGGCCTGCTCTCGCTGGTGTTCTTTGGGCAGCACAGCGGAATGATTCGCAGAAGCTGCCGTGCCCACCTGGCCCGCATCATCCCATCTCACTATCAGGGCGCATTTTACGCTATCCTGTCCGGAATGGTTCTGACCATGCTGGTGGTCTTCTGGCAATCGACTTCGACTTGGTTGTACGCGCTTGAGGGTCTTCCCCGTTGGCTGGTGCGGGGTTTCTTTTTCCTGGCGATGGCAGGGTTCGCTTGGGGGGTGCATGCGCTGCGATCCTTAGACCCATTGGGCATCGCCGCCATCCGGGCGCACCGGCGAGGGAACCCGTTTGCACCGCCCAAACTCACCATCTGCGGTCCCTACCGGTGGGTTCGCCATCCCTTCTACCTCTTTTCGATTCTGATCATTTGGTCGTGCCCGGATGTGACCGCTGATCGACTACTTCTCAACATTGTCTGGACCGTGTGGATCTACCTCGGGACCTTTTTCGAAGAAGCGGATCTGGTGGCGGAATTCGGCGAAGTGTATCGAGGGTATCAGCGCCAAGTCCCCAGGCTCATTCCATGGCGGCTGCCTTTGGGCTCATAGCAGCACGGGCGAAACGACCTTCTCACAACATGAGGTCAAGATCGAAAACATAAGGACCATGAGAAATGGAGAGCAAGCACGGTTAACGGAACGGGTTTCGTCGGCTGGCGGAGGTCAGATCCGCGGCGAAATGTGGCCTTTTCTTCCATGCGGCACAACGCTTGCCTGGGCGGGAATGCGTTTATGCTTGAAGATATCCCGAAATGGATAAGTTACTTTTTGTCCTTGAGCAAGGCTTCGAGACCTGCGAATGGCCGGTAGGTAGTTGACGGTTCTTGCTCGCCGCCCGGCGCCGCCTCGCCATACCATTCGGCAACCCCGTGCCGAGAATGCTCATTGTCGTGACAATACAGGCACAGCAGTTCCCAGTTGCTGCCGTCCGGCGGATTGTTGTCGTGATCGTGATCCTTATGATGGACCGTCAGTTCACGAAGCTTCTTGCCGGCAAATTCGCGCCCGCACCGTGCACAGATCGAGGGGAAGAGCTTGAACGCCCGTTCCCGATAGCTTTTCTCCCGTTCTTCTCGGTTGCGTCGAGCCTCGGCAATGATCTGATCCATCTGGTCGGCGTCTATTCGGGTCTTTTTCGGCGGCATATACGCAACCTCCTGTTGTCCGGAGAGAACCAACCCGCCAGCCGTGAGGAGGGTCTTCGGGGTTCTCGGACGGGTTCTCAATGCTTGCCCTGGATGGTCTGGCGCTGCATTTCGGCCAGATAATTGTCGAGTTCCTCGATGCTGGAGAAGACCTGCATGGATGGCAGGGCGTTGATGATCTCAAACACCTTCTTGATCTGCGGTTGCAGATTCATTAAGGAAAGAGAGCCCCCCCGCAGCTTGAGTTCTTTTTGTGCCTTGAGAACAACCCGAACCCCCATGCTGCTGATATAGTTCACGCCAGCCATGTCGAAAGTTATGTGTTTGGCCTGGCCCTCATGAAGCAGGTATTCAACCTTCTTTTCCAGCACCAGGTAGGTGTTGGAATCCAAAGAACCGACCGGATGAAGGATAAAGACACGGGGCATTTTTTCCGATGTGCTGACCGTCAGGGACATTGCCACTCCTTTCCGTAATAACTTGCCTCAGAATCTCCCTGATCCACCTTTGTGCCAGAGGATCTTGAACCTTCCACCATCTATGCAGGGTGTCAGGGGATTTCCAGCCGAATTCACGCCGAACCCCCGCCCGCTTGTCGGCGGGTTGCTAAACATGATTTCTGTTATGCTCCAAACAAAACAAGATGGTCAGCCGATTGGTATCATCGTTCCTTTCGTAAATCATCTGATGAGCTATGCTTCTTGCCAGGTGGACCCCCATCCCGCCTATTGCCCTTGCGGAGAAATCCTGTTCCAGGTCTGAAACGTCAAATGACAGTGGGTCAAAGAGTATACCCCAATCGGTGACGCGAATGCTCAGCTTTCGGTCTGCCTGAGTGGAGAAGCCCACCTCGACGTGTCCGTCTTCATCCGCATAGGCATAAGCGAAGATGTTCGTCAGGATTTCTTCCAGCCCCAGCCTGATGTCGTCAAGGAGTTCCGGTGACGCACCAGCCGTTACCGCCCGTTCCAGCACAAAAGTGAGCAGCGCAGCCAATGAGTCCAGGCGCGCCGGCAATGAAAGTGTGTCCATGGTGTCACTTGACAATAAGTCGCGATATGGAGACGAAAAGAGAACGGAATCGAGCGTGCCAAATCCCAGAAGATCGCACCGGATGTCCTCTGGCCACGATAGGAACATGTGGAATTGTGCTTGAGGTGTCAAGGGAAAAGACACTCATGGGCAAGATGGCCCTTGACCTGGCCGGCAAATGCTGGCACCAACCATCGTGAATGTGAAGACAGCGGGGGCGAGGTTATGGGAAGACTCGAGGTGGCTTCGGTTATTTGCTCCAATTGCGGACATAAACTGATTCGTGGTTTTAGGCGGTTCGGTTCGGCCGATGCACCAATAAACTGGTGTCATTGGGTTGGCTGGTCAAGCAAAACTGTGACGATCCTGGGTAGCGGCAAGACAAAACCGCCCATGTTGGTCTCCTGATGTCGCGGATTCCAGCCTGGGCCGATGTGGTTTTGAGGTGGAACGTATCTTGTAGAACTGACTGTGAAGCCCTACCGAAAGGCCGGATGGTCGCATTCCCTGCAATCAGCAAGCATTAACCTGCGACGCTCGACCATCTTTTGTCTCAAGAAGGTGCTTTCGGTTCCTAACCGAGGTCAGATGAAGCCTGGACGGAATCACTTTCTCGCCGGTCCTCGTGCAGCGGCCACATTTGCACTTCGCAGCAACCGCTTCCATCATTTTCTGCTCTTCGGTGGGTTCTCCCTGGAACGTGGGCTCGATCATTTCGATTCCTTTCTTTCATGGGTTAGCATCTACTAGAAATCAACTAGGGTAGTCTCATCCCCAACCCAAACTTATCCCGGTCACAGAGCCTGGTCAAACGCATTTAGCGGGCAACCCAGGGTTGGTGGCTTATACCCTGTTCAGCCAATCTGCGTGCACCAGGAGAAGGCAGTCGGGTTCGATTCTCGAATTCCGAACGAGTAAACTTCTGGTCAGCTCCCAAGAACCCGATATGTCTTTGACCAGACGCGATAGAAACTCACGAGGTCTTCGCAGTTCGGAGTCGGTGGTGTAAACAACCTCTGCAGATTTTTCCCAATCCATGTGCCACCCCACAATTTGCGTCCATAATCTGCTATTAAGCAAACAATTCGGATGGGTGCAGTGCTTTTGGAACGACGGTTGAATCACCTCCCCATCGGGTCATCCGACATTGGTGGCGCCGTCCCCAAATAAGTGTGCCATGTCGCCGCGATTTTTGTGTCGTGTTTCATTGCATTCAACTCGACCTACCGTAGGTTGCGTTGAATGTAATGAAACGCAACGTCTGCATCTGTAACCGGGCTCTTGGGTCCTGGCTGGTACCCGTTCGTTGCTCTGTTCAGAAAAGTTTCACCTTTTCATAGTTTCGGTGCCGAAGCGAACTGTGGAGAATCCCATCGAGCAGCTATCCCAAAGCCCCTGTTCATGCCGCTCAGTAGATTTTGGCGACCGTCGCCAATGCCCCCGAGCCCCTGATTTTTATCTGGCAGATGGGACATTTGCTTTCTGTCGGGCGGTGTTGATATATATCATAAGAACGGTGAGTAGTGTATAGCTCCAAGGTGGCAATGTGGTTGTCGCCGGTGATGCAGGATGTTTCGGGCACCCAGTTTCTGTTTCACGGAGTTGCCTTCAAACCCCTTGCACCTTCAGGAAAGGCCAAGTCATGAACCCATTCAAATCTTTTACATTCAAGTGGTGGCAGGTGGCTCTGTTCAAGATGGCCATGATCTCCTTCGGCCTTGCTCTTGGCGCAACGTGGTCGGAGTTCTTCGGCAGGTGGCTGGTCTGGTTCTGGTTGATCTTCCTGGTTGCCGGCGCCTATGTCACCTATGCCTGGTACAAGCAGTGTTCAAGTGATCCACGCCCACGATAGAGGGCCAGATAGCGACGATACCTAACGGCCATGGTCAGCCTGCTGTGATCTATCCGAAAAGATGTCTCGACCCCGTGCTCAGGAGTGGCCGCTAGTTCAAGTATCTCTTGATAACATGTGGTTTTTCGTAATAAATAGCGTTGCATGCGCTGGGATCGTTGGCAATCTCATCATCGATCTTCGCTACTTTCGGATATTTTGTCGTTTACTTCGTACCGGTGGTTGGGGGCGATGTCATGGCGTATTTCCGCAATCCCATCCTGGGGGGCATTTTAATTCTGATCGATCGGCTCCTGGAACGGATCGGACAGTGGCACCTGGGGGTACCCTGGGGTAGGACGTCTATCGGTGTTCCGGCTTCAGCCCGGCAAAACGGCCAAAGGGGTGGCTTCTGGCTGTACGGCAAGGATCTACTGACCGCTCCCTCCCTCCAGCTCGTCCTTATCGGTCAAGGCCTCGACAAAGAAGCCGCGGAATAGAGTGTCCGCAGAAGCCCTGGCCAAAGCATCCAGATGGCGGAAGTGTTGCACCAGGGCCTTGCCGAAGGGGGTAAGTTCCGAGCCTCCGCCGTGAATACCCCCGGTCCGTTTCTTCAGGAGCGGCTGGCCGAGGCGTTCCTCAGTGGCCTTGAGCTTCCCCCAGACCGCCCGGTAGCTCATGTTAAGTTCTTTGGCCGCCGCCAGGATGGAGCCGTGCTTCTCGATGGCGTTCAGTATCAGCAATCGTCCGGATCCAAACACTACGCTTCCATGGTTGTCTTCAATCCAGATCTTGGATTTGATGGCTAGTTTTCCGGGCGCAGAAATCCCCAACCCATGTTCTTCCTGCCTCACCTGTGTTTGCCTTTTGTTGCCGGGCGGTTTCTTCTGGCTCGCAGTCAACGCTGTACCTCGCTTCGATGGCCACTAATAATTGGCTTCCATGCACCTGTAGGAAATGCCTCGAGACAGCGTCCTGGCCGCGCGGCCGCGGGATTGACTCAGGGGTTGACGGCGACAGTGAATGCTTTAGCTATGCCAATGACTGGTGGCCGTTGTACCTGCCCTCCCCGGTAAATTTGGACGATGGATATTCTGTCTCGGAAAGATCACGAGATCGTGATAATGCTGATAATATCACAGCAATCCAGGTGCTGGTTAATGATTCTGCGGCGGTGGTTGGGAAGGCGGGTTTGCTAACCCGCCAAATGTCCATGGATGACAGGGTTGTCGGCCCTCCGCTGGCAAGGACCAATTGCTCCAGGGTTGTTGTCGCTTCTCGGTGTGGGCCCGAATTAGGAAAGGGGTCAGGCTCGCTCCAGGATTAATCATTTGATTCGCAAGCGGATATTGATAGGTTTCGGGCAAGGACATGAGAACGGCATGACCAATATGCGGATCTCAACCCAGTCCGGCTCGATCATTGCCACCAGCACTGTCTCATCAACCATATTGAGGATACTGTATTGCAGCCAAAGCCCTACACCAAAAAGATCGTCTGTTTGGCCAATTCACGTAAGTATTCCGGTCGTTGCTTGGCCGGCAAGGAGCTGTCACAAGGCCGCGTCGGCGAATGGATCAGGCCGGTGAAGGCGACGGAGACTCGGGAGCTCTCCCTCTCCGACATCACCTTGCAAACTGGCACCGAACCTAAGCTGTTGGATGTGATTACGGTTCCCCTGACTGAAGCCTGTCCCCATAGTTTTCAGGCGGAGAACCACTTGATCAACGGCGGCTGTTGGCTCTGGGACACTACGTTGCCCATATCTATGGTGCCGCACCTTTGCGATAAGGTCGATCAGATCTGGGCAAATGGCTATCACGGCCCCAACGCCTTGAACGACCGAATGCCTGAAGCCCTGGTCCGCGAGACTATCTCTTCATCGTTGGTCTTCATCCAACCGGAGGGCCTTTGGATCACGGTCGAGTCCGGTCTCATGGGATTGAAGAAAGTCCGGGCGAGATTCACTTTCAATGGAGAAACGTACTGGCTCCTGGTTACCGATCCGGTAATCGAAGCCCGCTACACGGAGCAGGATCTGGGCGAGTACCCGGTGAATGGCGCACCAACCTTTATGACCATAAGTATTGGCGAGCCCAGTCGGGGCTTCTGCCATAAACTGGCGGCAGGAATCGTTCTGTAGCCCATGGATGCCTGCCGATGTTCCCCTTGCCTCCATCATGAGCAAGGTATGCACCGTCGGGCAGTTCAACAGAATTTCGAAGAAGCGGCCAAATGGTGCCGCAAGGCGGCTGAACAGGGTGACACCAGCGCTCAATTCCAGATGGGTTTGATGTATGAGGCCGGAAGGGGTGTCAACAGAGATCGTCAGGAGGCGGTTAAATGGCTGACGGAGGCCGCCCAAAAAGGATCCGAACCCGCCAGGGATCAGTTGCATAAGATGGGTGTTGAGTTGACAAAATCAGCATCCTCTTACAAATGGTCCGTTATTGCCAGCGCGCCCGCAGGGTGTCGGCAATCTGTTGAATGGCCCGCTCGGCCTGCTCATATCTTCCCGTGGACAGGGCAAAACCATGAATCATCCCGAGATAACGGGTGACCTGAACCGGTACGCCGGCCTGGTGGAGACGTGCGCCGTAGGCTTCACCTTCATCGCGAAAGGGGTCATAGTGAGCGGTGGAGGCAAACCGCTCAGGTCCTTGGCCTGAAGAGGTGAGGCGTAGGGGTTGCCGCCGTCGGGTAGGTGCTAAAATAACCTGTGGAACGTGTGGCGTTGCCGCCGTGAAGTCGGTTTCCTGACGCGTTGGCCAGCGCAGCAAATACTGCCCAAACATTACCAACAGTTTCATTACCAAAGCTCGCTGCTTCACGGCTGATGAATCTCCTTGAGGAAAAACCAGTCTTTTGGATCTGCTGGTCGTCACGGCCGAGTAGAGCCTTTTAACCGCCGGCAACACCGGCTGCACGAAAGGCGTCATTGATAATGGCTTCCGCTTCTTCACGGATCTGGGCGAGATGGGAAGGCCCTATGAAGCTCTCCAGGTAGATCTTGTAAATGTCCTCTGTGCCCGAAGGCCGGGCCGCAAACCATCCATTTTCGGTGATGACCTTGAGCCCCCCGATGGCCGCTCCGTTTCCCGGGGCATGGGTGAGCTTCGCTAGAATGGGTTCTCCAGCCAGCGTGCCGGCGGTGATCATCACCGGTGAGAGTTGGCTCAGCACGGCCCGTCGTGGCGCTGAGGCCGGAACATCTAGCCTTTCATAGCAGGGTTCGCCGAACATCTGCGCCAGTTGTTGATACTGTTCGTTGGGGTCTTTCCCAGTCTTGGCGGTGATCTCCGCAGCCAGGAGACCCAGGATGATCCCGTCCTTATCCGTGGTCCAGACGCTTCCGTCCCTTCTTAGGAAAGACGCGCCAGCACTTTCCTCGCCAGCGAATCCATAAGACCCGCTCCCCAGACCGTCCACGAACCATTTGAAGCCGACGGGTACTTCAGCGACGCTCCTCCCTAGATGAGCCGCCACGCGATCGATCATGGAGCTGCTTACCAGGGTTTTCCCGATGAGGGCGTCCCGGCGCCATCCGGGCCTGTTCTGGAACAAGTACCAGATGGCTACGGCGAGATAGTGGTTGGGATTCATCAGTCCGCCGCTGCGGGTCACGATTCCGTGGCGGTCGCAGTCGGCGTCGTTGCCGAAGGCGACGTCAAAGCGGTCCTTGAGCCCAATAAGACCAGCCATGGCGTATGGAGACGAACAATCCATGCGGATCTTGCCGTCTTTGTCCACCGTCATGAAAGCATAGGTGGGGTCCACCACCGGATTAACCACTTCCAGACGCAGCCGGTAGCGTTCGGCGATGGGTTCCCAGAAGGCCACCGCTGCACCGCCCATGGGATCCACTCCAATATGCACATCGGCCTGGCGGATGACCTCAAAATCAATCACGTTGACCAGGTCGTTGATGAAAGGAGTGATATAGTCGTATTGTTGAATGTGGGCTTGCCGCAGCGCCTGCTCCAGCGGCGATCTTCGCACCTCCTGGTTGTTGCCGCGCAACAGATCGTTGGCCCGTTGTTCGATCCAACGGGTCACGCTGGTGTCGGCCGGGCCACCGTGGGGGGGATTGTATTTGAAACCGCCGTCTTCCGGTGGATTGTGTGACGGGGTGATGACGATGCCATCGGCAAGGCCGGAGCTGCAGCCTTGATTGGTCGTGAGAATGGCGTGCGAAATCACCGGGGTCGGTGTGTAATCGCCATTGCTTGCCAAACGGACTTCGACCCCGTTGGCTGCAAGCACTTCAATGGCCGTAGCATGGGCGGGTTCAGACAGCGCATGGGTGTCCATCCCCAGGAACAGGGGCCCGGTGATGCCGTTGGCCCGGCGATAGTCGCAGATGGCCTGGGTCGTGGCGAGGATGTGGACGTGGTTAAAACTGTTTTTAAAAGATGTCCCGCGATGCCCGGAAGTCCCAAAGGCTACCTGTTGGGCGGTCAAGTTCACATCCGCAGTCCTGGTGTAATAGGCGGTCATCAAGCGGGGAACGTTGACCAGAAGGGACCGTGGCGCCGGTTTTCCGGCCAGGGGATGCAGAGTCATGGTGGCAGTCTCCTTGGTGAGAGGGGCGGCAACCTAGCTTCAGTCTACTGTGCGGGTCGGTTTGATACCGATCCTACCATCCGTTCTTTTATAGTCTTCTTTGGCAGCTGACGAAAGACCTTGTGTCTGGGGCAGGGTGTGCCGCAGACGGCAGAGATGGATGTGGTTTCGCGAGAACCCTGTTCCTGGCCCATTAGCCCTCTGGAGCGTTATCGAGCCTTCAGTGCTCCGGTTCCGGCTGAAAAACCCTTGCGCCCGTCCGGGGCGTCCTGTAATAAGATACTGGATTTCGTTGGTGTTTTTTGGTGTTTAAAGGTTAACCGCAAATTTCCTGGGAGGCGATCATGGATGCGCAAAAACTTGAGATTATTGAGAAGATTGAACAAAAGGGCTTGACCGTGCAAAAGGTGGCCGAAGCCATCGAATTTGACCCGCTAATTCTGAGCCTTTACCTGGTCAAGGATGCCTATCCGGTGCCGAAACGGATTTTAGATAAGATTGTGAGCACGGTTCTGAACTAGCCTGGATTCCCACGCGGATGGGTGAGCTAACGAACACGATCCGTAATCACTTTCCCCCAGGGGCTGCCGCTAGCGAACCCCGCTGGATTCTTGGCTTTCCTGCAAGAGCTGGTCGAGTTCTGCTCCTATCGGTTCCAGGCGTTCTGCCAGCTTTTGCAGCAGGTCGGCAGGAATCGTGTCCGGTGTCTGGCCCCAGAGCGACTTGATGGCCTCCAGTTTGCCTGCAAAACGACTTAATTGGTCCGGCCACACCATTTCGACTGCGGGGGCTGCTGCCACCTTGGGAGCTAGTGCCGCCAGCGGGATGACATCCCCCAAGCCGGGCACCGAAGCTTCAAAGCCGAAGCGTTCCCGCACCAACTTGGCAAATACTTCGCTGGTGTTGCGCTCCCCGTGGATCACCAAGACCCGCATCCTCGGGTTCTCGAAATGGCTCAGCCAGGTCAGCAGGTCCGACTGGTCGGCGTGGGCGGAAAAGCCGCCAATGGTATGGACTTTGGCCTTGACCACGATCGGTTCGCCAAAAATCCGTACAATTTGCGCCCCATCCACAATCTTGCGCCCCAGGGTGCCCTCCGCTTGGAACCCTACGATCACCAGCGAAGATCCCGGCCGCCACAGATTGTGTTTGAGATGGTGCTTAATACGGCCGGCGGTACACATCCCGTTGCCGGCCAGGATAATGGCCGGTCCCGGCTTATGATTGATCTCCACCGACTCCTGGGACGTCCGAGAAAAAATCAATTGCGGAAAATTGAACGGATCGCTGCCCTTGTTGACAATGGCCATGGTGTCTTCATCGAATTGGTCCTGCATTTTGCGGAAGATTTCGGTGGCGGCGATGGCCAGCGGGCTGTCCAGGTAGACTGGCATGGACGGGATCTCCCCGTTGCGAAAGAACTCACCCAGGATGTAGAGGATTTCCTGGGTACGCTCCACCGCGAAGGCCGGGATCATAACCTTTTCCTTGTGCTGGTAGCTGTAGTGGATGGCAGCCCGGAGCTCATCGATGCTTTCTTCGAAGGATCGGTGATTGCGGTTGCCGTAGGTGGATTCGATGAACAGGGTGTCGGCGTTGAGGACGGAATGCGGGTCCTTGACGATGAGCTGGTCCTTGCGTCCCAGGTCCCCTGAATAGACCACCTTATGGGCATTGGGAATAGCGCCGCTCCAGATCTCAAGGATGGACGAGCCCAGGATATGGCCGGCATTGCGAAAGCGTACCTGCAGTTCCGGGTCCAACTGTATAATCTCTCCGGTGTTGACCACCTGGAACAGGGGCAAACAGGCTTCGACATCTGGCACAGTGTAGAGCGGCTCCACACCGGGATCTCCAGCGCGGCGGTTCTTACGGGTTTGCCACTCGGCTTCCATCTCCTGGATGTGGGCTGAATCCAACAGCAGGATC
Organism: uncultured delta proteobacterium; assembly: GCA_963828705.1. Lineage (GTDB taxonomy): Bacteria > Desulfobacterota > Syntrophobacteria > Syntrophobacterales > Syntrophobacteraceae > CAWDJT01. Next base: position 121,570 of record CAWHGA010000023.1, read on the forward strand.
TTGCACAGTTCCATGGTGGCGCGAGTGGCGTAGATCCGACCGCGAAACCCATCCTTCACCAGCTTGGGAATCCGGCCGCAGTGATCGATATGGGCATGGGTGAGAAACAGAGCGCTGATATTGCCGGGACGAAACCCCCAGTCCTGGCGATTCAAGGCTTCCATTTGACGCCCGCCCTGGAACAAGCCACAATCCACCAGGTATTTTTTGTCATTTTCGAGGAGAAAAGCGGAACCGGTCACATGTCCGGAAGCACCAAGGCAAGTGATCTGCATAGGGAGATGACCTCGTTGGATTCAAATGGTACATTGGTTGACGATGTTGTCACTGCCATGGGCTGCCACCTTGACAGCCGGGCACCGGCGCCTCGCAATCCAGCCAACTGTGCTGCCGGGACTTGCCGAAGCGCCTCCTGACAAAGATTGCCTCATGATACCGAAATCGTGGCCGAGTCTCAACGGAATTGGCATTCCGTGCTTTTACCGACCAAGGGGTGACAAATGACGATGCCAACAGGAAAGGATGCCATCGATATTCACCGGCTGGAAGTGTTTTGCAAAGTGGTGGAATTGAAAAGCTTCACCAAGGCCGCGCAAGTGGTGCTGCTCTCCCAACCCACCGTAAGTGAGCACATTCGTTCCCTCGAAGAACTCCTGGGAGAGAAATTATTGGATCGCCTGGGACGCGAGGTCCTGCCTACGCCAGCCGGACGAATTCTCTACCGCTATGCGCAAAGCATCATTCGACTGCGCGCGGAAGCCGTGCAGGCTATCGAGCAATTCCGCGGTAACATGGCGGGACACCTCATCATGGGGGCCAGCACCATTCCGGGAACTTACATCCTGCCGCGCTGCATCGGCAGCTTCAAGGCAAAGCACCCCTCCATCCAGATTACTCTCAAGATCGCCGATACCGCTGAAATCGCTGAAGGGGTCCTGGCTGGCACCCTCGAGGCCGGGCTCATCGGGTCCCTTTGGAAGAATCAGCGACTGGAGTCCACCGAATTATCCTTTGATGAGTTGCTGCTGACGGTCTATCCCGAACACCCTTGGACCGTCAGAAAACACGTAGAACTGGCGGAATTGGCCAACGAACCTTTTATTATGCGGGAGCGAGGTTCCGGTACCCGGATGGTGATGAACCGAATTCTGGAAGGCCACGGCTTTGATCCTACAAGGCTCCAGGTGGTAGCCGAAATGGGCAGCACCGAAGCGGTGCGACAAGGGGTCAAAGCCCGCATCGGTATAGCCATCATTTCTCAGCAGGCCGTGGCGGAAGACCTGGAGCGGGGTACCCTGGCAGCGGTGGCGCTCGATGGGGTTCGTTTCCTGCGCCCATTCTACCTGGTGCAGCGCCGCCACCGCCAGCTGTCGCCGTTGTGCATGGCCTTTCTGGAGCATGTCCGTCTGAGTAACCACGATGCCCCCAATTCTGAGAGCGAGTAGCCGTCAGATCATGCCCCTATCCGGTCAATGCTCGCCAGGACTCTCCTGTGGGCTTCTGGTTGAGCTTCCTCCCCCCAAAAAAGGCCATAGATTCACATATGACTGTGCTCGCAATCCGGCTCGGGGGTCAGCTTTCTTGGATTCCAGAACAAACTCGTTGCGCTTGTCGACACGTTCCTTTAGCCTACACAAATTGTCTTCGCAACGATGTTGCACCTTTCGGTCTGTTGCCTCGTCCGCGACGCAGCACCAAACGCAGTGCACCCTGTTCCAGTTCATGGATGGGGTCGTCGAACAAGCCCATTTGGGGCACATCTTGCGAACCACCAACTGAACCAATAACCTGTTTTGGAGACTGCTATCGTGGTGTTCCCTGCCAAAAAGAAGCTCTTCGCCGCCGCCATTGAGGAAAAGACGGCCCTGGTCGGCGACCTGAGCCGCTCAGCACGGACCGTTGTCTTCTTCATCGCGGCAATCTGGCTCATCGCCGTCCTCGACACATTGGCCTTCGGTGGTCGGCTGCAGGCGCTCGGCATTCGGCCGCGCACGGTACACGGCCTTCTGGGCATCTTCTGCTCGCCTTTCCTACACGGGGGCATCTTCCATCTGATAGGGAACACCACCGGCATTCTTGTTTTCGGCGGTCTTGTTATCCTGCGTCGGGAGACCCACTTCTGGGTCGTGACCGGAATCGGAGCGCTCGCCAGTGGGTTCGGCATTTGGCTCTTCGGCCGTCCGGTGCTTCACATTGGAGCCAGTGGAATCATCTTCGCCTATTTCGGCTACCTGTTGTTCTCAGGTTGGTTCGAACGCCGGTTTGGATCACTCGTCGTGTCCATGCTCGTCTTCGTTCTGTGGGGATCTATGCTCTTCGGCATCCTGCCGATGCATCGCGGTATCTCCTGGGAAGGCCATCTCTTCGGGCTAATGGGCGGCGCTGCCGCCGCCTGGTTGCTCGCACGACGGCGTGGTGTGGCCTGATTGCGCGATGAAGCTAACGGCGCAGCCGGCTTCACGGCGAATTGTAGCTCCTGAGCCTCCGGCGACGGTGCAGGTGGTTGCGCCGCAGGCCGTACCGGCTCGCCGTAACATTTGCAGTTTTTTGTGTCGCGTTTCATGGCATTCAACGCGACCTACTGTAGGTTGCGTTGAATGCCATGAAACGCAACGTCTGCAATGGTTATCTTTCGACAGTTCCTTGATTCTCACGACGTACCACCATCCCCCTTCCCCGCATTCCCTTCCGGTCCGCCTGCATCCTTTCCTTCCTCACCTCGGACCTGTATTTCTATGCCTTCCACCAGCGCAATTTCCTGTTTGGGCGAAACGCCCAACTCCTGGAACTTCCTGGCGGTTACCAGCACGCGACTTTCCAATGCTCCGCGGGCGCGGTTGTAGTGACTGACGCTGCGTTGCAGGCTGCGCCCCAGTTCCTGGAAGTGTGTGGTCATGGTGGCCAAGCGTTCGTAGAGTTCCTTCCCCAGACGGCTGATAGCCAGCGCGTTTTCAGTCAGGTTCTGCTGCTGCCAGCCGTAGGCCACGGCCCTAAGCAGGGCAATGAGAGTGGTGGGGGTGGCCAGAATGACGCGTTGGCCAGCGCCGATGGCGATCAGCTCTGGATCCTGTTCGAGTGCCGCCCCGAAGAAGGTCTCGCCCGGGATAAACAGCACGACGAATTCGGGTGTTTGCGCAAACTGGTCCCAGTAGCTCTTGGCCGCAAGCTGCTGCATGTGGGTGCGGATGTGGCGGGCGTGGGACTGCAGATGACGCTGGCGCTCTTCATCGCTGCCGGCTTCCAGCGCATCCAGGTAGGATTGCAGCGGCGCTTTGGCGTCGATCACCAGAAGTTTCCCCCCGGGAAGATGGACGATGAGGTCAGGGCGCAGGCGGGCTTCGCTGCCATCACCTCCCACCTGTGGCTGTTCGACAAAATCGCAGTGAGGGCTCATCCCCGCTAGCTCAGCCACCCGGCGCAAAGTCATCTCCCCCCAGCGGCCACGTACCTGAGGCAGGCGCAGCGCCTTGACCAGCTTTCCGGTTTCACCGATCAGGCTCATCTGGGCAGTGCTGAGACTTTCCACTTGTTGTGAGAGGCGGGCGTAGGCGTTCTCCCTGGACTGCTCCATGGCGCGTAATTCTTGGTTGTAAGCAGCCAGCGTTTGACTCAGCGGTTTGACCAGTTCTTCAACGGCCTGTCGGCGTTGTTCCAAATCGCTGCCGGCCTGCACCTGATAACGCTCCAGGGTGCGTGTGGCCACCTGAAGGAAAAGCTCGGAGTTGTCCTTCAAGGCTTCCCCGGCAAGTGCTTGAAAGGCCTGTTTGAGTTCGACCCCAGCGTTCTGAATGGCTGCAAGCTTCTCGGCGGTGTTCTCCCGTTCTTTGAACAGTTCGGTTTGTAGCTGCGCCGACTGAATCCGGGATTGGTTCAGCTCTTGCTGGAGGCCAGCCAGTTGCTCTTGCGCATGGGCTAAAACGCTTTCCAGGACGGGGACGCGCTGGGCCTGGGCGGCCAAGGTGGCGCGTCTTTCGGTTTCGCCCAGCAGGGCCTGTTGGACCTGCGTCTGCTCGGCCCTAAGTTGGTCGGTGACCGTTCGATGATCGTGAAGCTGCCGTCCCAGTTCTTCCAGTTCTCTGCCCAGCCCATCGCGCTCCGCTTGCACTTGCTGGTGGACGGAGTTCAGCCGCTGCTGCCATCGCCACCAAGCCATTCCCCAGCCGACGAGCAGGCCTATTAGAAGGCTTGCCGCCAGGAAACCGAAGAACACTGCGTCGGAGGAAAGCGATGGAACCACGGTTGAATGCCCCCTTAGGGACCTTTGTTGGGAATGAAGGATGTGTCGGTCACCTGGAAGCCGGGCCGGACGGTTTACATGATGAGGCACCTGGCTTGGTTTTGGTGCTTATTATAGATTTCGTTGGCGAGGGCCGACAAAGCATCTTCAATGGCTTCCTCACTCGGCAGCGTCGGGGGGACAGGCACATCGAGTTTGCCCAGGTCCACCAGAGGGATATACAGCTTGAGGTCCACCGATGCCATTTCCTCGGGAGTGAAGTTCTCTCCCATAAAGTGCTTTCTTTCCAAGGCTGAGGTGTCTAGGCCGCGCAAGAAACTGAGGATGGACAGAAGATCAAAGTTGCTGTGGAACTTTTCGATATTGATGTTAACCGCTCGGCATTCCGCTTCAAATTCTTGGTAGGCCTGGTGGTATTTCTTCATCCACTCACAGAGGCGATGGTACGCTTCCAGGATCAATTTGCGGAATTTGATCCGTTCTCGAAATGCCCGCACCCGAATGAATCGAACCCCACGGTTGAAACTCTTTTCCAGGTGTTCGATCCAATAGGCGTCTTCGATCTTCAACAGCCCCTTCAAGTGTTGGAGCATTTCCGGGCTGATCATCAAAAAGCCCATACGGGTCAGTCGCAAGCCCGACTGGGCGGCATGATCACGAACCGCTTGGGCATGCGCCATTATTTCTTCGACTTGGGCTTCGATGATGCGCCGCTCCGTCAGATAATTCTGAATGACTTCTTCTTTAACTTCACGGGTCAATGCCAGAATCAGGTCATCTTCCATACTGCACCCCCGGGGCAAACTGAAGGTATTGGAGATCCAGAGCCTATTGAAGGACAAACAGCAAAGAGCGGCCCCGCTGTGGCAGGTTCGCCGCTTTGTAAACCGACACAGAAAAGGTATCCGAAAATGCTGCCTGCGGCGCAACCGGCGATGGCCATCCTGGTTGCAAGCAACCTTCAGCGGGATTTGATAGCAAACGTTTGGGAACTTAGAGCCACAGGAGCATAAGCTGGTCGGTACTGGTCCCGGTGTTTCAAAACAACCAGCCGCGTTTCATCGGTACCCGATTCCAGAAGGATGATTGCCTGGAACAGATCGTCCAGGGTGTCACAGGGATAGGGAACGCCGTGCTCGTTGGTACTGGTGATGTGGCGGTGAGTCCGGGCCGAAAACCACATCGGCAGTCCCAGCTTCTGGGCCAGCTCTTGGAGTGCTTCCAAGGTGGGGCGCGCAACCTGGTCGAAATTCAAACCGTCGATCACCACCAAGGATGGATGGAATGCGGCCTGTCCCTTTAGGTTGTCGATGCTTTGCGCCAGTTTTTCCGGGGAAAAGGTGTCATGCAGGAAGGCGAAAATGAAGCGCAATGGTTCCAGCCGCTGGAGACATTTCTTATAGTCGCTGGAAGGTGTTAAGGCACATTGGTTCTTAACGAGTTCGTGGTACCATACCTTGACCGATTCCACCTTTTCGTCGATGCAGACATGCAGCACCGAAGAATCCTGAATGAGCTGTTCGATGGCGATGAGTGTGAGACAGGCTGTTTTGCCGCTGCCTGCACTGGCCATCAAGACCCCCAGTTCACCGGGTGCGAGGCCGGTCCCCAGGGTCGTCTTGACGATGCCTGCAACCTGGTTGGTGCTGTGATCCATGGAATCCATCGATGCTACTCCTTAACTAGGACCAAGTGGCGGTACCCCTTTGCCGTTTCCGCGTTCGGCGTATGGGGCGTTTGCCGTCCCTTTATTGTACATCAATATAGCAATGTTCCATACCACAATGGAGCAGTACGGGTTTCACGCTTCAACCCTTGCGGGCGAGATTATTTCTTATGTTTCTGTTCTTCCAGCTGTTTTTTGATGATTTCCTCGGCGATCCCCTTGGGTACAGGATTGTAACGCTGGAACTCCATGGTGAATTCCGCTTTTCCCTGGGTGGCGGAACGCAGCACGGTGGAATAGCCGAACATCTCGGCCAGTGGGACTTCCGCTTCGATGGTGGAAAATGTGCCGTCTTCGGAGGTGGAACTGATCATGCCACGGCGCTGATTGAGAGTGCCGAGTGCCACCCCTTGAAATTCTGAGGGGGTTTCCACTACCACGCGCATCACCGGTTCCATGAGGATCGGTGCGGCCTTGCCGTAGGCTTCGCGAAAGGCCCCGATGGCGGCCTGCTGGAAGGCGAGGTCGGAGGAATCCACCGAATGCGATTGGCCGTCGTTGATGGTGACCTGCACCCCAACGATGGGAAAACCGGCAAGGCTGCCCTTAGGCAGACAACTCTGAAAACCCTTGTCGCAAGAAGGGATGTATTCAGTGGGGATGGCTCCACCCACAATCTTGTTCACGAACAGATAATCGCCTTCCAGGTTCGGTTCCAGAAATCCCGCCACACGGCCAAACTGGCCAGCACCGCCGGTCTGTTTCTTGTGGGTGTAGTTGAAATTGGCCCGGTTGGTTATGGTTTCGCGGTAGGCCACCTTAGGCATGCCGGTTTCGACCTCAGCACCGTATTCGCGCCGCATCCGCTCCACATAGACATCCAGATGGAGTTCACCCATGCCACAAATAATGGTCTCGCTGGTTTCCTGGTCCTGGTAGGTCTTGAAGGTCGGATCTTCCTTGGTAAAGCGGCCGAGAGCCTTGCTCACGTGCATCTCGGCCTTCTTGTCCTTGGGTTTTAGCGACAAAGAGATGACCGGCGCGGGCACATGCATGGACGTCATGGCGTACTCCACCTTGCCGTCGGTGAAGGTGTCACCGGAGGAGCAGTCGATGCCGAATAAGGCGACAATGTCACCGGCAGCAGCGCTATCGATTTCTTCCATTTCCTCCGCATGCATGCGGACCAGACGCCCCACTTTGGTGCGTTTGCCAGTCCGGGTGTTGACAATGGTGTCGCCCTTCAGAATGCGGCCCTGGTAGACACGAACATAGGTGAGCTGACCATAGCGGCTCACTTCCAATTTGAAGGCCAGCATCACCAGCGGTTGATCGGGAGACGACTGGAGCTGCACTTCTTGCTCGTTTTGTTCCAGGTCCAAAGCGGTGTTGATGGTATCGGCCGGGCCGGGCAGGTAGCGCGCCACAGCGTCCAGTAGGCATTGAACCCCCTTGTTTTTGTAGGCGGAACCGATCAAAACGGGGGTGAGTCGCAGGGATAGGGTCCCGCGTCGGATGGCATCGTGAATCAGGTCCTCGCTGACTTGTTCATCAAGGATGGCTTCGGTGAGTTCGTCCGAGAAAAGCGACACCGCATCCAGCATTTCGTCGCGTTTTTCGCGCGCCAGATCGCGCAGGCCAGCGGGGATTTCGCCCTCTACCAGGGTTTCCCCGTGGGAACCCTCAAAGGTGATGGTCTTCATGGTGATCAGGTCGATGATTCCCTGATGATCGGCTTCCAGCCCCAGCGGCAGTTGCAGCATGACCGCGTTGTGATTCAGGCGGTCACGGAGCTGACGGGCGACGCGCAGAGGATCGGCGCCGGAACGGTCGCACTTGTTGATGAAGGCAATCCGCGGCACCTTATAGCGAACCATCTGGCGGTCCACGGTAATCGATTGCGACTGAACTCCGCCGACCCCGCACAAAACCAGAATGGCACCATCTAGAACTCGCAACGCTCGTTCCACCTCGATGGTGAAATCCACGTGCCCAGGAGTGTCAATGATGTTGATGGCATAATCCTTCCATTCACAGTGCGTCGCTGCCGACTGGATGGTGATGCCTCGTTCCTTCTCCAGCTCCATGGAATCCATCTTGGCCCCGACACCGTCCTTGCCCTTGACGTCGTGGATGGCATGTATGCGCTGCGTGTAGTAGAGGATTCGCTCGGTGAGCGTGGTCTTGCCCGAATCGATGTGGGCACTGATGCCGATGTTGCGCAGTTGGGTCAAATCGTTGTTCATTGCCTGGTCCTTCATGATCCTTGCTCGCTGTCTGGAGTGGTCCGGTTCCTTGGTGGGTTCGGACCAACCAGCTTCACACCGGTTGAAGACCCGGACCGGGAACCCTCCCTTTCCAAACCGTCACTCACAATTCGTTTCAATTCGCTTCGCTTGAGAAAAGAAAACGGGCACTCGAAATGTGTGCCCGTCGGGAGTTGGTGCTTGTAACAGAACTGGACAGAAAAGGGAAGAGCTAATCGCTCAGGTTCCCATCACATCGGCTTCTTGCCCTTGGGGGGATTGTTGGCAGCCACGGCGGTGGAAGACGCTGGCTTCTTGCCGGTTTTATCGACAGCTGCGGTTTTGCTGGTCAATTTGCCGGCATCTTTCTTGGCGGGCTGGTCGGTCTTCTTGGAATTGACCGTCGAAGCCTTGGCCGACGCCGACTGAGTCTTGCCCTTGGATTTGTCCGCCTTTTTGCTGGCGGCGGTCTTGGCGCTGGCTGCCACCTTCTTGTCGGTCTTGGCGTTCTTGCTGGATGCCGTCTGTACGCCTTTTCCCTTGGCAATAGCCTGCTGCTTACCGGTTCCGCTCTTGGCCGTTGCCGCCGGGGTGTGTTTGCCCTTAGCCACTGCCTGTTGCTTGCGGGCCGTACCCTTGGCCGTGGACGGAGTCTGCTTGCTCTTGTGCGAAGCAGCTACCTTGCTGTTCTTGTCGGCGGTCTTACTGCTGGGTTTCTTGGGATCGGTCTTGGCCACCGCATGTTTGCCGGCAGTGCCCTTGCTGGCAACAGCTTTGCCTCTGTCACGCGAATTCCCGGCGTCTTTGCCGGGCACCTTGAGCTTCTGTCCGAGGCTCAACTTTGAGGTCTTCTTGAGACCATTGAGTCGGCACAGTGTGTCCACATCAGTCTTGTTCTGCTTGGCGATAGTGGCCAAGGTATCCCCTTTGCGAACCGCATGGGATGAGACCTTGGGCTTGGGTGCTGTCCGCCGATCCACCAGCGCCAGCTTGGCCGGGCGATCCTCGACGTCGGTTACGGCTTCACCCAATTCCTCCTGAAGGGCCGCCAGCTGTACCGGCGTTGAGCTGCTGCGCTGGGCCGCGGTAGCAACCGGCAATTCCAGCCCGGTGTTGGGCTGGAGTGACTGCGCCAAGCGCACCGGTTCCACTTCAAAGCCGCGCTTGTAGAACACCAGACAGCTTCCGGGGCTGAGGATCTCGTTGCCGCGCAACTGGTTCCAGCGGCAAAGATCGCGAGTGGTGACGCCGAAGCTGGCAGCCAAGTCGGTTAGTCCCGATTCGCCGCCCTGAACGTAGTAGTTCACCTTCTTGGGCAGATAGGCTCCCTGGGCCAGTTCGATAATGTCGCGCTGTTTTTCGGAAAGCGAAGCGAGTTGGCCGGCGAGTGTGGACCAGGGGGCATAGAAGCGCACATGGATGTGATCGCGATGCCCGCGCATGTGCTGGATCACGGTTCGTGCATTCTGGTTGCCGGCCACGCCGAACAAGCGGTCTAGGTACGCCTGGTCATTGCCCTGGCTGAGAGCGTAGTGATAGAGGAGCCTCTGAATGCTGTTGTCCAGGAAGATGTACTGAATCCTCCGGCTCCTCAGGAGATTGTCAATCAGCTCCCAGGTCTTCGCTACGTCCAGATTGTCCTCGGTCATGCAGGCAAAACCTTTGATCTGGACGTTGTCCTTGGCATACATTCCGAGGTCGATGTCGCGGCCGTTTTCGTGGGAACGGTGATGCCGCAAACGCCCGCCTTGCGGTCCCGATATATCGCCGATGAAAAGGTCAGCGGCGTCCGGATACTTGACATGGACCTTTTCAACGGCGTCAAGGACAGCACCAATGAGTTCCGGGGTACCGTAGCTGTGGTTTTCGTCACGCACATAGTAGCCGCGAAACTGGCGGGGGAATGGCACACCATTGACCAAATGGCCACGATAAGGTTGCCCTATGGATGCGGTCAGGGCATGGGCGGAGTCAGGGGTAAGTGATGGAACGAGTAACGACAGGACGGTTAAAGAGGTGCATACAAACGTCAGCCGAATAGCAGACCTGTTTTTTTGCGCCATCTTTCCTCCTCAATCCTTTTGAGTAACAGAACAGCCGCGTAGGCCACTATTTTCACGAACAATTTAGGCAAAAACCTCTAAATCTTGGCACCTTTCTACTTGAAAAGCAAAAGGTTGTCAAATGATTTCGTTCAGCCCAGGTTTTGGAACCAGCTGTACAGGTCCCCACAGAAGACCACGTCACCGCCACCATCGCTGGACGCTGTGGCGTATTCGACGACGATGGGTACCGGGTGCAGCAGATTGACATGCTTGGATTGGTAGTCCGACAAATAGGCGTCGGCTTTGTCGGCGAGGGGATTGTCATCGTCGCGTAACAGAATTCGGGCGAAATCCACCGCACGTTCTAAACGCATGCAGCCATGGGAGAAGTCGCGTCGCGACCGCTGAAACAAGCTCTTCTTGGGGGTATCGTGCAAAAATACGGCGTAGGCGTTGGGGAATTCGAACTTGACCCGCCCCAGTGGATTGCCGGGCCCGGGGCGCTGGTAAAGACGCGGTGACCCCCAGGGATAACTGGAACCCATTTTGACATAACCGAGTCGGTCGAAATAACTGGAGTCGGCACCCGCTTCAACGTCCAGTTCGAGGCTGATCCGGTCGGATACATACCAGCGCGGATTGAAAACCAGTTGCTGGATATTGCTGACCAGGGTTGGGGTTTGATTCTCACCGATCAATCGCCCCTGCATCTTCACCCGTTTGCCGCTGGATTTGCCCACAATCACACGGTGGGTGGCTTCAACCCTGCCATTCTTGACATACTCCAAAACAAACTGGGGGATGTTGATCCGAACAACACGGTCATACTTGCGCGTTTCACTCTTCCGTGTGGCTTCCAGACTCTGTGCAATCATCCGGGCCTTTTTCTCATAGGAAACATTGAGCCATTCCACGGTCTTCTTGCCGAGCACGCCGTCACCGTCTTGGAGGTGCTGCGTCTGGAAACGTTTGACCGCTTCCACCGTGGCGGCATCGTAGACTCCATTGAATTCACCTGAGTAGAAGCCCTCTTCGTGAAGCCGTTCTTGTAGCGTGCGCACCACCGGGCCACGGGTTCCCGGTCGAATGCTGGTGGCCGCATTAACGACCTTTTGCTGACTGCGGCGTGCCAGGTTGCGGTAGGTGAGATACCCGCGACGCAGCGCCTGATAATGGGGGGAGGTCGGTTCCAATGATTTGAGCAGTTCGTTCATGGAACCCTTGCCATTCATTCCCAGCAGCAGGCGATCTTTGGAGAAACGCTGCATGTCGCGGGCAAACCGCAGCAGCCCGGAAGCCAGCTGCACATCGACGGCAGCTGCCTGACTGGCGAGTTTTCCATACCAAGTCCGAAGGGCGGCTTGGAATTCCTTGGCGGACTTGTGAATCGAGGGATCGGAAGATGCCAGGGCGGACTCCAGCAGGCGCCGCACATCCGGTGGTTCACAGCCGGCCACGGAACCGGATTCCGGGGCTTTGGACCGCATTTTATGGATCAGTTCTCCCATGGATGTCTTCACTGTCTCGGCCGATCCCAGCCGCAGCTGCTCCAGGGTCTTGATGTCGTCACGCAACTGGCCCAGTTGATAGGGTTGAGGATCGATGGCATCAGCTTCCACGTCTTCCAACCTGGCCAACAACTGGCTGCCGTCCGCAGTCAACTGAAAACCTGAACCGACGAATAAAGGCTCCCAACGATGATTCTGGTATGCTTCGATGATCGTTTCCCGATCACTGTCAGTCAGAAGGATCTGCAGCAAAGCTTCACGCGCTGGCGATTCCCAGGGTGAAACGGGAGCTGCCGCTGGTGGCGGTGATGAGGTCGCATTAGAGGCTGAGGGAGCATTGGCGGGCGAACCCGCCGCCGGGGGCAGGCCCGAATTTGCCGGCGCCTGTTGCGCGGCAACATTGGCTGCTGCCCCAGGGTGCGCAAGAGTAACCGGAGTGCGGTCAGCCAATTTGGGCCAATACTTCCAGGCATCCTGAGACAACTGCTCCCAGCAGCGTTGCGCGCAGTCGTCGGCAGCCCAAACGCTGTGTTGAGGGACAAGAATTAGTCCACTGGCACCCACGGCCATCAGGAAGATTATGAGAGCAGGGATCAGATGGTGTTTGGGGGTGATCCGTAAGCTGTGTCTTCGGTTCATCACGTTCCAGCATCTCCAAATTGTGGTCAATGGGTCAACAGCAATCCTGGCCAGCCTTTTCCAGTCTTTTATGGATATATTTCTGAGTCGCGATCGCACTGATTGATCTGTTCATAGAGAGCGATCTGTTCGCGAATACTCATCTTTGGCCGACCATTCGGCCAGGTTGTTTGCTCGCAGCTACGGCACGCGTTACATCGCGAATCGCTGCAGAACTGACAGCAATGACAGTCCGGGCAGGGATGCTTGGCGGCCTTACCAGAACTTGCATGTACCGGCTCATAGACCTGTTTCAAGCCGGCCACAGGAACGAATCGCCGGTTTTCGACGCACACCTGCCATTCCATAATTCTCCCCAATAAAACCCAATTTGTCGATTGGAGTCAAAGCAAAACCAACGAAAAAAGCAAACAAAAATCTGCCAGTGCTGATCCAATCAGGCAAAATGGTCATATTTTTTCGCGCGTTCAGCCAATAAATCTTCGAAGAACGCACTTTTCAGCCAATGTCCTTTGTGATATGTGCAGTGACCCTTAGCCATCCCAGTCACACGCTGGAAGGCTCTTTGGAATAGTAATCATGGACTGGCTGGACCACCATACCTTCATGGGAATGGCGCTGGCGGAAGCCGAAGCTGCCTACCGGGCGCAGGAAGTGCCGGTAGGGGCGGTGCTGCTTGATGCCGGTGGCGAGGTGCTGGCGAGAGCTCGCAACGCACCCATCAGCCGCAGTGACCCCACGGCGCATGCCGAGATCCTGGTGCTCAGGGAAGCGGCAAAGGCCTTGCAAAATTATCGGCTCCCGGGTACCATCTGCTACGCCACGCTGGAGCCGTGTTCGATGTGTATGGGAGCGCTGCTGCACGCACGGGTGAGTCTCCTGGTTTTCGGCGCCAAGGATGCCAGGGCCGGCGCTGCCGGGACGGTGTTGGACTTGAGCGCGGTGGCCCAGTTCAATCATAGTATTGAGGTGATTGGCGGGGTTCGAGCGGAAGAGTGCCGCCAATTGCTGCAGCGGTTTTTTCGCGAGCGCCGCGCGGCAGGAAATCTGACAAGCGGAGAGGTACCGAAGAGGCCGTAACGGGGTCGACTCGAAATCGACTTGTCCTGTGAAGAGCAGGGCACGTGGGTTCGAATCCCACCCTCTCCGCCAGGCTGCCAAGATCGGGATGAGTTTGGGGGTCATGCGGGTTCTGCGCCGATTGTAGATGTTTAGTGAGAAGCTTTGATTATAGCTGGATCAGACTAGCTGATGTGTTGCGGAGAGATGTCCGAGCTGGCTGAAGGAGCACGACTGGAAATCGTGTGTACGCCCAAAAGGTGTACCGAGGGTTCGAATCCCTCTCTCTCCGCCATTTTTTTACTCTTACTCAGCCACCCCCGAACACCCTTCTTGGTGTGACCATGTGTTTGTCGGGGTGGCCAGCGTTCACCCCGGTACCCCTCATGAATCATTGTAGTTGAATCCATGTCCTACCTGGTACTAGCGCGCAAATGGCGGCCGCAGACGTTTGCTGAGATCATCGGTCAGCCCCACGTCTCCCAGACGCTGCAAAACGCCATCGAGTCCCGCCGGGTGGCTCATGCCTATCTGTTCACCGGCGCTCGCGGGGTGGGCAAGACCTCGGTGGCGCGCATCTTCGCCAAGGCTCTCAACTGCGAGCAGGGTTTGAGTGCACATCCGTGCAATGTCTGCTCCAACTGTCGGGAAATCACCCAGGGCAATGCCGTGGATGTTCTGGAAATCGACGGCGCTTCCAACACCGGTGTCGACAACATCCGTGAACTGCGTGAAACCATCCGCTATCGACCCGCCAAAAGCCGCTACAAGATCTACATCATCGATGAAGTCCACATGCTTAGCACCGCAGGCTTTCAATGCTCTGCTGAAAACCCTCGAAGAACCACCCGAACACATCGTCTTTATCTTTGCCACCACCGAACCCCACAAGATCCCGGCGACCATCTTGAGCCGCTGCCAGCGGTTCGATTTTCGTCGCATCGCCACCGGTCAGATTGTGGCGCACCTCGAGAATATTGCCCGCCAAGAGCAGCTGCAGCTACAGGAAACGGTTCTTTACGCCATTGCCCGCGAAGCCGAAGGCAGCATGCGGGACGCCCAGAGTCTGCTGGAACAGGTGCTGGCCTTCAGCGTCGATGGTCAGGTGGACGTTGAAGTCCTGGACCTGCTGGGGGTGATCGATCGGCAGAGTGTCCAGCGCGTCGGGCGAGCGATCCTCGCCGGCGATCCGCAGAGTTGCCTCGAAGTGGTGGCCGATCTCTACCAGCGGGGCATCGATATCAAACGGTTCTGCCATCAACTGTGCGAGTATTTCCGGAACCTGGCCTATTTGTCGGTGGTGGGGGAGGCGGCTGGCGGCCTATCTGGATTTGCCGGCGGAAGAAGTGAAGACGCTGGAACAGGACCTGGCGCAAACCAGCACGGAGAGCCTGCAGCTCTATTTCCAGATGATTCTTAAGGGCGAGGAAGACCTGCGCCGCTCGACGCTGCCGCGCATGGCCCTGGAGATGCTGCTGCTGCGCCTGACCCAGCTTCCCCGGCTGGAATCCTTGCAGGGGATCATGGGGCAGCTGGCAGCCCTGGAGAGCCGTCTTGACCGGGGTAGCGACGGTCAGCAAGACCCATTGGCGAGCGTTGATGCGGTGCAGAGGCGCTATCGGGCGGATGTTGCCGGAACCGGTGCGGTGACAGGTGAGACCAGGCCGGCCGCTGCGTTGGAAGCACCGGCCATGGATGCCGCCGCGCCGGCAAAATCGAAGCTCAGCACGGCCTCCGGAGGCGGACTCTCCTGTGGGAGTGCTGCCGAAGCCGCTGGCCACTGGTCGAAGTTCCTGCGGTGGCTGACTGATCGCGATCCAATGCTGGCGGCCAAGTTGGGGCAAAGTCAGGCAGTGGCAAGTGCGGACCAGAACTTGTGCCTCGAACTGCACGCAGCCCCCATCTATGAGGACTTTCTCAAGGAAACCAAAACTCTGGAGCGCTTGACGGATGCCGCACGAACCTTTTTCGGCCTGAGCCTCACCTGGCAGATCTGCACCCTGCAGCAACCGGCTGCGGGGCATGCACCCGGAGCGAAGTCCCAGTCCACCAGGGCCAAGTCGCACATCAAAGTGATGGAACACCCCATCGTGCAGCAGGCACTGGAAATTCTTGGGGGCGAATTGATCGACATTCGGCGTCTCAAACCCGCGGCTCGAAAACGGCAGGCAAGCCTCAGCGAAACCCCTCCGGACTCAGACGAGCAAAGCGAGGCAGAATGATTTGACCAAAGTCGTGAGGTTGTTACAGAGCCCTTCAAGAAAGGCTCCGTAGCATTCCCGCGTCGGCCTATGGGCGTCAACCAACTGGCGAGCCAGTGCCAGCAAGTTCTTAAACACACACAAGGAGGAAAACAGCATGTTGAAGGGAATGAACCCCATGCAGCAAGTCAAGGCGCTGCAGGATAAAATGGCTAAGATGCAGGAAGAGTTGGCGTTCAAGCAGATCGAGGCCTCAGCCGGTGGCGGCATGGTGGTGGCGGTGATGAACGGCCGTCAGGAGTTGCTGAGCATCAAGATTGATCCCCAGGTGGTGGAACCCAATGATGTGGAGATGTTGGAGGATCTGGTCGTGGCTGCGGTCAACGATGCGCTGCGCAAGTCCCAGGAGATGGCGGCCGCGGAGATGGGCAAAATCGCTGGAGGCTTGAATATCCCGGGTTTGAAGATCCCCGGCCTGTTCTGATATTCGATAAGGGCCGCGCAAGCTGGCAACATGTTGCCGCTGACACTAGCCATGGCCAACGAAGCATGATCTCATCGTGAAGGGATTGATCGTCTCCATGAAAGCGCACCCACCGCCGCTGGAAAAGCTCATTCGCAAGTTGGCCAAACTGCCTGGACTGGGCGAAAAAAGTGCTACCCGCATTGCCATGTACCTGTTGCGGGCGTCCCGAGAGGATGTGGATTCCCTGGCGGAGTCCCTCAAGCAGATCAAGACCCAGATCAGGACCTGCGCGCGCTGTTACCATTTCACTGATAGCGATACCTGCAATATCTGTACCGATCCGTCCAGGGCTAACGGAGTCCTGTGCGTGGTGGAAAGCACCGCCGACCTGGTGGCCATCGAACAGGCGGGTGCTTTCCAGGGTCGTTACCACGTTCTCCAAGGGGTGCTTGCGCCGCTCGACGGCGTTGGGCCCGACCATCTGCGCATCAAGGAACTCCTGCAACGCCTGGAACCGGAAGGCATCCTGGAGGTTATCCTGGCTACCAATCCCAGTAGTGAAGGCGAGGCCACCGCCCATTACCTGAGGAAACTGCTCCACGACCGATCGGTGAAGGTCTCGCGAATTGGCTTTGGCATCCCCATGGGAGGCGATGTCAAATATGTGGACCAGGTCACCATCCAGCGGTCGTTGGCGGGACGACGGTTGGTGGATTGACGGTGCAGATGTTATTGGTGTTGTCTCCTCCCCCCGCGTATCTCCCCATTCCTTGATTCCATCAACGCTTTAAAGAGATCTTGCGCAAGAGCTGTAAGAAAACGCCTGACGGAAAAATAGAAAAACTCTGACAACAGAATCAGATTCTACCGAATGTTCACCGTGCCTCTCAGGAGCTATAGTTGGGCCGGAATAGTCTTTACCGGGGAGATTCCTGCGGCTGCGCTCTGACATGGCGCCCGCATTCGCTTTTTGGATTTGACTGCAATCCCAGCCCAAGGGTTTGTCGAATTCGGGGTATGAGCCTGTGAAGGATCGATCCATGACAAAGCAACAGTTACAGGAGGAATTGGCTCGCCTGCGCCTGCGTCTCAGTGAATTCGAGGGGAAGCGACCCGAGCCCGGTCAGATCCTCGAACCCATGCAGAAACGTGAAGAACCCCTTCGTACCATTTTCCAAAATGCCAAAAGCGGGATGTTCATTCTCGACATGCAGGGTCGTCATGTGGACGTGAATGAGGCCGCTTGTTTGATCACGGGATACACCCGTGAAGAGATCCTGCAATCCGACGTATGGCCGCTGTGGTTTCCCGGAGACCCTAAAGACGCCTTGGATCAAGCAGGGATGTTTCGCCAGTGGGGCGCTTCCCTTCCTGAATGCCGCATGCGCAAGAAAGATGGCTCCGAGATTTGGGTTGAGGTGAATCTGATACCATTCACGGTAAATGAGAAGGACCAGGTTCTGGAGATCGTACGCGATGTCACCGGGCGAAAGCGTTCAGAGGCGGCTCTCCAGAGAGCGCATGACGAACTGGAGCGGCGTATTGAGGAACGTGCCAGAGAACTGGGGCAGACAAACTATCAGTTGAAACGGGAAATCGAAGAACGCAAGCGAGCGGAAGAAGAACTCAAAAGGACAAAGGAGTATCTTGAGAACGTCATCGAGAACTCCGTTGATGCTATCGGTATCGTGGATCAACAGGGCCGATTCATCCTCTGGAATAGACGCGCAGGCGAAGTATTTGGTTACCATTCCGATGACTTGGCTGGCAAGTCGGCATTCGAGCTTTACGCCGACCCGATAGAGTTGGACAGGATGCTTGGCAGGCTCCGCAGTGACGGCGTGGTGAGAGAATATGAAATCCTGATGAAAAAGCGCGATGGGAGCATTGTGCCGATGGATATCTCCATCAGCTTGTTAAAAGATGATCATGCCAGGACCATCGGCAGTGTCTGCGTCGCCAGGGACCTCTCCGAACGAAAGCGGGCCGAGGTGGAGCTAAAGCGGGCGAGAGATGAGTTGAGCCACTATTCCAAAGACCTTGAGCGCCAGGTGAAGGCCAGGACCAGAGAGATCACGGGTATCCTTGAATATACGCCGGCCGTCGTTTCCATCAAAGACACAGACGGCCATTACACCCTCGTCAATTCACGCTATGAAGAACTTTTTGGGATAAGCAACGATCATATCCAGGGAAAATCTGATCATGACATCTTCCCGAAGGAGTTTGCCGACCAGTTTCGAGCAAACGATCTGCAAGTTCTGGTCGAAGGTCGTTCCTGCCAAATCGAAGAGCGTATCCCGCACCATGATGGGGTACATACCTATCTTTCAGTGAAGTTCCCCTTGTATGATGAACATGGGGCGGCCTCCGGTGTTTGCGGCATATGCACCGACATAACCGAGTTAAAGAAGGCTCAAAATCAACTGAGGCGCCTTTCCGGCAGCATTATGGCCAGCCAGGAAAAAGAACGCGCCGCCATCGCCCGGGAGCTGCATGACGAACTGGGGCAGGTGCTGACGGCGTTGCGTATGGACACGGTGTGGATATTGAACCATCTGAAGGACACTGATTCAAAGGCTGCCAACCATGCATTGACAATGCGCGAACTGATCGATAAGACCATCGATGAAGTCCGCAGTATTGCCCTGCGGCTACGTCCGAGCGTGCTGGATGATTTGGGGCTGATCCCTGCTCTGGAATGGTACACGGTGGAACTCGAAAAGCGTTCGGGGATTGCTTTCATTCTCAATCATCAAAACGTTCCCAAGGTGAACGAAATTGTGGCTACGGCAGCCTATCGCATCGCCCAGGAAGCTCTGACCAACGTGGTGCGTCATTCCTCCGCCACTCACGTGGAAATCAGTTTGCAAGCACAGGGCGACCTGTTGGAATTGACGGTAGTGGACAATGGGCGCGGTTTCAATAACGTTGAGCTCTCAGAGTCCGACCGTTTGGGTGTTGCCGGAATGCGAGAACGTGCCAATCTTGCCGGAGGCACGCTGGAAATTCAATCCCAGCCGGGAAAGGGAACCCAAGTCTATTGCAGACTCCCTGTCTCCGGCAAGATGGGAGCATTGGGATGATAAAGGTACTCTTGGCAGATGACCACAGCATCGTGCGAGCCGGACTTCGCCGCATCATTGAAGAAAGCGGTGACATGACCGTGGTGGCGGAGGCATCGGATGGACAAGAGGCCATTCGCGAAGTCCATAAGGCGGTTCCCGACGTGGCCGTTATCGATATTTCAATGCCCGGCTTGGATGGGCTCGAGTTCATCAGTCGAGTCCGCTCCACACACCCCAAGCTGCCTATTCTTGTTCTGACCATGCATGAAGAAGACCAGTATGTCATCCGGGTCTTTGCCTCGGGAGCCAACGGATATATCACCAAACGATCCGCGCCGGAACAGCTGGTGAATGCCATCCGGAAGGTTCATAGCGGTGGCCGATACATCAACGGTTCGGCCGCAGAAGCACTGGCCTTGCATATGGCGAAGGGTGTTCCCGGGAGGACTCTGTTGGATTCCTTGTCCAACCGGGAGATTCAGGTGCTGCAGCGCCTGGCCATGGGGCTGACGACGCGGGAGATTGCCGAGGCGTACAACATCAGTGTGAAAACAGCAGACACCTATCGTTTTCGTTTGCTCAAAAAGCTCAATCTTAGGAACAATACCGAGTTGACCCGCTTCGCCATCCAGAATGGACTTGTCGAGGTCTGAACCACTTGGAAGGAGTGACTCTGGTCTGTAAGAAAATGTATTACAGAAAATTGGGTAATTTCTGACACCCGAATCAGAATCTCACCGATTTTCACCCACCTCGTTATCTTCTATACCCACCCATAAGTATCATTAAAATTGCGACGAGTCAGGCAGGGGCTTTCAGCCAAGTGATGCACAATGATGCTCTTGACCGCAAACTCGTACCCATCCGGAAATGCAGTGTTGTCCGCTCACCCTGGCATAAACGGCAGGGGAGAGGGGAGAAGCGGCAGCGGCCTAGTCCTGAGCAGAACAGTTCAGTTTCCAGCGATTTACCAGGAAATCCATAGAACCGGAGACCGAGACCATGAAGATTCACGAATACCAAGCGAAAGAGCTGTTTCGGAAGTACCAAGTGCCCATTCCTCGTGGGAAAGTCGCCTTCAGTGTGGATGAAGCCATCTCTGTTGCGGCCGAGCTGGCGAGTTTGCCGGTGGTGATCAAGGCTCAGATCCACGCCGGGGGCCGCGGCAAGGGCGGCGGCGTCAAGCTGGCCAACAGTGCCGCGGAGGTGGCTGCGGTGGCATCCGAAATCCTGGGCATGACCCTGGTGACCCATCAAACCGGAGCGGAAGGCAAACTGGTGCGCCGCCTGCTGGTGGAAGAAGGCCTGCAGATCGAAAAGGAGCTTTACTTCAGCATGCTCCCCGATCGGGCCACGGCCAGCACCGTCATCATGGCCAGCGAAGCCGGCGGTATGGACATCGAAGAGGTGGCCGCCAAGACCCCGGAAAAGATCATCAAGGTGCAGGTCAATCCGCTCCTCGGCCTGCAAGCCTTCCATGTGCGCCAGTTAGCCTACGGTTTGAATCTGCCCCCCGAACTGATCAAAGCTTTTTCCGCCATGGTCGGCAGTCTCTACCGGTTGTTCTGCGATTACGACTGCTCCCTGTTGGAAATCAATCCCCTGGTGATCACCGCCGACAACAAGATGCTGGCCCTCGATGGCAAGATCAACTTCGATGACAGCGCCCTGTTCCGCCATAAGGATATCCTCGAATACCGCGATTTGCATGAAGAAGACCCCCTGGAAGTGGAAGCTTCCAAGTTCAACCTCAACTACATCAAGATGGACGGCAACATCGGCAATATGGTCAACGGCGCCGGTCTGGCCATGGCCACCATGGATCTGATCAAACTGGCGGGTGCCGAACCGGCCAACTTTCTTGACGTCGGCGGCGGTGCCAGTGCCGAAATGGTGGAAAACGGTTTCCGCATCATTTTGAGCGACCCCAATGTCAAAGGGATCTTCATCAACATTTTCGGCGGCATTCTGCGCTGTGACATCCTTGCCCAGGGCGTGGTGGAAGCGGCCAAGAAGGTAGGCATCGGCGTGCCGGTGGTGATCCGCATGGAAGGCACCAATGTTGACAAGGGCCGCCAGATCCTGGAGCAATCCGGCCTCAATTTGATTGCCGCCAAAGACCTGAAAGATGCCGCCCAAAAGGTTGCGAGTATCGCTAGAGGATAAAAGGGGGAACGATCATGAGCATTTGGGTGGGTAACGAGACAAAATTGCTGGTTCAAGGGATTACCGGCCGCGAAGGCCAGTTTCATACGCTCCAGTGCCAGGCTTATGGCACCCAGGTGGTGGCCGGAGTCACTCCGGGGAAAGAAGGTCAAAACGTCGAAGGGATCCCGGTGTTCAACAGCGTGGCCCGGGCAGTGAAGGCCACCGGCGCCAATTGTTCCATGGTGTTTGTGCCGCCGCCTTTTGCCGCCGACGCCATCCTCGAATCGATCGACGCCGAAGTCCCGCTGATTGTAGCCATCACCGAAGGCATACCGGTGCTGGACATGATGAAGGTAAGAAACTACCTGCACAGTTCGCGTTCGCGCCTGATCGGCCCCAACTGCCCCGGGATCATCACCCCCGGCCAGTGCAAGGTGGGCATCATGCCGGGCCCGATTCACATGCCGGGTCCCATCGGGGTGGTGTCGCGCTCCGGGACCCTGACCTACGAAGTGGTCCATCAGTTGAGCCAACAAAACATCGGTCAGAGCACCTGCATCGGCATCGGCGGTGACCCGGTCAACGGCACCAATTTTATCGATTGCCTCAAGGCCTTCCAGGATGATCCCGAGACCAAAGGGATCGTGATGGTGGGTGAAATTGGGGGATCGGCGGAAGAGGAAGCGGCGGCGTTTATCACCCGGTACGTGACCAAACCGGTGGTGGGTTTCATCGCCGGAGTGACCGCCCCGCCGGGTCGCCGCATGGGACATGCCGGGGCGATTATCAGCGGTTCCAGCGGCACCGCCCAGGCCAAAATCGCGGCCATGGAAAAGGCGGGCATCACCGTGTTGAGGGATCTAGGTCAACTCGGTGCTACGGCTCTTGAAGTCTTCGGCCGCTGACAGCACCGGCCGGCATAAGCGGAACAAACTGCCTGGGGAATCCAATTGTTCACATTGAACAGCTCTAGTTACCCCGGGCACTCGCGCTCACTCTCAGTTACTTGTTTAAGGAGTTCCATCATGTGCATGAAAAGAAAGAAAGTTACGGTGGTCGGAGGTGGTTTCGTTGGAGCAACTGCGGCTCATTGGCTTGCTGCCAAAGAACTGGCGGACGTTGTTCTGATCGATATCATCGAGGGCATGCCTCAGGGTAAAGCCTTGGACCTTCTGCAAGCCGGTCCGGTCGAAGGATTTGATGTCAAAGTTCAAGGCACCAACGACTATGCCGATACCGCCAATTCCGACTTGGTCATTATAACCGCCGGCATAGCCCGCAAGCCGGGGATGAGTCGTGATGATTTGCTGGCCATCAACACGGGAATTGTCAAAGACGTTACTGCCCAGATCGCAAAGTATTCGCCGCAGGCGTTCCTGATCATCGTTTCCAATCCGCTGGATGCCATGGTGTATGTAGCCCACAAGGTGAGCGGTTTTCCCAACAACCGGGTGATGGGGATGGCTGGGGTATTGGATTCGGCAAGATTCCGCACCTTCATCGCCAAGGAACTCGGCGTATCGGTGAAAGACATCCAGGCATTCGTTCTGGGTGGTCATGGCGACACCATGGTGCCTCTACCCCGTTACACCACCGTTTCCGGAATCCCTATCCCAGATCTCATGCCGGCTGAACGAATTGAGGCACTAGTGGATCGAACCCGCAACGGTGGGGCCGAAATCGTCAACCTGCTGAAGACCGGCAGCGCCTTCTTCGCCCCATCGGCCTCGGCAGTCCAAATGGCTGAAGCCATTCTTAAGGATCAGAAGCGCATTTTGCCCTGTGCCGCATACTGCGACAAGGAATACGGCGTCGGCGGATATTTCGTCGGTGTGCCGGTCATGCTTGGTGCCGCAGGGGTGGAAAAGATCATCGAAATCAAGATGACTCTCGATGAAAAAGCCCGCTTCGACAAATCGGTCGAGGCCGTAAGGGGCCTGGTTAAGGTCATCCAGGTATAATCGGTGTTCTTCAGGAGATTTGAGATGGCTGATGATTACCATGGAACTTTGATGGCCAAACTGTGTGATGAGGTGACGAAAGCCACCAACCCGGTGAAAGTTCAAGATTTGACCTTCCGCGACGGTCACCAATCGCTTTTTGCCACTCGCGGGAGAACCGAGGATTTTTTGCCCATTGCTGAGCAGATGGACCGGGTCGGTTTCTATTCGATGGAAGTCTGGGGCGGAGCAACCTTTGATACGATGCACCGTTTTCTCGGCGAAGACCCGTGGGAACGGATTCGCACTCTGAAAAAATACATTAAGAATACTCCGTTCTCCATGCTGCTGCGGGCTCAGAACCTGGTCGGATACCGCAATTACGCCGACGATCTGGCAGTAGCCTTTGTCGAACGATCTTGCGAGAACGGTATCGATATCTTCCGCACCTTTGACGCTTTGAACGATTTCCGCAACTTCGAAACCGTTGTCCCGGTCATCAAGAAGAACAACAAGCACTTCCAGGGCGCCATTTGCTACACCCTGACCAAATCTCGCCTGGGCGGTCCCGTGTACAATCTGGAGTATTACCTCAAAAAAGCCAGAGAACTCGAGGACATGGGAGCTGACACCATCTGCATCAAGGACATGGCCGGACTGATTGCGCCGTACGATGCATATATTTTGGTGAAAGCGCTCAAGGAAACCGTCAAGGTTCCCATCCATCTCCATAGCCACTTCACCTCGGGCATGGCTGATATGTCGCTGCTGAAAGCTATCGAGGCGGGTGTTGACATCGTGGATACGTGCCTCATTCCCTGGGCCTATCGCACTTCTCACCCGGCCATTGAACCTCTGGTGGTCACCCTGCAGGGAACCAACCGGGACACGGGTCTGGATCTCAAGCTATTGGCCAAATGCAGCGAACACATGGAGAAGATCTCCGCCAAATACCGTCATCTCCTCGATGACCGGATGTCCATTGTCGATATCAATGTGTTGCTGCATCAGACACCCGGCGGCATGCTCTCCAACCTGGTCAACCAGCTCCGGGATATGGACGCCTTGGACAAGATCGATGAGGTCTTCAAACAGCTGCCCATCGTCCGCCGCGAACTGGGCCAGGTGCCCCTGGTGACCCCGACCAGCCAGATCGTGGGCATACAAACCGTCAACAACGTGCTCTTTGACACCCCCAATGAACGCTACAAAATGATCACCGCTCAGGTGAAGGATCTGTGCTACGGCCTGTACGGCAAAACCGCCGTGCCGATCGATCCGGAAGTGCAGAAAAAGGCGCTCAAAGGCTATCCTCGCGGCGAAACACCCATCACGGTGCGGCCCGCCGACGTCCTCGAACCCGAACTGGAAAAAGCCAAGAAGGATGTCGAGGGTCTGGCCAAAGATATTGATGATGTCATCATCTACGCCATGTATCCCACTACCGGGAAGCGCTACTTGAACTGGAAATACGGGCACGAAGAGACCCCCAATGAGGTGAAACCCAAGACCTTGGAGGATGTCAAGGCTCAGGATGAGCTGATCAAGAAGGCCAAGGCCGGCCTGCTGGTGGAAAAGCCCACCAAGGAGGTCCCCCCCCAGGGTCCAGGTTTGCGCACGTTCAATGTTTTCGTGGATGGTGATTATTTCGAGGTCGGGGTGGAACAAGTTGGCGCTGCACCCGTCATTACTTCGATCACCCCGGCGGCTCCATCGGCGGCACTCACCGCGCCGAAACCGGCAGCGCTGCCGCCACCACCCAGAGCCGGCGGCTGCTCCTGCGGCCCAACCCGCTCCAGCGCCGAAAGCAGCCAGTGCCCCTCCAGCGGCAGGAACTGTCATCGAAGCCCCCATGCCGGGAATGATCATTCGGTTTGAAGTCAGTGAAGGGGCATCCGTGAAAGAAGGCGACGTGGTCCTGATCCTGGAAGCCATGAAAATGGAAAATTCCATCACCAGCCCCGTCTCGGGAACGGTGAAGCAGATCAGACTAAAAGACGGCGAGTCGGTTCAGAAGGGGGATGTCTTAGCGGTGATTGGCTAGTTTCTGCCCTGGATTCCGCCGCAGGCGCGAATCCAGAAGTTTTGAGTCAGATTGATCTGCCCGGACCTATTGAGGAGTTACAATTCGCCTTGCCCCACACCGTCACCCCAGCGCAAGCCGGGGTCCAGAAGTGCTCGAAAAGACTGGACGGCTTTCGCCGGAATGACGAATAGGGGCTCCCACATTAAGGTCAGAGGGGCTTAAGTGAACAGCATCGAGATTAGACGAGGCCAACTAAGAGATTAAAGCGAGACCAAAGTGTGTCGGAGTCTCTGCTGCGTTCGCAGACTCTGGAGGAGAGCTCTTCCTGGCCACCGTTAGAAGCTGACGATGAGACACGGAGACAAACTGGACGCCGAGGGTGTCTTGTGAGGAAGGGGGTATGCGAGTGGCTGATTTGGAATTCAGTCCGGATGGGTCCCAGCAGGTTGGACAGACACGGACAGGCAGCTGTCTTGCCTCGGTTGAAGCCCAATCACCCTGAGGTGAAAATGCCTTGACTCTTGAAAAGCCAACCCGTTATAAATTATTGTTTTGTGAATTTTGTAGCAAAATTGCTTGACTATCGATTGTCACCTAAATTGTGGCAACCTCCGGTAGGGCCCTATAGACTACCTGAAAGCTCGTGCGATTGGTTGAAAACTGGAAAAGAATCGGAGACAACAGATGGTAGAAATTCGCTTTCACGGACGTGGGGGGCAAGGCGCGGTGACGTCGGCGGAATTGACGGCGCTCGCGGCCATTGAGCAGGGCAAGTACGCCCAGGCTTTCCCGAGTTTCGGTCCGGAGCGGCGTGGGGCACCCGTCATGGCGTATGTGCGGGTGAGCGACACGCCGATACGCACTCGAGAAAAGATCTATACGCCGGATATCGTTATCGTTTTGGATCCAAGCCTGCTCCGCATTGTGGATGTGTCGGCGGGGCTCAAGGCGGACGGACTGGTGATTTTGAATACCAAGAAGAGTTTCGATGAAATCCACCAGGAAACCGGCATCAAGGCCCGTCTCGCCCTGGTGGATGCCAGCACCATTGCCATGGAGACCATGCGCATCCCCATCACCAACACCACCATGCTCGGGGCTTTGTTCAAAGCGTCGCAGATTTTGCCGCTGGATGCCCTGCGCCCGGTCGTGCAGCAGCGATTTGGTCCCATTGCCGAAAAGAACCTCAAGGCATGCACGCCGTGCCTATGAAGAAACGCAAGTGGAGGGATAAGCCGTGGCCAAGGAAACAGGATCGATCAGTTGGAAGGCATTGGAGCTGGGCTGCACCATTGTCGAGCCGGGCAACGCAAGTCAGCTCAAGACCGGCGATTGGCGTTCGGCCTACCCGGTAACCGATCTGGACGTCTGCATCAAGTGTGGCCAGTGCTACATCTACTGCCCGGACATGGTGTATGGCCGTAATGAAGAAGGCTACTACATCCAGGATTACTACTTTTGCAAGGGGTGCGGGATCTGTGCGCGAGAATGCCCGGTGGACGCGATCAAGATGATGCAGGAGGGCGACTAGTCATGTCCAAGCGAATTGGTATGGAAGTTTCCATCGCCGCCGCCGAAGTGGTAGCACTGACGGACGTCGATGTGGTCCCCGCTTACCCGATTACGCCGCAGACCCACATTGTGGAACATCTTTCGGAGTTGGTGGCGAGCGGACATCTGGATGCGGAATATATTACCGTGGAATCGGAACACAGCGCCATGAGTACCTGCGTGGGAGCTGCCGCGGCTGGGGCGCGAGTGTTCACCTCGACCAGTTCCCAGGGTTATGCGCTGATGGCGGAAATCTGCTACATCGCCGCCAGTCTCCGGCTGCCCATTGTCATGGCAGTGGCCAACCGGGCCCTGAGCGGCCCCATCAATATCTGGAACGACCATGGGGACCTGATGATGAGCCGCGACACCGGCTGGATTCAGACCGTGGCTGAAAATGGTCAGGAAGTCCTGGATCTCCTCCTGCACGCTTTCCGAGTGGCCGAGGATTCCCGGGTGATGCTGCCCACTATCGTCAACCTGGACGGTTTTATCTTGAGCCACATGATCGAACCCATGATGATGCCGGAACAGGAAGAAGTGAACCGTTATCTTCCGCCTTACCGCCCCACCCGGCGGCTTGACCCGAACAAGCCCATCACCATGGGCCCGGTCGGCATGCCCGATGTTTACACGGAATCCAAGAAGGCCCACGACGAGGCGCTCAAGGCCGCCAAACCCATCATCGTCGAAGCCTGGAAGGCCTTCGGCGATCAGTTCGGCCGCTATTATCAGCCGGTCGAAACCTACCAGGCTGAGGGTGCCGACTATATCCTCATCACCATGGGAAGCATTTCCGAAACCGCCATGACCGCCATCGATGCCATGCGCGCCGCCGGCAAGACGGTGGGGCTGGTGCGCCTGCGCCTGTGGCGGCCGTTCCCCTACGACGAACTCTTTGCCGCCATCAAGGGCGCCAAGGCCATTGCCGTGGTGGATCGCATCGTCGCCCTCAGCGGTGGTTGCGGCCCGGTGTGCGGAGAAGTTAAGGCGACCCTGTACGACCGCAAGTGCTATCCCTACGTGCAGAATTACATCGCCGGTTTGGGTGGGCGCGACGTGACCGTGGAAGTGTTCGAGGACATGGTGAATGAGCCTGATCGCTGCATGTGACCGTGGTGATCCAATGGGATATGAAATCATCAATGTGAGGGAATAGGACTGATGGGAATCGCAGCTGACGCACTGAAGAATTTCAAGGGACTTCATATGAAGAGGCTTCCCGAAGAGGAACCGCTCTCATCGGGGCACCGCGCTTGTCAGGGTTGCGGCGAAGTATTGGCTTTGCGGCAGGTCATGAAGGCGCTCGGCAACAACGTCATCGTCTGCAGCGCCACCGGATGTATGGAAATCATCACCTCGCCGTTTCCGCAGACCGCCTGGCGGGTGCCGTGGCTTCATGTGGCGTTCGAGAACACCTCGGCGGTGGTGAGCGGTGTGGAAGCGGCCTACAAGGCCTTGAACCGCAAGGGCAAGATCGACCAGAAAGATGTCGTGTTCCTGGCCTACGGTGGTGACGGCGCAACGGCCGACATCGGCCTGCAGTCCCTGAGCGGCGCCCTGGAGCGCGGCCACAATTTCGTCTATGTCTGCCTCGACAACGAAGCCTACATGAACACCGGCATTCAGCGGTCCTCATCGACGCCCTATGGTGCCATGACCACCACTTCACCGCCGGGGAAAAAGTCCATCGGCCAGTCCACCTGGAAAAAGAACTTGCCGGCCATCGCCGTCGCCCATGGGATTCCTTACGTGGCTACGGCATCCCCGGCATTTCCGGTGGACCTGATGAACAAGATCAAGAAAGCGGCCAGTGTCCCAGGACCGGCCTACGTTCACATCTATTCGCCGTGTCCCACCGGCTGGCGCCACGAAACCGACGGCGCCATCGAAGCAGCGCGGCTGGCGGTCTTGAGCAACGTGTTCCCGCTCTATGAAGTGATCGATGGCAAGTACTACCTGTCCAAGGTCAGCCACCGCGGGCTGGCGCCCTGTAAATCGGCCTGTCCGGCTGGGATCGATGTCTCCGGTTATGTCGGCCTGATTGCCGAAGGCCGTTATCGACGAAGCCCTTCAGCTCATCAAACAGAACAATCCGCTTCCGGCCATCTGCGGCCGGGTGTGCTACCACCCCTGCGAAAATGTTTGCAGCCGCGGACAAACCGACGAAAGCATCGCCATCGACAATCTCAAGCGGTTTGTCGCCGAGCGCGATCTCTGACAGCCAGCAAACCGGCTCTGCCCGAAAAGAAACCTGCCAATGGCAAGAAGGTGGCAGTGATCGGTGCGGGTCCGGCAGGACTCACCGCTGGCTACTATCTGGCCATCGAAGGCTACGCTGTGACCATCTTCGAAGCCATGCCGGAAGCGGGTGGGTGGTTGCGTTACGGGGTGCCGGAATACCGCCTCCCCCGTGATCTCCTCAAGGCCGAAATTGATACCATCAGCAAGCTTGGGTGTGGACATCCGCACTGGCGTTCGTCTGGGCCAGCATATCACCCTGGAAGGACTGCAGAAGATCGGCTACGATGCCATCTTTGTGGCGGTGGGCACGCAGCAGAGCATGAAAATGAATATCCCTGGCGAGGATCTGGGTTGCGTCTACGGTGGCGGCGATTTTCTGCGAGCCGTCAACGTCGGCGAAAAGGTTGGAGCTGGGGGCCAAGGTGGCGGTGATCGGCGGTGGCAATGTCGCCATGGATGCGGCCCGGACGGCGCTGCGCCTGGGTTCCAAGGAAGTCCACGTTGCTGTATCGCCGCAGTCGTGAGGAAATGCCCGCCAATGCCGAAGAAATCCACGAGGCCGAGGAAGAAGGCATCCAGTTCCATTTTCTGACCGCTCCAGTGGCAGCCATCGGCAATGGCAAAGTGAGTAGCCTGCGCTGTCTCCGCATGGAACTCGGCGAACCGGATGCCAGCGGACGCCGTCGGCCCGTCCCGGTCAGCCGGATCGGAATACGATCTGCCCATGGATACGGTGATTTCGGCCATTGGTTTGAGCGCCGACCTGGAATTCTTGAACAGGGAACCAGAAACATTGAAACCTGCTGTGAGCACATGGGGGACGCTGAACGCCGATCCTATCACCTATGCCACCTCGGTCCCGGGAGTGTTCACCGGTGGCGATGTGCTACCGGTGCAGCCACGGTGATTAAGGCCATCGCGGCCGGTAAGGAAGTGGCCATCTCCATCGATCGCTACCTGCGAGGCGTGGATATGGCCGAAGGCCGCATGTCGCGAAACCGACACCTGCGATGCCCCGCCTGTCAGCCGTGACCAAAGCCAAACGCATGTCAGCTTCAGCACGTGCCGGCGGCAGAGCGCAAGACGAATTTCGGCGAAGTCACCAAGGGTTTTACCGAGGAACAGGCCCTGGAAGAAGCCAGGCGCTGCCTGCGCTGCGGGGTGTGCGACGGTTGCTACCGCTGCGATTCGGCCAAGGCCGGCGAAACCAAGACGGTGGCCGAGTACTTCAAGATGCAGCGCCGCTTCCGCCATCTGACCGAAACCGAGGTCGAAAAGATCCAGGAACGGGTCAATCAGGACTACCTGGCGCTCCTGGAACGCTGCGGGGTGACCAAACCGGCGCAGTAACCGGATTGCTTCCAGCCGCATGGCGGTTGTAACCGATCAATGCGGTCAACCTTTTCCTTGACAAGCGAGGGGGGCTCTGTTAATCAGCTTTCCTCGTTCACATACCAATCCCCGGTAGCTCAATCGGCAGAGCGGGTGGCTGTTAACCACTAGGTTGATGGTTCGAGTCCGTCCCGGGGAGCCAGAAACAGCAAGGGCTTAGGAGATAATCCTAAGCCCTTTTTCGTTGCGTGTCGCACGGCATTCATCACTCGCACAGCCAAAGGGCCATGTCCGAACCGAAAAACAGCCAAGTTCCCCCCTGGCAAAGCAAGCTCAAACATCCCAACGATGATCAGGATCGAGTCGCTGTAGTCCGGCTGATGCCAAACCACGTCGAACCTTACAACTGGATTCCTAGACCTGGTTCCTGAATGCTTGGTCCCCGCCACTCCGGGTTGCTTGGACAATTGAATACGATGTCGTGGCACTAAAATCCGCCCGCCATGTCGTGGCACTCAACAGCATCCCTCTCTGTAACAACCGCACCACACCATACCACTGCGCACACCATATCAACCCCATACCTTGGCAGTTCAGGTCCAATTTGCGGTTCTGGGAGACCGGCATTTCGTCAAATTGGTGGGGGCTAGCGGGCAGGGGCTAGCCGGTTCCCCGTGATCTTACTCATGGTCATTACCAGAGCTGCCACCCGACGGCAGGACGACTAACAGAGGGCATGGCTGCAGGCGGGGTACTTCGGGTTGACTGTGTGGCGGTGGATCCGCCGGCGGTTTGGCAAGGTATGCAGATCATACTGCGTTGTGCACCACCCTGATCTCAAGTTCAGCATGATGGCAAGCAACTACAACTTCCTGTTGCGAGGATGGACGAAGATTCGTGGGCTTATGTGGGTACAGAATGGAGACACGTTGCTCAATAATGTTTTCTCTTTGGTAGATTAACTGATAAATAGCGAGCGTGATCCTTGCTCAAGGGATTGCCTGTGTTGGGTTTTGGGTTCGCTCGACGAAAACGATCCATCAACTGGTCTTCCACCTCTGCTCTCTTCTCCTTTGCGGACCCTCGCCGGTTTCAATTCGTCGGGAACACTTCTTACAAGCACTCTGGGAGCGCCACAATGCTTATACCCCGGTGGTTTGGCGACCTTCGCATCCGCTACAAGCTATTTCTTATCTACTCCGCAGTTCTGCTGGTCACGGTGGGAGTCGGGACCCTGGTTCTGGATTCATACGTCCGTCAGTCCATCCGACAGGATGCCGAGTCGGATCTGACCAATTCGGCTGAACTGGTCATCAACATGGTGAAATCGGCGGCGGCCGTGTCCGTCAAGAACCACTTGCGTGCCACCGCGGAAAACAACCGGGAGATTGTCCGCTACTATTACCAGCAGTCTGTCTCGGGCCGCTTTAGCGAAGAGGAAGCAAAGGCGGCTGTCGGTGCGGTGCTTCTCAGTCAACGTGTCGGGAAGACGGGGTACCTCTTTGTCTGGGATATTCGAAACGCTCCCGAATCCATCCCACTCGCCGTGCACCCCAAGATCCAGGGACAGGACGTCGCGGGTGTCGACTTCGTTCAGGAAGGGGCGAGGCTCAAGAATGGCTACATGGAGTATCGTTGGCGGAACCCCGGTGAGGAAGCCGAACGGGAAAAGGCAATGTATCTGACCTATTTTGAGCCGTGGCAATGGGTCATCGCCGCTTCATCCTACAAGGAAGAATTCCTGGAGTTGGTCAACGTGGGCGACTTTCGCGACAACATCCTCTCGATCCGCGTGGGCCGCACTGGCTACTTCTTTGTCATCGACAGCTCGGGGAATATCGTCATCCATCCTGCCTTAGAGGGGAACTATTTTGATGCCACTGACAGCCACGGGCGGTTGTTCATCCAAAAGATCTGTTCAATGAAGCGAGGCCAACTGACCTATTCCTGGAAGAACCCCGGCGAGGCGAGCTACCGCCAGAAGCTTGCGAGCTTCGGCTACATCCCCGAATACGACTGGATCGTTGCTTCTTCCGGATACGAGGAAGAATTTGAAGCTCCCTTGCAAGGAATCAGGAGCATCGCACTGCTTACCACCGGAATCTCAGTGCTTCTCATCCTTGCCATTTCATTCGCGGTTGGATTTGTCATCAACCGCCCCATGCAGGAGTTGGTCGGTGCATTCGAACAAGATGCGAAAGACCTGGCCATTCGGCTGCCAGTCAAATCTTTGGACGAGATCGGCCGATTGACACTGCATTTCAACAGTTTCATGGACCGGCTCGAACGCGAGTCCACCGAGCGAAGTGCCGCAGAGCATGCCTTGCGGGAGAGCCAGGAGAGGTTCCAGGAGTTGGCCGAATTGCTGCCCGAAACGGTTTTTGAGATGGATACCAGCGGCATGATTACTTTTGTTAATCGGAATGCCTTTGGTCATTTCGGTTTTTCCCAGGAGGACTTTGATCAGGGCCTGAATGGTTTCGAGATGATATCCCCCGAAGATCGTCCCAGAGCCTTGGAGAACGCCAGGAGAGTCCTGGACGGGGAGAAGCTTGGGCTGAATGAATACATCGCGTTACGAAAAGACGGGAACACCTTCCCCGTCATTATGCACTCCACCGCAAAATACCGTGACGGAAAGCCTGTCGGAATCAGAGGCATCGTGATCGATATCACCGAGACCAAGAAGCTTGAAGCCCAACTCCGCCAGGCCCATAAGATGGAAGCTGTTGGCACGCTGGCTGGCGGTATCGCCCATGATTTCAACAACCTCCTCCAGGCCGTCCAGGGCTATGCGGAATTATTGCTCATGCCAAAGGGGGAAGGGGAACCAGGATACCGAGAGCTCCAGGAGATCAGCCGGGCCGCCAAACGAGGTGGTGAACTCACCCGCCAGCTTCTCACGTTCAGCCGAAAGGTGGAATCAAAGCTCCAGCCCGCTGACCTCAACCGGATCGTGGAGGATGTGAGGTTGTTACTGGAACGAACCATCCCCAAGATGATCCTGATCGAACTGCATCTCACCGGCAACCTTCACCATGTCAATGCCGATGCCTCGCAGGTTGAACAGATCCTGATGAATCTTGCGGTGAACGCACGGGATGCAATGCCCGATGGTGGCACGCTCAGGATTGAAACGAAGAATGTCTTTCTGGGTGAAGATGATCGCCGCAGCCAACCCGAGTTGACTCCAGGGGAATATGTTCTCCTTGCAGTTGCTGACACGGGGCAAGGCATGGACAAATCCACCCTGGAAAATATCTTCGATCCCTTCTTCACCACCAAGGAAGTCGGCAAAGGCACCGGTTTGGGCCTTGCCATGGTTTACGGTATTGTCAAAAGCCACCATGGACACATCACATGCGTTAGCAAGCCGGGTGAGGGAACCGCATTTGAGATTTACCTCCCCGCTGTGGAGCATGCCGAAAGAGCCACAACCATTGTCACTGGAACAGAGCTGTTACCCGGTGGCCATGAAACCGTTCTTCTCGTGGACGACGATGAATCCCTGCGTGACCTTGGCGAACAGATTCTAGAAGCGTATGGGTACACCGTGCTGTCCGCCCCCGATGGTGAAAGCGCCCTGCAAGTCTACCAGGAGTGCAGAGACCGGATTGATCTGGTGGTTCTCGACCTGATGATGCCTGGAATGGGAGGGGCGCTATGTCTTCAAAAGCTTCTTGAGATCAATCCCGCGGCCAAGGTTGTCCTAGTCAGCGGTTATTCTTTCAACGGGGAGACAGAGAAAGCTACGGAGAGCGGGGCCAAAGCCTTCATCCAGAAGCCCTATGATGTTCAACAGATGCTCCAGGTGGTTCGGGAGGTGATCGACGAATGAGCGGCAACGGAGAACAGCCCCAAGGCCTGGTTTCTTCCACACAGCTCTCCTATATGGCGTTCCCCACTTCGCGGACTGGGGGACAACATATCCGAATCTTAATCGTTATGCCGGAAGGAGATTGGGTGACGACATGAAAACGATTCTCCTCGTAGTTATGAGCACCAGCTTCGTCGTTCTTCTGACGGGCTGTGTCACGGTCTCGCAGGTCAAATTCTCGTTTGATTTCGATACAGGAGCGGTCAGACGGGAGTACTACGATCTCACTTCACGACGAGGAGCTGATGAGAAGGACTATAGCGTGACGAGCGACTGGGCCACGCTGAAAGAGATGATCGCAGAGCAGAAACCGGAATTCGATCCCGAGGTCGTTGAGGACACTTCCAAGGACCTGTTCGAAGAGAACAATGTGCTGTGTGCCCGCAAAATCCAGAAGGTCAAGTGTCCCAAGTGCTTCCCATCCAAAGCGGCGATTCTGTCGTATGTACATGATAAGGACTGGCGTTTTGAGCTAATCAATGAGGAAATTATCCTCTGCTTGCCGAGCGGCAAGAAAATCGTCTCCACCAACGGCCAGAAGGTGATAACGCCGAAGAACTCGTTGATCTTCTGGCCGCAGGAGACCAGCAACTTTGAATACGTCGTAACTGAGCAGTGGTCGGAAGGAACCTCCCTCCTGCCCTACTACTTGAAAGAAAAGAATGCCCAGAATTAGAGCGGCATAACCAATAAGGATTGAGACTGCCCCGGTTTTGGGTCGTTTCAATCCATTGTTCAAGAAGCCCGGAGCCCATGGGATTCTGGTCTATATGGGTAAAGGTCCGACGGGGGTTGGTGTGGAAGGCAACGGGTTGCACAGCTGAATTCCTCCCTGGGACAACCTTACCACATGATGCCATCGTTCATACCATACCGAACCCTTCACCTCAGAACTCATGCTCAGTTTACGGTTCCACGAGAGGCACTTCTGCCCAATATGACTGGGTTTGGAGGCACCCGCGGATTTTGGAGGCAGTGACTCCACAATCCGTTCCCGGTTTGGAGCGACCTGGCACGGATCAGCGCCCTGGAGTCGCTGCCACGGCTTCTTCAGCTTGCCGCTGGGCAGACCGCGCGGCTGGTCAATGTGGCGGAAATGGCCACCGCGTTCCAGTTGAGCCGGCCGACCATCCGCGCGCTACGTGACGCTGGCCGACGCTGTCTTCGTACCGTATGCGGCCCCAGCGGGCAAGACGTGGGCCACCGTGTGCAAAGCACTTGAGCGCAGCCAAAAGGTATTCGCTCTTGACGATGAGGCCAACACCGATCTTTTTGCATCCGGAGTCAGAGCGTGCCGAAGCAACGATCTCGATGAGATCCTTTCTCTCATTGTGAAGAGCTGATGGGAAGTACTGGAAGGCTCCAAGCGCGCCGGGGGACAGCACCTTGATGTGCCTCAAGCGGCCAAGCACTATTTCGGATTCAGCCACCTCCTTTCCAAGAGTCACGAGCAGGGATGCAAGCCGGTCAGTGTGAGTCCTCTTTGATATTCTGAAGAGCCGGAGAACGCGACTGAACTGCCCGTTTCGCCGTCAGCGCATCAAAGAAGTCGTCGAACTTGCAGATGGGGTGCAATCATCGAGGGTTTTTTTCAGATCGATGTCCACGCGATGCCGGTCTTGAAGGAGCTTGCCGCCTATCTTGTCATTGAACGCCTTTACAAGGAGATGGCCCTTCTTCCGGATAGCCCGGTCAAAGAAGGCCGCCGGACGATACGCACCATCCTGGTGATCGATGAGGCTCACAACTATCTGAGCCAGAAAAACATTTTCCTGCAACGGATCATCCGCGAGGGACGATCCAAAGGCATCGTGGTTTTTTTCGCCAGCCAATCTCCCAATGGACTTGACTCAGGGATCCACTTCACCCATTTATCCCCCAAGGAAATCATTATGAAAACCCGAGTTGACACCTTGGTTTCACCGACCGATCGCGCAGGAAACACGGTCTTCAGGCTGCTGGGGGCAATCAGCTTTTCACACTTTCTAAACGATATGCTCCAGTCCCTGATCCTGGCCATTTATCCCCTGTTGAAAAATACGTTTTTTCTCAGCTTCACGCAGATCGGTTTGATCACGTTGACCTATCAGGTCACCGCCTCCCTTTTGCAACCGATAGTCGGGTTTTACACGGACCACTACCCGAAACCCTATTCACTGTCCATCGGTATGGGTTGTACCTTGACCGGATTGATGATCCTGGCATTAGCGCCAAATTACGGCATGGTGCTTATTGCTGCCGCCCTGGTTGGCACGGGCTCATCGATTTTCCATCCAGAATCTTCACGAGTTGCGCGAATGGCCTCTGGTGGCCGATATGGCCTGGCGCAATCGATCTTCCAGGTTGGCGGCAATGCCGGCACTGCGACTGGGCCACTGCTGGCGGCCTGGATAATCATTCCTCGGGGCCGCACCAGTCTGGCCTGGTTTTCTGTGGCCGCCCTGCTTGCCACTGTTGTTTTGTGGCAGGTGGGTGGCTGGTATAAGCACCAGCTATCACAGAGGAAAGAGCTAACCAAGTCGCACGAATTGCCGCAGGGGGCACTCCCTGTGGCGTACCGTGGCCGGGGCAATGCTGGTCATGCTGATCCTGATTTTCTCGAAATTCTTTTATCTGGCAAGCCTTCACAGCTACTACATCTTCTACTTGATGAGTAAATTCCATCTTTCGGTGCAATCCGCACAGATTCACCTTTTCGTCTTTTTGTTTGCCGTAGCCGTGGGAACCGTTCTGGGCGGGCCGATTGGCGATCGCATCGGCCGCAAACGCGTGATCTGGGTATCTATTCTGGGGGTTGCGCCGTTCACGTTGATACTGCCCTACGCAAACCTGACCTGGACCGGACCTCTGACATTCCTTATCGGCCTTATACTCGCATCGGCTTTTTCAGCGATTTTGGTTTTCGCGCAGGAACTCATACCAGGCAAGGTCGGGATGGTGTCCGGCCTGTTTTTTGGGCTCGCTTTCGGCATGGCGGGCATTGGTGCCGCGGTACTGGGCAAGCTGGCCGATTCGCATGGCATTGAATACGTTTATCGACTGTGTTCATTCTTGCCGTTGCTGGGCATTTTTACGGCTTTTTTGCCTGACATTCGAAAACCATCTCATGAGCAGTCAGATAGACCTTCAAAGCCTCGTTGTAATACTACGACGGATCACCCAGACAATGCTCCCGCATAAATCATCTCGAAATAGCCTTCAATAACGATTCCGTCCGGGGGAAAAGTGCTCCGGCGTTGACAAGCCAATCATAAACCTGCGATGGATCTGATTATTCAGCTGGAGTATGATGATGAGGGTTGTTTCACCCATGCGACCGAGGTCAAATAGTCTTTGCCGAAAGCGGTGGATGAGGGCCGATCGATTCCGGAAAGCCTTGCCGCTAAGGCTGCAAAAGAGGTGGCACCATGTGCTACTCAACGCCTGTCCCAATGATTAGAAAAGTGTTCAGTGGATTGATGCCGTGAGGTCTATGCTGTGACGGCGTCCGGCAGTTTTCCAGGCAGGCACCTGCGCGTTCTCGCAGAGCCTTTGATAGCAGAAAGGAGATGACCATGCCAAAGGAACATATTGGAACGGGGACGAAGGTTCCTCCAGGGGTTTATCGGTGCAACGCGTGCGCCAACGAGATCGAGTGCCGCGAGGACGGTGAAAAGCTGCCACTCTGTTCGGCCTGCGAGAGCAGCTCCTGGCGCACTTGCCGCTTGACCGAGCGCCCAGAGAAGAAGTGACCAAAGCCCCCGAACTTCGAAGCCGGAAAGACGTCCCCAGGCATCACGCCTGGCATTCGTTTCAAGTGCGGGTCGTACTCCACAAGGGTCGGCTTTCATGGTGAAAGCGTTGCGCTCTCGACGAGTTGTCGACGGGTGAGACTTGCGCTCGAGACCGGCCTGCTTCCGCATCCGCTGGATGCCCTGGAGTTCAGGCTTTTACGCGCACCCGGAGGGCAAACCCATCCTGAAAAAGAGGCGCTGACCTTTTCCCGTTAATCCGCGATGATCCGAAGTTATGTTAGATGCAGTTGACCATTCTTTACCATGAGTTCGAACACACAAGACTGATGGTTTCGCAAAAAATCCAATATCCGTGTTGCACTGCATCCTTCGTCATTGCGGCGTACCCACAACTACCCATTATTCCTCAAGTATTTGCGCGCCTTGATCTTGGCGCTTCTTGCGAAATCATGTTGATTTTGATTTTTTACGAGTTCAACAAGACTGGCAGACTGAGTTCTCCAGTTTGGCCATTCATTGTTCCGGTGAAATGTGGTAAGAGCTTAAAATTGGTAGCTATCTGGCATGGGGAGTTTCACCATCAATGAGAGGAGTAAACCATGAGCAACCTGGTAGTCATTGTATTCGATGATGAACTGAGAGCGGAAGAGGTTCGTCTTGATCTGTTAAGGATGCAGCGCAAACATCTTGTTGAGCTAGAGGATGCCGTTACCCTGTTCAGGACCCAGGAAGGAAAAGTCAGGCTGCGTCACAATTCCCACCACACTGTGGGCGGCGCCCTGGCTGGAGGAGCGCTCGGCACGGTCTTGGGTCTGATGCTCTTGAATCCGGTATTCGCCCTCTTGGGTTTGATCGGGGGGACTGTGGTGGGAGCAGTTTCTGGATCATCGACGCACCTGGGGATTGACGAAGAATTCATGGAAACACTGGCTGAACACTTGAAGCCCGGCACGTCGGCCCTATGCGTTATGGTTCGAGAAGCGCTGGATAAGGTTTTGGAGGAACTCAGGAAATTTGACGGGAGAGTGATTCACACCTCCTTGGGTGATGGTTATGAGGAGAAGCTTCAAGAAATCATCGATTCCCTTGACGCATGCAAAGACAAGTAAAGCGTGTCTGTTAGTGCAAGAGATCTTCGTATTCAAGCGCCAGGGTTTTCTATTCCAACCAGATTTGATCCTGTCCCATGACAATTCATTGCAGTGGCCTTCCCCCGCAGGAGCGCTGCCAACGATGCAACCGGACCGTTTCCGTGTCAGAGTCTAAGGCCACACTTGGGGTAAAAACTGGCACATCCGGCCCGTAACAGAGGACGCGACCATGCCCGACACAAGAAGACCCGTGCAGACCGAACAAGCCAGCCAGACTATCGAGCAGATGCAGAGTCTCGACACCCTGGCCGACGACATCCACCGCCACATCGTTTCCACTCTGGGCAACGAGGTCTACGGGCGGAACAAGTTCCGCTATTTCAATGGGTTGGCCTACAGCATCCGCGACCGGCTCATCAAGATGTGGCTCAACACCCAGCGCGACTACTACGATAGCATGGTCAAGCGGGTGTACTATCTCTCGCTGGAATTCCTGCCCGGCAGGTTTCTCATGAACTACCTCACCAACATGGGCATGGAGCAGGGCTGCCGGGAGGTGCTGGAGAAGCTCGGCCTGGCGCTGGAGGACATCGAAGAGGTGGAATGGGATGCCGGGCTCGGCAACGGCGGCCTTGGGCGGCTGGCCTCCTGCTACCTGGACTCCATGGCCAGTCTGAAGATCCCCGGCTATGGCTATGGAATCCTCTACGACTACGGCATCTTCTACCAGAATATCGTGAACGGCTACCAGGAGGAAAGCTGCGACAACTGGCGCCGCCAGGGCAGCCCCTGGGAGATAGTCCGACGGGAGCACCTCTACGAGATCAACTTCTACGGCAGAAGCGAAGCCTATCGCGACGCCGACGGCAATCAGCGCTACCGCTGGGTGGATACCGAGAACGTCATGGCCATGCCCTGCGATATACTGATCCCCGGTTACGGCGGCGACCACGTCACCAACATGCGGCTGTGGGCCGCCCAGTCGAGCCGTGACTTCAACCTGAGCGTATTTCAATCGGGGTGACTATGCCGGGGCCATGCACGACAAGGTCATGAGCGAAAATATCTCCAAGGTGCTCTATCCCAGCGACAAGGAGGAGCAGGGCAAGGAACTGCGCCTAAAACAGCAGTATTTCCTGGTGGCCGCCACCTTCCAGGACATCATGCGCCGCCACAAGAAACAGCACAGCACTCTGGACGGGTTTGCCGACTACGTGGCCGTGCAGTTGAACGACACCCACCCCTCCATCGCCATTGCCGAACTCATGCGGCTGCTTCTGGACGAGGAGATGCTGCCCTGGGACCAGGCCTGGGCCATCTGCACCAAGACCTTTGCCTACACCAACCACACGGTGCTGCCCGAGGCCCTGGAGACCTGGCCCGTGGACCTGATCGGACGCCTGCTGCCCAGGCACCTTGAGATCATCTATGAGATCAACCACCGCTTCTTGCAGGATGTGGCTGCCCAGTATCCAGGCGACTGGAACCGCCTGGCGCGCATGTCCATCATCGAGGAGGGCCACGAACGTCGGGTGCGCATGGCCAATCTGGCCATCGTGGGCAGCCATTCGGTCAACGGCGTGGCCGCCCTGCACACAGAAATTCTCAAGAACAGCCTGTTCCACGACTTCCACCAGTTCTATCCGCAAAAGTTCAAGAATATCACCAATGGCGTCACTCCCCGTCGATGGCTCCTGCAGGCCAACCCGGCGCTCTCCAGGCTCATCACCGAGGCCATCGGGCCTGACTGGGTGTGCGACTTGAGTAAGCTCAGGGATCTCATCCCCCTGGCCGACGACCCGCAGTTCCGCCAGGCCTTTGCCGAGGCCAAGATCGAGAACAAGAAGCGGCTGGCCCGTTACGTGCTGCGCAAGCTGGGCATGGGCATCAATCCGCGCACCATGTTCGACTGCCAGTTCAAACGTATGCACG
This sequence comes from uncultured delta proteobacterium, assembly GCA_963828705.1. GTDB lineage: Bacteria > Desulfobacterota > Syntrophobacteria > Syntrophobacterales > Syntrophobacteraceae > CAWDJT01. The sequence continues at coordinate 162,580 of CAWHGA010000023.1, forward strand.
AGTACAAACGCCAGCTTCTCAACATTCTGCACGTCATCACGCGCTACAACCGCATCAAGGAGAATCCGGACGGCCAGTTCACACCGCGCACGGTGATGATCGGGGGCAAGGCCGCGCCCGGCTATTTTCAGGCCAAGCTCATCATCAAGCTCTTCAACTCCGTGGCCGACGTGGTCAACAACGACCCCGACGTGCGGGGCCGGCTGCGGCTGCTCTTCTTGCCCAACTATTGCATATCCCAGGCCGAAAAGGTCATTCCGGCCGCCGACCTCTCGGAGCAGATATCCACGGCCGGCATGGAGGCTTCGGGCACGGGCAACATGAAGTTCGCCCTCAACGGTGCGCTGACCATCGGCACCCTGGACGGCGCCAACGTGGAAATCAGGGAGGAGGTCGGCGCCGAGAACTTCTTCCTCTTCGGGCTCAAGGCCGAGGAAGTGGAGCCACCTGCGGCGTAACGGGCTACGATCCGAACCGTTTCTACCAGAGCGACCCGGAACTCAAGCGCGCCATCGACCAGATCGGCTCGGGCCGCTTTTCACCTGGCGAGCCTCGCCTGTTCGCACCCATCGTGGACGCGCTGTTGCGTGACGGCGATTATTTCATGCTCCTGGCGGACTACAGAAGCTATGTGGACACCCAGGGCAGGGTGGATGAGCTTTTCGGCATCCAGGACGAGTGGACCCGCAAGACCATTCTCAACACCGCCAACATGGGCAAGTTCTCCAGCGACCGGGCCGTGATGGAGTACGCCCGGGAAATCTGGGACGTGCAGCCGCTGGGCAGGTAGCCCTCTGGTGAGCAGCGGCTACTTCAGTTGCTTTGTTCGGAAGGCTGGCGGCCATATCCGGAACGCCTATGGCGACGGAGGGAACTCGCGCCGGGGTCAACAATCCTGAAATTCCGGCTATATTGCGGCACAGGCTTCTCAGAGCCTAACGATGCCGTCTTCATCTCAGTTAACGGGTCCCGAGTTTGTCCTCGAAGCGGGCTGTGAAAACCCTCTTCAGCTCCGCAAGGCGAAAAAGCCGCCGGCCCAGTCGCGAGCCTGGGCAAAGGAATTCTTGATCTGGCCGAGGTCCACAAAGAGCTTCTGGGACAAGGCTTCAAGTGCAGGCCACTCCGCATCCTCCAGGCACTCCAGTAGTTCGAATAGCGGCCGGTACTCATTGTTGGGGTCGCGACTGAGCGCCGCCTTGAGCTTGGCGTCCAGTGGCAGCAGGTCCACCACGTTCTCCATGGGCATGGCCAAAATTGCGTCCAGAAGCGAGAACAAGCCCATCAAGAAGAGGGTGCTCGGATTGAATCCCCAATAATCATATTCCGTTGCCAGCAACTCGAAGAACCTGTCCACGTTGCAGTGAGAGCGCCGCCAGTTCCTGCGGCACTTCGTCCTTGCCGGCCATGTCGACAAAGAGCACGGCTCTCAGCCAGCTTTTGAGCTTGAGCCAGCCGAGCATCATGATGGCTTGGTCGATAGACTCAATATTGTGCCGAAACCCAAACCACGCACTGTTCAGGTACGAAAGCAGGCGAAAGCTGATGGACACATCGGAGCGAATTGCTGCGGCCAGGGCCTTGACGTCCGGGTCCTCAGTTTCCATGAGCCGCAACAGACTGAGGCGCGCGATCTCGTTGGAGCCGAGCTTGCGATCGGGCACGCATTCCGCCTCCTTGAAGAACGAGCCCTGAAACAGGGTGAATCCCCTGTCCTTACCGGCCTGGAATTGATCCAGGGTCTTGACCCCACGCGCCAGCATCACGCTTTGGTATCGTTGCATCTGCTCAAGCGATGCTGGATCAGGATGTCCCGCACTAAGATCAAAGGCGAAAATGTCGGCTTGGCCGCAAAGGTTGGCTGGTAGCGGGTTGCCGGGCATGACCTCCAATACGGTCTGGTAGCCTTCGCTCCGCAGCTTTTGGAGGGCGGCATCAAGTCCGGGGGCATGGGCCGCACTGGGCAGCACCCGCACCACCCCACTGGTTGGTGGCATAGCGTGCGGCACCCCGGTCAGGATACTGGTGTCATCAAAGCCCACCACGATCTTCTTGCCTCGTTCCATGGCCTCCTGCAGACCCATATAAGTGGCGCAGGACAGGCTGGCCAAGCTTTCCTGCTGGGGAAAGACCTCGTAGAGGCCTTCCTTCATTTCACCTCCCAGCAGTTCGTATCCCCAGATGCTGCGTCTGGTGTCGAGAATGGGTTGTTTGGTGAAGAATATACCGCGCTGCGTCGGTGTGGAGTTCTCTTGGGTCATGGAGTTCTCGCCTGTTGTGTTTGAGGAAAAGGGGCATCCATGATAAGACCCTTTGTCAATTCTTTCAAAATTAACAAATAGATTTTGCCTGTCGATCCCAGGCTACCCAGGGGTAGTCGTTGATCTCCCTTGCCATCAGATGACCAGATAATCTTGATAAGAAATATTTTCTTGGGGATTTCTGGGTAGCACATCCTCTGGAGACCGTCAAGAGCCCGTGTTCGTGCCAGAATACAGTCAAATCGCAAGGGTACGGTTTGTCGATCACATTTCGCCCGCCTTTACAAACAGCTGAAGACTTTCCGTTACGGTTGGTGGCGGTGATGTCAGCCCCTTGCGGCAGCCCGGCAGGTATGCCCGGCAGAATCAGGTTGGTGGTTAGGCACTAGCAACTGGTCGCCGCTGCAGAAATAGCAAGCTGCGTACTCCCGTGCTGTATTTGCATATTCACGACCGGTTCTACTGCATACGATGATTCTGAAACTTTTGCTTGACAACAACGAGAAGTAAAAATATTTATAATAGGTGCGTGCATCTTATCCAGTTTGATATCCCGCGACATGTCCAGTTTTGTGATGCCGAGAAACAGTCATGAGAATGAGCTCTGTGAGACTGTTGATTTTGGCCGCTGTCGGAGACGATTGTATCCGCAGGTGAGCCGACTGATATAGTCCTGCATCGGCAAGTGATCTTGCCCCATGATGCCCTCATCCACCAGATGATTATTGGAAGCTGAAACGGACAGGTGAGTTTGCCGGGTGATGAATAGTCGATTGCTGTGATTCCTGGCGCTTTGCGGGTAAAGGGGATTCAGTGGAATTTCAGGGATTGAGAGTCAAAAGCACCTTATTTCATGGGGGGTCAAGATGGTAGATTGCCGATATAGGTTGATATTTCAGCTAATTATCTGGCGTCAAAGGCCACTTTAGGCGTGTACTTACTTGTTTTCCTCAATTAATACACTTTTATAACTTGAATTATAGATAATGGACATGATTTATCCAATATCATTTCAGATTTTGTTTTATTATCAATCGATTCAGACTCTTACTATATCATTATCTGCTAATTATCAAAAACGGCAAATTAGACATATTGTCGGAAGTAGAAACTTATATAGTAACCAATAGGACATAACTAAAATGCAGATTCAGAAGTCGATATCAGATCAATTGTCGACATTAAAGTATCTTCCTACACTTCCACATATACTTTTACAGTTAGTTAAAGCTTGTAACCAAAATAATTCTAGTATTAGAGAGATATCAAATATAGTTGATAAAGATCCTTCCCTTACAAGTCGTATTCTGCGATTAGTAAATTCTGCTTATTATTCGCCAAGTCGCAAGATTGGTAATGTCGATGATGCAGTTGGTTTTCTTGGTACCAATGCTGTAAAGAATCTTGCTATTTGTAGTTCAGTTCATGAGGTTTTCCATAAAGCCAGCATGAATGCTATATTCAATATGAAGCTATTCTGGTGGCACTCCTTGCGATGTGCTATTTTAGCAAAACTAATAGCAGTCCAGATCAGATTCAATAGCCCGGATGAAGCATTTCTATCAGGAGTGCTCCATGACATTGGCAAGGTCGTCATGTGGGTCAACTTTCCCAAGCAGTACGCAGACCTCTTGAAAACCCACACGGATCGACCGGATCTGGTACTGGCCGGAGAAACTCAGATGGGGGCCACCCATGCTGAAATTGGCGCATGGCTGCTGGACAAATGGAATTTTCAATCTTTTATTGCAGATTCGGTTCTTTACCACCACTACCCGGTGAGCAGGATACTGGATGCGCTGCCGTTGGTGAAACTGATCCATGTGGCCAATGCCCTCAGCACGGAATCTCGTCAAAGGGTTGAGCAAGGCTATGAGGCGGCACAGGAGGTTTTTGGCTTTTCCCGAACCTTTGTGGAAGAATTGTTGTCCCAGACCGATGGTGAGTTGAAAGGGGTGGCTGAATCTTTGGGTATTGAGATTGAGCCATTGGGTGCGAAGGAAGTAACACATACGGAAAACGATAGGGAAAAGCGGAAAGACCTGGCCCAGGAGGTTAGGGACCGTTCCCTGCTGCTGGGCACCATGCAGAACCTGCTGGGGGCCGGTGACGAGCAGGCCGTTTTGAGGGAGTCATACCAGGGGCTCCAAACCCTGTTTGATATCGGCAGCGTTCTTTTGTTCGTCTACGAATCAGAGTGCAATGGTCTGCGCGGCGTAGCCCTTGCCGAGGACGCGAAATCCGGGACCATCAGCGATCTGTTGGTGCCTTTACGGATGGAAAACAGTCTGCTGGTTGGATGTCTTCGAACGCGTACCCTGCTCGATTCCTTCAGCCACTCCAATGAATCCATGCCCGCCATTTTGGACGAGCAGATCATCCGCTTTCTTGGCAGGGGTGGGATGGTGTGTCTCCCCATGTTCGCTTATGGTGAACCCGCCGGAGTGATGGTTATCGGTGTTGATCAGGTGGAGTTTTCGCACCTCATGTCTCAAATCAAGTTGCTGAAGATGTTTACCGACCAAGCGGCGGTTGCTCTGGGCGTCCATCAGTTGCGGCGGTCACAGTTGGCACAGATTCAGTCGGAGCGTCTGGGAGCGTCATCGTCGATAGCTCGAAAAGTCGTCCATGAAGTGAATAATCCTCTGAGCATTATCAAGAATTACCTGAAGATTCTTGGAAGGAAGTTCGCGGCCCATAATATGGCTCAGGACGAAATCAAGATCATCAATGAGGAAATTGACCGAGTTGCTCAAATCCTTCGCAAACTGACGGCGTTTTCTGAAGACCAAGCCAATACGGCTGAAGCGGTTGATGTCAATGAGTTGCTGTCTGATCTTCTAAAAATAACCAATGAGTCATTGCTGGACCATTTCAGCGTCAAGCTCCATTTGGATTTTGAACCCGGTCTTCCGCCTATCATGGCTGACAGGAACAGTCTTAAACAAGTCTTCATCAATCTCATCAAGAATGCCTTTGAGGCGATGACTGAGGGTGGCAATCTGCATATTCAAACACGGCATATATCGAGCCGGATTGAAGAGGGTTTGACTTCTGACTACGCAGAGTATTCGGGATATGTAGAGGTCATCATACGTGATGATGGGCCGGGGATTCCAGCCGAAATCAAAACCCGGCTGTTTGAGCCGTTTGTTACCACAAAGACTGGCGGCCACTCCGGATTGGGGCTTTCCATTGTTCATAACATCATAAAGGCACACAACGGGACGATCAGCTGTGAAAGTGAGACGGCCCAAGGCACCACCTTCAAGGTCGGTTTACCCGTTGCCGGCAGTAGCAAGATCTAGCCAGGAGACAAACCCATGCAATACAGTCCAAGAATCTTGATCGCAGATGACGAGCCCAGGTTTTGTGAAAGCTTAAGGCTACTGTTGAACGGCCAGGGCTACCAGATATCCACGACCACTTCCGGTTTTGAGGCACAGAATCTTCTTTCGAACCATCAATTCGATTTGGCCCTGCTGGATCTGGTGATTCCTGACATGGATGGTCACCAGCTGATGGAATATATTAATCGTTTTTGTCCGGATACCCTGGTCATTGTCATAACCGGCAAAGGCAGCTGTGGATTCGGCGGTGAGCGCATTAAGAAAAGGGGCATACGACTATCTGAGAAAACCATTCGAATATGAGGAGTTGCTTGCCACTGTACAGAACGCCCTTAATCAGAAGAAATTGAAAAATGAGAAGGACGTTATTCACGGAAAGCTAGAAGTATCCGAAGATCGTTATCGATCTTTGGTCCATAACTCACCTGACGTAATTTATACGCTGGATAGAGAAGGATATTTTACTTTTATCAACGATGCTGTTGAACGAATACTTGGTTATAGAAGCGAACAACTGATCGGCAAACACTATACGTTTGTCGTTCATGATGATGACTTGGAAAAATCAAAATGGACTTTCAATGAGAGGCGGACAGGGTCTCGGGCAACTTCTGGCATCGAATTGCGGCTTAAATCATTCAACTCTGATGGAGCTGCGGAATCCGGTGAGGGAAAATACGTGACGGTTGAATTGAAATGCACGGGTATGTATGACAAGCCGACTGCTGAAAAGACCAAACCTTTCCTCGGCACACACGGTGTCGCCAGGGATATCAGCGACCGCAAACGACTCGAAGCACAACTGCAGCAGGCTCAGAAGATGGAAGCACTTGGCACGCTGGCAGGAGGTATTGCCCACGATTTCAACAATCTGCTTATGGTGATCCAAGGGCACATCTCCTTGATGCTCTTGAAGATAGACTCATCGCACCCTCATTACGATAGGCTCAAGAGCATCCAGGAGTGCATACAGAGTGCCGCGGGGTTGACCGGTCAACTGTTGGGCTTTGCCAGAGGCGGCAAATATGACGTCAAACCTATTGATGTGAATACCGTGATCCAAAAAACTGCAAAAATGTTTGGACGTACCAAGAAAGAGATCGTGATCCAGGAAAAATACGGGAAAGATATCTGGCCGGTGGAAGCAGACCTGGGACAGCTTGAACAAGTGCTTCTCAACTTGTACGTTAACGCCTTGCAGGCTATGCCGGCGGGGGGAGAACTCCGGTTGAGCACTAAGAACGTCACTTGCGATGCCTTTTCGGCCTGGCCGATTGGGTTGGAACCCGGTGATTACGTGAGAATCTCGGTGACTGACAATGGCCCTGGGATGGATAAAAAGACCCAAATGAGAATCTTTGAGCCGTTCTTCACCACCAAAGAGATGGGGCGAGGCACCGGCCTCGGGCTCGCTTCCGCCTATGGCATCATCAAGAACCATCGAGGCATCATTGACGTGAAGAGCAAACAAGGCGTCGGCACCACATTTTCCATTTACCTCCCGGCATCAATGAAAGCCTTGGAAAGAGACGATGAATCCGCTGAGGGGTTGTTGAAAGGAACCGAAACCGTCCTGCTGGTTGATGACGAAGGCAAGATCATCGAGGTAGGAAAGGGTATCCTGGAGGCCCTTGGGTACACCGTTTTGTCCGCCGGCACCGGCAAAGATGCCATCGATTTGTACGAGGCCAACCGCGATAATATAGGAATCGTTGTTCTCGACATGATTATGCCGGGCATGGGCGGTGGTGAAACCTACGATGCCCTTAAAGAAATCAATCCTGATATCAAGGTCTTACTCTCCAGCGGATACAGTTCGGCGGGACAGGCAGGCGAAATCTTGCGGCGGGGCTGCAGCAGCTTCATTCAAAAACCGTTCAATATCAACGTGTTGTCTGGGAAAGTCAGAGAAGTCCTGGACGGTACACTCCCCAAGTCGGGTTGATGGTTGGTGGTGTGACCTAAGCTAACGATCCAGTGCCCGTCAGAGCGTCGGCACCATCTCATGTACAACCAGCGGCTGCATCATGAGTTCCCGAATCCCAATATCTTTGGCCCGGCCGGGGAACCGATCCGGCCTGTTACCAGATCGGACCCCCCACCAGCATCAAGAATTCATACGGCTTTCCAGATATTGGTAGATATCTTGAACGGTGCGGATTCTCTCGGCATCGTCATCCGGAATCTCCAGGTCAAAGGCTTCTTCCAAAGCCATCACCAATTCCACGATATCCAACGAATCAGCACCCAGGTCATCCACCACGTGGGCTTCCGGGGTGATCATTTCACGGTCCACCCCCAACTGATTGGCGATGATATCACTTACTTTGCTCTTTACGTCGCCACCGGCCATTGCTTCCTCCTTCCACTATCGTCGAGATTGTCATTGTAGTGCTGCCAGAATTCACGCTTGTACCAATTCTGCCCTCAGGTTGTCCCATGCCGCCAGGTTGTGATCCTTGACGAATCCGAAAAACAAGATCTCCACCACGGTGGGCAATTCTTCCAGGAGGGAATAGGAGCAGTCGTGTGCCAGCCACTTCTGGATGACACCATGAACCAACCCCATAACTCCATAGAATACAGTTTGGAAGTCCACATCCTTGAATACCCCCTGTTGGGTGGCTTCATAGACCTTGCGCTTCAGTGCCGGCAGACGTCGCAGCACTTTCTTGATGTATAACTCCTCCATCTCGTCGCCAAAATCGAGATGCTCCTGAACAATAACCCGATAGAGGCGCTGATTGTGATCGAAGAAATCGAAGTAAACGCGCAGGTACTTGATGATCATGGTCACGACATCGTCGTGACTGTCCAGGACCTCGCTGGCACAGCATTCCAAATCTTCCAGGCGAATCCGCACCAATTCGTGAAAAAGGGCCTCTTTGTTGGCAAAATACCGATACACTGTGCCTTTTCCGAGTCCGGCGTGCTCAGCGATTTCATCCACGGTGGCCACGTGATAGCCCTTGTCGGAAAAGACCTCAAGCGCCGCCTCCAGGATCTTCTCCTTGGTGGACAGCTTGAGTGTCGCCGGACTGGCGGCACCGGTCTCATTCACCCCCAGCAGTCGGCCAACCAAAGCCGTGTAGAACACTCCTGACGCCACCCCGTATAGGGCGGCAATGCTCTGCAGCGCCTGGCTCAAGGGCACTAGCCATTGGACCGCGGGTGGTGCTTGCAGCTGCTCTCGTGCCACCATAAAGAACTCCACCAGGGTCTGCTGGCAAAGGGTCGGGCTGGAGCGGTCACTGTCTCGGATGAGTTGCTCGCCGACAAAATTTTCCAGCAATGTCCGGCTAGACGATGTGTCGCTTGGCATACCGGCCAATTTTCTGGCCAACCCCTGGGCCATTTGCTGCATTCTTGTAGGATCGCTCAAGGTCATCCACCTGCCTTTTGCTTCATGACGGACCAGTCGGTCATACATCACAGCGCCGGTTGAATGTCAAGCGGGAACTGGATGTGGTCCGGGAGAGACCTCAACTCCCTCTGTCCACCAACCTTTTGCAGGACCATGAAGCACGATGCATTCGCAACAAGGTGTCCCCCCGGCGAAAGTCGGGGGCAGGATTCACATTTATGTGTTGGCGGTGGAGAAGGGGTTGGTAGAGAGAGGAATATCTATTTCCGGATGGAATCGAATGAAGCAATTATCGATGAGTTGACTCGTCTTGATGAAGTTGGATCGAGGCCGGTAGCGGCCAGCCGGAGTCCAACTCACAGACCCCGATCGTAGATCGTTATGTGCTTCCCCTGTAACATACTCATCGCCTTTTGAATGACGGTCAGGGTCCCGCTGGTTAGGGTGTACCGATGGAGGTCGGCAAGGGCGACAAAACGACAGTCCAGCACGTCACTGCCCGGCACAGGTTGCCCCACGTCGCCACGACACAGGAAGTCAATGAGGATGTAGTGATACTCAATCTCTCCAGTGCCGTCTTGGAGAACCCGATCCAGAACCGCCACCACATCCACCACGGTCACCTCCAGGTTGACCTCCTCTTTGACTTCCCGTCGGATGGCCTGGTGCAGAGGTTCCCCCACTTCCACCAGGCCACCCGGCAAGGACCACTGGCCGTATGCGGGTTCACTTCCACGTTGGACGATCAGCACCTGATCGCCGCGAAAAATCGTTGCTCCCACTCCTGCCATGGGACGTATTGGGTACTGTCGCGTCATAGTACGTTCTTCTTCAGCCATTGAATCCCTGGCAACCGGTCAACCTTCACCCATTCCTGATCAGGGCTTGCAGCGGCGGCACGGCCGATAGCCATGCTCCAATGCCTCCCAGCGATTCGCCCAGGTTGCCCGGTAGCCACGGGGAATCTTCTGCGCAAATGGACAATCGGGGCGGTGAAACACCTGGCTGCGGTGATTGCCAAGATAGGAGCCCTCCTCCCGGTGGGGACACGCCGACCACATCCCGCGTCGATCGCGTAGCGCTTCGCGCTGTGCCTCCCCAAACTCGGCACGACGTTTGAGCCCTGCGGGCGGAACCAACAGCCAGGCAAAGCCACCCCGCAGCATGGCGGCATTGACGCAGGTTTCATCTTCCAACCACACATACGCCAGAAGCCGTCCGTAGCCATCCCGCTTCTCCCGGTCATATTCCAACCGGACTTGCCGATGCAGCACCCAGTTCCGATTGGCGGTCTGGGCCTCCTCACCATAACAGTCGCCGGGTTCATCCCGGTGGGAGACCTCGGGGGCATCGATCCCCAAGTAGCGGACACGCTCCCCCGACTCCAGGACAATGGTGTCCCCATCGAGTACCGCTTTAACTCGAGCGGTCCTGGGAAGAGCGGCGGCATCCAGATTGTGGACGCTGACGGCAACCCAAAACAGGGTAATCCCTAACCCCCACCCAAGAGCCTGGAATTTTGATCCACCCACCAGCACCGCCTTCTCCTAGACTTTTCGTTATGGTTTATCGAACCGAAATTGACTTGACTTGTGCTTGACCAGACTGCTAAACAAAAAGTGATTTTTCTTATGATTTCAACCACTAACATCCGGCAGTCAGCACCTCTAAGCAGTTGAAATCAAATGACAAAGAGGTAGACATCGAGGTCAGGGCCGGTCCGCCGTGATCACTCTGATGGCCCGGCGACGGCAGTCGCTGGGTGAGACAAGCGGAACCCGACGGTCCCTGCGGGGGCCGAGCGAATCCGCGCGGGCCGCCTCCGGATGGGATTCGGCAAACACACTATCATGAGAGGGTTTCATAGGAATGCCAAAACGCATTCGGTTCCGAATGGTTATGCTCCTGCTCGTGGTGTTTTGTCCCATGGTGCTTCCAGGTTGGGCTGCCGGCGCCAACGAAAGCCCTCCGGCAGCTGCGAAAGAGAAGGCTTCCAAGGACGCGGACATAAATCTGGCCCAGGCGGTGATGTGCGAAGCCGTGCAGAACCTTAAACCGGTCAACGAAGCCTTGACCTTTTCGGTTTCGCTTGGGCATGTCTACTGCGTCTCCATTTTTAAGCAGGTATCCAAACCCACGGTCATCTTCCATCGCTGGTATCGGCGCAATGAGCTCAGCACCCAGATCCGACTGAAGCTGTATCCGCCGCACTGGACAACCTATAGCGTGGTTCAGCTCCGCGAGGAAGACAAAGGGCCCTGGCACATCGAGGTGGCCGATCAGAACGGCAAGGTTTTTGGCATTCTCCGTTTCAGTATCACAGATTGATCCGGCATGACTCGTTTTCTGGCATTTCTGGCGACCATACGCTGGCAGGACCTGGTGGACATCACCATCAACAGCTATATCCTGTTCCGCTTCTATGTCCTGTTTCGAGGGACTAATGCGCTCCGTATCCTGCTGGGCATTGCCGCCCTCTGGTCACTCCAACGGGTCGCCGGGTCGCTGGGATTGATCATCACCAGCTGGGCGCTGCAGGGCATCACCGCTGCGGCCGCAATCATTATCGTGGTGGTGTTCCGTAATGAAATCCGTACGGCCCTCCAGGTGCGCAATTTTCGCACCTTTATTTGGGGTTCGCCCAACCGGGAGTTGTCAACGCCGGTGGAGATCATTGTGGATGCCGCCTACCAGATGGGCAGAAAGCGCATTGGCGCTTTGATGGTGGTGCCGGGCCGCGAAGACCTGCAGGAACTCATCCACGGCGGCATTCCCTGGAACGGTACGCTGTCCCGCGAAATGATCATGAGTATCTTTTGGCCCAAAGGGCCGGTCCACGATGGTGCCATCATGGTGCGTGGCCAGACGATCACGGAAGTCGGGGTGCTGCTGCCGCTTTCCCAACGCCAGGACCTTCCCACCTTCTATGGTACCCGCCACCGGGCAGCAGCAGGCCTGGCCGAACGCAGCGACGCCATGGTCATTGTGGTGTCCGAAGAACGTGGCCGCGTATCCGTGGCCAAGGACCACTGGATAAAACCCGTGGCCCAACCCGAAGACCTGCTGCAGATCCTTCGTGAGCATTTACATATGTTCGAATGGCTGGAGGTGCGCAAGCAGAAAAAGGAACGTTGGAAGATGGGCTTGGCGGCGGTTTTGTCGCTTCTGGCCATTATCACGATCTGGCTGGGTTTCACCCGTGGTCGCGATACTACCCTCAACATGACCGTGCCGGTGGAATACTACAATCGCCCTCCAAGCTTCGAGATCTTAGAAACCTCCGTCAATGAAGTGAAGCTGCAGCTGAACGGTTCCAGCGCTCTGATCCGATCGCTCAGCCCCGGCCAAGTGGAGGTCCGTGTCGACCTGAGCAAGGCTGTGGACGGCATCAATGTCGTTCCCGTGACCAAGGACAACATCATCCTGCCACCGGGTATATCAGTGAGCAGGACCGATCCACCGATGGTGAAGATCACCCTGGATCGGCCCACGGTCAAGGAACTCCCGGTCCAGGTGGATTGGGTGGGACGAATCGCCGGGGATTACAGCTTGGTGGAGGTCAGGCTATCCCCGGATGTTGCCAGGGTCATCGGCGGCAAGGACACGCTCAGCAAAATCAGCACCGTCTATACCGCCCCGGTGCGTCTGGACAGCCTCCAGAAGATCGGTTCAGTCGTTGCCCCATTGGTGCTTAACCCGCCATCCCTCAAGCTGGCCCCCGGCACTCAGGAGCGGATCACCATCTCCTATCGGCTGCAGGAGAGAGCCCATCCCGAAGAGGACAAGGGACACTAGCGACTGTCCAGACGGAAAGTCGGTCACGCAGGGCTTTGGTCCCGGCGACGGGATAGGAACCAGCGAATCTTTTCACGCAACATCAACCCTTGTATGAAGCCCTTCCCCAAAAACCTTTAGGCGGCATTCCTCAGTTCCAGCCTCGCCCTGGTGCGGTTGATCGAACCTCGCGTCAAGGGTGCCGTTCGCGGTTCTGGGTTCTCCCCCCATATTCCCCGCCGTTGATTGGCAACCAGAACGAACCAACACATCTTTTTCGCTCCTGAGGATGGTGATTTTCCCGGCGAGAAAAGAAATCCTGAATCCGGCCAGACCTTAAAAGACAAGGAGGATTTGTGGCTAGGATTCGTCCCCGCCCGCTGCTGGGGAACTGGACAGCAGTTCCCGCAGGTCAGGACATTGCGCATCGACAGCGGTCTTCTTGATGGTCCAGAAGATGCTTCTGAAGTGGACATCAAAGTTGCTGGGGGAAACCCGCCCCAGTTCAATGAATTTGTTGATTACTTCTTTGGTCATTCGCAGAACCAGTTCGTCATCGTCATGCATGGGGGTTGCTCGCTTTTCTTCTTGCTGAGTGATTGCAAGGCAGGTCGGACAAGAAAAAAGCCTCTGCCTGGTGGAAGAAGGCCAACGCACAATGCGTAGCAGAGGCTTTTAGGGTGGCGCGCAATACCCTTTCAGGCATCCCGTTACCCCGTGGAAAGACTACCATACCACCCATCAGGCTGCAAGCGGTTGCCGCCGCTATCCTGCAACACGTTGATGTGACAATTGATTTCATCACACACCGGAATTCGGCGAAGCTAAAAAATCTTTTATCGAAAGCATTTACATCTTGTTTTTATTTGACATTTGCAAAAACGGGGTGATAGATAGGAGCAAAAGGGTAGAAAAGTGGGATAAAGGGGTGGCAAGTGGGAGCAAGTGGTAATTCCCTCTTTCGGGGGCAGTCGCTGCACTATCTGGACGACAAGGGTCGCCTGCGGATTCCCACGCGTTTTCGCGATGTCCTGCAAAAGGCCTACAGTGACTCTCTAGTGCTCACCATGATGGGGGATTGCCTGGTGGCCTACCCTCCGGAAGTCTGGCAGAAGATCGAAGAAAAGGCTCTGGAGCTATCCCAGATCCAACCTCAACAGCGCTCTTTCGTGCGTTATGTGGTTTCCAGCGCGGTCGAATGTGAATTCGATAAACAAGGAAGAATCCTGATTCCGCCGGTGCTTCGTGAAAATGTCGGCATGGAAAAGGAAGCCTTTCTGGCGGGGATGCTCACTACTTTCGAAATCTGGGCCAAGTCCAAATGGGACGAGCAGCTAAAGTGGAGCAAAGCCAATTTCCAGCAAATGGCCGAAGAGATTGCCAATTACGGTCTGTAGTGCTGGCCTTGGGTATTTCCGGGACCACCCGGGTGCCATCGGTTGCCGATTTGTTCTTAAACTGCTGTTTCCATAGGGTTGGCTTTCCCTCCTTCTCTTTTGTTCCCATTGACCAGGAAGGCAGTCGAAACTGCTGGAGAGGGCCAGCCATGCCGTGGGCAGGTGACAAGAACAGGAGCTGTTTCCCATGCCAGTCACAGCCGGTTGTCTCCTGATGGAAACTCGCAGCCAGCAACACATACCGGTCCTGCTCGATGAGGTGATGGAATTGCTGGGATGTCGCCCGGGTGGAGTCTATGTGGATGCCACGGTGGGCGCCGGTGGGTACACCGAAGCCATCTTGCAACGATCCGGCCCGGACGGTGTGGTCCTGGGTGTGGATTGTGACGATGTGGCCTTGACCATCGCCCGCGAACGACTGCAGGGTTTTCGTCAACGAGTGGTCCTGCGCCAGGCGAACTTCGCCAGGATCGCGGAGACCATGCAGGAATTCGATTTTGGACCGGTGGACGGCATTGTCGCGGACCTGGGGGTTTCAAGTATGCAACTGGATGATCCCGAACGGGGATTCAGTTTTCAGCAAAATGGACCGCTGGATATGCGTATGGATGCGGCTCTGGAACAGACCGCCGCTGATGTGGTCAACTTCCTGCCTGAAAAGGAACTGGGCAACCTGATCTTCATGCTGGGTGAAGAACGTTGGGCACGACGGATTGCTCACGCCATCGTCCTTCACCGCCAACTGGAACCCTTCACCAGCACCCGCGAATTGGTGAACGTGATCACAAAAGTGGTGCCGAAAACCAGAGATACCCGCCGCATTCATCCGGCGACCCGGACCTTCCAGGCATTGCGCCTGGCGGTGAATCAGGAACTGATAAACCTGGAAAGATTCCTTGACAACGGTCCTGGACCTTCTAAAAACCGGGGGCCGCCTGTGCATCGTGGCCTTTCATTCGCTGGAGGACCGTCTGGTCAAGCAGCATTTCAAGAGTTGGGCAAATCCTTGCCGCTGCGCTCCTGACCTCCCCCGCTGCCAGTGTTCCCGCCAACCCCTGGTGCGCTTGCTGACCCGCAAGGTTCTTCGCCCGCAGGAACAGGAACTCCAGGCCAACCCTCGAGCGCGCAGTGGGCGGTTGCGAGCGGTTGAGAAATGCTGAGGTGACAGCCATGTGGACCAGAAGCACCTGGAACGAAGATCTGTTGACGGATTCTCCGACGACCAAGAAGGAAAGTCTCAAACTCTGGAGCATATGGCTAATCGCTCTGGGGATCTGGCTCATTGCGGGAGCCACCGTCTATGTCTGGCTCCAGGTGCAACGGGTGCACCTGGGGTACCAACTGGCGGAACTGCAGGGCCGACAGGACCAGCACCTGGCCGTGCAGCGCAAGCTGCAGTTGGAATACAACCGCTGGCGGGAACCATTCCACTTGGAAGAACTGGGGCGCCAGCACTTCGGTCTGACCCCTGCACGGGACAACCAACGAGTGGTGAGCCGCTAATCCTCCATGGGAGACCTAGAGATGTTCAATCATTCCTTGCAACCATACCGCCTCAGGCGGGACCGATTCGCAGCCATTTTCAGCACCGGTTGCTGCCGCTGTCGGCGGCCGGGAAAGGCCCTGGTCCTTCGTGTCGCAGAGGGCGATTATGACTTCTTCCTACGTCCAAGGAACGGCAGGTCGGAGTTTGCCAGGAGGGGTTACGGCGCCGTGTCGGCAGACTACTCCGACCCTTTCAGCTCGTGCACGGCCTATCATGCCAAGCTGATAGCCCAAGACTAGCTATCAAGGTGCCGATACCCAGCCTTCGACATTGAACCGCAACCAACTCCATCCGATCGCGGAGAGTTCCATGAGGGTCGATCAGCACAAACCAACATCTCCGGGAAAATGGCGCCACGGGTTTTGCTGTGGGGCGTTGCGGCTGATGATGGTGGTGGGGTTCGGCGCCGTGATCTGGAAAGCCTTCACTTTGCAGGTGGTGGAGCGTTCGGCGTGGGAAGAGCGCGCTCGAGCACAGACGGAAATCATGGTTCAGGTACCCATCTATCGCGGCTCCATCTATGACCGCCAAGGCCGCCTGCTGGCCATGTCTGTTCCGCAGCGCTCGCTGTTTGCCGATGGTGAAATGGTGGCCAATCCCCAAAAAGCTGCCAACCTGCTGGCGCCCATCCTGCAAGAATCGGCTCCTGCCATCCAGAGCAAGCTGACTCGAACCAGCAAGAACAATCGTCAACGCCGTTTCATCTGGCTGAAGCGCGAGCTTACCGATCAGCAGGCCAACGCCGTGGCTGATCTCAATGTCGCCGGTCTGCACCTGATCGACGAATACCGCCGCTTCTATCCGTCCCGTCAGATCGCTGGCCAGCTGCTCGGTTTCGTCGGTTCGGACGGCACTGGTTTGGAAGGCGTCGAGAAAGCCTACGACCAGGTGCTGCGCGAACGTTTCCAGGCCACCGGCCAGCAGCGTGACGGCCTGAAGAAACGCCTGGCCTTTGAATCCAAAACGGTGAGCACCAACCAGGAACGCCCGGGATTGAGCCTCACCGTGGATTCCTATCTGCAATACCTGGCCGAGCGGGAATTGGAGGAGGCGGTCAAGAAGTACCGGGCCAAGTCCGGCGAAGTGGTGGTGTTGGACACACGGACCTTTGAAGTACTGGCCATGGCCAACTGGCCGGCGTTCAATCCCAACAACTACCGCCAGGAAGTGGCCGACACCTGGCGCAACCGCAGTATCACCGACCTGTTTGAACCCGGCTCGACCTTCAAGGTTTTCCTGGTTGCTGGAGCCATCGAGGAAAAGACTATCGGCACCACCGACCGGATCTATTGTGAGAACGGCAAGTACCGTCTGGCCAATCACACCATTAACGATGTCCATCCCTATGGCTGGCTGACCATTCCTGATTTGATCAAGCACTCGAGCAACATCGGCGCCACCAAGATCGCCGTGCAGCTGGGGCAGGAGCGTTACCATCGCTATATCCGCGGTTTCGGTTTTGGGGCCAAGACCGGCATTGACCTTCCCGCCGAGGCCAAGGGTGCGGTGCGCCATTGGAAGCGCTGGCGTCCGGTAGACCTGGCCGCCGCGGGTTTCGGTCAAAGCATTGGGGTGACCACCTTACAGCTCACCGCAGCGGTAGCCGCCATTGCCAATGGCGGAGTTTGGATGCAGCCGATTCTAGCCCAGGGTTTCCTGGACCAGAGCGGGCAATGGAGCCCAGCCCACGACACCCGGACGTCGCGGCAGGTGGTTCGCAAGAAGACTGCAGGACAGGTGCGGGACATGATGGTGGAAGTGACCAAGCCTGGTGGCACCGGCGTTCAGGCGGCAATCAACGGTTTCGCCGTGGCGGGCAAGACGGGCACCGCCCAGATGTTGGATCCTGGGTCGAAAAGGTACTCCTCAACCAGATACATCTCCATCTTTACCGGCTTCGCTCCGGCGGACAATCCGCGCATCGCCATCAGCGTGGTCATCCATGAGCCCCATGGCGCTATCTACGGCGGTGTGGTGGCCGCTCCGGTGTTTCACGATATCGCTGCCCAGGCCCTGCCGTACCTGGGAGCAGCTCCCGCGGACGACGGATTGACCCCTGGAAGTTGTGGGCCGAATCTGCTAAAAGCAACCCCTTCAGTCAAACCGGTGGCGATCCATTACACCAGCGGTGATGCCAAGGCACGTCCCATGACTGTGCCCAACCTCTCGGCTGGATGCAATCCGCCGGGGCAATCCGATACCGACCCGGCGGCCATGCCCAATGTGGTTGGGCTGAGTTTTCGAAGCGCCCTGCAGCAGCTGCAGCACCTCCAGGGGAGAATTCAGATGGAAGGCAGCGGCCAGGTGGTGGGGCAGTTCCCGCTTCCAGGGACCCACATAACTCCAGGGGAGGTGATTGAGCTGGTGCTGGAGCCCATGAACCAGCCGGTCCCTAAGAAAGATGAGCAATCATGATCGACGTATCACCCCCCATTCAGCAGGGCACGGCGCCGGACCCGATGGGTCTGGCCGATCTGTTGGAGGGCCTGGAAACCATAACGGTCAGCGATGACTTGTGAACTGTCCGTGTCAAGTCTCTGTTACGATAGTCGCCGGGTAACCCCGGGTGCGGTTTTTGTAGCGGTTCGCGGCATGGCCCGCGACGGCCACGACTTCATTAGTCAAGCTCTGGAACGGGGTGCCGCCGCCATTGTCTCCGAGCAACCGCCGCCATCGGCCAGGTCTGCAGCCTGGGTGCAGGTCCGCGACAGTCGCACAACACTGGCGCGGCTTGCCGCCAACTTCTTCCGCCGGCCAACTGAGACCCTGCAACTGATAGGGGTGACCGGCACTAACGGCAAAACCACCACCATCCATCTTTTGGAAGGCATCCTGCGCCAGGGTGGCCAACGCGTGGGGGTCATCGGTACTCTGGCCTACCGCTGGGGCGACCATTACCAGCCGGCACCCATGACCACACCTGAATCCCTCGATTTGCAGCAGATCTTCCACGCCATGTGTCAGGACCAGGTCACGCACGCCGTCATGGAAGTCTCATCCCATGCGTTGGCGCTGGGGCGCGTGGAGGGGTGCCGTTTTCGAGCGGCGGTCTTCACTAATCTCTCCCAGGATCACTTGGACTTTCACGGCAACCTGGACGACTATTTCGCTGCCAAGGCCCTGCTGTTCTTCCATCATCTCCGCCAGTATCACGGCGACACGCGACCGGTGGCCATCATCAACCTGGATGACCCCTGCAGTACGGAATTGCTTGAAAACACCCACGGTGAACCTTGGAGCTATTCCATCCAGCAATACCAGGCACGGGTCCGGGTGAAGCGGGTGGAATTCGCCGCCGATGGCATCCGTGCAGACCTGGTCACTCCGCGCGGCACGCTGGAGCTTCGTTCGTCGCTGCTGGGGCGTCTCAACCTTTACAACCTCTTGGCGGCTGCCACCACCGCCCTTGCCATGGGCATCCCGGCCGATCAGATTGCCTCCGGCCTGGAAGCAGTTTCCAGCGTTGACGGAAGGCTCCAGCGGGTGCCGACCGAGCGCGGCTTCGAAGTGGTGGTGGATTATGCCCACACCCCGGACGCCTTGGAAAAGAGCCTCCAATGTCTGCGCGAGTTGACTGCGGGACGGTTATTGGTGGTTTTTGGCTGTGGTGGTGACCGGGACCGCAGCAAGCGACCTTTCATGGGGAAGGTAGCGGCCTCAATGGGTGATGTGGTCATCGTCACCAGCGACAATCCGCGCACTGAAGACCCTCAGGCCATTATCGCCGACATCGAATCCGGCCTTCTGGAAGTAGGGATTGGCAGGATTCCGCCGGCAATTCATTACCAGCCCAATGGCAGTGGCTGTTACACCATTGAAGCGGACCGGCGGCAAGCCATACTTCTGGCCCTCTCCTGGGCGCAACCCGGCGATTTGGTGTGCATTGCCGGCAAAGGGCATGAAACCTATCAGATCAAAGGGCAGCAGGTGCTGCCCTTTGATGATCGGGCCGTGGTACGAGAATGCTTGAAGTCGTTGTCATAGACCTCGCGAGGCCGTCATGACCTGGACCGTCGCCAAAATAGTGGAAGCTTCCGGTGGCTGGCTTGTGCAGGGCGATCCCGAATGTCGCGTGGCCCGCATCAACACCGACAGCCGCCAGCTCCAGGCTGGTGACGCCTTTGTCCCGCTCATCGGAGAACGTTTCGATGGTCACGATTTCCTTGAGGCAGCTGTCGGCAAAGGGGTCAGCGCGGTGCTGATGCAACGCGACCGGACTTTTCGGGCAGCGCCCCCTGACGTGGCTGTGGTGGCGGTTGAAGACACCCTGCTCGCCCTTGGCTATCTGGCCAGATACTGGCGGCGGAGGCACCCTATTCCGGTGGTGGGAATCACTGGGAGCAACGGTAAGACCAGCACCAAGGAAATGCTCACCCGGATTTTGCAGCAGAACCTTAAGGTTTTGAACAATCGCGGGAACCTCAACAATCTGGTAGGAGTGCCCCTGACCCTGTTGCAGCTTAAGCCCTTCCATCAGGCTGCGGTAGTGGAAATGGGTATCAACGTACCGGGCGAAATGGCTCGACTAGTGGATATCGCGCAACCGGATGTGGGACTCATTACCAACATCCAGCCGGCACATCTTGAAGGCTTGAAATCCCGGGATGAGATTCTGCGAGAAAAGGCTCTGTTGTGGCAAGGCCTGGCGGCTGGCGGGCTGGCAGTGATCAATTTAGATGACAAGCGTTTGCGGGCTCTGGCGCAGGATCTGCGTTGCCGGCGGCTCACCTACTCCCTCACCGATCCTGCCGCGGACGTGCACGTCCGTGATGCGGTGCACTTGCACGATCATGGTAGTGACTTTCGAACTGGTCTTGGGTGGTGAAACCGTGGACGTGGTGGTACCGGTGCTGGGCCGCCATCAGGTCCACAACGCCGTGGCGGCTGCAGCGGTCGCCTACGCCATCGGTCAACCCGTGGCAACCATCGTCCAGGGATTGGCGCAGCACCAGCCAGTCAGCCAGCGGATGCAAATCCATCGTTTGGCCGACGGCACCCGAATCGTGGATGATACCTACAACGCTAACCCTCGGTCGGCTCTGGCCGCGGTCCAAACCGTAGCCGCGATTCATGATGAGCGCCCCTGGTTGGTAATCCTCGGAGAGATGCGCGAACTGGGTGAAGCCAGTGCCTCCTTGCACCGCCAGTTGGGCCAACGGATTGGAGCTCTGGGCATGGATCGACTCTTCACACTCGGCGGATTGGCCGAACACATCGCCGCCGGTGCCAGGGAAGTCGGCTTGGACGCAGATCGTTGCTATCACGCGATTGATCATGCTGACATTGTGGCTAGATTGAAAGCTCGAATGGGTACCGGGAGCCTGGATTCTGGTCAAAGGTTCCCGCGGCATGACCATGGAGAAGATAGTGGAAGGGATTGTGGCGGGATGAAACACATCTTAGCAAAGTCCCAACCCAAGCGAGTGTTGGTGGTAGGCCTGGGAAGTTCCGGTCAGGCGGTGACCGAACTCCTGCTCCGTCAGGGCGTATCTGTTCTGGCCACCGATCTCCACGACCAACCGCGGTTTGCCGCCAGTCTCAAGAGGCTGTTGGACCTGGGGGTGGAATTGCATTTAGGCGCCCACCGCACTCGGGACTTTCTCGAAGTCGACCAGATCATCGTCAGCCCCGGTGTGCCGCTGGACCTGGAACCGCTACGGCGCGCTGCCGCCCGCCAAATCGAAATTATCGGCGAATTGGAATGGGCCTGGCGCCAAACCCAGGTGCCGGTGGTGGCCATAACGGGTACCAACGGCAAGACCACAACCACCTCCCTTTTGGGGGAAATCCTGCAGGCCGCGGGCAAACGAGTGTTCGTCGGCGGCAACATCGGCACTCCCCTCAGTCAGTGGTTGCTGACAGGGTCGCCAGTCGACCTGCTGGTTCTGGAAGTGAGCAGTTTCCAGCTCGACTCCGCTCCCACGTTCCGCCCGCGCATCGGTATTCTGCTCAACATCACCGAAGACCATCTGGACCGTTACACCAGTTACCAGGCCTACGGTGAATCCAAATTCGGCATTTTCCGGCAGCAGAGCCCCGATGATGTGGCCATCGTCAACGCCGATGATCCGCAGTGCCAACGACGGATGTGGCAGATCCCGTCTCGTCTGCTGGCCTTCGGGAGGCAGTCTGCTGGCGTTCAGGCCCTGATCGGTGATAACCATCTGAGCATCCGATTTGAAGAGGCCGAACCCCTGGAGCTGGACCTTTCCGCCTGCTTCCTGCGGGGACCGCACAATGTCGAAAACATGGCGGCCGCCGTACTCGCGGCCAAAGCCCTGGGTGTGACCGACGCCGTGATCCGCATGGTCCTGTCGCAGTATCGCGGCCTACCTCACCGGGTAGAATGGGTCGGCGCCTGGCAGGGTGTGGACTTCTATGATGATTCCAAGGCCACCAATGTCGGAGCTGTGGTCAAGGCACTGGAAAATTTCCAGCGACCGGTGTTGCTCCTGGCAGGCGGCCGCGACAAGTACGGCTCCTATCAGCCGCTGGAAGGGCCCCTGCGAGACAGGGTGAAAGGGCTGTTTCTTTACGGCGAAGCGGCTCCCCGGATTTATCAGGAATTGGCGGGGGTGGTCCCGGCGTATCTGGCCGAAGACCTTCCAGAAGCTTTTCGGGAAGCGATTGCTCAGGCCGGGACCGGAGATGTTGTGCTGCTCTCGCCGGCGTGCTCCTCCTTCGATCAATATGAAAGCTACGCTCAACGGGGCGATCACTTCAAACAACTGGTGAGTGGTCTGACCCAACCAAAGGAAGCGCAATGTCAGCTATAACCCCTTCCATAACTCCGCATCTGGATGCCGAGCTTCTGGGAGTGGAAACCAATCGGCCCGCATTGGTTTCCGCCCATCCGCACGTGTCTTTGGAAATGCGGCTCTGGATAGGGGTGCTCATTTTGCTCTCGTTGGGTTTTGTCATGATCTACAGCGCCAGTTCGGCCATCGCTCTGCGCAAGTTTGCCGATGCCGATTACTACCTGAAACGTCAGGCTCTGTTTGCGTCGGTGGGGGTTTTGGTTCTCATCGTAACCAGCCGGATCTCCTACCAGATTTATGAGAACGTGATCTACTGGCTGCTGTTGGGCGCGGTCGCTGCTCTGGTGCTGGTGTTGATCCCCGGAATCGGAACTGAGATCAATCACGCCCGGCGCTGGTTCAACCTCAAGTTTGTTTTGTTACAACCGGCGGAATACGCCAAGGTGTTTTGGATCATCTACCTGAGTGTGTCTCTAGCCAGGAAACGGGACAAGATCCGCCGCTTTAGCATCGGTTTTATGCCGCACATCGCGCTGCTTGGTGTGATCTGTTTTCTGCTGCTGAAAGAACCGGATTTCGGCAGTTGTGTGCTGCTGACCGCGCTGACTTTCCTGATGATGGCGGTGGCGGGTGTTCCCTGGCGCTATCTGCTATCCCTGGCCCCAATTGCGGCGGTAGCTTTTCACCAGCTGGTCTACCGGGTACCCTACCGGCTGGAGCGGATCACTGCTTTCCTGAATCCCTGGACCGATCCTCTGGACTCCGGCTACCATCTCATTCAGGCCTGGATCGCGGTGGGTTCCGGTGGACTGTGGGGCAAGGGGCTGGGTGCCGGGCAACAGAAACTGTTCTATTTGCCGGAGCCATACACGGATTTCATCTTTGCAGTGGTGGGTGAAGAACTGGGGTTTGCCGGAATACTGATCGTGCTTTCGCTGTTTTTCTTCATTTTCTGGACAGGGCTACGAGTTGCCCGTCGGGCTCCCGACCTGCTAGGATCGAACCTGGCGCTTGCCCTGACTTCGATGCTCTCGCTCCAAGCCTTGATCAATATGAGTGTGGTTCTCGGTCTCATGCCCACCAAAGGTTTGCCTCTACCCTTCATTTCCTATGGCGGTAGCGCTTTGATGGCCAATTGCCTGGCCGTCGGCATTGTTATGAACATCGCGCGCAGCGGGGCTCGGTCGGGATAGCCATGTACAAAAAGTATCAACACATTCATTTCGTCGGGATCGGCGGCATCGGCATGAGCGGCATAGCTGAGCTGCTTCTCAACCTGGGTTACCGGGTGAGTGGTACCGACGTCAAAGAATCCGACATCACCCGGCGGATCCAGGGCCTGGGCGGATCGGTTGCCATCGGCCATGACGCCGAACATATCCAGGGCGCCGATGTGGTGGTGGTGTCTTCCGCCATTGCCGATGACAATCCGGAAATCGTGGCAGCGCGGCGTATCGGTAAGGTTCCGGTGATCCGGCGGGCCGAGATGCTGGCCGAACTGATGCGGCTCAAGTACTCGGTGCTGGTGGCCGGCGCTCACGGCAAGACCACCACGACCTCCATGGTGGCCACCGTTCTGGCGCGAGGCGGCATGGATCCGACCGTAGTCATCGGCGGGAAACTCAACGCCTGGGGCACCAATGCCAAGCTCGGCACCGGTGATTTTATGGTGGCCGAAGCCGATGAAAGCGATGGCACCTTTTTGCTGCTGCCGCCCACCATCGCCGTGGTGACCAATATCGATCTGGAACACCTGGATTTCTATAAGGATCTCGAAGATATCCAGCAGACCTTCCTGACCTTCCTCAGCAAAATTCCTTTTTACGGTCAAGCCATCGTTTGTCTGGAAGACGACAACATCCAGGCTATTCTGCCTCGGATCGGGAAACGTTTCGTCACTTACGGCTTTTCACCCCAGGCCGACTTCCAGGCGCGTGATTTGCGTATTGATGGTTTCTGCAGCCGCTACCGCGCTTTTCATCACGGGGAACTGCTGGGTGACATCGAGATTCGCATCCCGGGGGATCACAATGTGTTGAATTCGCTGGCCGCCGTGGCCGTGGCGCACGAACTGGATGTGGCCTGGCCTGATGTTCAGGCCGGGCTACGCGACATGACCGGGGTGCAGCGGCG
The DNA here is from genome assembly GCA_963828705.1 of uncultured delta proteobacterium. Lineage (GTDB taxonomy): Bacteria > Desulfobacterota > Syntrophobacteria > Syntrophobacterales > Syntrophobacteraceae > CAWDJT01. Next base: position 187,160 of record CAWHGA010000023.1, read on the forward strand.
TTTTCAGGTGAAGGGCGAAGCAGCCGGGGTCACAGTATTGGACGACTACGGCCACCATCCGAACGAAATCCGGGCGGTGCTCAAGACGCTCGCCAGTTGTTTTCCCGACCGTCGCCGCATCGTGGTTTTTCAGCCGCACCGCTATACTCGGACTCAGGCCTTGCATGAGCAGTTTGCTCGCTGTTTTTATGCCTCCGATGTGTTGTTGGTGACTGAAATCTATGCCGCCAGTGAAAAGCCCATTGAGGGGGTGAGCGGTGAACGCCTGGTGCAGACCATCGCCGCTCACGGCCATCACCAGCTCCACTATTGTCCCACCTTGGATGACGCTCTGAAGCGCTTACAGGAGCTGGCGACACCCGGCGACGTGGTGATCACCCTGGGAGCAGGCAACATCTGGCAGGTGGGGGAATCATTGTTGGCGAACCTTGCACAGTGGTCGCCGGCAGTTGGTCAGTAGGAAACGAGGAACACCGATGCATGCAGTCGCCGCCACATCCTGGCCACACACCACCTGGACCGCCGCCTTGGCGGCACTGCCGGACCTGGATCTGTGGTGGAACGAACCGCTGGCGCGTCACACCACCTTCCGCGTTGGTGCTCCGGTGGCTTGCCTGGCGCGACCACTCTCGGAAGCGGCGCTCCAGAACCTCCTTCGCCACCTCCGCCGTGAAGGGATTGCTTACTTCCTGCTGGGTGCTGGCAGCAATCTGCTGGCTTCGGACAAACCCTGGGATGGTGTGGCCATCCAGCTTACTCATTGCTGCCGGGAGATCCGGCTTGAAGCGTTGGACCCTGAAGTTGAGGGGCAGTCGTTGCGGGTCGGGGCGGGGGTGAAGCTGGCACGACTGCTGCGCTTCTGCGTGCAGCAGGGGTTGGCCGGCCTGGAGCCAGTGATTGGCATTCCCGGGACGGTAGGCGGAGCCTTGGTTATGAACGCCGGCACCGGCGGCGGCAGTATCTCCGATGTGCTGGAAGCGGTCACCCTCATGGACGCATCGGGGGAGCGACTGGAACTCCCGAAGTCACAGCTGGCCATCGGCTATCGTTGCGTGATGCTGCCCGAACAGAGTCTCATCGTGGAAGCACGGTTTTCAGTGAAACCAGCCGACCCACTGCAACTGCGGAGGAGACTCCAGGTTGCCATGCGCCAGCGTCGTCAGACCCAGCCACTAGGCTGGCCGTCAGCCGGCTGCGTTTTCAAAAACCCGCCGGGCCAATCGGCCGGAGCCCTGATCGATCGCGCCGGACTCAAGGGGTTGCGTTGCGGTGATGCTGAGATTTCCACCCGGCACGGCAACTGGATTATCAATCTGGGCCATGCCAGCGCCCAGGATGTTTTGACCTTGCTGCACATCGCTGAAGAACGGGTTTTTCAGGAGTTTGGCATTCAACTGGAACGGGAAATAAAGGTGTTGGTCTGATGGGACACAAACGCAATCGTTACCGACCGGATCGGGCCAGACAAAAGGTCCTGGTGCTGGCTTGGATCAAAGGAATCATTGGGATTCCATTGGTGATGGTGACGATTCTGTTGTTCAGTGCGGTCCTGGCCCACGCCTACCGAGCCATCCTCGACCTGCCCTGGTTGGGCGTCGAAGAAATCGAGACCGTAGGTTTGAAGCGCCTGCAACGCGATGAGGTCTTACACTACGCGGGGCTGGCTCAACCCACCAGTATTCTGCGCGTGCGCACCGCAGTCGTGGCCCGACGCCTGCGAACTCACCCCTGGGTGCAGGCGGCTCTGGTCCGGATTGATCCTCCCCGGCGAGTGGTGCTGGAAGTTCAGGAGCGCGAACCCATGGCCGTAGTCCACAAGCAGGGTTTCTTTCTGATGGACCGCCGCGGTGAACTTTTCCTGGAAGTTCCGCCAGCTCAGTACCAGCAGCTTCCTTTGTTCACCGGTTTCGTCGACAGCCAGGTGGGAGTGGGTACGGTTCTCCCGGCCGATGCCTTGCAGACCCTGCGCGGTCTGCTTGCAGCCCTGGAGCAGTTCAAAGACTGGCTACCGCTCACTGACCTGTCCGAAATCCGCTGGCAGGATGGCGACGGTGTCACCTTGTATACCACCCGAGGGGCCATCCCGATTCATTTGGGCGGCGACCACTTTGTCGAGAAACTGAAAAGGTTACAAAGTGTCCAGAAGATCATTGCCGAACGCCAATGGTGGGAGATGGTGCAGGCCATCGACCTGGACTATCCGCGCCAGGCTTACATCAAAGGAATAACGACGCAGCCCAAGGGAATTTGACCTCTGCGAACCGGATTTCGGTCGTGCACCATGGCTTGACGAAGCACGAACCACAGCGTTGAAGGGGATATGATGGCAAAAAGAGAAGAACTGCTGGTTGGACTTGATCTGGGGACCACCAAGATCTGTGCCGTGGTGGGGGAGGTCACTGCCGACGGGATCGACATTGTCGGGGTCGGGACCTATCCTTCGGTGGGACTGCGCCGCGGCGTTGTGGTTCACATCGATCAGACCGTCAATTCCATCAAACGAGCCGTTCGTGACGCCGAACTGATGGCTGGTTGCGAGATTTCCGCGGTGTACGCCGGTATTGCCGGCACCCACGTGGTCAGCATGAACAGCCATGGAGTGATCGCCATCAAGAGCCGCGAAGTCAATCAGAGCGACGTGGATCGCGTGTTGGATGCCGCCCGTGCCATTGCCATGCCCTTTGACCGGCAGATCCTGCATGTTCTCCCCCAGCAGTATATTGTCGACGACCAGGAAGGGATTCAGGACCCACTGGGGATGTCCGGCGTGCGGCTGGAAGCCAAGGTCCACGTGGTGACCGGCGCCATCAGTGCGGCACAAAACATCATGCGCTGCTGTGAACGTGCTGGACTGCACGTCAACGACGTGATCCTCGAGTCCCTGGCTTCGGGAGAAGCGGTGCTCGACCCTGAAGAAAAACGCCTGGGAGTGGCACTGGTGGATTTGGGTGGCGGCACCACCGATCTGGCCATCTTCTTGGACAATGCTATTCGTTTCACCTCGGTGCTGGCTCTGGGCGGCAGCAACATCACCTCGGATATTTCGGTCGGTCTGCGTGCTTCGGTAGAAGAAGCCGAGAAGGTGAAGCGCAAATACGGCGTGGCATCCACATCCATGGTCAACCCATCGGACATGATCGAAGTGGCCTCGGTGGGCGAGCAAAAACGCCGTCAACTGGCGCGCTCCATCCTGGCGGAGATCGTCGAAGCACGGGTGGAAGAAATTCTTAGCCTGGTGGACCGGGAGATCATCCGTTCCGGCTTTGCCGAAGGCATCGCCGCCGGTGTTGTGCTCACCGGTGGGGTCGCCCTGCTGCCCGGCATCCGCGAAGTGGCCGAGCAGGTTTTCGATATGCCGGTGCGCATCGGCGTACCGCAGGGACTGGGCGGGCTGGCCGACGTAGTCCAGAATCCGATGTATTCTACGGCCGCCGGCTTGCTGTTGCATGCCCAGCGGCATGGGTCTTCAAAAATGGTTCTCCCAAAGTCGCCGAACGTTTTGACCCGGCTGATTAAATCGCTCATCACCTGGTTTAAGGAGATCCGTTGAGGTTTTCTTCGCATGTGGATATTCGTCTGCTACCGGTTGAACGGTAGGGGCAAGGGCAATCCATGAACGAGCAATCAAAGGGGGCGCAAATGGAAAGAGTCTTCGACATCTTGGACATCGGGGCCAAAACCAATGCCACCATCAAAGTCCTGGGTATTGGTGGGGGTGGAGGCAATGCCATCAACAACATGATCGCGGCGGGTCTCAATGGAGTCGACTTCATCGCGGCCAACACCGATTTTCAGGTGCTGGAGCAGAGTCTGGCGCCGCAGAAGATCCAGCTTGGGGTTAGTTGCACGCGCGGTCTGGGCGCCGGCGGCAACCCTGAAGTGGGTGCCAAGGCCACTCAGGAAGATGTGGAAAAGATCCGCGATACCATCCAGGGCTGCGATATGGTGTTCATCACTGCTGGCTTGGGGGGCGGCACCGGCACCGGCGGCGCCCCGATCGTGGCGGAGATTTGCCGGGAGCTGGGGGTGCTGACCGTGGCCGTGGTCACTAAACCCTTCGGTTTTGAAGGCAAGGTTCGGATGCGTAAGGCCGATGAAGGGGTCAAGGCACTTCGCCAGGTGGTGGATACCCTCATCACCATCCCCAATGATCGACTTTCGAGCCTGGCTGACCGCCGCGCCACGCTGCTGGACATGTTCAAACGTGCCGACGACGTGTTGCTCTTTGCAGTCAAGGGCATTTCCGACTTGATTATGAAACCCGGCCTCATTAACGTGGACTTTGCCGATGTCCGTACGGTCATGGGAGAAATGGGCCTGGCGTTGATGGGTACCGGCATTGCCAAGGGTGAAAACCGTGCAGTGCAGGCCGCTCAACAGGCCATTTCCAGTCCGCTGTTGGAAGACATCTCCATCAGCGGCGCCCGGGCAGCGCTGATCAACATCTCGGCCGGTCCCGACCTGGGTATGCATGAATTCGAAGAGGCGTCATCCATCATTTTCAAGGAAGTTCATGACGAAGCCCAGATCATTTTGGGAACCGCCATCGATCCGAGCTTGGAAGACGAACTGCGGGTGACGGTGATCGCCACTGGCATCGGCAAGGAAGAACTGCGCGCGGAAAACGAAGCCCGCCATCGGAGCATGCGGGTGGTCGGCGGCATGGGGTTTAACGGCGAACTGGACTACAGCTACCTCGACATCCCCTCCATTGTGCGGCAAAATGAACGCGTGGGTGGTGTCGAACCGCGGCAGGAAACCGGCGATCGGCCAGGGGCCAAGAAAAAGGGGTTTTTCAAACGTTTCGCCAACAGCGGCCGGGACGATGAAGACCTGAACATCCCCACCTTCATCCGGCGGCAGGCTGACTGATCGTCGCGTTCATGGTGTTGCTTGGTTTCCCCGGTGCCAACGCCCCCGCGCCGGGGACCTCAGCGATTCACCAGCAGCCGATCCGGATGTGCCTGAACGGTTGTTCGGATTGGCTGACTGGTGATCGCTGTACTCGAGTTTCCATCCAGGTCGGCGGTTGCAACCCGCCCCCAGGAAACGGGTCATGAATCTGGAAGCTCAAGCAACGCCAACAATTCTGGTTGGCCGCAGAACGCGGCACCATTCGCAAGGATTGGGGCGGCAAGGTGCGCGTCGCCCTGGGTTTTCCCAATCGCTATGCGGTGGGCATGTCCAATCTGGGTTTTCAGTCGGTGTATCAGGCCATGAACCGACTGGAAAAGTTGGTCTGTGAACGCTTCTTCTACCCCGAACCAGAAGACCTCCCGGATCTCCGTAGTTCCCCCGGCAGCCTCCTGTCCGTAGAATCCCAAAGGCCCCTGCGCGATTTTGACCTGATTGCCTTCTCCCTGGCCTTTGAAAACGACTACCCCAATCTCATCGAAATGCTGGCACTGGCGGGCTTGCCCCTGCGCAGCACCCAGCGGTCCGCGGCCCATCCCCTGATGGCTGCGGGGGGCATCGCTACCTGTCTGAACCCGGAACCCCTGGCGCCCTTTCTGGATTTTTTCTTCGCCGGTGAGGCCGAAAGCCTGCTGACGCCCTTCTGGGATTTATGGTTGGCGCTTCAGCGGCGTGACTTGACGCGTGCGGAACAGCTCTTGACTCTGGCTCGAGAAATCCCCGGGATCTACGTGCCGAGCCTCTACCAGCCAACTTACGGCGAAGACGGCACTTTGCAGAGCATCGAGCCGCTTTGCGGAGCTCCGTCCCGCGTGGTCTATCAACGTGCTGATCTGAGTTCGGCCGCGGTGTGTCAGACCGTGATCCTTACCCCGCACACCGAATTCAGCAATGTGGCACTCCTGGAGATGGGCCGTGGCTGCGGTCGGGGTTGCCGGTTTTGTGCGGCCGGTTTTGTCTGCCGCCCTCCGCGTCATCATCGAGCCGACAAGCTATTGAGCGCCGCCGGTCAGCTCCTGCCCGCAACCGAACGCCTGGGCCTGGTGAGCGCTGCCGTCTCCGACCATCCCGAGGTGTTGCCGCTGTGTCAGGGGCTGCTGGAACGCGGTGCAGCGCTTTCCTTTTCTTCACTTCGGGCCGACACCCTGACCCCGGAACTGCTGGCGAACCTCACTCGCAGCCAGCACCAGTCCTTGGCCATCGCTCCCGATGCCGGATCCGAACGGCTACGCAAGGTCATCAACAAGAACCTCAACGCCGAACAGATTTTCAGTGCAGTGGAAAACCTGGTAGACGCGGGTGTCCTTCATCTGAAACTCTATTTCATGATCGGTCTCCCCACCGAAACCCAGGATGATATCCAAGCCTTGGTGGATCTCACCAAACAGATCAAGCACCACGTGCTGCAAAGGAGCCGCGGTCAGAAAAGGTTGGGGACCATTACCTTGAGTGTCAACGCCTTCGTCCCCAAACCCTTTACCCCGTTTCAGTGGGTGCCCTTTGCCGGGGTCAAGGAAATCAAGGAACGTGCCCGCTGGATTCGGCAGGCCTTGCAGAAAGTCCCCAACGTCCGGGTACACTTTGACTTGCCCAAATGGGCTTACATTGAAACGCTGCTGGCGCGGGGAGACCGGCGTGTCGGGCAGTTTTTGGAAAAGCTGGTGACCGACGGAAGTTCTTGGCCCCAGGTGCTCAAGAACGCACCCTTGAACGCGGATTTCTGGGTATTGCGGGAACGCCGCCGGGAAGAACTGTTCCCGTGGGAAATCATCGATCACGGTATCGACCGCAGTTACTTGTGGGACGAATATCAGCGCGGCCTCAATGGTTTGCACAGTCCCGCATGCCAGCCGGAAACCTGCCGCCGCTGTGGGGTCTGCCGGTAACAGTAGGGGAGGGCGGTCCGTTTGCGAACAGGAGCGCTCACTAGCGAGGACACTGCACGCGACTGCGGGCTCCGTGTATGTAAAACCGATGATCAAAGGAGAGCTGGCCGCATGATCGCACTCACCGATATCGAAAATGCCGCACGAATGATCCGGGGCCGAGTCACCCGCACTCCGCTGATCCATTCCGCCACTTTTTCCAAGTTGGTGGGTGCCCATGTCTATCTGAAGCTGGAGAACCTGCAGAAGACCGGTTCCTTCAAACTGCGTGGCGCCACCTACAAGCTGCTGCGCCACTCTGACGCCATTGGTTCTCGCGGGGTGGTGGCGGCTTCCGCCGGCAATCATGCCCAGGGGGTGGCGCTCGCAGCTCGCCAGGCAGGCATTCCGGCCACCATCGTGATGCCGCTGGGAGCATCCATCAGCAAGCAGGAAGCGACCCGCGGTTATGGCGGGGAGGTGATCCTTCGAGGGCACAACCTGGAAGAGAGCCTGCAAACCGCGCTGGAACTGACTCAGACAGGCAAGGTCCTGATCCACCCCTTCGATGATCCGGACATCATCACCGGGCAGGGAACCATCGGGCTGGAAATCCTCGAGGACGTGCCGGATGCCGATGTGATCTTTGTGCCTATTGGCGGTGGCGGGTTGATCGCCGGAATTGCCAGCGCCATCAAGGCCATTCGCCCGCAAACCCAGATTATCGGAGTTCAGGCCGCCGCTTGCCCATCGGCCTACGAATCCATCCAAGCCGGCCGGGTAGTCCGTGTCGAGGCTCATAAATCCATTGCCGATGGTCTGGCGGTAAAACAGGTGGGGAACATCAATTTTGAGATCATCCGGGAAAAGGTGGATGAGATTGTGGTCGTACAGGAAGAACAGATCGCCGCAGCTATCCTCATGCTTCTCGAACGCAAAAAGGTGCTGGCTGAAGGTGCCGGCGCCATCACCCTGGCCGCACTGCTGCAGGGTGCTGTCTTCGGTCCCCAAAGACGGCAAGGTGGTCCTGGTGATCAGCGGCGGTAACGTGGACAGCTCGCTCCTGGGCCGCGTGCTCCGCCAGGGATTGTTTCGCACCGGACGGGTGATGCGGATATCGGTGCGTCTCGACGATGTTCCCGGTGCATTGGCGGGACTCCTGGCCCACATTGCCAGGCACCAGGCCAATGTGCTGCAAATCGACCATGACCGCAGCCTGCTGGAATTGCCCATCACCGTCAGCCGCGTGGAATTGGAACTGGAAACGCGTGGCCCCGAGCATGTGCAGGAAATCATTGCGGACCTGATGCAAGCCGGCTACCCGGTGGAAGCCAGATAGTCAGCTAGACACCTCATGACAGGCTTCGATACCTTGGGCGAACGGATGGGGTGGGTTGGAGCTGGCTGTTTTTCCCTTGGTGTTGAGGTGTCGAACCATGAACGGAAGTAGTTTTGCAAGAGACTCCCTTGATTCCATGGTACATTTCTCAGAGTTCTCCTCTCGCCGGATCTGGCATCGAGCAAGATCAGCTTGGGTTTTGCTCGGAGGGATGTGCTTTTTGACCCAAGGCTTTCGCGTGCTGTTAACGCGGGCGTGCAAACATACGTGGTGGTGAGGCAACAATGGCAACGAAGGGATCCAGTGTCCTGATTGTGGATGATCAGGGCGAATTGCGGAGCATGGTCAAGAAGATGCTTCGCCACATGGACCTGTTCGAGCTGTATTTCGAAGCACGAGACGGTGAGGATGCGTGGGAGAAGCTCATGGCCCATCCCTTCGACCTTGGTGATCTGTGATCTGGACATGCCACGTCTCGATGGTGTTGGTTTGCTGAAACGGTGTCAAGCAGACCCGGTATTGCGTGATGTCCCTTTTCTGATCGTTTCCGGCGAAGGGACCCAGGGTGCGGTAGCCGCCACCGCGGAACTGGGCGCCTACCACTACATCATCAAGCCCTTCTCCTTCAATACGCTCAGGGATCGTGTCGAAGAGATTTTCGAACGAATCAACAGCGCTGAAGAAATCCGGTATCGCAATGCTCAGCGATTGAAGGACGCAGGGCAGCTGGCGGAGGCTCTGCAAATCATTACCGCCATCGAAAAGCGCGCCCCGACCCTGAAAGCCAAATGGCTTAACCTGAAGGGCGAAGTGTTTCGCGACCTGAAGGATCTGGAGCAGGCTAGCGATTGTTTCGAACGAACCATGAAAGCCAGCGAGATGTTTCTGGCGGCGTACAAGAATTACGCCAGTGTCCAGCAAGAACTGGGGCATCGTGGCAACGCTATTCGCGCTTTGCTGAAAGCCGATGAGATCAGTCCACGCGACTCCGAGCGGAAGTTTTCCCTGGGCAAATTGTTGCTGGAAGAGGGGCGAACCCATGAAGGTAAGCCGTTCATGCAACAGGCTGTCCGCCAGTCCACGGCTGAGGAGAGGCGGGCCATGCAAGTGAAGGTGGCTGAGGCCTATCTGGCGGCGGAGTGTTTTGAAGAAGCAGAAAAATTGTTCAGCAGCGTGTTGAAAGCATCCCCCGATGACCTGCAACTCTACAATCGGCTGGGGATCGCCTTGCGGCGCCAGGGCAAATACGCCGAAGCCGAACGCTACTATAACCAGGCCCTCAAGGTTCACCCCGACAGTCCCATCATCTTTTACAATCTCGGGATCCTTTTCGCCCAGGCCAAGGAAAGGCACAAAGCCCTTCAGTTCCTTCACAAAGCCCTGCAGTTCGATCCCGATTTCAAGGAAGCCCAACAGCTACTGAATCAACTCCAGGGCGGTGACTAGCGCTTAACTGCAAATGTTCTTGACCTGGACAATGCCGCCACCCCGCGCAAGCCGGGGTCCAGAACTCTTTGCTGACTGGATTCCGGCTTCCGCCGGAATGACCATCCTGGCAAATCCTCATCGTGAGTTCACCTGGAACAGGCGAAGACCTCGATCACCCTTCCCCGTGGAGGATGAAGAGGGCCCAGAAGAAAGGGGTTGGGATACTTGGATCTTCATTTCGCTGCGAGCCAGCCGCAGGGCTTCGGTCCTGGTTTTCCCGGCTTTGAGGTGACCGTAGAAGCGCTCCATGTACTCCACGGTTTCTTGGGAAGCGACCTCCCAGAGGCTCACCACCACGCTCTTGGCCCCGGCGTGCTGGAACGCCCGGGCAAAGTTCACCACGCCTTCCCCCTCCATCACCTTGCCGCGGCCCGTGAGGCAGGCCGAAAGCACCACCATGTCGGCCCTGAGCTCAAGCCCCAGGACCTTGCTCATGGTGAGAAACCCGTCGTCGTCCCCACGGTTTTCCACCTGCCCAAGGAGGATGAAAGGCTCGTTCACCCCCTGGACCTTGCCGGGAAGGTCCGCATGGGTGGCAAAGTGCAGGTAGCGGTAGTCTTTGAGGTGCGTCTCCTGGAGGCGGCTTTCGCTGGCATCGAGGTTCAGCAGAATATCGGGCGGTTTGACCGCAACCCCGAAAAGCTCGGCGATGCTTCTCACCTCGGTTTCGGTTTCGGGAAGGGGCAGGTAGACGCAGCTCACTTGCACCCTTGTCTCCTGAGGTCGTCTTGCCCCACTCCCGGCGGCTGGCCAGACCCCGGTAAGCACTCTCGGGCTGGTGTTTTGCGCCAGGTGAACCGGAGGCTTCTTGCCTGCCTTGAAGGCCACGTAGCGTTCATCGCCGCTGCTGAAAACCGGATTTCCCAGGGCAAAGAGCGCCTTGGAGGCTTTCTGTTCCTGGAGGGTGCGCTGCAGGGCAAGCACTGCGGCCGACTGGTAGTACCGGATGAGAGTAACGATCCCCGACGTAGACGGCATCATTTGGCCCGGAACCTTCCTTGTACCACCAGCGCTTCAAACGGCAAAAGTCCCAAGAATCCCGTCCGGAACGATGAGGAGCTCATCGGTTTCCTTCACACCGGAGAGGGCAGGTGGCTAAGAGGAGATCATAGAGTTCTTTGGCGTCGGCGGTGGAAAACCCTGTTCCCCGATGGTTGAGCAGGGGGTCCATGAAGGCTTTGACCTTTTCCTCCATGGCTTCTCTTCCCAGGGGGATCGTCGATGACCTTTTCCACCCCGCCTTTGCGCACCAGGAACAGGGTAACTTGCTGTATCTCCCAGGGCGTATTCCAGGAGCACCTCCTGGGGTTTCAAGGGCAGCTCTTTGGCCGGCACCGGCCTGGGGTGTTGAGGGCCGCATAGACGGGGTGGTATTTCCTGAGCTCAGTGATGAGAAGATCCAGTTCCCCGTTGAGCTTCTCTTTCCTGGTCCTGACTTCCTCGAGGGCTTCCTTTCCTCCCTTGAGCGCCTTCTCCCACTGGGCGTTGAGGGCGGACAGTTGTTGCAGGAGGCTTTCCTCTCTTGTTTGAGATCCTCCGGAATCTCCACCCGGGTCTTCTTCCTGGCCGCTTCGGCCATGGCCTCGAGGAGGCTTCGGGCCTTGGTGGCTTCAGCGAAGTAGAAACCTGCCGAAGCAGGATCTGTCCCCGTAGTGGCCTGAAGGTTGCCGGGAGCTTTTCACCATGCCGGGATGCCTCAGCCAGGGTGGAGACCAGTCCCCGGTAGGCACGCAGGTAGCCTCCAGCAGTGCCGGCCTGAAGGAAACCTCCACGCTCCCCCACAACCCGGGTGCGCAGTTCCTCTATCCCGCGCACTGCTTTGAGCAGGGATTCGGCAGCGTCCATCCGCCGGCCGGGAGCGGTGAGGGCAAGGCCTTCCTGGGTGTGGAACTGGATCTGATAGGTGGGGGTGTCGGTGACCGAGGGGCGGATCTCTTGAAGGAGTTTCAGGGCTTCGGCGTTCTTGCCGGTGGCAAGATACAATTCAACCTGCGCTGGTCTTGCTTTTTGCTCCGTACGATATATGCCTCAGCGTTGGGAAAATCCTTGCGGTCGAGATAGAGGGTGCCAAGGCTGGCAAGAGTAGCGCCAGTATCCGGGTGCTCCGGGCCAAGGACCTTCTCCCTGATCCTCAGCACTCGCTCATAGAGCGGCAGCGCCTTGTCATAGGAGCCCATCTCCTGGTAGAGCGCCGCCAGGTTGTCGAGGCTCGTGGCGGTACTGGGATGCTCCGGGCCAAGGGCCTTCTCATAAATACTCAGCGCTCGTTCATAGAGCGGCAGGGCCTTGTCATAGGAGCCCATCGTCCGGTAGAGCCACCCAAGGTTGTTGAGGCTCATGGCGGTATTGGGGTGCTCGGGGCCAAGGGCTTTCTCCCGGATTTTCAGCGCTCGATCATAGAGTGGGAGCGCCTTGTCATAGGAGCCCATCACCTGGTAAAGCGCCGCCAGGTTGTTGAGGCTCGTAGCGGTATTGAGGTGCTCGGGGCCAAGGAGCCTTCTCATAAATTTCCAGCGTTCGCTCATAGAGAGGGAGCGCCTTATCATACGAGCCCTTCAGATGGTAAAGCAGCCCCAGATTGTTGAGGCTCGTAGCGGTATTGAGGTGCTCCGGGCCAAGGACCTTCTCCCTGATCGCCAGCGAGCGCTTGTAGAGCGGCTCGGCCTTGTCATAGGAGCCCATCTCCCGGTAGAGTTCGGCCAGGTTGTTGAGGGTCGTGGCGGTATGGGGGTGTTCCGGGCCAAGGACCTTCTCATAGATTTTCAGAGTCTGTTCGTAGAGCGGTAGGGCCTTGGCATAGGAGCCCATCAACTGGTGGAGCGTCGCCAGGTTGTTGAGGATCGTGGCGGTATGGCGGTGCTCCGGGCCATGGGCCTTTTCATAGATTTTCAGAGATCGTTCGTAGAGCGGCACGGCCTTGGCGTAGGAGCCCGTCTTATCATAGATACTCGCCAGGTTGTTGATGGCCTCAACGGTACTGGGGTGCTCCGAGCCACGGGCTTTCTCGGCAATCTCCAGCGCCCGCTCCGCCATAGGCAGTGCCTCCTGGTAGCGGCCGGATTGATAGAGTTCAGTGACTTTCTTGTTGAGCGTTGCGGCCTCATCGAGGCCGCCGGTCTGACTGCGAGCCGGTGCACCGAGGCTCAGAAGAATCGCCAAAAATGCCACGACAATCAGCGTTTTTCGCATATCGTTGACTGCTTCCCCCCTGGTTGACTACCCGGATGAGACCCTACGGTACGGGGTTTTTGGCTGGACCCCGGCTGATTTGAAAGGGCCTTCGCTGAGTTCTCTGTATGCCCTGGGATGAATGATCAGTCCGGATTAGCAAAACCGCCGTGGTGCGGACGAAATCCCGCCGTACCGCCACTTGCCAATGGGGTTGCCGCAGTGCTTCGATGATGGCGTCGCGTTCCGGTGCCGAGTGGGCCGTGATGACCAGCCACAGTCTCGCCTCCGACAATTTCAGCTGCGGCCACTGATCCAGCGGGTGGTAGGCTGTCCCCAAGCGCCGGAAGTAGTAGTCGTATTCCCAGTGGCCGGCGACCACGGCATCTTCTGGCTGGCGTTGCGGCCAGTACGTAGGCCGATGCCCCTGCGGTGTCGGCTCGAGCCCATGGCACCGCGGTCCGATAGAGCGACAAACCCATCGGTGCCAGCAGCGGGAGTAGGACCAGTGCTTGAAGCAGACGACCCAACGGAAATTCCCAACGCGACCAGGGCCGACCTGAAGCGGCAAGCCATGCCAGGATCGGTCGCACCCCGGCAGCTGTGAGCAAAACGATGCCCGGCAGGGCATAAACCATCACCCGTGCCCCGGTATAGGGATAGGCATGCATCAGGGCGGCTGCGGCGGCCAGCAGCATGGGTATGATGATCAGGCCGACCAGGTGTCGCCGGTTGTCACGCCACAACCGAATCCCACCCACCAGGGCCACCCCGACCAAGACCCCACCAAGCGGACGAAGACAGTAGTCTACTACCTCCACGGTGGATACCAGCGAACCACCAGGGAATCGACCAGGGACGGTGCCAATCGGGAAAGGTCCGGACCCAGCAACTGTCCATGGCAACATTGCGCTGCTCATGAATGGGGCCAAGATAGAGTGCCGCGAAGGACCCCAGCACCAGCAGTGCCAGCAGACCGTAACAGGCCCAGGTGGAGCCGTGCTTCCGGTGCCAGACATCGTTTAGGCTGACCAGCAACACGCCACCGAACAGAAAGCAGCCTGGAAAGCTCAGCCAGACGGCCACCGGCGCCAGCGCGGCAAACACCAGCAGGCGACGGTTCAAGGGCCAATCCCGGGAATATTCGTAGAGGCTGATGATGCCAAACCCAGCAAGGCGTCCAGGGCATAGGGTTTGGCTTCACAGGCATGCCACAGCAAACGTTCGGAACAGGCGAGGAGCAGGACCGCCCAGCCGGCCGCCTCGGGCTCGAGACATCGGCGCGCGGTGATCCACATCAGCACCACCATGGCGCAACTGGCCACATAGGGCACCAGACGGAGCGCGTAGGTGCCGTCCCCCAGCCCCAGCACCATCGCTCGTTCGATCCAGAGAAACAAGGGCGGTGCGGCTTCGGCGTGGAGCAGAGGTCCTAACAGCGCCATGAAGCCTTTCTGGATCACGTTCAGCACCAGGGCCGCTTCGTCATGCCACATGGCCGGATTGCGCCCGAAGTGGACGCTTCGCAGCGCCACTCCCAGAACCGTCAGCAGACCTGCAGCTACCCCCCAGAACCTGGCTGTCGGCCACGCATGCTCCGGTGGTGGGGACGCCGAGGCGCACAAATTCGGAGAAAAATCAGGCGGCATCACCGAATTTCCCGCTGCACCAAGTGGTGGAATGTGTTGATGATTTCTCCTTGCATCTACTTCTATCAGCCAGCCTATGGCAATGCCTCACGCGCAAGCAATGAGTGCCGTTAAGGTGCGAGTCAGGTGGATACGACTTGTCTGAACCATTCTATCCGCCCGCAGTGGGTTCCAAGGGTTGTAGGGGATCTTCGACCAACCGGTTTTGGTCCGGTTCACCGCTCGCTTCGTTGCGGCAGCGGTCTTGGCTGCGCCTTTTTTGCGGCGCCAGTTGATCGGATGCCACAAACCGCCCATACTGAAGCATTGCCAGGCCCAGCGCAGCCACTTGAGCAGCGACCAGGCCAGCCAGAGCGCCCACAGCAGCATCAACGAACGGTAGACAAACAGCGGCACGGAAAGCACCCACGGCTGCGGCATAACGGCACCGATGCGGTCCTGCATCCAGTTTAACTGCAGACTGGTGGAGCCATTGCCGGCGATCTGCATGTCGGGGATGCCCAGAAGACCTGCGTGGATGGATTGGTACAAGCCGGCCAGGGCACCCAGGGTCCACAAGACCAGGATGATCCGTATCCAGTTGCTGTCTACCCAGCGGCCCGGTTCATGGCGACGTTGCCGCCAACCCAGAGCGAGGAACCAGCCGACAATGCCGAGGGCGACCACCGCCGGCACCTGCGTCAGCCCCAGGTTGAGCAGCAGCCAGTGACGAGTCCGGAGCGGCGTCCAGGGGACCTTGCCCAGGGCAAAACTCACCAGGACAACCACTACCAGATAGCCCCAGAAAAGCACGGCTGGGCCGAGACGAGGCCCGCCGGCCAAAAGGATCCAATGGTTACGCGGCATTTTGAAGACGACGAAGGCATTCACCGCCGTCTGCCGGTCCTCGCCGATCCGTACCGCCGGCGCCTGGGTGACAAATGCCGATGGCCGGTCCACCTGCCATTCGACGGTCACCGTTTGGCTGCCGGGATGGAGCGGCACCACCACCTTCTGCTCGGGAGCCAGGGTGGGCGAGATCGGCTGGGTCTTGCCATCGAGCAGCACCTGCTGGAGTTGCGCCCCCGCCGGCAAGCCGATGGGGTGCTGCGCGCCCTGGCTGGTGCGGATCTTCAGATTCAGTGCGGCTTTTTCGTAACGTTCGCCCGGGACGAGTTCCAAACGGGCGTCATCGATGGTGACCAACTGGCCGGGAATGGCTTCGGGTCGTGACACCCGAATGGTCACCGCTTCCCCGGGCCATGGCTGCCACTGTGGTTTCCACACGCCGGCCTGGTCCTGATGGTGGGTCACGGCGATCCCTTCCAGGTCACAATGCCAGATGGGGCTGGCATCCAACACCCAGGTCTCGGTCCAGGGTCGGTCGTCGCCTACCGCTGGGGCGTTGAGCTGAATAGTGGGGGTTGGCTGAAGAGTGGAACTCCAGCGGATTTCGTTGCGACTGGCCTCCATATTGATGTGCGCCTGGCCATTTTCCACCCGGATGTTGGCGCTGGTCACCGATTCTCCGGCCAGGAGCGGCACCATCAGTACCACCGGGCTACCCACCGGGGTCAGCCGCTTGACCGTGGTCTGCACCTGCCAGGTGAGCCCCAATGCCAGCACCCGTTCCACATGAAGAAATGGCGGCAGGACAGTGGGTGCCCATTCATCCGGTTTGGCTCCGCCTTCTTTTTGCAGTCGGGTGAGCTGCAGGCTTCCTTCCACCTGGCCATCGGCATGGACCCCCTGGACTTCGTATTGGGTGCTGTTGACCTGGATCTGCCGCGGTTTGAGTGGCAGTGGGATTTGAAAGGAAACGCCCGGCCGCGGCTTGCCGAGCAGGGTTACGGTCTGCAACCCCTTACCGACCAGCAGCCATAGCTGGCCGTCGCGATCGCGCTGGAGCGCCGCGGCTGGCTGGTTGTTGACCAGCACCTGGTCGGGCAACCAGGAATTGGCGTTGCCGGGTAGCGGCACCGCGGTGTCGATGGCCGCATGGACCTGAAGCAGAATCCGCACCGCTTCAGGACCCACGTTCAGCTCCAAGCGCGGGTTGTCGGCGCAGGCGGGAAGGCATTTAGGTGGTTCCAGCAGACGGTTCTGCAATTGCTGCAGGAGTTCCGCCGGCGGGTAGCTACTGCAGGCCCCGGGAGGCGGTTCGGCCGCCTGGACCTGGGCCGCAGCCAAGAACGTGACGAGCAGCATCGTCACGGCGGGGGCCATGCTTTGTGCCGATGCTTTCAGCCGCCGCACATCGATCATCAGGTATATCAGAACAGCCAGCAGCAGGACGCGTACCAAGGCAAGGATGAGGTTGACCGTGGGGGACAGAAGATACAGCCGGATCTGCTGATCCCGAGCCACCGGACCATTCCATTTGAGCGAGATGGTGCGCCAGTTCCAGCTGGGGAGCCCGGGGCCGGTCTGGACCAGGGCTTTGGGGTCATTGGTGAGTGCCTGCTGGAGCATGGCTCTCGAGGGTGCTTTCGGTTCAGGCTTGCCAGCGGCGCTTTCTGCCGGCGGCGGGGCTGCCTTACGACGGACCATGGCCCGGTCCTCCATCATTTCACCCTTCATTGCTGTCATGGCGGTCGGCGGTGCCGGTGCCGGCAACGATAATTCATCCAGTGCCGACATGAGCATCAGGTCGGGGCGTTCCCGCTCCAGCTGCGGGAAAATCCCCCAGCGGACCTGCTGGACCGCGAACGGGATGGCAAGGATAAGGAGGCTGACCAGCACTAACCAGTGGCAGACATTGAAAAACTTGCGAGCCCGTCCGTCCGGAAGAAACCTCACCAGGGCAACCGTGGCCAGCAGTAGCAACCACACCAGCTGTGGGGCATTGGCTTCGTGGTAGGAAAGGGCCAGCGTCGCCAGGGCCAGCAACCCCCAGCGCCAGTTCCACAGTTTGAATACGGCCAGTGATGCGATCAACACGATAAAAAGATCCAGCAGGGTCCAGCGTTCGAACCAGGTGCCGGGGACAACGTCCACGCCGCGGGCGGTCAGCAACCGCCAGCCCGGCGGCAGATTCAGTTCGGCAGACAAGGACTGGAAATCATGGTCCCAGCCCACCGCAGGAACCACGCAGGGGGAGGCTTCATAGCGGGACTCCGCTACCATATGGAGCTGGCCCTTTCGCAGTTCCACCCCGGGCTTTTGGTCTTTCCCCTGGCTGGTGATGAGTTGATCGTCGTTGTCTACCGTCACCCGGCCCAGCATCGCCGGCGGATTCATGGTCAAATACCATTGGCGGCTCATGGTGCCATCGATCTGGTCGCGAATGGTGAATCCCTTCCCGGTAAAATCCAGCCACCAGGCCCTCTTCAAGTGGAGCTGATCCGGGGCGGGATCAGGATCGCCACGGCGGATTTCCTTGAAAGCGACTACCGCATTGGGTTCGACCACGTAAGTGGGATACTTTTCCCAGCCGCGCGGAACGTCGGTTTGTTTCGGATCGACCCCGGAAACTCCCTCTATGTTCACCATGCGCAACTGGTTGTGAGCCCGAAACACCCAGACCTCCTGCCCATGCGCGGCCCGCACCGGCCCCAGCTGCTGGACCGGGTCGGTAAAACGGGTTCGGATGTTGATTTCATAGCGGCCGGGACGTCCCTGCAGTAGAAGCTTGCCGTCCGCTTCGAGGCGCGCCGGCAAGGCACTGGTCAGACTCATGGGGATGGATTTGTCGAGCAGCACGTCATTCAGCCGGATTTCCCGCGCTCGACCGGAGATATTGATTTTGACAACGTTGACCACCTGCATCGGGATGAAGTCGTCCAGAAAACGGTAGATCTTCACTTCGAGGCGATCTTCCTGGCTGTCTGTGGCTGTCCGTTTCTGCAGCCAGAGTTTGCCGGAACTCTCCAGCACCGGGAAATCCACCGGGGTGCCATTCATCACCAGGCTGACCAGGCCGCTGGCGGCAGGGATATCGAGCATCTCCGGCATCTCTTCCCAGGTGAAGTGCCCTTCCACTAGATGCTTACCGGCTTCCAGATGTACGTATGGTGTCTGGCCGAGCCCATCCTTTTTGCCCGGCACGTTGGCTGTGCTGGTGGGGGCAGCGGGAGCGGCCGAAGGAGTTCGAGGTGATGATAGTGCCGCCGCCTCGCCGCGCGACACTACTGGGACCGGTCGGCCGTCCACCTGGACTTCCCGCGGCCAGAATCGGCCGCCACCGGGAAGCGGCACCCATCCCTTGACGAAGACTTGCCATTCCTGGGAGAAGCGTCCTCCCCTGGGGTCCAGGTTGAGCTGCAAACGGGCTGGCCACAGGCATTGGTGCGCTTCGCCGTTGTCGTAGATGATGGGACAGAAATGCTCTTCCTTGCCGTGGAGCACCCAGGATTTCCAGTGGTCCAATTCCGGCGGGAGCGTGTCCGTATCGGGTATCGTCGCCCACACAGACGCAGTGATGACCAGAACCACTCCGAGAAACAGCAGAATCTGTAAGCTCTTCTTTTTCATGCTACCCCCTCTGCTCATCACAGTTGGATTTCCCGATGGCCGGGTGGATGCCCCGTTCCCGCTCGCCACCCGGTTCTACCGCGCTCGCGCTCATAGCAAGTCATGATTTTGGTTGAACCGCCGGTTGCAACCGGCCACTAGCGCGCACTTTAGACCATTCCAGGAGTTTCGTCACCGGCTTTGTCTCAGCTGCAGGCCACAAGAGGCAGGCGGCACGCCCCAGACACCATACCCCAAGCTTTCTGTCACCCCGCGCCTCCAGGTCCTCCCGTTCCTGCGGCTTCAGATCACAAGTTCCATTTGACGACCTTGGCCTCTATGGTGCACTCTTGCCGGTGTGAATCGTTCTGTACCCACAATTCGACGCTATCAACCCGTGACCATTTTTGGCTGAAAGGAACTCTCCTATGCAAACTTGGTTTGAACCGCGATCGGTGGTGCTCATTGGTGTTTCCCGTCAAAGCGGAGTGGGTGCTTATAACAATCTAGAGATGCTCATACGATACGGCTACAGCGGCCAAATCTATGTGGTGCACCCCAAGGTGGCAGAAATCCTGGGGCATAAGACCTTCGCCAAGGTCGCCGATTTGCCGGAAGTTCCGGACATGGCCGTCATTTCGGTGGGGCGCGAACGAGTTCTGCCGGTGTTTGAAGAGTGCGCACAACACGGCATTAAGAGGGTGGTGGTGATCAGCCAGGGGTTCGCCGACGCGGATGAACGAGGCAAGGAGCTGCAGGAACAATTGCTTGGCATGGCCCGAAAACACGGCACCCGCATCCTCGGTCCCAATACCATGGGGATTCTTAATGCCTTCGCCGGGTTCAGCACTGCCTTTATCGACCTTGCCAGGGATCCCAACCCACCACCGCTGACCCTGGTAGCGCAGTCGGGGGTTTTTCAGGTGGGTTTTGAATCATTCACCGGGCGAGCTGGGTAAGGCCCTCGATGTGGGCAACGCCTGCGACCTGGATTTTGCCGATGCCCTCGACTTTCTCGAACACGATCCCCAAACTGAGATCATCGTGCTGCACATGGAGGGCATCCGTGGCGGCCGCCGATTTCTGGAAACCGCGGCCAGAGTAGCGCGCTCCAAACCCATCATCGTGCTCAAGACCGGCCGCAGCATCGCCGGGGCTCGCGCGGCGCTGTCTCACACCGGCTCCCTGGTGGGGGAAGATGCGGTGGTGGACGCGGCCTTTACCCGCGCCGGGCTCATCCGGGTGCGCACCATGATGGAGATGCGTGCTGTCTGCCAGGCCTTCCTGCACTTCCGGACCATGGCCGGGCCCAGCCTGGCGGTGATTACCGCGACCGGGGCCTGCGGCATCATGACTGCCGACGCCTGCGAAGACTACGGCCTGGAACTGGCACCCTTCCCGGAGGGAATCCGCAGTGGCCTGGAAAACGCGCACATCGCCTGGCACAAGCTCAACAACCCGGTAGATATCTGGCCCCTGGGTATGGTGACCGGATCGTTCACCAACGTTTTCAAAAACGCCGCCCGTGGCCTGCTTCAAGACGACCGGGTACACGCCCTGCTGGGCATTGTCCCGGCGCTTTCGTCACCGCTCCACGCCGACCTGGACCTGGCTGCCATGATGCGCGAGATCCAAGCGGCCAACCCGGAGCACAAACCCATCGCTCTGTGGCTGTATGCCGACGGCGTGGCTGAAAAGGCCCGAACGCTTGCCAATGAACCGGGCGTGGCCTGCTTCGGCAGCATCGATGAAGCCGTCATGGGCCTGGCCGCCCTGAATCGCTATCGGCGGTTTGTCGAGCAGGCGCTGTCCAAGCCGGCTGCAGCCGTGGCCTCCGCGCCCCAGACCGGAAGCCTGCAGCAGTGGTCCCCAAACAGGGTCTGCTGGTGGGGGAAGCCGCCCTGGAGCTGCTCAGAAATTATCAAGTTCCAGGGGTTCCGGGCGAACTGGCGACTGATGCCGCCACCGCCACTACCATTGCGGCCCGTCTGGCTTACCCGGTGGTCCTCAAGATTGTCTCCCCGCAGTGGTTGCACAAATCCGATCTGGGTGGGGTGCGGCTCAACATCAGCAACAGTGATGAGTTGGTGCTGGCCTTCGATGAACTGCTGGATCGTTTTCGCCGGCAGACACCATCCGGAGAATTGCAGGGGATTCTGGTACAGAAACAGATTCGGGGGATTGAGGTCCTCATGGGGATCAAGCGCGACCCCCAGTTGGGGCCGGTGATTGTGGCTGGAATGGGTGGGATTTACACTGAGATTTTTCGCGATGTGGCACGCTGTCTGGCACCCATCGACTCCCAGGATGCCCAGGAAATGCTCCAGTCCTTACGGATCTACCCGATTCTCAAGGGCACTCGGGGCCAAAGCGGGGTCAATCTGGATGCGCTGGTCAAAATGTTGCTCGGCCTATCGCAGCTGGCCGTGGATTGCCAGCAGGTCAACGAATTGGACCTCAACCCGGTCATGGCTGCTCCAGAGGGCTGCTGGTGCGTCGACGCCCGCATAGTGTTGGGCGAGGGGTAAGAATTGACCGCGGCGCTTGCGCCCTTTGCTCAGGTGCCGGCTCCGCCGAATCCTTTGGGACCGCGCAAATCCCGGAGAATCTGCAGGGCTTCCGTCAGGTGCTCCTGGTCGGTCTGACCGTCAGCCTCGTCGAGGTGGGCAATGGTTGTCAGGTGCCATTCCAGTTCGGTCACCTTGTTCTGAGCGAAGTCGCTGGGGGTTCGGCGCAGCTCCCCCTTGATCGCCAGGATCATGGGGCTGATCCGTTGGTAGAAGAGGACCCGATCCTCTTCTGGCAGGGCGGCGATTTCATTGGCAAGCTGTTCAAGCTGGGTCAGAAGCTGCAGCACGGGGTTTTTTTCTCCTTGGGGTTTGGGTTGGGTTTATTCAGTCAGGTAATAACCTTGGTCCGAGGCTGCTCGCTATTGGGATGGGATAGGGCTGGCGAGACCGTCGGCCCGGCCCTCTGACCCCGCCACCGGCAGGGTCAGAGGGCCGGATTTTGGATTAATAGGGATAGTAGTGGTGGCGGTAGTAATAAGGAGGATCGGCGCAGACCTCGCGATCGTATTCACGCACCACCATTCCATTCTCCCGGACCACCGTGTGCACCCAGCGGCACCGTTCCGACCGGTAAGGTGGCGGCGGTGCATCGGCATAGGCGCGCGCCCGTGATTCTTCGGCAGCCGCACCAGCTAAGGCCCCGGCAGCCAGCCCGGACAACCCCCCAACAGCTGCCCAGCGTGGGTCGCCGGTAGCGGCGAAGCCAATAGCCGTACCCAACGCTCCCATGCCAAGCGATGACGAAGCCACTCGATCGTAATAGTATGGTGACGTGGCGCAACCCACCGCCGATAGGACCACCAAGACCAGCAATGGTCCCGCCAGTATCCATTTTCTGCCAAAACCATAGGTACTCATGATACGCCCTCCCGTTTCGCTTTCATTCACATAAGGTCATACTGACCATCGCTTCAAAGCAATCGCATTATAATGCTCCGGTGAAATCAAGTCATCAGAATATAAAACGGTTTCCTCCACAGGATTCCAGGAGCGTTTGGCGGAGCGTCAGCTCATTCTCGGAACGTGCGCGCTGGTTCGATACGATTGGATGAATCATGACCTGGGTTTCACCCGGTGGCATTGTGTGAAAGGGGTTTGGCGGCTGTCAGGGAAAGGAGTTTGTCCTTGACTTATGCGAGGCAAAGGATTAACCGCTTGGGACGAAAGTACAAGCCGGAGTATTTCGATAACTATTTAGAATTAAAGTATAATTTTGACTGTGCCTGGCATCGGCATGGTAGACAACCACAAGACACATTGGGGGAATGATTCTTATGCGCTGTGACAGAAGAGGTTTTCCCGGAACTCTGGTACTATTCGTCTCTCTGGTAGTGTTACTCTACGGGTCGCCATCGGCGTTGGGCCAGCAGACCGCTTCTCCCGCACCATCCTCCGAAGGTGCCAGGGATGTTGCCAACGCCATCGAGCCGCGCGTCAAGGTGGATGAAGTATCTTTCGACTTTGGGGAAGTGGGGGAAGGTGAGACCGTCCGTCATGACTTCAAGGTGAAGAATCTGGGTCTCGCCGAATTGCAGATTACCCAGGTTAGCCCCGGCTGAGGCTGCACTGTCGCTCGGTTCGACCGAGTGATCCCTCCCGGTGGTGAGGGCTTCATTACCTTGCAGATAGATTTGCACAATTTCCAGGGCAGTGTGCACAAAAGCGCAACCGTTCACACCAATGACCCGCAACAGCCGCGGTTCAACCTCGACTTGAAAGCGCTGGTGCGCCCTTTCATCGAAGTGAAACCGGCAAACACCTTGCTCTTCCGTGGATTTCCGGAACAACTCAAGCCCCAGAGCGTCGATCTTGTCAGCACTGGCACCGCATTCCACATCCTCAAGACCGACACCAGCCTACCCCAACAGATTGCGTTTGAGATGGAGACTGTTGAAGACGGCAAACACTACCGGCTGCGAGTGACCAACGCAGCTGCCAGCGGCAACTACACCGGTTATATCCTCTGCCGTACCGACCACCCCAAACGCCCGGAAATCAAGATTGCCATCACGGGTGCCATTGAAACCGAGCTCAGCGTGGCGCCGCTAGCCTTGCTGGTTGGCCGGGTAAGCCCGGAACAGCCGCTGCGTACCGGCGAAATCAAGGTACACCACAACCGTAACCAGACGTTCCAGATCAGTCGGCTAACCTATGACGACCAATTGATCGCCGTGAGCCAGGAAGCGATGCCGGATGGGGCCGGTTATCTGCTGAGAGTCGCACCGCGGTTGGAGGCTGTCCCTACAGGTGGCCACCGGGAAACCACTATTATGATCGAAACCAATGCCAAGAGCGGAACCAAGGACCAGGTGCGGGTCAATGTGGTGAACCGCTGACACTTATCATGATCAGAGGGCGCATCGGCAACATACCGAACCGGTGGGTCGTACAGCTTCGATCGAAGGGTGCGAAAGGCGATCACTGTGTTGCCAGCCTGTTTCCTGTAGCTTGCAGCATGAAGGCTGCAGCCGGAGAATGCCATGTCTCTGATCCAATGTGAAGTGAGGGATAATATTGGTCTCATTTGCCTGTGCAACCTGAGCAAGCGAAACGCGCTCAGTGCGGCGATGGTGGCTGAGATCCTGCAGGCACTTGAAGAATGCCGTGAGAAGCGGGTTGCCGTGGTGATCCTCAGGGCTACCGATGATTGCAGCGTGTGGTCGGCAGGGCACGACATCCACGAATTGCCCCGTTCGCATCGCGATCCCCTGGGCTACTATGATTCCCTCGAGCGTCTGCTGCGGGCTGTACAGGAATACCCGGCTCCGGTTATTGCCATGGTTCACGGCAGCGTTTGGGGTGGTGCCTGCGACCTGGTCATGACTTGCGATCTTGTGGTTGGCGACGAAACCTCGTCCTTTGCCATTACCCCGGCAAAACTGGGGCTTCCCTACAACCCTACCGGCATCCTGCACTTCATCAACCGGCTGGGACTCAACATTGCCAAGGAGATGTTCTTCACTGCCGATCCAGTCCCGGCGGAACGGGCGGAACGTATTGGCATCATCAACCACCTGGTGCCAGCGGAACAGCTTATGGATTTCACCCTGGACCTGGCCCGGCGCATCGCATCCCGGTCTACCCTGGCCATTTCGGTCATCAAGGAACAATTCCGGATTCTGGCCGGTGCTCACGCCATCTCACCCGACGCCTATGAACGCATTCAGGGACTGCGACGACAGGTCTACGACAGCCATGACTACGAAGAAGGCGTCTGTGCCTTCCTGGAGAAACGGACGCCAACGTTCAAGGGGGAGTGAACACCAGTCGAGCTTATGAGAATTTCTCCCTTCGGTCGTGTTGACGAAAAATCGATGAAACCATCTAATTGTGGGGTCGGGGTTGGTAAAGACACAGAGGTTCGGGGGCAAGGTAGTCACCGGTGCTTTCGAAGGCCCGCGCCCGGCAGCCGCCGCAGACCCGCAGGTATTCGCACTGGCCGCATTTGCCCTGGTAGAGTGAGGGGTCGCGCAGCTTGCGGAAGATCTCCGAGGTTTCCCAGATTTCCCGAAACGGTTGCCGGCGCAGGTTGCCGCAATCGAGCTCCAGATAGCCGCAGGGCTGCACCTGACCAACGTGGGACACAAAGCAGAAGCCAATTCCTCCCAGGCAGCCGCGGGTCATGGCATCCAGCCCAAAGGTCTGCACGTCCACCTTTTTCCCCTCAGCCCGGGCACGCTGTCGCAGGATCCGATAATAGTGCGGTGCGCAGGTGGCCTTGAGCTGCAGCGGCACCTGGTCCTTCTGTTCGTAGAACCAATGGAGGGTTTTTTCGTACTGCTGGGCGGTGATGGCCTGGTCGGCCAGATTTTTGCCGCGCCCCGTCGGGACCAACAGGAAGATGTGGTGGGCCACCGCTCCAAGATCCACAGCCAGTTTCTGAATGGCCGCCAATTCCTCCAGGTTCTGCTGGGTGATGCTGGTGTTGATCTGGAATTCCAGACCAGCGTCGCGGGCACAAGCAATGCCGCGTAGCGCTCCGTCGAAAGCCCCCGGTACCTGCCGAAAGGCGTCGTGAGACGCAGCCGTAGCTCCATCCAAACTGATGCTGATGCGTTCGATGCCGGATGTCACCATCTGCCGTGCCTTTTCCGGGGTTAAGAGCGTCCCGTTGGGTGCCATGGTCATCCGGAAACCTTTCGCCTTTCCATAGGCGGCAATCTCGAAGATATCGGGCCGCAGCAGCGGTTCCCCGCCGGTCAGGATGATGATGGGACGGCCCAAGGTTGCCACGTTGTCCAGGAAGGCGACGGCCTCGTCGGTGTTCAGTTCGCCTTCGTAGGGGCGGTCTTGAGCGGAGGCGCGGCAGTGGATGCAGGCCAGATTACAGGACCGGGTGACTTCCCAGGCAATGAGGCGCGGGCCGGTCGCGGAACCGAGGCTATGTCCGCCAGATTGGTCCTGGGAGGAAGTACCAGGAGGTTTGATGTGAGCCGGGTGGGCCATGCCGTTCCTTTATCGATTGCAGCAGCTTGGCTGCATCCTTGGCGAAGTAGGTGAGGATCATATCGGCGCCAGCGCGGCGAATGGCGATCAGTGTTTCCATCATGGCCCGCGATTCGTCCAGCCAGCCCTGCGCCGCAGCCGCCTTGATCATGGCGTATTCGCCGCTGACATTGTAAGCCGCCACCGGCAGGTCGAATTCCTCGCGTACCAGGCGGATGATATCCAGGTAGGGCAGGGCCGGCTTGACCATCACGATGTCGGCCCCTTCATCGACATCCAGAGCCACCTCGCGGATGGCTTCCAGACCGTTGGCGATATCCATTTGGTAGCTGCGCCGATCGCCAAATTGCGGTGCCGATTCGGCGGCTTCCCGAAACGGTCCGTAAAACGCCGAACAATACTTGGCCGAATAGGCCATGATGGCAACCTGATCAAAACCGGTCTCATCCAGGCGTTCCCGAATGACGGCCACCCGGCCGTCCATCATATCGGAGGGGGCAACGATATCGGCCCCGGCCTGAGCATGGGAGACGGCCACCCGGGCGAGAACCTCGAGAGTGGCGTCGTTGTTGACTTCATGGCCGCTAAGGAGGCCACAATGACCGTGGCTGGTGTATTCGCACAGGCACACGTCGGTGATCACCACCAGATCAGGATGCTTGTCCTTAATGGCGCTCACTGCTTCCTGTACCACGCCATCGGCGGCATGGGCCTCGCTCCCCTCGGCATCCTTGTGACGCGGTAGTCCGAACAGCAACACCGCCGGAATTCGAAGGTCCACCACTGACTTGATTTCCTCCAGGAGCTGGTCCACCGAGAACTGATATACCCCCGGCATGGACCGCACCGGGTTCTTCAGTTTGTCGCCGGGCATTACGAACATGGGGTAAACCAGGTTGTCCACCGTCAGGCGGGTTTCACGAACCATGCGCCGCAGGTTCTCGGTGCGGCGCAGACGCCGTGGGCGATACATGGGAAATTGCATGGCGATGCTCCTTGCTGCAGGGTTACGCTTGTAGCTATCGGAGTTTGTCCCCTCAACCAAGAACAGGCTCACAGAAAAAAATGACCAGGATAGACAAGCTGGTGTTTATTCCCACGGGGGGACGGGCATTGTTGCCCGCCATTTGATCGGTGGGCTGGCGTCCCGCCTGCGGTGGGACCGCCCTCCCAGCAAGATCTTCAACCGCTGTTTCTGCCAAGTTCTACTGCGCTTGCTTGATCTCGGTGTCGCTCAGGTAACAGGCGGGATCGGGCGCCCACAGGTCGCCGGTGGCCGCTTCCGCACGGACGCGAAAGTTGCCGCCGCAGATTTCCAGCCAGCAGCAGCTGGCGCAGCGCCCCTGGACATAGGGCCGCTTGTCCTTCAGCCTCTGCATCAACGGGTCGGACAAGTCCGTCCAGATCTCACTGAAGGGGCGCTGACGGACATTGCCGAAGGAATGATGCCGCCAGAACTGATCGGCGTGTACGGAACCGTCCCAACTGACGCAACCGATGCCACGCCCGGTGCTGTTGCCTTCGTTCATCTGGAGCAGCTCCAGGACCTCGGCAGCCCGCGGCGACCCCTCGCGGAGCAGGCGCAGATAGAGATAGGGTCCGTCGGCATGGTTGTCCACGGTGAGCACTTCTTTGGGTTTGCCGCGCTGGTGCAGGTCGGTGGTGCGGTCAATGATAAGGTCTACCGCCGCTCGGGTCTCGTCGTGGGAGAGGTCTTCTGCCATGAGTTGACTACCGCGTCCGGCATAGACCAGGTGGTAGAAACAGACCCGGGGGATGTCGTGTTCTTCGAGCAGGTCAAAGATGGCCGGGATTTCCTGAACATTGCGGCGATTCATGGTGAAGCGCAAGCCCACCTTGATGCCGGCTTCCTGACAGGCATGAATCCCTTCCAGAGCCTTCTGAAAGGCGCCACGGACACCACGGAACCGGTCGTTGATTTCCTCGAGTCCATCCAGACTGATGCCAACATAGGAAAGGCCGATCTTTTTGAGCTGCTGAGCCACGCCTGGCTTAATCAGAGTGCCGTTGGTGGAAATGACTGCTCGCATCCCTTTGGACACCGCGTAGTCGGCCAGTTCCGGGAGATCCGCCCGAACCAGCGGTTCACCCCCGGAAAAGAGTACCACCGGAGCTCCAAACTGAGCCAGATCATCCAGCAAGGCCTTGCCCTCGGTCGTGGTCAATTCGTTGGGGGAGGTTTCATCCTGATCCAGGGCCTGGGCATAGCAGTGGACACATTTTAGATTGCAGCGGCGAGTGATGTTCCAGACCACCACCGGTTTTTTGTCGGCGGAAAACTGCAACAAATGGGATGGCAACCGGCCGCTGTGCCGGCCATAGCGCAGAGCATCCGATGGTTCCACGGTCCCGCAATAGAGCTTTGAAATTCCAATCATATCAGATTTCCTTGGCCTCCCAACAATCCCCGGTCATCCTTTTCCGTGGAATTCCCCTCAGTCAACCCGAATCAATCACCGGGTAGCGGCCAGTCGAAGGAAAGGGTCATTCCCCTTTCTTCGCTTCCTCCTCTGCCGTGGGGTACTGGTGAAAGGTATCGCGGATAAGCTGATTCAGATAGCGATCCGGATCCACAACGGCTTCCCGCGGCAGAATGAACTGGGTTTGGCCGCTGCGTTCGGCGATCAGCCGAAAACCATAGTCGTAATTATTGGAGATTTTGCTGCAAATTGTTGAGGCCGTCATCTCTTGAAACAGCGCCTGTTCGACGATGGTGTTGATGGCCTCTTCGTTGAAGTGGATCTTGAACCCGAATCGCCCGTGGTAGCTGCCTTCGAACAGGGTGATCTGGTTGTAGAGCCCTAGTATTTCGTCGAAGATCCGTTCCACCGACAGACCGGTGCGCAGATGGTAATCGGCCACCAGAGCAATTCGCGGCGGGCTGAAGACAATGGGGTAGTCCACCAGGTAGCGCTGTTTCTTGGTGGCGATCAATTCCTGGACCTGTTTCCTTTCTTCATCCACAATCTTGCGATAGGATCGGGAGCGCTTGGGATCATGGGGCTGGGCCAGGATTTTCGCCAGCTCTCCTTCCGGGTCGTGGACCACTTCCTCAGTGACCACCAGGTATTTGATCTCCGTGCTCGGCAACTTCTTCTCGTAAGGCAGCAGGACTCGTTCAATGGCGCACACCAAGCCGCGTGCTCCGGTCTTCTCCAGGAAAGCGATCTCCGCCAGTATCCGCAAGGCTTCATCGGTAAACTTGATATCGACTCCGTAAGACCGAAAATCATCTTTCTTGCCGAGGATGATGGGGTTGTTGGGGTTTCTGAGGATCTCGTAGAGGTCATCGATTTCCAGTCGCTCGAGTACGGCGATCACTGGCAGCCTGCCGATGAATTCACTTTCAAAACCGTAGGAGATCAGATCTTCGGCACGGGTGTGCTTGAGAAACTTGTAGTCGTCGTCCTTGCTTTGAACCGTTGCGCCGAACCCGATGCCCTGCTTCTGCCGCCGGTTCTTGACCAGACCCGCGAGGTCGTTGAAGGCACCACTCACGATGAACAGGATGTTGCGAGTATTGACCGTACGTTTCTCGCGTTTGCCGGTGCGCCGGTAATCTTCTACGGCTTGCATCTGGGACACCGGATCATGCGGTACGCGCAGGTCCACATCGGTTTCTTCCATGGGTTTGAGGAGCGTTCGCTGCACGCCGGTGCGGGACACATCGATGCCGATGATGTTGTGCGCCGAAGCGATCTTGTCGATTTCATCCAGATAGATGATCCCGTGCTCAGCCAGTTCCAGGTCATCACCCGCCTCGGTGAGCAGATCGCGCACCAGGTCTTCGACATCGCCACCCACGTAACCGGTTTCGCTGAACTTGGTGGCATCGCCCTTAACGAACGGTACCCCGATCTTTTGGGCAATCAGCTTGATCAGGTAGGTCTTGCCAACACCGGTGGGACCGATAAGGATGATGTTGTTCTTAATGCGTCCCACGGTCTGGTTGGGCTTGCCGCGATCGACCCGTTTCTGAAACTTGATGCGGTTGTAGTGGGTGCAAATCTTGGTGGCCAGAATGGCCTTGGCATCATCCTGCTTGACCACGTACTGATCCAGGTAGGCCAGGAGCTCTTCGGGCTTCATGTCGAATTTGATTTGATCGATTCCGCGTGGCCCGGCTTGCCCCTCTTCCTTGGCAGGTTCATCCGGTTTGGGAACCATCATGGGAGAAAGGACCTTGATGCGGCAACCGTACTTCTTGGACAGGTAGTCGCTCAGCTCCTTCTCCAACTCATCCTGACTGGGAAATTTATCGATTCGATCCGCCATGGGATATCACTCCGCTAGTATTGACCATTGTCATTGCCTGATGTGACCGGCACTTCCACCGCCCCCTAACTATAAACACTAGGCTGGGGCATTTCAACGCAACCGGATTCCCTGGCCGACGGCATTAACCCTCCAGCGGCATCAGTTCCAGGTTTCCCCAGGCGCCCAGACGGTCATCGAGCAGGATCAATACTCCCCGCAATTCGGGAATCTCGGGTGCCAACTGGAGCGCCTCGGCCATGGTTTCCGGGTTCTGCACCAGATTGCCCAAACGGGTGGCGGCGGCATCGGCCAGAGCTGCGCTGCCAGCCACCACAGTAACGGCATCGGCCCGGCCGAAGCTCAGCGAATGGCCAATGGTCCCTGACGACGTGCAAACCCCCAGCGGCAAATCCGTGGCACAAAACCGCAAGCCTAGCCGATTGGTAAAGGGAGACCGCGGCCCAGCATAGACCGCCATGGTGATGTCTTCGATCACATCCAGGTAGCAATCACCACCGTTTTCGACGATGGTACCGCTGCCCTGCGCTCGCAAGCGCAGTCCCACCGCCTGAGCAATGGCCCCTGCCACCGCCGCCATGGGGCCCACGCCGGTAACTCGGGCCGCCCGGAGCATTTCTCGCACCACCGGCGGCGCATCATCGTCTTCGGGCAGCGGCTGCAAAGCATGAAGGAATGCCGGGTGGCGGGCAATGTATTGGTCCAGGTGACGACGGCAGGTCAGCACAGCATCTTGAGCCACCTGTTGGAGGTCGCGTTCCGCCCGGATCCACAGGTCAGTTTCCTGATACTGCACGCGAAAGGTCACCCACCCGGCCCGGCGATGGTGCTCGCGATAGAAGCGTTCGCCAGTCCGGGCCAAGCCGTGGAAGAGACCTCGTGGCTCGGCAGACTTGGGCATCATTCCCATTCGATGGTGCTGGGTGGTTTCGAAGAAATGTCGTAGACCACCCGATTAACGCCTTTGACTTCGTTGATAATGCGGTTAGACATCACGGCCAGTAATTCGTACGGAACCCTTGCCCAGTCTGCGGTCATGGCGTCAACGCTTTCCACCATGCGGATGGCGATCACCTGATCGTAAGTGCGTTCATCGCCCATGACGCCCACCGAACGTACCGGCAGCAGCACCGCAAAGGCCTGCCAAACCTTGTCGTACCAACCCGAGCTTGCCAATTCCTCGAGGATGACGGCGTCAGCTTCCCGCAGTATCCGCAGGTTTTCCCGGGTGATTTCACCGATGATGCGGATGGCCAGCCCCGGTCCGGGAAAGGGATGGCGCATGATGATGTGTTCCGGCAGCCCCAGCTCGCGGCCCACCAGCCGCACTTCGTCCTTGAAGAGTTCCCGCAGCGGCTCGACAAGCTTGAGCTGCATCCGTTCCGGAAGTCCGCCGACATTGTGATGGGTCTTGATGGTGGCGGAAGGCCCCTTGAACGACACGCTTTCGATGACATCCGGATAGAGGGTGCCTTGCGCCAGATACCGGGCATTGGCGAGCTTCGAAGCTTCCTTATCGAAAACCTCGATGAAGCTGTTGCCGATGATCTTGCGCTTCGATTCCGGGTCGGTCACCCCGTGGAGACGGGTCAGGAACAGGTCGGAGGCATCCACATAGGTGAGGTTGATGGCGAAATGGTCGCGGAATACGCGCTGCACATCTTCCGCCTCCCCCTTGCGGAGCAGCCCGTTGTTGACGAAAATGCAATGCAGCCTCGAACCAATGGCCTTGTGCAATAGTACGGCCACCACCGAGGAGTCCACCCCGCCGCTCAGGGCGCAAATGACCTGGTCTTCGCCGATGGTCTGGCGGGAGTTCTGGATGACCGATTCGACGAAGGATTTCATGGTCCAGGTGGGCTTGCAGCGGCAGATGCCGAACAGGAAGTTGTCCAGGATGGCGCGTCCGCAGGGGGTGTGCGCCACTTCCGGGTGAAACTGCACCCCGTAGCATTGGCGTTCGGAATTGCCCATGGCGGCTACCGGCGAATTGTCACTGTGAGCCAGTTGCACAAAACCGGGAGGCATCTGCAGCAGGCGGTCGCCATGGCTCATCCAGACGCGCACATCGGCGGTTTCGATATCGCGGAAGAGTTCGCTGGGTTGGTCGATATCGATCTGGGCCGGTCCGTATTCACGCTGCGTCGCGCCTTCCACCTGACCGCCCAGTTGGTAGGCCATGAGCTGCAGTCCGTAACAAATCCCCAGCACCGGCACGCCCAGCGAAAAGATCCCCGGATCGGACAGCGGCGCACTCGGATCGTAGACACTGGAGGGCCCGCCCGACAGGATGATCCCCTTGGGCCGGAATTGCCGGATGGCATCCAGGGTTTTGTTGAAGGGATGAATTTCGCAGTAGACGTGGCTTTCTCGCACTCGCCGGGCGATAAGCTGGGTGTACTGCGACCCGAAATCCAGGATCAGGATACGTTCTTCGTGGAGCTGATCGGCTTCCATGTGACTTGCCTCATCAAATGATGCTTCGGAAGTGTCCAAAAACAACAGTGCCAGTGTCGCTGTCGTCAGGATTGGTTCTGTGGCCTTACTTCAGATCCACCTGGTAGTTGGGGGCTTCCTTGGTGATGATCACGTCGTGAACATGGCTTTCCTTAAGCCCGGCGCTGGTGATGCGCACCATACTGGGCCTGGTTCGAAGTTCTTCCAGGTCGGCACATCCGACATAACCCATGCCGGCGCGCAACCCCCCGATCAGCTGATATACACTTGCTGCCAGCGGCCCCTTGTAGGGCACCATGCCTTCAATGCCTTCCGGGACGAGTTTGCTGGTTTCCACGACTTCTTCCTGGAAATAGCGGTCGCGGCTGCCTTCTTTCATGGCCCCCAACGATCCCATGCCGCGGTAGGTCTTGTAACTCCGGCCCTGGTACAGGATGGTTTCACCCGGACTTTCCTCGGTGCCGGCAAAGAGGCTACCGATCATGACGCTGTGAGCACCGGCCGCCAGGGCCTTGACCAGATCGCCACTGTATTTGATGCCGCCGTCGGCGATGATGGGGGTGCCGGTCTCCCGGCCGACGCGGGCGCACTCGATGATGGCGGTAATTTGTGGTACGCCGACCCCGGCCACAATACGTGTGGTGCAGATGGAACCAGGTCCCACTCCCACCTTGATGGCGTCGGCTCCGGCATCGATGAGGCTGCGAGCGCCTTCAGCAGTGCCGACATTGCCGGCGATCACCTGCAGGTTTGGGTATCCCTGCTTGATCTGGTGCACCATTTCGCGCACATTGAGCGAATGGCCGTGGGCGCTATCCACTGCAATGATATCCGCACCGGCGTTTTTCAAGGCCGCCACCCGTTCCAGCACGTCTTTCCCGACGCCTACCGCGGCTCCGACACGCAGCCGGCCCAGATGGTCTTTGCAGGAATTGGGATATTTCTTGATTTTGAGGATGTCCTTGATGGTGATCAACCCCTTGAGGCGCCCCATATCGTCCACTACCAGCAATTTTTCGATGCGGTTCTTGTGCAGTAGCCTTTTGGATTCTTCCAGGGAAATGCCCACGGGGGCCGTCACCAATCGGTCCTTGGTCATGACCTCCGAGACCTTCAGATCCATGTTGGTTTCGAACCTCAGGTCACGATTGGTGATGATTCCCACCAGGATGCCGTCTTTGACCACGGGAAGACCGGAGATCCGGTATTTGGCAGCCAATTCCAGCACGTCGGAGATCCGGTGGTCCGGCTCAACCGTCACCGGATCGACAATCATGCCGCTTTCCGATTTCTTGACCTTGTCCACTTCCTGGGCCTGGCGTTCAATGCTCATGTTTCGATGGATAATGCCGACACCGCCTTCGCGGGCGATGCTGATGGCAGTATCGGCTTCGGTCACGGTATCCATGGCCGCCGTTACCAGGGGAATGTTCATCGGGATGTCGCGAGTCAACCAGGTGTCCACCTTGGTTTCGTGGGGAAGCACGGTGGAATCGGCGGGCACCAGCAAAACATCATCGAAGGTCAAGGCTACGGGAATCGAGTTGGGGTCCATGGTGTTCATTCACGGTTCTCCATATGAATGGTTGTTCATCGAAACTACTAAGGAGTCAATGCTTACGCCGCCATCGGCCAGTCCCAGGTGAACGGCGATATCATTCTGCGCGGCCAACCTTGGCCGGTTTCCAGACTATCCAGGAGTAGGCCTTCCAACAGGCCAGCATCGGTCACCACCAGGTCGGTCCGATTGAGCCGGGCCAGGATCTCGGAAACGATGAGTGTGCCTCCCAGGATAATGTCTTCACGGTCCTTTTCCAGCCCCACCCACTGACGTCGTTCCTTCAGTGTTTGACCGGCCAGTTGTCGAAGCGTATCGCCAATCCAGCGAGCCGGCAAGACCAGACCGTTGACTCGATAGGGTTGGTATGCTTCCATCCGCAGGTACATGGCGGCCAGGGTGGTGACCGTGCCCGCGGTGCCGACCACCATCAGGTCTGCGGGTTTCGGTGGCAAACTGTCGAGCAGCTCGATCAAGGCTGTCCAGGTTGGCGCCAGGTCCTGCCCGACCCGTTGAGTGGCCGCTTCCAAGTCCGTCAGCGCTGGTGGATCAGCCTGAAGGTACGCCTCGGTCACGGTGGCGGCGCCGACAAACACGCTGGTAGCCCACAAAGGGGTGGGCTGCAAGGGGTCCACCAGAGTGAATTCAGTGCTGCTGCCGCCCAGATCAAAAGCGAGCACCGTGGTGTTCTTCCGAGCCAGACCGCTCAACACGCCCTTTGCTGACAAGGTGGCTTCCGTCTCCTCGCTAAGGATTGCCCCGTGGATGCCGGTTTGCTCTTCGATGGTTTGCAGGAACTCCAGTCCATTGGGAGCCCTGCGGATCACCCCGGTGGCCCCGCAGACCACCGAATCCGCCCCGAGCCCGCTAATCAAATCGGCATATTCCTGAATCACGGCGATGCTTTTCTGCATCCCCTCGCGAGTCAGGCCGATACCGACATCAAAGCCTTGAGCCAGCCGTGTCACCCGGCGTTCCAGGCAGAGGGGCCGAAGGAGCTGTTCATCGCGCAAGGCAGCGACCAGCAGTCGGATTGTGTGTGAGCCAAGATCAATTGCGGCAATAACGGCGTTTTCTGCCAATCCGGTTCCCCAGGGAGAGTAAGACTTATTCAACCCGAGCGGTCGGTTTGCAGCATTCGCCGAGCTATCGATTGGAGCACCCGGGTGACCACAGCCAACCGATGTCGTTCCACTTTGAGAACTGCAAGTGGTTTTCTTCGCTTGACAAATCCTGACAGCTCATTAGAAGCTTAACGGGTTATCGTTTATGAGTGAACACATGCATCCCCCGTTATGCCACGACTCGGTATACGGTGCCGGTTAAGCTCCAATCCCCCGTTCACGCTGCCATTCCTGCAACAATGGGTTTGTCGGGTAGAAAGCCGCGAGGTTCCATGTCGAATCTTCACAAGACCTACAAACGAAGGGGGGCGGCCATGATTCTGGAAATTGATCCAAGACACCCCGAACCCAGAAAAATCAAGCAGGTTGTGGACGTCCTCGGTAATGGCGGAATCATCACCTATCCTACCGACACCTATTATGGCATCGGATGTGATCTCTTCAACAAAGAATCCATCGAGAAGATCTATCTGCTGAAGCGGCGCCCCAAACAGAAACCTTTTAGTTTCATCTGTTGCGATCTTAGGGACATCAGCGAATACGCCCAGGTCACCAACTATGCCTACAAGACCATGAAGCGGCTGTTGCCTGGACCGTACACCTTCATCCTGGAGGGTTCGCGGCTGGTCCCCCGAATCATGCTGACCAAACGCCACACCGTCGGTATCCGTGTCCCGGACCACGCCATCTGTCTGGC
The DNA here is from genome assembly GCA_963828705.1 of uncultured delta proteobacterium. Lineage (GTDB taxonomy): Bacteria > Desulfobacterota > Syntrophobacteria > Syntrophobacterales > Syntrophobacteraceae > CAWDJT01. Next base: position 223,162 of record CAWHGA010000023.1, read on the forward strand.
CATCGTACGTGAACTGGGCCATCCGATCATCAGTACCAGTGCGACTGATCCGGACGGAAACATTCTCCAGAGCCCTCAGGAGATCAAAGAAAAACTGGGCCACGCCGTCGATGTGATTGTCGATGGCGGTCCCATTCAAGGCCTTCCTTCCAGCATCATCTCACTTATCGATGATACCCCGGAGATCCTGCGCGAAGGCAGCGGCGACATCAGCCTGTTTCGTTCTTAGCGGCCGTCCATCAATGAGTGTCTCGATTTGTGCCGATCAGTGGGCGGGGATAAGGCCCGCCCGCAACAGTTCTTTATTCATGAACAGGCCCTGAAGGGATTACGGGACACAAGATTCAGGGCTGAAGGAACAAGTCCGAAACAAGGCACTTTAGATGCGGTGCGTGGTCTTGGGCATTCCCAGGAGTCGCCACCGCGTCACTTCACGGACTCACCGGAAACGGTGCCTGATAGCGCAACGGCTGCCAGGGTTCAGACACATACAGGCGCAGCTGTTCAGCCATATCGGTCCCCACCAGATAATCGGCGACGGTACGCTTCTTTTTTTCCGGGTAGACCAGTTCCGGTTCCTCGTGGATGTTCCCCAGGCGCGCGGCCGCTTTCACCGCATTTCTGAAGTTCCCCAGCTCATCGATCAAACCCAATTGTTTGGCCAAGGCCCCCGTCAACACTCGGCCATCGGCGATCGGCCGAACCTGTTCTTCCGGCAGATTACGGCCCTTGACCACGTCCTGAATGAATTGCTGGTGCACCTCATCAATGAGCGTCTGAGTCATCGCTGCTTCTTCCGGGGTCATCTTCCGGCTGGGATTGCCGATGTCCTTGAACTGGCCACTCTTGAGCGTGATCATTTCATACCCCAGCTTGTCAAAAAGGCCGCTGAAATTGCTGAAGCGGATAATCACCCCGATGCTGCCGGTGAGTGTCCCAGGGTTGGCGACAATATAGTTGGCAGCGGAAGCGACGTAGTAGCCTCCAGAAGCGGCGATTCCCCCCATGGAAGCCACCACCGGTTTCTTTTCAATGGTCTGGCGGATCTCCTGATAAATCTCCTGGGATGGGCCCACGCCTCCACCGGGAGATTCAATTCGTACGAGAATGGCCCTGATGCTCGAGTCGTCGCGAAAGTTCTTGATCTGCTCCAGGGTCTCCTTGACGTCAAGGATCATGCCCTTGATTTCCACAACACCGACCTTGGCTGACGAAAGAGTCAACTTGGCCCTGCCATTGCTCGCCTGGCGATGGTTCTTCCAGAAGAGGGAAGCCACCATCGACAGCGCAAACAACAGGAGCACAACCACTACAATCAATATCCCACGCTTTTTCACCCGTCACTCCCCATAACGGCAGATTCTACCGGCGCCGAAACCACCGATCGGCACCCAGCCCTAAATACGAACAGCCGGGAACTACCTGAAGTCATTCCTGGCTACTCAGATTCACAACGGCCATAACACCATTGCCAGCGATATTCCACCTTGACCTTCAAAAGCAAACACCCGGTTAAGCTTGAAAGCATACACCGGGTGTCGGAATGCACTATGTGTGAGTGGGTACGAACGACGGTAACAACGAGATCACGCGTCCTCGGGCGAAGGCGGTGTCTGCGCCCGCGCCTCCATTTCCTCCTTGAGCAACTCACCCAGGTTGGAAGTGGCCGCCTTGGCGTTGTTCATGTAATCGTGGTAGCTGGACCGTTCTTCGTGCTCCTCCACCTTCTCGCATGGAAAGCCCGATCTTGCGGTCTTTTGGCGAAAGGTTTATGACCTTGGCGGTGACCGCATCGCCCACCTTGAACTGGCCGACCGGAGACTTGATCTTTTCCTTGCTGATCTCCGAAACATGTACCAGCCCCTCAATGCCTTCTTCAAGTTCAACAAAAAGGCCGAAGTCGGTCACGTTGGTGATGGGACCGGCAATGACAGTTCCGACCGGGTAGCGATCGGGGATGCTCTGCCAGGGATCGGGCTCCAGTTGCTTGATCCCCAGGGAGAACCGTTCATTGCCCTTGTCGATGTTAAGCACCTTGGCCTGGACTTCCTGGCCCTTCTTGAAGACTTCCGACGGATGCTTGATCCGTTTGGTCCAGGAAATATCGGAGATGTGAACCAGTCCGTCGATGCCCTCATCGATGCCGATGAATACCCCAAAGTCGGTGATATTCTTGATCTTTCCGGCAATGATGGTGTCCACGGGATACTTCTCGGCGATGACATCCCAGGGGTTGGGTTCGATCTGTTTCATGCCCAGCGAGATGCGTTTGTTGTCCACATTGATGTCCAGCACCACCGCTTCCACGGTGTCGCCAACGCTTAGGATCTTGGATGGATGACGGATCTTGCGGGTCCAGGACATTTCGGAGATGTGGATCAGGCCTTCCACGCCGTCTTCGATCTCAACAAAAGCGCCATAATCGGTGAGGCTGACCACGCGACCGTTGATGCGGGTGCCAATGGGGTATTTTTCAGAGGCGGTGGTCCAGGGATCGGCCACCAATTGCTTCAAGCCCAAGGAGACCCGTTCGTTGTTGCGATCGAACTGCAGCACCTTGACCTGGATCTTTTGCCCGATCTGGCACATTTCCGATGGATGCCCCACCCGTCCCCAACTCATGTCGGTGATGTGGAGCAATCCATCGATACCGCCGAGATCCACAAAAACACCGTAATCGGTAATATTCTTGACGGTGCCTTCGATGACCTTGCCCTCTTCCAGGTCGGCCAGAGTTTGGGCTTTCAGATGATCACGCTCTTTTTCCAGCAGTGCCCGGCGGGAAAGCACCACGTTGCGCCGCTTCTTGTTGTACTTGAGGATTTTGAACTGGAAGGATTTGGTTGATCAAGGATTCGAGGTTGCGTACCGGACGAAGATCCACCTGCGAGCCTGGTAGGAAGGCCTGGATGCCGATGTCTACCGCCAGACCGCCTTTGACCTTGGAGACCACCATGCCTTCGATGATTCCGTCCTCGTTGTAGATCAGGCTGATGTCATCCCAGATCTTGATCTTCAGGGCTTTATCCTTGGAAAGGATGATGGCCCCATCGTCGTCTTCACGGTATTCCAGCAGGGCATCGACCTCATCGCCGACCGCCGCCTGGACAGTGCCGTTCTCATCCCTGAATTCATCAATGCGGATCTGCCCTTCGGACTTGTATCCAATATCCACCATGACGAAGTCATCGGTGATCTGGATGATCTTGCCGTGGATGACTTCCCCTTCCAGGATATTAACCATGCTGCTTTCGTACAGTTCCTGGAAGGACTCCATATCATCAGCTTCGTCGCCATCCATGGATGGTTCATTGGCTATGAGAGTCTCTTCAGGGTGAAGGGCTTCCTGATATTGTGCTTCGTCTTTCTCAACCATTAATCAACTACCCCCTTATCCAAATTTGGCGCGGCGCGCCTTATCAACGTGCGGAATCTAGCAAAGAGCCAATTATTTTACAACGCTAATTTTCAGCCGGTGGCCCTATTCTGCCCGTTCGGCTTTGATTATAAGCGTTTTTTATAATAAAACTCAATAAGTTGCATCATAACACTCGGCGGCATCCAGGTGGGAGGTGTCGAGGAGGAAAGCATCCGCCGCCGGCCGCAGAGGCGCTAAGCTGCGTTGCTCGTCGGCTTCGTCACGCGCTCGAATCTGCGCTTCGAGCAGTTCGTATTCGATTTCCATCCCTTTCTGGCGATACTCCAACTGACGGCGCCGGGTTCGGGTGGCAATATCGGCGGTCAGATACACTTTGAAGGGCGTGCCGGGAAAAACCACCGTGGTCATGTCACGTCCTTCGGCTACCACATCGCCCTCATCCGCCAGGCGTCTTTGCCAGCCGGTGAGAAATTCTCGAACCGCCGGGAGCTGCGAAACCCGCGAGGCCATGTTGGTGATTTCCGGTTCCCGCAGCTCGTCCCCGAGCGGCTTTCCCCGATAGCCAATCACTATCTCCCCGGCAGCCAATTGAAACTGCACGGGAAGTTGTTCCAGCATTTCCAGTGTGAGGGTTGTGTCCCGATAGCGCAGGTCCTCCCGGCGCAGCGCCCAGGCCACGGCCCGATACATGGCGCCGGTATCCAGATAGATAAAACCCAGCTCTCGGGCCAACTGCCGCGCCACGGTGCTCTTACCCGCACCCGCCGGGCCGTCAATGGCAATCACCATAACCGCCCCTCAACTCTGGCGAACGTGGCCGCGGTGCTGTCCGCATGCGGCCCACTGCCGGTCAGTTCCGCCAACACCTCTTCCAGGGCCGTCACAAAACGCCGGTTTTCTTCGGGAAGGCCGACATTGATGCGAATGTGGTGCAGCAGCCCATAGGAAGCCATCGAACGTATGATCACGCCCCGCCGAAGCATCGCTTCATAGACCCGGCGCGCCTCGAACGGTACCTCGATCAGAACGAAATTGGTCTGGGTCGGAACATAGGGCAGACGCAAACGATCCAGTTCGCCATAGAGGTAACTCAGGCCATCCCAGGTGGTCTGCCGGGTTCTGGCCAGAAACTCTTCGTCATCCAACGCCGCCAGCGCGGCCACTTGCGACACCGCAGTGGTGTTAAACGGCTGACGCACCCGGTTCAGATAGTCAGCCACCTGAGCCGGCATCACCCCGTAGCCGATGCGTATTCCAGCCAGGCCGTAGGCCTTGGAGAAGGTGCGCAGCACCACCACGGGAGGTGTCAGCCGTTGGGCCTCGTCAAACCCATTAGGGCATTGCTCATCACGGACGAATTCGATATACGCCTCATCGAGCACCACAATCACATCACCCGGCAGTCTTTCCAGAAACGTTGCCAGTTCTGTTTGCGAACACAGGTACCGGTTGGGTTGTTGGGATTGTTGACAAAGATCACGCGGGTCCGGTGCGTGACCGCGGCCGCCATGGCTTCCAGGTCAAGATGGAAATCCTTGAGGGGTACGGGGATGCCGCGGGCGCCCACGGTCTGAACCGCCAGGCTGTAGACCAGAAAGGATGGAGCTGGCATGATGACTTCGTCGCCGGGCAAAACAAAAGCGCGGATGACCAGTTCGATGATCTCGTTGGATCCATTGCCCAGCACGATCCCGTCAAAGGGGATGTGGTATTTCTCACTGAGTTTGCGGCGCAGATAGTAACCGCTGCCATCGGGATATCGATGGAGCCGCGGGAGCACCTGCTGCATGGCCGCCACCGCCTTGGGCGAAGGACCGAGGGGATTCTCGTTACTGGCCAGCTTGATGGAATCGCTGATGCCGTATTCGCGTTCCAGTTCTTCCAAGGGTTTCCCCGGAGGATAGGGGACCAGACTCTCGATGTGCGGTGGAACACGTAGGTTCATTTCTATGCTTTCCGCCCTGAAGAAATAAGGTTTCCACATGCAACCCACTGGGTGGGTTATCGGAGCAGTTATGGGAGCCTCTTGCAAAACTATTTCCGTATCTTATTTTGATACCCATTAATGATACCTCAGGACAGGCTTCACCACGAACGGAAAACCAGCACGTTACGGATGCAGAACTCTGTTCGCCCTGAGGTATCGACGGGTGAACAGGACTCTTGCAAGAGGCTCATTAGGACACTGGTTTATAGATAATGGTCCATCGAAAGGCAACGGGTTTTCGTGGACTGGGCTGGGTTTGCCATTTGCCCTTTGATCTTGTCTTGCCGGCATGCCTGTACTATGATTTCGCGCAGGTCGCGGAATCGATTGGGATTCCAAGGACCTGGTCGCGCAGCGGTGGGGGCAGGTTTCGTGAGGATTGCCTCGCACTCACCAGGGATGCCCGGATTAAACCAGAAAGATGTTGCAAACCGAATGACTTCAGGCTGGATATGAAACCCAACGATCACGAGTCGGATGACCTTTATCAGGTTAAGAATGGTAGCCACAAGAAGCCTGTCGCCGCACCTCTTGCCGGCAAACCGCGTCCTGTAGTTCTCGACCCCCTGCGGTTGTACCTGGACGAGATCAAGAGGTACTCCCTGTTGTCAAGGGAAGAGGAAGTGGAACTGGCTCGGAGTTACCACGAAGAGGGTGACGTCCAGGCAGCCTATCGCCTCATTACCGCCAACCTGAGGTTGGTCGTCAAGATCGCCATGGATTTCCAACGCCACTGGATGCAGAATCTGATGGACCTCATCCAGGAAGGCAATGTAGGGCTTATGCAGGCGGTGAAGAAGTTCGATCCCTACCGAGGCTACAAGTTCTCCTACTATGCATCATTCTGGATCAAAGCCTACATCATCAAGTTCATCATGGACAATTGGAAGCTGGTGAAAATCGGTACCACCCAGGCCCAGCGAAAGCTCTTCTTCAACCTGCGCAAGGAAAAGGAACGGTTGGAAGCCCAAGGCATCGCAGCGGAGCCCAAGCTATTGAGTGAACGTCTGGATGTCAAGGAATCCGAAGTTGTGGAGATGGAACAACGCCTCAGCAGTTGGGAAATCTCTTTGGATGCGCCGCTGCATGAGGATTCCGAGGACACCCACAAGTCTTTTCTGCCCGCCAATCTGGTGCCGGCGGATGAACAGCTGGCGGACCACGAGGCCAAGGCCATCCTTCATGACAGACTGATGCTTTTCCGTGAGCAACTCAAAGACAAGGAAGCCTTTATCTTTGACCAGCGGCTGCTGGCGGAAACCCCTTTGACCCTTCAGGAGATCGGTGAAAAATTCGGAATCAGTCGGGAACGGGTCCGCCAGATTGAAAGCCGTCTTAAAGGCAAGCTCAAGTCCTACCTGGAAGAAAAAATCGAAGACCTGGAAATGCTGCAGGAAAGCATGATCGACGCCTGATCACGATTCAATACCGAACAAACGGGCGGCATTGCCTCCGACAATGGCCCGGACTGCATCAGCGCCCAGGCCGGAAGCGGTGATTTCGCGCAGATATCGCACCGGTGCCAACAGTGGGTAATCGCTGCCAAAGAGGATCTTTTCAGCCCCCACCAGGCGAACCATCTGGCTATAGATTTCCGGCCGGTACAGAAACGGCGACGCAGCCGTATCATAGTAGACCTGTGCCAGCACTTCGGGCGCCTCCTTTTTGAGTAACCCATAGAAACCTAGACCACCCCCCCAGTGGGCGAGAATCAGAGGAATACTCTGGGCTCGGCGAGCGATTTCATAGTAGAAATCCAATCCCATTGGGGCTTTGCCCGGATACCAGTGGCCCACGGGTTCGTTGGCATGAACGAGTAACACCCCGTCCCCTGACCGGCAGCAGTCGATCAGGATCTGATAGCCCTCGATCGCCGCCTCCACCGGGCAATCCTCATAAACCGCCAGCTCTCCCAGACCGCGGGCGCCCGCCTGGAGGCATCGTTGCGCTTCCCCGCCAGCACCCTTGCTGAGAGGATTCACGCAGGCCAGGGGGATCAGCCGCTGCCGGTATCGGCCAGCGGCCTCCAGAACGTAGTCATTGTGGCGCCTGGCCGTGTCTGTGTCGTTCCAAGGAAATCCAAACACCACTGCCCGATCAATCTCATCCCGATCCATCGCCACGAGTAGGGGTTCGGCAGAAATCAGGCGGGCTTTGGACGATTCATAGAGCAAACGGAAGGCGGGTTCGCCGTCAAAAAACCGCGATCGGTCCTGGACGATTTCCGGCGGAAAGATATGGGTGTGAACATCAATACGCATCGGTTCCAATCCTCATCTTGTGCCTGTCACCCAAGGCTGGTTCGAGGGTCAGCGCCCGCCGCCGGTCCTTCACCGACCGGGGAGGAAACAGCCTGAGAAGTTTTGTTCCGTGTGATCAGCACGAATGCTTTGCAGGTTCTGTCTGCTGCCGGTAGGCTCCCGACCGTTGCCGCGGTCATCATTGACTGGATCATACTATATTCGTCAAGGGTTAATCCTTGCCTTTTTCAGCATATTCTTGGATGCTCACTTTCGCGGGCATGACGTAACAAGGGCTTCCGATTTGGTGGTCATTCCTGTGAAGGTAGGAATCCAGGAAGCTCTCTGACTCAAGTAACCCCAGGAGAAGAAAGCAACTTCTCATCCTCTCATGGGAATAATGCCCATGACCTGGATGGTCACAAGCAAAGTTCGTAAATGGAGCCATTGCTTCGAGGGGACAGAATTGCTGCAGCACTTCCCTACACTCTCTCGCCCTTACGCCTCATGGATTTTCCCGGCAACGTGCACCAGCCATTTGCACCAGGAAGAAAGGCTAAAATCTTGACCGATTCGTCTGCAACTGCTGACCTGGATCAGGCCGAAGCTGTCTGCCTGCAGGCGATCACTGCCTCAGGCCGGCTGGTGGCTGAACACTTCGGCAATACCCACTCGTTTACCGTCGAAATGAAAAGGCCTTTTGACTACGTCACCGACGTCGATCGCCGCAGTGAAGATCTTATCGTCGAGATCATCTCCAGCCGGTTTGCTGATCACCATATTCTCGCGGAGGAACGTTCCGGGGTCAACCTGCCTTCCGGCCCAACCTGGATCATTGATCCCCTGGACGGAACCACCAACTTCATCCACGGTTTTCCCTTTGTGGCCGTTTCCATTGCCTTGATGGTGGAAGATCAGGTGGTTCTCGGCATGGTCTATGACCCGCTACGCCATGAGCTCTTTCGTGCTCGGCGCAATCGTGGGGCCACCCTTAATGACGTCCCGATCCGGCTCCGGAGTGTGCCGTCCCTGGCAGGTGCGCTGATAGCCACTGGTTTCCCTTTTCGCGAACGGCACTTGATCGAACCCTATCTGGAGACGCTTCGAGTAGTGCTCAAGGAAGTCAGTGGTGTGCGGCGTCCCGGTGCGGCGGCTCTGGATCTGGCCTACCTGGCCTGTGGTCGGGTGGACGGGTTTTGGGAGATCGGGCTCAAGCCCTGGGACATCGCCGCGGGAAGTCTCCTGGTGGAAGAATCCGGGGGGACGGTGAGCGATTTCTGGGGGGAAGGCAGACACCTTCACTGCGGACATATCGTGGCAGGCGGGCCAATGGTTCATCCCTTCCTGCTTCATCAGGTCGAGAACTATTTGGCGCCGATTCTCGAAAAACCCTGAGCCCATGGGAGGACTGCTGGTCGCCTCACTAGTACAGCCGGGCGGAAATGTTGCACCAGTTTGGAAATGATGCTGGATACACTGGATATGGGATGCAGTGGCCTCGCAGGGTGCCAATCTCATGGACATGGCATGAACGCCGGGAACAAGCTCCGGCGTTCATGCCATGTCACGTGACCAGCGGAAGGACGGGCGGCTCGCTCGCCAACCAGTCTGGTGTTTCCGAGTGGGAAGGTCTTCCAACGCGCGCCGGCAATTCCCATCACTTGGGTGGGGCCACATTCATAGCTATCAGCTTCTTGGTGTTTTCGAATATGACCTCCATCTTTTTTGGAGTGATCACTTTGATGACGACGCCCAAACCGAAGACCGGATGCAAGATCAAGGCTCCGTCGTTATAGCTGTCACCCAGCCGGTACTCTGGGACTCCGACTTTGTTGGCCTGGAGCAGGAGTTGCCGCCAATCATCGTCGGTCTTGGGACGATTTGCCCCCTTCGAAAGCACCGAAGGGATGATTTCTTCGTCGTCTTCCTCATCCAGTAGTATGTCGACGTCTTCCTCAGCAAAATCCAGCTCATCATCCTGGGCAAATTCCAGATCGTCTTCGGGTTCGAATTCATCGATTATTTCATCGTCGCTCTTGCTATTCTTGGTCATGCTTTCTCCCATCTACGAGTTCTTTGGATCTTCCAATGCACCGGCGGGGTCCGGAGAGCCTTCGCCGGCATTCGGGACTGCTTCTCGTTCCCGTATCTGTTTGGTTCACCTATTCATCATCAGCCGCCATACCGCATTTGGCAAGGCGATAGCGAAAGGACCGGAAACTGATTCCCAGCAGTTCGGCCGCTTTCAGCTTAACTCCCTGAGCGTTATCCAACGCACGCAGCAGAAATTCCCTTTCGATGCCAGCCAGGTGCTCATCCAGGTTGAACCCTTCGGTAATGGTTGCCGGCGCAATAGTCGGCACCGCAACCAGTTGTGCCTTCTTATGAACACTCAACGTGAGGCTATCCGGCAAGACAATGCTGGACGACTCTAAAGCGATGCTCCTTTCAATGATATTTTCCAATTCCCGGACATTCCCGGGGAAGTTGTAATGGGTCAGGATGTCCATAGCATATGAGGATATCTTGCGGATGTCCTTGCCCAGCCTATGGCGGAACTTCTGCAGGAAGTGGTCGGCCAACCTGGGGATATCCTCGCGTCGCTCCCTCAGCGGCGGGATGTGCAGATGGATCACGTTCAGGCGATAGAACAGGTCCTCGCGGAAGGAACCGTCAATGACCATTTTCTCCAGATCGCGGTTGGTGGCCGAGATGATGCGGACGTCTACGGCCACATCATCGGTTCCGCCCACCATACGAATGGTGCGTTCCTGGACCAGGCGCAGCAGCTTGACCTGCAACGCCGGGGAGAGCTCGCCGATCTCATCGAGAAACAGCGTCCCCCCTTGAGCGGCTTCCACCAATCCCTTGCGGCTGGTAGCCGCGCCGGTAAAAGCGCCCTTCTTGTAACCAAAGAGTTCGCTTTCGATGAGGGTTTCCGGCACCCCGCCGCAATTCACCGTTACCAGCGGTGCTCCAGCGCGCGGGCTTTTCTGATGAATGGCCCGAGCCACCAGTTCTTTGCCGGTTCCGCTTTCCCCTGTGACCAGAACGCTGCTGTTGGTGCTTGCCACCCGATCGATCATCTCATAGAGTTTGCGCATGCTGGCGCTTTCCCCGATGAGAGCACTAAAATGCAGCGGTCCATCGGGGATCGGTCGTGGCAGCACTTCCTCACTGCGACCAGCGAGGGCGTTTTGGATCACCGCCCGCATCTCTTCGATCTTAAAAGGCTTGGGCAGATAATCATAGGCCCCTTCCTTCATGGCGGCCACGGCAGTTTCGGTACTGGCATAAGCTGAAATGATGATCACCACCGTCTGGGGCACGATCGCCTTACAGCGCCTCAGCACCTCCAACCCATCAACAGGTTTCATGCGGATGTCGGTGATGATCAGATCGAAAGGCTCCCGTTGAAACAGCTCCAGGGCGGATTTGCCGTTTTCGGCGCATTGAACGATGTAACCGTCTTTCTGGAGCATGATTTCGAGGAATTCCCGCATGCTCCGTTCATCGTCCACAACCAGGATTCTAGGTATGTTCTTGCCAAACTCAGTCATGATCTCATTCTGAAAGAGACGATGTTGCCGCCAACGACCGTCATGGTTGCCCGACCGCGCATCTCCCGCCCATGAAACGGGCAGTTGCGACTCTTGGATTGGAAAGTTGCGCAGTCCAGGAGGTATGGTTCCTCGGGATCGATCACCGTGATGTCGGCAGCTACACCTGGCCGCAGGGTTCCGCCGGGCACGCCCAGGATCCGCGCCGGATTGCCGGACATCTTGGCCATGGCCTGAAGCGGCGTCAGCACACCTTCACGAACCAGATCCAGAACCAGGGGCAGGGCCGACTCCAACCCAATGATGCCATTGGCCGCCAGGTTAAATTCCGTGTCCTTCTCCAGGACACTATGAGGCGCATGGTCGGTGGCGATGGCATCAATAGTGCCATCGCTAAGCCCGGCCTTAATCGCTTCGACATCGGCAGTGCTTCTAAGCGGTGGATTCATCTTGAACACCGGGTTGAACCCCACCACATCATCTTCCGTAAGTGTGAAGTAGTGCGGCGCCGTTTCCGCGGTCACGGTTACACCTCGATTCTTGGCGTCCCGAATCATGCGTACCGACCCGGCGGTACTGACGTGAGCCAGGTGCAGCCGGCCGTGGGTGAACTCCGCTAGCAACAGGTCCCTCGCCACCATGACTTCTTCGGCCGCTGCCGGGATGCCCTGAAGGCCATAACGCGTGGCGACCGGTCCTTCGTTCATGAGGCCGCCGTCGGCGAGGTGCAAATCCTCCGCGTGGCTGATCACCACCAAGCCGAAGATGCGGGCATACTCCAAAGCTCGCCGCATCAACTGGCTGTTCATCACCGGCCGGCCATCGTCGCTGACCGCTACCGCGCCGGCTTCGCGCAGTTCCCCAAACTCAGCCAGCATGTCACCTGCCAGCCCCTTGCTGATGGCCGCCACCGGGTAGACCCGACAAACACCCTGCTGGACAGCACGGTTGCGAATGAATTCGGTCACGGCAGCGCAGTCGTTGACCGGTTGGGTGTTGGGCATGCAGGCCACCGCGGTGAAACCGCCCGCCACGGCGGCGCGCGTCCCCGATGCGATGGTCTCCTTGTATTCTTCCCCCGGTTCCCGCAGATGGACATGCATGTCAATCAAACCGGGAACCACCCATTTTCCCACAACATCATAGACTTCGAAACCCCGGAACCGTTCGGCGTCAACATCCAGTCGTGGTTCAATGGCGGTCACACTGCCGTCTTGCACCACAATATCGGCAACCTGATCCAGCGTTTGAGCCGAATCGATCAGTCTACCCTGGCGTAAGATGAAATTCACCTTGGCACCTTTCGTTCAATTATTCGGAGTGATTGCAAAATCATATAGGAGCGTATTGCGGAACCTCACTGAGAGGGGATGGGATCAAAGGAATTCTGCACCCAGGCCATAGACTCAAACCGAGAGTCGCGCTTTGGTCACACTCATTGCCGGTTCCTGCCGTTCAACCTGGCCTAACAGATACAAAATGGCCATGCGGACCGCTACCCCGTTGGTCACCTGATCAAGGATTACCGAATAGGGTCCATCAGCCACCTCAGGACTCAGTTCCACACCTCGATTGATGGGGCCAGGATGCATGATCAGAACGTCCTTTTTCGCTTTCCGCATGCGGCGATCGTTCAACCCGAATAATTTGGCGTATTCCCGTAGCGACGGCAACAACCCCTGACTCATGCGCTCATGCTGCAGGCGGAGAACCATGAGAACATCCGCCTTCGGAATCACCTCATCGACCCGATGGCTTACGCTCACCCCCATAGTCTCCAGTTCGGCCGGGATCAGAGTAGGCGGCCCACACCCGATGACCCGTGCGCCCATCTTAGTGAGCCCCCAGATATTGGATCGAGCCACACGGCTGTGAGCGATATCGCCCAGGATGGCCACAGTGAGCCCCTCGAGACGCCCTTTGTGGTCACGAATGGTGAGCATGTCCAGCAGTGCTTGGGAAGGGTGTTCGTGCATCCCGTCACCGGCATTGATCACCGCCGCGCTGGTTCGAGAAGCGATCCGGTGGGGCGCACCGGAAGCTGAATGCCGAATAACGAACACGTCCGGTTTCATGGCTTCCAGGTTTTTTATGGTGTCCAGGAAGGTCTCCCCCTTCGCCATGGAACTGGCCGTGGTGGTGATGCTGTAGGTATCGGCACTGAGGCGCTTGGCGGCAATATCGAACGACATCCGAGTACGAGTGCTCGGTTCGTAGAAAACATGGATGATCGTCTTTCCCCGCAGGGTGGGGACTTTCTTGATGGTGCGATGGTTAATTTCCTTAAACGAAGCAGCCGTGTCCAGGATGAATTCAATCTCTTCCGCTCTAAGTTCCTGAATCCCTAGCAAATCTTTTCGCTTAAAGTGCATTTCTCATCCTTGATCAATCCGCTCTTGTCTGCGTGGTTCGCCACGGGAACCCGCTTGTCATCATCGGTCGCAATAGTTCTGGAGGAACAACGAATAGGTGTCCGCTTTTAGGGCCTAACTGGCGGTCCCATCCGCGTCTGTCGGGCAAGGGCAAAATAGGAGTATGAGGTTCCGTCACAAGGCACCATGGGGGACATCGCTGGCCCAAAAAACCTCGATGCAGCCGAAGATCTCCGCAGTCAAGCCGTCAAATGGGGCGGCAGGGTTGATGACGAGGCACACTTCTCCGGCCCAACTCCTCTCCAAGCCCTTATCAAGAAAGCACTTCGGCGTCAAGCCCTATGGATCATTTGGTCGTTTTGCTTTTCAGTAAAAACCAGACCGACGGCAGGCGCAGCAGATGAAGTTCATGGGTATTGGCTGCCAGTTCGCCCATGAGAACCGCTTCCACCCAGTAATGGAGCTCAACCTGCTAGAGGTTTCCGGAGACGTTGTCCGAAGGGAAGTTCACGGTACGCAACCGTGGGCCGGGTTCGGGCTCTAGAGAATGTTCCTACTGCTCCTCCAGTTGCTGTGGGTGATCTCTCGCTGGGGCACCAGGGCGATCTTGCCCGCCGTAATCCGCTGAATGGTGATCTGTTCCCGATTGGCCCCAACCAGTGCCTGCATGGCCGAAAGACCGTGTCCTTCCGGGTTCTGAAAAAGTTGATCGAAGATTGAGCCTTCCAGACAGTAGCCCTACATCCTGGCTTGCTCATTGAAGAGCTTGCGTGCTTCCGCACTGGGCCCGACCCCGGTCGCCGCCCGGAGGGGACGGAAGCCAATGGTTCTATTCCCCTCCCCATAATCTCGATTCAAAGGTGGGCAGTTGCCGATATTCAACATCCCGTCGGTCTGACGCTGGAGGAAGGCAATGATTTCTCCGCTGCAATCACCGTCGGCAGATCTGATCTGCCCCAACTATTCGGAATCCAAATCAATCTTGCGTATGGCGTACATGTAGCCAGACGTGGTAGGGACTCTTGCAACTTGGAAAACCGACTCTCGATAGTCCGTTTTGCCAGCCGCTTCCACTTCACCTCTCATGGCGTACCTGCCTTCCGGAAGGTTCTTGGGGAAAGTCACTTCCTGTTCAGTGGTATAGGTCCCAGGATTCCGTGAAACAACTCTTGGACCGATCTCCTTGCGCATATCAGTGCCGCTTATTGTGCGTTTTTCAGCGACAGGGATAGGCTTTCCAGTATCGGGATCGAGAAGGGCGTAAGTCATCATCAGTTTTGAGGGTCTCCCCGGTTCAATAACCTCGGGTACAACGCGTACATCTTCAACCTTGACCACGGAGCCCTGCACCGGCTCATAGTTGTACACTCTGGCCGTTTGAACCGCATCCCTCTCCATTCTGTCATAGTAGTTGCCAATGACTGCACCGGCGAGCGCGCCCACAGCCAACCCAACTGCCGCCCCAATGAGCACGCTTTCGTAACCGTGACCCGCTAGACCTCCGATCATGGCCCCCAGACCCATACCAGTTGCTCCACCTGTAACCGCGCCTCTTTGCGTGTTGTCCGTTGAGGCACAACCAAGGGGCAGGGTCACCAATGCCGCACACAACAGAATAGCCATTAGCCTTTTCATTTTGGTCCTCCCTTAGCAAACAGTTCCAGTGAAGCTCCTCACACTTGCCAGTTTATCTGTCCACCGGTGGCTTGATGATCCATCCCTCATCCCTCGGTTGAGGCTGGGTCGTGGTACTCACAGGTTTAGACGGTACTTTCGTTAGCGTGACGCTCCAAGTGCGCTCTTCTGAGTCCTTGAGATCCAATTTGTCATCTGAGTTATTGTAACCCTTCAATCTCAGGCCAACTCCGTGCGGACCAGGCGAAAGGGGAAGCCTCAAGGGTGTTTTTCCTCTGGATTTGCCGTCCACGTAAACCGTGGCTCCCTTCGGTACGCTCTCCACTATGAGAAATGCTTCTTTTGGCAAAGGGATCAGCTCTGCGTTCAAGGTAGAGTCCTTATCATCGACCTTGACTCGCTTCTTCCATTCTTGGTAATCAGGCAAACGCAGCGTAACCATATACGTTCCTGAGGGCATCTTAAGGGTCAATGGGGTTTCGCCTTCGGACTTCGCGTCGATCTCGACCTGTGCACCTGGCGGCTTACTTGACAGTTCCAAATGGAATTCTTTGACCACTGGCTTGAGTTCGACCTTCAGCTCTTTCGATTCTTCCAACTGAACCGTTTCCTCCCAACCCTGGTGATCGGCCAAATTGATTCGGATGGTGTGTTCACCAGTTGGCAACGTCAGTTCAGCCGGTGTTTCCCCCTTTGACGCACCATCCACAAAGACTTCTGCTCCGGAGGGCACGCTCTTAATTTTTAAAGACGCCATTTTGACGGCCCGCTTCAATTCCACACGAAGGGGATATTCCCTGGCTTCCGCCAAGGTGACTCGATCTTCCCATCCCTGATAACCCTGCAGAGACAACCGAATTGGGTGCTCACCCAAGGGGAGTGCCACCTGTGCCGGGGTTTTGCCTTTGGCCGTTCCATCTGCATAAACCTCCGCTCCGGATGGAACCGTATCCACATTGAGAGTTGCCCGTTTCGTAACTGGTTTCAGTTCAACCTTGAACGGGTATTCCTTTACCTCATCGAGTTGGATCAGGTCGTTCCAAGTTTCATACCCCGGTAAAGTGATATGAAGTGCATGCTTCCCCAGAGGCAACTTTATCCCCATCGGGGTCTTGCCCTCAGATGTGCCATCTACAAATACTTCGGCTCCCGGCGGAGTGCTCGCTATCCTGACATTGGCAAGTTCAAGGATTGCCTGCAGTTGAACCTGGATCGGATATTCCTTCGCCTCTTCCATCTGAACTACGTCATCCCAATCGCCATAGCCCGGCAAAGAGATCCGCACGGCGTGTTTGCCTAGCGGCAGGTCGGATTTCATGGGAGTCCTCCCTTTGGGAGCGCCGTCGAGATAAACTTCGGCCCCTGCAGGGGCACTGTCCACTTTGAGAGAAGCCAGTAACGCCACAGGTTTCAATTCCACGCGCAATGGATATTCTTTCAGTTGCTCCAATTGTACCCGGTCTTCCCAATCTTTGTAACCAGCCAAGGATGCCCGTACGGTATGTTTCCCAAGAGGAAGCTTTATCTGCAATGGCGTCTTACCTTTTGGCGCCCCATCTATAAGGATCTCAGCCCCTTTCGGGTTGCTCTCCACTTGTAGAACTGCCGCCTTGCTCAACAGAGTAAGGATTTCTTCTTTGTAAAAAACAACAGCGATGATTCCTGCGACTACGAAAAGCGATAACGATAGCCACACGAACATGCCGCGCTTCCTTGGCTTTTCCTCCTTAGGCGCCGCCGACACCTCTGCTGCCGGCCGCTCCTGAGTAAGAGTGGGCCTATCTTGAAGGCAGTTGCGCAAGGCCTCGGCCAGTTCTTTACCCGTTCGGAAACGCTGATCCGGCTCCTTATTCAGACATTTCAAGATAACCTGCGAAAGAGCCGGCTCAATGTGTGGATTTATCTCCGCAGGGTCAGGTGGATCATGGTTGACGATTTCGGTAAAGAGTGTGGCTATGTTTTTGCTCCCTCTTCCGAAAGGTCTTTCTCCTGTGGCCAGTTCGTAGAGGATGATTCCCAGTGAAAAAAGGTCGGAGCGCCCATCAACCGATTTCCCTAGAACCTGCTCGGGAGACATGTAAGCAGGTGTGCCGAGGACTTCTCCGGCCACAGTCTGCAAAGTGGCAGAAACATCTTCAATATGGGCGATGCCGAAGTCGGTTATTTTTATCTGGTCTTCTGGCTGTAAGATGATGTTGCTGGGCTTAATGTCCCTGTGAACAACTCCCTTCTGGTGAGCATAATCAAGGGCTTCTGCCACCTGAATACCCAAATCCAACACTTCCGGGGACTCGAAACGTCTTACCGAAATGACTTGATCGAGAGGCTGCCCCTCCACAAATTCCATGGCGATATAGATGCTGCCCTGATCCTCGCCGGCATCGAATGCCGTGACGATGTTGCGGTGCAAAAGTCGCCCAATGGCTTTCGCTTCCTTGAAAAACCTTTTGACATACGCATCGCTGGTAACCCGGTCCTGGCGCATGACCTTAAGGGCTAACGAACGGTCGAATTGCGGGTCGTAGGCCTGGTAGACCACGCCCATTGAACCTCTACCCAATTCCTTGATGATCTGGTAACGGCCGTAATTCATGAAGTGCTGACTTTTCCTGGTGCTGTTATGGTTCCCTAGCATGTGAATTCGTGAATTCCATGCCACCTCGACCGGAGGGAGAGACCTTTTGGATACAGCTGCTCAGGGACCAGTCTCTTGGAAGGCGGAGCTAATCTCAGCTTGCCAATGCTCACCCTAATCGCCATCTCGCCCCCACAGAGGGGCAATAATGAGAAATGGTTGACTGGAATGGTCTTTGATGAGCGATCGTGCAATAGTACTGAGAGTTGAACTGAAACTGATAAACCACAGGAAATTCGGGTATCGACTAAGAAGCTCATCCAATATTCTGGTTGAAATCCGCAAGTTGAGTATCAAAACCGTCAGTCATCTCAACAAGTCCCTGGCTCTTCCATACTTGGGGGCACAGCTTGAGGTGACCTGACAGGAACCAGCTGCACAGCGCGTCGGCGGTTCATGCTGACAAGCACCTTTTCGCCGTTAAGGACAGCAACAAACAAAGCCACAACACCCATCTTGGCCTCATGGAGATGGGCCTAATTCACGTCCTTCTCCCTCAGGCCAGACCGTGTAATCTACCTCGAAAAAATATAACACACCACAAGAAATGGTGAAATGCCGGTTATGGAACTGCTGCGGCGGACTACCTTGTCTTATGTTCTCATGGTAGGACGATGAGGCCTGAAGTAGCTGCGGAGAAAGTCGACCCCCTGGCTTTCTGAGACATTCAACAAGTGGCAGTCTCAGCAACTGGCAATCCAAAGGAATCCATGACCTTCGGGTCTTTCGGCAGCCCCCTCCATCCACGAAATCAAAAAAACATGGACAAGTGGGTTTGCGCCGCCCGGTTAACCGGGCTTCACCCTTTCGGTGGTGCGAATCAGTATGGCTAGAATTATGGTGTTGAAGGAGAATGCATCGTCAGCCACCGGCAGGGAACTCTGCCCCGTGGTGGCGCCTAGGCTGTTACGGCAATAGCGATTCACGGATATGTTCATGATTTGTGCCTTGAATAACAAAAACTAGCCATTTGTTGTTCTTCCACAGGATGGTCGGATTTTTGCGAACGGTTGCCAGCGTTTGCTGTAAGAGACTGTTCCGGTAGCGCTGTGGGTGGAGGCACCGAGGCATCAGCGAAGCGATCAAGCATTTTGCGCTTGTCAGGATTCCTCTCGAACCGTATCCACAAGGTTGGGGTCATGCTTATACTCGATTAAGGTTCGCTGTGGAAAAGGAGCAGACATGGGAGACGAGTCCTTTTGTGGCACGGCTGGAGCGGTTCCGACGGATCATGGAAGAACAGGAATTGGACGGCTTCTTGGTGGCGGTTCCGGAGAACCGCTATTACCTGAGCGGTTATGCGGCGGATGACCTGTTGCTGACGGAAAGCTCCGGGTTTCTCTTCATTACCGCCGGCCGGCAACTCCTGCTGACCGATTTCCGGTATGAAGAAGCGGCCCGCGGTGAGGCCCCGGCCTATGAAGTGGTTATCTACAAGGAGGGTCTGGAAACCCTCCTGCCGGAGCTTCTTGCCAACACCGCGGTAAATCGCCTGGGTCTGGAGAGCCACTACTGCACTCACCAGCGCTATCTGCAGGTGGAGCGGGCACTGCATGCGGTGCGGCCGGATGCTCAGGTGGTGGCGGTGGAAAACCTGGTGGAAGGGATGCGGATCGTCAAGGACTCGGAAGAGATCGAACAGATCCGGGCGTCCTTGCGGCTCACCGAACACGTGCTGACGGATGTGTGGCCAACTCTGACGCCGGGTCGTACCGAAAAGGAGGTGGCCTGGCAGATTGAACGTGGCATTCGCGAGCGAGGGGCCGAAGCCGTGTCTTTTCCCCCCATTGCCGCCGCCGGACCCAATGGTGCGCTGCCGCATGCGGTCCCCGGGGAGCGCCCGATCAGCCCCGGTGATTCGCTGATTCTGGACGTCGGATCGCGTCTCAACCGCTACTGTTCGGACATCACTCGCACCTGGGTTGCGGGTAATCCCGAACCGCGACTCCGGGAGATCTACCGAATCGTGCGCGAGGCGCAACTGGCGGCTCAGGATGCCATCTGCGCCGGCAAGGATTCACAGGAAGTGGACCAGGTCGCGCGGGGTATCATCGGTCAGGCGGGCTATGGGGATAACTTCGGCCACGGTCTGGGCCACGGCGTGGGGCTGGCGGTGCATGAAAAACCAGGATTCGGCAAACTCAGCCGGATGGTGCTCGAAGAGAACATGGTGGTAACCGTCGAACCGGGAATCTACTTGAGCGGCTACGGTGGGGTGCGGCTCGAAAATATGGTGCGGGTCACCGCCACCGGGTGTGAGCTGCTCAACGAGCTGGATCTGTTCTACCGGTGGTAGTGCCCCCGCACTCTCACGCGGCCTTTTGAAAGAAATCCCGGATGCAGGCCACCACATATTCCTGTTGTTCGGCGGTGAGTTCCGGATAGATGGGGAGCGCCAGGGTTTCCTGGGCGGCCCGCTCGCTTTCGGGGAAGGCACCGCGCTGGTAGCCGAGGGAGGCGAAGCAGACCTGAAGATGCAGCGGTATGGGGTAATACACTTCGGTGGCTACGCCTTGATCGGACAGGAAGGACTTGAGCGCATCGCGGCGGGAAGCGTCGACGCGGATGACGAACTGGTTGTAGATATGCCGGTCGGTGCGTTCCACCGGGAGACCGACTTGTTCCAGCAGACGCTGGTCGGCAAAGAACTGCCGGTAGCGGGCGGCGTTAACCTGACGCTGTCGGGTCCAGCCATCCAGATGAGCCAGCTTGACCCGCAGAACTGCGGCATGAATGGCATCCAGTCGAAAATTGCCACCCAGGAGCGGATGATGATACCGCACTTTGGAACCGTGAGTGCGAAGCATCCGTAGCCGTTCGGCAAAGGCCTCATCGCTGGTGACCAGCATGCCCGCATCGCCCAGGGTCCCCAGATTTTTGGACGGAAAGAAGCTGAAGGTTCCGCACAGACCAAAACTACCGGCACGCCGGCCGTCGATTTCGGCGCCGATGGCCTGGGCGGCGTCTTCGATGATGGGAATGTCGCCAGCGGCAGCTGCCAAGGCGTTCATTGCCACGCACTGGCCATAGAGGTGCACCGGAATGATGGCGCGGGTTCTGGCGCTGATGGCAGCTTTCACCTGGAGCGGATCGATGTTGTAGGTTTCCGGATCGATGTCGACGAATACCGCCCGAGCCCCCAGGCGGCTGATGGCGCCCACCGTGGCAAAGAAAGTGTAGGGAGTGGTGATCACCTCGTGGCCGGGGCCAACCTCCAGTGCCATGAGGGCCGCCAACAGCGCGTCGGAGCCTGATGAAACTCCGACCGCGTGAGTCGTTCCGCAATATCGGGCGATTTCTTGTTCCAAGGCTTCGACCTCGGGACCGAGGATGTAACGACCGGAACGTGCCACGCGCAGCAGTGCCGCCTCGATTTCGGCGCCGATGGTTTGATATTGAGTCAGCAGATCCAGCAGGGGAACGTTCATCCATGCCTCCTTGGGGGTTCTGCCACAGTGACCGGGGCGGTTGTTATCTGCAACCTTGGCTTCACGCCTTGTAATAGGAACGATACCAGGAGACGAACTGACGGATGCCATCCCTGACGCTGGTTCGGGGCTTAAAACCAAAATCCCTTTCCAGGTCTTCAATGTCCGCGCAGGTTGCCGCGACATCACCGGGCTGCATCGGCAACATCTCCATCCTGGCCTTGATTCCCAGGCATTCCTCCAGGGCGCCGATGAAATCCAGGAGCTTCACTGGATGATGGTTGCCGATGTTATAAATGCGGTAGGGCGCATAGCTGGTCCCGGGGTCGGGAGCGGCGCCATTCCAGTCAGGATCGGGCTGGGGGGCTCTGGCCGTGACGCGCACCACCCCTTCGATGATGTCCTCGATGTAGGTGAAATCACGCTCCATGTGGCCATGATTGAAGACTCTGATGGGTTCTCCCGCCAACATCGCTTTGGTGAACAGGAAGAGCGCCATGTCCGGCCGTCCCCAGGGACCGTAGACGGTGAAAAAACGTAGTCCGGTACACGGCAGCCCGAAAAGATGAGCATAGGTATGGGCCATCAGTTCGTTGCTTTTCTTGGATGCGGCGTAAAGTGACACCGGATGATCGACGTTGTGATGCACAGAAAAGGGCATGTTGGTGTTGGCGCCGTAGACCGAACTCGACGAGGCAAACACCAGGTGCCCGATGTGGTGATGGCGGCAGGCTTCCAGGATGTTGAGAAACCCGGTCAGATTGCTTTCCAGATAGGCGTGCGGGTTGGTGAGCGAATAGCGGACGCCGGCCTGAGCAGCCAGGTGCACCACGCGCTGGAATCCATATTGTCGAAAGAGTTGCTCCACGCCGGGGCCGTCGGCCAGATTCAAACGATGAAAGGAAAACGCAGGATAGCGTTCCAGCTGTTCCAGGCGAGCCCATTTCAAGGTGACGTCATAGTAGTCGTTGACGCTATCGAGCCCCACCACGGGCTGGCCGTCTTCAAGCAACCGGCGGGCGAGGCAAAAACCAATAAATCCAGCAGCACCGGTCACCAATACTGGCCGGTCTGAATCCAACATAGTGGGTGTACTCCTCTGTTGCCAACGAACTGGCAGCTGTCGGGTGCGGTAAATCATCCCAATGCTGCCGCGATGATCAGTGATCTGTTCCAACCCAAACCGTCACGGTGACCGCTGGTCACACGGCGGGATTGTTCAGCCCGAAGCTATGACAAGCCTGTGGTACCAGCAATGCCCACCAAGCGGGGCCGGCCGAAAAACAAGAGGAGCCAACCGTGTCCTTCCCGCCACTTCCATCCGGCTCCCGCCCCGGTCACGCCTGTTTGGTCAGGCGCACCGTCAGCACCGAGCACGGCGCCTTGCGGACCACGCGGTCGGCGGTGCTGCCAAAGAGCACGTGGGCAATGCCGGTCAACCCGTGGCAACCCATGACGATCAGGTCGATGTTGTTCTCTTTAGCGAATTGAATCATTTCAGTCGCCGGATAACCGGATAGAATCTGAATTTCATAGGGTTGTTTCTGCTTCAAGTGGCTCGCATAGCGCTCCTGGATAGTGGCATTGGCCGCATCGGTAGCGCGTTCCACGAACTTGGCATCGTATTCGATGGGTACATGGACTTCCCCGATGGGTGAAAAGGAGAAGGTAACCATGACATGGACAATATGGAGAGTGGCACCGTAACGCCAGGCCAGGTCTTTAGCCATCAAGAACGCTTGGTCGGCGTTTGGTGAGAAATCGGTACAAAATACCATGTTCTTGACCAGATTCTCTTCCATGGGACACTCCTGTCTTGATATCTAGTGTGATGTATTGCTGGCACTCCGCATCAACAACAAATCAAGAATCGTCATTCTCGACAATTCTGAGACGTTCCCGACGAATTCATGGCTAACCGAGCATGCTCGGAAGTCTCTTGCCGCCTATGGGCGGGAAAGCATGAGAATGCGGTTCGGCGGTTCGAAGGGAAGGAACTGCGGCAAATCCTCCCAACGCACTTACTAGCTCACGCCCTCACGCCTGATGGCTTTTCACGCTGGCGGGGATTTGTTGGTTCCTTTTGGTCCTAAATGTGGATGCAAGGAATAGCCCCCCATGGGCTTACTCCGGTTGGCGAGGGAGACGACGACCCCCAGACACCTTTTATAACCCCAATGATTTGATGGACGCAATGGGAGATTCCCGATTGGTGGTCAGACGGATGGCTGAACGCCTCGCTTTCCGCGGCCCGGTCTACCGCAACATTTCAATAGCTGAAGGCCAACAACCCTGGATTCCCGCCTACGACGGAATGACGCACGCCACAAACCGACATCCTTCCTGCGAAGCCTGTCCCCGCAAGCTTAAGGTGGGGAGCAGGAATCCAGGGAAATGCACACGTGTTCATCTGCTCAGACTTATTGAGCAGTCACGGCGCACGAAAGGAACGATTTGAGATTCTTGACAAAAGAGCATGCGGCGAATACCATGGCGAAGATAAGGTAGAAAACGGCCAACAAGGGTTCCTGGTAACACCGGCGTCGGGAGAGCACCGGAGAAGATCCCGATCCGATGATCTGCAACGGTTGCCCTGGCAAGTGCGGAACAACTGCTGCCAAAGCGTTGTATACTAGTGACGGCAGCCATTTCTGGGTGAGACCTCGGTGCCCCATCGTTCCGGCAACGGGTGGTTAGTGTCGCCGGTGGTTGAGAGCAGAGACCATGTTCAAGCGCCTGTCCCGAACTCAGTGGAAAGTGTTGTTCCTGCGGGTGATCCTGGGGATGGTCTGCGCTGTGTTTCTCATCCGTCTGTTTCTACCCAAGGCTGGAGCTGGGGCGATTGCGGCGGCGGCGGTGTTGCTGGTGTTTTTTGCTTATGTGCTTGAAGCGGTGCGCCAGCGTTAAGAGCGGGCCGTGAAGGTTTTCGAAGCCCCCGTCACGAGAGGGGCCCTTAGATTATTGACGTCTTAGGAGTTTGGGCATACAGGAGAGCGCATGGACTGGAATATGCCGCCACATCGCCCCAAGGGCGGGAAGGACTTTGGCGAGCTGGAGCAATTGTTGGAGCAACTCAGAAATCGTCTGGGTTTTCGCTTTCCCGCCGGTAAACCGGTTTGGATTGTTGTACTGGTGGTACTCGCTCTTGTTTCTTGGTGCGAGTTCCTACTACAGCGTGGATCCAGAGCAAACAGCTATCGTCCAACGATTTGGTAGTGTTGTGCGGATGGCCGATCCTGGCCCTCACTTCAGGATCCCCTTCGGCATTGAAACGGTGAGGAAGGTTAGAAATCGCCGTGTTCTGGTGCTGGAATCCGGCTATCGCACCGTCAAAGCGGGAGCCCGTTCGCAGTTTACCGAGAAAGGTTTTGAGGAGCAGGCGCGGATGTTGTGCGGTGACCTCAATGTAGTCGACCTGCAATGGACGGTGCAGTATCAAATCAAGGACCCCATCGACTACCTGTTCCGGGTCGAAGATGTTGAAGCGGCCATCAACGATATTTCTGAGTCTGTGGTCCGGAGTATTGTGGGGAACCGCTATGCTGATGATGTGCTCACCGTGGGGCGGGCTTCCATAGCTGAGATGGCTAAAGTGGACATGCAGCAAATCCTGGACAGTTATAAGACCGGCATTCTCATCGTTGCCGTGCAGCTTCAGAATGCGAACCCGCCGAACCTCGTCAAAGCGGCCTTCAATGAAGTCAACGAAGCGGGCCAGGAAAAGGAGCGCATGATCAATGATGCGCAGAAGGTCAGCAGTCAAGAGATCCCCAGGGCCTATGGAGAAGCCAAGCAAATCATTTCCCAGGCCGAGGGCTATGCGCTCGAAAAAATCAATCGGGCACAGGGTGAAGCTAGTCGGTTCCTGGACATCCTGGCCGAATACCAGAAGGCGCCCGAGGTAAGCCGCCAGCGTATGTATGTGGAAGCACTGCAGGCCCTGACTGGCAAAATGGAGCGGCTCATCGTACTGGATGAGAAACAGCGGAACGTGTTGCCACTGCTCGATCTAAACCGGATTCCCGACAGCGCTACCCTGCGGGATGTTGGCGAAAAGTAGTGGCGCCGAGACTCAGTCTGGGCATACCGCCGGCACTGGAGATAAGACCCGATGAATCTGCAGAAATGGAAAATAGTTTTGGGAGTTGTCGTTGCCCTTGGAGTTCTTGCTTACAATGCCTGTTTTGTCGTGAATATGAACGAGATGGCGGTTATTACGCAGGCTGGGGAAACCGGTTCGAGAGCCCATCACTGATGCCGGACTCAAATTCAAGGTCCCGATTGTTGAGACTCCAATCTTCTTCGAGAAACGAATCATCAAGTGGTACGGGCGGCCCAACCCGATCCCCACCAAGGACAAGAAATTCATCTATATCGATACCATGGCCCGTTGGAAAATCAAGGACCCGCTGTTGTTTCTGCAACGGGTGGGGTCGGTGGAAACGGCTCAAAGCCGCATCGATAACATCATCGATTCGGTCGTCCGGGACCATGTTTCCAAGAACTATCTGGTGGAACTGGTGCGCAGTGAAGGTTGGAATGAAGCCAAGCAGAAACTCATGGAATCCGGTATCCAGGAGTATCAGATGCTCACCGGCGGAGGCGAAGGAACGGGGGCGGAAGAGTCGGCTGGTCCGCTCCGCAAAGGCCGAGAAAAGATCACCCGCGAAATGCTGGCGGATGGTGCCCGCCAATTTCCGGAGTTTGGCATGGAACTTCTGGATATCCGCATCACCCGCATCAATTATGAGGAGTCGGTCCAGCAGAAGGTGTTTGAGCGGATGATTTCCGAGCGCAAACGCATTGCGGCTCAGTACCGTTCAGAAGGCGAGGGGGAGAGAGCGGCGATCCTGGGGCACATGGAACGGGATCTGGCCAAGATCAGA
The DNA here is from genome assembly GCA_963828705.1 of uncultured delta proteobacterium. Classification (GTDB taxonomy): domain Bacteria; phylum Desulfobacterota; class Syntrophobacteria; order Syntrophobacterales; family Syntrophobacteraceae; genus CAWDJT01. The sequence goes on from CAWHGA010000023.1 coordinate 249,284, forward strand.
TCCGAAGCTTATCGTGAGTCGCAACAGGTTCGTGGTCGTGCCGATGCCGAGGCGACTCGCATCTATGCCGAAGCATTCAGCAAGAATGTGGAATTCTTTGCATTTTATCGGACCCTCGATTTCTACCAGAATTTTTCCAACCCTCGAGGCGTCTTTGTGTTTTCCACCGATTCGGAAATCTTCAAATATCTGACCGACAATAAGGGCGTGGGGCCGCGGGTGAAATCGGCAAATCCTTAGCCGGCCAGAAAGTATCTAGATCGCAACCAGGCAGGAGAGAACTCCATGGCATATTTCGAGGAGAACCCTCATGAGATCAGCCAGGCTGACATGATCGTAGCCATTCCGTCCTTCAATGAGGCGGAGATGATTGGCTATGTGACTTCTCAGGCCAGCCAGGGCCTGACCGGGCATTTCGGGCACCTCAAGAGTGTCCTGATCAACTGCGACAATCATTCCGATGATGGCACCAAAGAAGCGTTCATGTCCGTGCCCACGGCGGTTCCCAAGATCTACCTGTCAACGCCGCCGAACACTCCCGGCAAGGGCAACAACCTTAGGAACCTGTTTGAAAAGGTCATCGACCTGAAAGCTCGGACGGTGGTGATGGTGGACGCCGATGTCAAGAGCATCACCCCGCAATGGATCAAGAGTCTTGGCGAACCCCTGGAGAAGGGTTTCGGCTTTGTTTGTCCGCTTTACGTCCGGCACAAGTACGAAAGCACTCTGGCCAGTACCATTGCCTATCCGATGACCCGATGTCTGTATGGCCGACGGGTGCGCCAACCTCTGGCCGGGGATTTTGGGTTCCAGGGGCAACTGGCCGAGAAATTTCTGCAATGCCCAGTCTGGACGGAGTCGGCGCAGAACTACGGGATCAACATCTGGATGTCCACGGTGGCCATAAACGCACGTTTGCCCATCTGCCAAGCGTTCATGGGGGGGCCCAAGGTCCATCGCGGTGAAGACCCGTTTGCCCAGCTGACCGCCCTCTTTCATCAGGTGGTGAGCACGATCTTTGATCTTATGACGGTGTACGGAGATCTGTGGCGACAGGTGAAGTGGAGCAAACCCACGGCCCTCTATGGGATTAGCGGTGAGGATGTGGACAGTCCTCCGGTTATGGGAGTCAACGAAAAGCGGCTGCACGAAAGGTTCTTGCGAGGCTTTGATGATCATCTCGGCTTGTGGCAGGGCATTTTTGATCAGAGTGTGATCCACAAACTGCAAGAAATGAGAGGATTGGGGCTTCAGCAGTTTTCTTTCCCGATTCAAACCTGGGTCAATATCCTGTTTGACGCTGCTGCCGCCTACCACCAGATGTCGGAAGCGGATCGGCCCACCCTGCTGGATGCTTTGCTGCCTATCTATATGGGTAAGGTGTTGGCGTTTGTGCGCAAAACCGAGCGGGTTTCGGTGCAGCAAGCTGAAGAATTGGTGGAAAACGAGTGTATGGTATTCGAAGAAACCAAACCCTACCTGTTGAATAAGTGGGTTTGACATGAGGGCCATTTGAACCGTTTTCTCAAAAAGAAGCAGTTCATTATGGACTTGCATCCTGGCGAGCGATCCACCGAGAGGTTTATGACCGACGAGAGGGTGAAGACGAGGAGGCTGTACGATGGCAAAAATCCTGGTGGTTGATGACGAAGAACACATTCGCCTGCTCTACTCGGAAGAACTGACCGAAGCTGGCTATGAAGTGATTACGGCTGACAGCGGTTTGCAGCTTATGGAGCGGATTGAAAAGGAAAAGCCGGATCTGGTGGTGCTTGACATCAAGATGGTGGATTACAACGGGTTGGATCTGCTGCAGGATATTCGCAATCGTTTCTATGACCTGCCCGTCATCCTTTCGACTGCATACGACACCTTTAAGGAGGACATGAAATCCATTGCCGCGGATTTCTATGTGGTTAAGAGCTTCGACCTGACCGAGCTAAAAAAGAAGATTTCCATGGCCTTGGAAACCAGTGTTCCAAACTGACCGGCCATGCGATCCCGCCGGTATGGACCGCAGATCGCGCGGGTCGGGGCAGGTGTCCTCCGTCTCCAGGCAATGGAGGCACCGAGCTTGGCAGACGGCTTGGTTTCGGTCCGGCCCAGGTAATTGGCAGCGTAACCCCGCAATCCGACTCGCCGATGCCCGTCATCTGTTGTTTGTTGCTTTCCGTTCTTCCAAGAAGGGACTCTTTGGACGCTACCAAAGTGGCTGACAGGATTCATCCATTTCCGCACAATCGGCCAGCCGCGGGCAGACCCCCAGTTTTTGCGGGGGTTCCGCTTCGCCGGTGCATTGGGGTCAGCGTTCTAGTCATCCTCGGTTTTGGCGTTGCCCTGGCGTTGGACAGAACCGTTTACCTCCATTTCTATATGCCGATGTCTGTTTATCAAGACTGGCACCGGTTGTTCCGCGTCGGCGGATACATGCCCTTATGGTTGCTGTTGGCGGCGGCCTGGATGCTGCTTGATGGCAGCGCCATCAAGCTGTTGGGGGTGCGCCGTGCCTTGGCACGCGGGATCCTGCTGACCGCTTCAGTGGTCTGTGGCGGAATTTGCGCGGAGATCCTGAAAATTCTGATACGCCGTGAACGGCCAGGCATGCACGACGGGCATTTTTACTTCCGTGCCTGGCAGGAAGGCTTTCTGGATGGAAGCGGGTTGGCTCTCCCTAGCAGCCATGCGACTGTAGCGTTTGCCGCGACCTGGGTTCTGTGCCTGTTCTATCCGCGGGCCACCCCGGTGTGGCTGCTGGTGGGATTGGGTTGCGGTGTCTCGAGGCTCCTGGATCGAGCCCATTTCCTGAGCGATGTCTATCTGGCAGCCGTGGCTTCCTTTGTCTGTGTCCGCCTGCTGTGGTGTTGGATCGCGAAGGATTTCCACCGCGATGTGACTCCCAACGCACCATGAGAAGAAGGCGAGCGGTGCTGATGGACCCTTTCAGCGCCTGGCGGGTGTTTGCTGCCGAACGCTTGCTGAAAGAAGAAAGCGTTTGGTTAAGGATGATCTTCCGCGGCTCACTGTGGTGCTTTTCGCAGGAAATAGACCCCCAAGCGCTCCAAACAGGACATTGCTGGACCACACGGCCAGGGCTGGCGGCAGGATGCCAGCGGTTCCCAGCGACCCTCCTATCTGCAGGGCGGTTAGGCAGAGGCCAGCCACGACTATGCCGATCCCTACGCCTACTGCTATCCCACCGCGATGTCCCAGGTGCAAGGCGATGGCCACACCGAGCAAGGCCAGGATGGCGGTGGTGACCGGAAGCGCAAGGCGCAGGTGCCAGTCCACCTGGTAGCGCACCGCGCTGTAACCCTCCTGACGCAGTTTGTTGATGTAGGAATAGAGGTCCAGCCAGTTCAGTTCCTGAGGGATACGTGGCGAGTTTTTTGAAATCGGCGGGGGTTTCGGCTACGTTGAGGTCCAGTTCGGCAGCCCGGGTGATCTGATAACCAGCTGTTTTGAATTCTAAAATCATAGCGTCTTCGGCCAGCCAACGGTCTTCCACCCAACGCACCCGCTTGGCATCCATTCTCTGGACCAGTTTAAAATCATTGTTCAAGAAATAGATCGAAACACGTTCCAGGGTCAGGGTCTTTTCGTTGTAAACACGAATCTGATAAATCAGGTTCTTGCCCCGGAACCATACATTCTGCTTGCTCCAGCCCATGGTGCGGTGGCGCTGGCTGGTTGTTTTCTGCCAGATTTCTTCGGCCTGATGATTGAGGGGACGGGCAATGGATTCGGACAAGGTGAAGTGAACAATGGTCAATAGGATGCTCACCAAAAAAATAGGACCGGCGTAGGAGAAAGCGCTGACCCCCGCTGCTCGGAAAGCGATGATTTCGCGGTTGCGATTGAGAATCCCCAGGCCTATGAGGGTGGCGAGCAAAACACTGACCGGAATGCCTTGGCACAGGATGATCGGGATGCGGAAGGCGAAATAACGGACCGAATCAGTAAGGAGCATTTGCCGGTTGAGGAGTTTGTCGAACTTTTCAAAGAGATCGATCACCAAATAGAGTCCAAGGAAAGCAAATACCGCCACGCCCAATATGGTGAGAAAGTGCTTCAAGACGTAGCTTGGGATGATTCTCATGGTTTGGTCTTGTCCTCGCTCGATGCTGAACGTCCCTGAATGCGTCGTCGACAGAACCGTGCCAGTTTGGATATGGATAGTATCGCTAGGGGTTGCTCGCGGTGGGTGTGAATCCAAAGCTTCAAGGCCAGAAGCAAAGTAACCAGGTTGGGTATCCAAATCGCCAAAGACGGTGCCAGATGTCCATTTTTCGCCAGGCCTTTGCCCGCCGAAAGAATCAAATAATAGCCAAGAAACAGGCCGAGTCCCACGATAACCCCGACTATTCGATTGGCTTGGCGAAAGAGGGAACCCAAAGGAGGAGCCAGCAGTCCCAAGACCAGGCAACCCATAGGCAAGGCCAGCATTTGATGCATTTCCATAGTATAGATGATGTCTTCCCCGGTCTTCTTGTTTGCCTCTTCGTTGCTCGCCGCCCTGAGTTCCCCAAAAGTCATCTCAAATCGGTTGCGAAACAGCCACACCCCTTTGGACAGATCAGCCAGTCGAAAGGGCAATTCATATTCATGAAAGGAAACCGTTTGGGCGTTCTTGAAGTCTTCCTGAACCCTGGTGATCACACCATCCATGATTCTTGATGACGAGCAAATCTCGTTCCTGCTGGTAGACAATCTGGCCCCGTTCCGCCACGATCGTGCATTGTCCCCGGGGGTCTCGCCCATCTTCCACAAAGATACCTTGCAAGCTGAGTTGTATCGGGTCGACACTTTGAAAGAAAAGGGTCATGCCCGGGATGAAATTGATAAAAGACCTCTCCTTGAGGAGGGCCGGGAGTGTGGCGCGACCGAGCGAATTGAGTTTTACTCGAAAGAGCGTGTTAGCGTAAGGCATGACGCGGATGGCAGAAAACAGGGAAATACCGGTCATCAGCAGAACGACGCTTAACACCGGGGCAAGGAATTGGCTGAATTTGATCCCACTGCTGCGCATCACTATCAGTTCGTTGTCGCTGGTCATGCGCAAAAAAGCCATCAAGACGCCAACAAGGGTGGCCATGGGCAGGGCAAAAAGAATGAGTGTCGGCATGGTCAGCAGAATCAACTCAAACAAATCGAGGACCGTCAAATTGGACCCAACCAGGATTTGCATGAGCTGCATCATACGCCCCGTGACGAGAGTGACACAGATGCCGAAGATGCACACCCCCAAAGGGATCAGCTGTTCGATGACGATGTAACGATACAGTATCGGGCCCATAGCACCACTTTGCCTAGAAACTTGTGTTACCGCAGAGACCTGGAATTCTATAGCTCCAGCACCAGTTAGGCCCGCCGAGACAGATCAGGCCGAACGGCTTACCTGATAAGGCCCAAGCTTACCGTAAAAGCCATCGCTTGCCCAGCAGGAAGCGCCATCAGCCAGCCTTGTTCCCGGAATGTGGGGATCTGCGGCCACTCGATCGTGCTGTCTTCAGCCTTTAAAGGAACGGCAGTCAGTGGCCGGTTAGTCGCTTAAATGAGGCCATGGCTCTTGCCGCTTCGTGCGCTGTTGTATCGAATCGTCTGTCGGGTGACGCGATGGTGCGCCTCTGGACGGCCACGATGGATAGGCTCGGTCCTCAGGTGGTAAATCCCTTGACAGAGAAAAATTTGCCGTGGTATCGGTTCTTTAGTTAGGCTGGTGAGAGGTTGAAGTGCTCTGGGGGGAGACGGGTCACGCCGGACACCCGAAGCCGGCGCACATATGACCTCTGCGAGCGGCGGGGGCGGCTTGACCGGGAGGCAGCACCGTTTAGCCGGAAGCTGCTGACTTCCCGGTTCCACGAAGATATCAGGGGATGACCATGATGTTTGGCAGGAAGAAGCGGCCATCGCAGTTGGAAGAGGACCAGCCACGCACCAGCATAGCTCATCTGGGAGCGACAGGCGAAGACGATGATATCATAGAACTTGTGGATATCATTGAGATACCAGAAGACCACGAGGCAGAATCAGATTTATTAGGTTTGACTGACACGACTTTTGATGATGAATATCCAGGCGATATGCCCGCAAGTGGAATGGATCCCAGTGAGATCGCGGCGATCCTGGAAGACGATCAGGCCGAATTGTTGGAAGACACGAGCGCATCGGAGGCCGAAGCCTTTTTGGCAGAGGATGAAGGCCAGGTTGGTGGTCGAGTCCGCGAACTTGGCGAGACTGAGTTCAATCTGGATGATCTTGAAAGCATGGAATTTGAGGCAAGTGAAGACCTCGAAGACGAGAAGTTGATCGTCCAGGACGACACAGATCGGCTTATTGCCGAACTGATGTCTTCCCACCGGGATGAAGAGGGCGAAGATGTTGGGGCCCTGGTAGAAGAATACGTGGAGGACGAACCGGGGTTTCTCCTTCCCCGGGGAGAAGATGTAGCCCTGAAGGAATGGGAAGTCGAGCAAGGTCTCACCGATTTGTCGACATCGGTGGCTGAACCTGAGATAGCGGATTCAGACAAAGAACTGGACCAGCTGTTTGATGGATCTTTCAACCAGGAATCGATCTCTGTCGCCGCGGAAAACGAAACGGCACCGGCGGAGCACGTCACCGCTTTGGTTCCGGTAGAGCAAATGCTGGAACAGGAAGTCCCTACCGCAGCGCCTGATCAAGATCAGGATGTTGGCTTGACAGAGGCTGATTTTGAGGCGCCGTTTGCGCCTGTGTTTGGATTTGAAACGGCAGAGCCGAGCGTTTCGTCTGCTGTACATGAAGAGCCGGTGCTGACCGGTAATATTTACACCGTCACGGCGAGTTCTGTTTCTCCGGTCAGGGAGTCCCTGTTTTCAATCACGGCGACTTCTCCGATGTTGAGTGATTCCATGACGCTGGAGGAGGAAATCGTGTTTGCCTATCGTCCGGGCGAGGAACGGGCGGAGGGGCAAGGTCGGGTGGAACCTCCCGGTGCCGGGGCGGAAGTGTCATCAACCCTGGGGGAGGAACGGGCCATGACTGAAGACCTGGGGGGTGAGCCGGCATTTGATTCGGACACATTTTTGACGGTAGCTGAAGCTCAGCAGCCCTGTAACACTGAGGGTATGGAATTGCTCGATCTTGTGGGACACATGGAAACCAGACTTATGGAGTGTTTTCAGGAAACCATGGATTTGCACCACCACGAGATGGTGCGCAACGTAATCAAAGAGGAACTGGATAGTTTGCGACATTTGATCGATCAAATCGACGCAGTCGAGGAATTACGACTGTAATGCCGGTTTGTGTCGATGCAGCCGGCGGCAGCGCTTGAATCTGTGTACACCGTTTGGCAGGGCCAAGATCCTTGCCACGCGTGCCGAAGGGGGGCTTCCTCCCTTTTGCTTTTTGAGCGGCCCGTCGTCCCATATTTCGCATTTGCTAGTGCTTGATTGCGCAAGTACATGCCCGGTTGCCAGTGCTCCTGCCGTCATTCGAGCGGAAGCCGGAATCCAGCAGAGACCATTCAGGGTTCTGGCCCCCGGCTTTCGCCGGGGTGACGATATGGGGACATGTTTATGATTTATGCAATTAAGCACTAGATTTGTCAGGGGAATTGCTTGAGGGAGAGGAACATGATGAGCGACACGACGTTGCCCAAGGCATATGAATTTCAAGAAGTGGAAGCGCGCTGCTATGCTTATTGGGAGAAAAATAACTGTTTTCATGCCCAGGTGAATGGTGATCGTCCCGCCTACAGCATTGTCATCCCGCCGCCCAACGTCACCGGCCATCTGCACATGGGGCACGCCTTGAACAACACCCTACAGGATATCCTGTGTCGTTATAAGCGGTTGAAAGGTTTTGATGTGCTCTGGATGCCCGGCACTGATCATGCCGGGATCGCCACCCAAAATGTGGTGGAACGTCAGCTGGCCAGTGAAAACCGGACACGCCACGAGTTGGGCCGGGAGGCCTTCGTCGAGCGGGTCTGGCAATGGAAAGAGAAGTACGGCGGCATCATCATCGGCCAGCTCAAACGGATCGGTGCATCGTGCGACTGGGCGCGGGAACGGTTCACCATGGACGAAGGTTTGTCCCGGGCGGTCCGTGAAGTGTTCGTCACCCTTTACCAGCAAGGTGCGATCTACCGGGGCCAGCGCATGATCAATTGGTGCCCGCGCTGCATGACCGCTCTAGCCAATCTGGAGGTGGAAGGTGAGGAGCTGGACAGCCATCTCTACTTCGTCAAATACCCCATCATCGGTGGCGAGGGCGGCGTGGTGGTGGCCACCACCCGGCCGGAGACCATGCTGGGCGACACGGCGGTGGCGGTGAACCCGGAAGATCCGCGCTATCGGTCGCTAGTCGGCCGGAGAGTGCTGCTGCCGCTGATGCAGCGCGAAATTCCCATTATCGGTGATTCCTATGTGGATCCCGAATTCGGTACCGGCGCGCTTAAGGTCACGCCTGCCCATGACTTTAACGATTTTGAAATCGGGCGCAAGCACGGTCTGGACCTCATTCAAGTGATTGCTGAAGATGGCCGCATGAGCGAGCTGGCCGGTCGTTACGCCGGGCTGGACCGTTATGCCTGCCGCCGCCACGTCATCAATGATCTACAGAATGCCGGCCTGCTGGTCCGCATTGACAATTACGAGCATCGGGTGGGGCATTGCTACCGCTGTAAACAGGTGGTGGAACCCATGCTGTCGTTGCAATGGTTCGTGGCCACCAAACCGCTGGCGGAAAAAGCCATGGCGGCGGTGCGCAGTGGGCAGACCCGGATTGTCCCGCAGAAGTGGGAAAAAGACTACTTCATGTGGATGGAAAACCTCGAGGACTGGTGTATCAGCCGCCAGATCTGGTGGGGCCATCGGGTGCCAGCCTGGTACTGCCAGGACTGCAATCAGATCGTCGTTGCCATGACCGACCCGAGCAGTTGTGATGCCTGCGGCGGAACGCGCCTGGAAAGGGAAACCGATGTCCTCGACACCTGGTTCAGTTCCGCCCTGTGGCCCTTTTCGACCATGGGGTGGCCGCAACAGACCCCGGAACTCAAGAAGTACTATCCCACTTCGGCCCTGGTGACCGGTTTCGACATTCTCTTTTTCTGGGTGGCCCGGATGATGATGATGGGGCTGCACTTTATGCAGGCCGTGCCGTTTCGCGATGTCTACATACATGCCTTGGTGCGCGACGCCCAGGGTCACAAAATGAGCAAGTCCAAAGGTAATGTCATTGATCCCCTAGTGATGGTGGATCGTTATGGCACCGATGCGCTGCGTTTCACGCTCACGGCGTTTGCCGCCCAGGGCCGCGACGTCAAGCTTTCCGAAGACCGTATCGAAGGCTACCGGCACTTCGTCAACAAGATCTGGAACGCCGCCCGGCTGGTGCTGATGAACCTGGGGGACACTCAGGCACCACGAGAGATCCCAGTGCATCCGACGCAATTGGCGCATCGGTGGATCTTGAGCCGACTCCAGCGGGTGATCGAAGATGTCGAGCAGGCACTGGATGGATACCACTTCAACCAGCATGCCCAGAGCCTCTATCAATTCGTGTGGCATGAATACTGTGATTGGTATCTGGAGATGATCAAGCTGGATCTCTATGGAGATGACGCGGCTGCCCAGGAGCTGGCGCGAAACGTTGCGCTGCAGGTGCTCACCGAGGTGTTGGTGCTGCTTCACCCGATCATGCCGTTTGTGACTGAAGAGATCTGGCAGCGATTGCCTCAAAGCCAGGGCAGCATTATGGCTGCTCGTTTCCCGGAGTCGCAGCAGGACCGCCTGGACCCAGAGGCTGAACGCCACATGGAATTAGTCATGGAAGTGGTCAGCGGTGTGCGCAACATCCGCGGTGAAATGAATGTGCCGCCGGCGGCCCGAGTGGAAACCACCTGTCTGTGTGAGGACGAGGCCACCAAAGATCTGCTGCAGAGCAGCACCGATATGATCTGCAGCCTGGCGCGACTGGAACGCCTCAGACTCGGGCTCCGCGATGTTGCGGCGAAACCGCGCCTGGCTGCCAGTACCGTCGCTAAGGATGTCCAGGTCTATGTGCACCTGGAAAACATCCTCGATTTCGAGAACGAGTCGCGCCGGATCGACAAGGAATTGGCCAAGCTCGATAAGGAATTGGGCTATTCCCGGCAGAAGCTGGACAACGAGGAGTTCGTGAAAAAAGCGCCGGCAACCGTGATCGAGAAAGAAAAAGAGAAAGCCGAACGGCATCTCGACAAAATCGACAAACTCCGGACCCACCAGCAAAGGATTCGCGACCTGTTGGATCCCGCCAGTGGGGGGAACTCAAACAGCTGATTACCCGCTTGCTCCTGGCGCCCGGTGCCACTGGGCTTGGGTCTTGGATTTTTGGTCTTTGCTCTTGGGTTTGGCCCAGTGTGAGGAACTCAAATGGTTCTTTCCCAACCGTTGGATCGACTGCTGTGGATGGCTCTGGAGGAGGATCTGGGGCATGGTGACATAACCACGTCCGCCGTGGTGGGTGCCGAGGCCACTGGGCGTGCTGTAGTGGTGGGTCGGGAGGATTTTGTCCTGTCCGGATCGTTTCCGTTTCAGCGGGTGTTCCAGCTTTTGGATCCCGATACGATGGTGGAGAATTATTTTGCCGACGGTACGTGGGTATCCGCGGATGTGCCAGTGTTGGAGATCCGTGGGCTGTTAGCGGTGATCCTGAGCGGTGAACGGTTGGCGCTGAACCTTTTGCAGCGGCTCTCGGGTGTCGCAACCCTCACTCGGCGCATGGCGGATGCTCTGAAGGGAACCTCATGTCGGTTGCTCGACACCCGAAAGACCACGCCCCTGTGGCGGCAAATGGAAAAGCAGGCGGTCCGTCATGGCGGCGGGTACAATCACCGTTTCGGGTTGGCCGACGGCGTGATCATCAAGGACAATCACATTGCTGCTGCTGGTGGAATCCGCAAGGCCATCGAGCGAGTGCGCGGTTTGGCTCCGCACACCCTCAGAATCGAAGTCGAGGTGGACACCCTGGAGCAATTGCGGGAAGCCCTGGACGTTGGAGTGGACGTAGTACTGCTCGACAATTTCACCCCCGAGGCGCTGCGTGAAGCCGTGGTCTTCAACCGGAAACGCGCGCTCCTGGAAGCCTCCGGCGGGGTTACTTTGGAAAATATTCAAGTCATCGCCGGAACCGGAGTGGATTTCATCAGCTCTGGGGCGCTAACGCATTCCGCCCGGGCGATCGATATCAGCCTGGAAATACTCCCTTAAGTACTACAACCACAGGCCCTTAGCCGCAGCCCGGGCGGCTAGAGGATTATTTTTTGCCCAGCTCCAGGGAACGTTGCGTGGCAGTCTGGACGGCAGCCATGAAGGCGCCACGGACCCCACGTTCTTCGAGAATCTGCAAGCCGTGGATGGTAGTCCCTCCGGGCGAAGTGATCTGGTCCTTGAGTTCCCCCGGGTGTTTGCCGCTTTCGGCCAGCATGGTGGCGGTTCCAAGTGCGGTCTGCACGACCAGTTCGCGTGCTGTGGACCGCGGCAGACCCATCAGCACCCCGGCGTCAATCAGGCTTTCCAGCAGAAGCAGGATGTAGGCGGGACCGCTCCCGCTCAACCCGGTTACCGCGTCCATCAGCTTCTCTTCAACTTCCACCGCCTTACCAACGGCTTCGAAGAGGGCCATGGCCAGATCCATATCGGCATCGGAGGCATGTGGGCCGCGAGCCAGAGCGGAAGCGCTTTGTTGCACTAACGCCGGGGTGTTGGGCATAACCCGGATCAGTGGAGTTTTCTCCGGCAGGGCTGACGCCAGGGAAGTCAGGGAAATCCCGGCAGCAATGGAGATTATCAGGGGTTTGTGGGCGAGGTGGGCGTGCAAGGTATCAAGAACCCGGGCCATGGTCTGGGGTTTCACCGCCAGGATAATGATCTCGCAGTTCTCGGCCAGGATGGTGATATTTTCATAGGTTTGGATGCCGTACTCCTGGGTCAGGTAGCTCAGCCGTTCGGGGACTACGTCAAAAACGGAAATCTGTCGGGAACTCAGGAGTGAGGCTGCAAGAAATCCGCGGATCAGGGCTTCACCCATATTGCCGCCACCGACGAAACCAATCCTTAAACTAGCAAACATGAGAATTCTCCTTGTGTTGGTTGACAGTCAGTGCTGAGTATCTGGCCCGCTTATACTGAGGAACACGGCAAAGGAAAAGACTAATTCTACAGGAGGATTGAAGGCTGTGGCGCCGACCAAACCATGGGGTGATCAGCGGTGAAAAACGCCCTCTTGATCGAGGTTCTGCCGGCAATGAGAAGAAAGGAACAAGATTAGCCCCGGGAGAGTGCTGGTTGGTATGCGAACACGCATAGTTGAGTGAAGTAGCCGAAACTGTCAAAGGTTGATGAGATTCGGAATGCACAAATTTTCACTTGACGGATCGCTGAGATTGTGGCAAAAAGTGGCCGCGCCGGGAAAACAGCATTCACGCGAAGCTCATCCCTATAATCCCAGCCGCTTCAGTCCACCCAGAGACCCAGGAAAGGGGCTACCGTGGCGATGACGCATGCCATGAGTTCTGAACATACCCTGTCTTTTCAACCGTTATGAATCGCCCAGGGCTGCGTTTTGCTGGGATTGCAGAGTTTCCTTGCGGATGAGTGCCTGGTGGCTGCGCGTCCATGTGCGCTAACCACGGGGTTGTAGTGTCATTAACGATTTCTTTCGAACGCTAAGTGGAGAAAGGCATGTTGCCCAAAGAGCTGTTGACCGATTTTATGGCGATTTCGCTGTACCTGTTGGTAGGGGTGGTGTTTGCCGTGGTGCCGCTGATCCTCTCTCAGCTCATCGTCAAACGAAGCACGGGGGCGATGCGGGACGAAACCTACGAAACGGGTATGGCCACCATCGGCAGTGCCTGGATGCAATTTACTGCCGCCTACTACATCTACGCTTTGATCTTCCTGGCTTTCGATGTGGATGTCCTGTACCTGTTTCCAGTGGCGTTGGCCTACGGCAAGTATGCTGCCCGCGACTTCATTGAGGTGGTCATTTTTGTTGGGATCCTGTCTTTGGCTATCGTTTACGCCTGGCGCAAAGGAGTGTTCGAGTGGCACGCGAAACAGTAGAACCGGTCATCAAGTTTGCTCTTTTAGACGAAGTACTTAATCTGGCTCGCGCCAACTCGCTTTGGCCCATGACCTTTGGCTTGGCGTGTTGCGCCATTGAAATGATGGCGGCGGGAGCTTCGCGCTTTGACCTGGATCGTTTTGGAGCCGGCGTTTTTCGGCCTTCCCCGCGGCAGTCGGATTTGATGATCGTGGCCGGTACCATTTCCAAGAAGATGGGACCGGTGGTGCAGCGGCTCTGGGACCAGATGCCCAACCCTAAATGGTGTATCGCCATGGGCAATTGCGCCATTTCCGGCGGTCCGTTTGAAGTGGAAGGGCAGTATGCCATTGTGCCGGGGGCCAACCTGCTGGTGCCGGTGGACATCTATGTGCCCGGTTGCCCGCCGCGTCCGGAGGGTTTGATTCAGGGGATCCTGGCTCTGGAAGATAAGATTACGGGTGGCGAAAAGAAGAATTACTTGAGGCGGTTTCGCCGTATGGGAGGAAAAAGCTGATCATGGCCAAGAAGGACGAGATAGCTCAGAAACTCGAGCAACTACTCCCAAAGGACGCAATCGGCAAGGACGACCAGTATCGTTCGGGAGTGGCCCTCTCGGCGCAGGTCCCGGCGGACAAACTGCGCGAGGCGATTACGCTGTGCAGCCAGGCCGGCCTCTATCTGGAAGCCATCACCGGCATGGACTTCATCGATGGGCTGCAGATTGTCTATCACCTCAATTGCTATGAACCTCGTTCGCGCATTGCCCTGCGCGTGCGCTGCGGGCACGGGGAGGCCCCCCCGACGGTCAGCGACATTTACTCGGCGGCTGTCTGGCATGAACGTGAAGTTCATGAATTCTTTGCGGTGCCCTTCAAGGATCATCCCGATTTGAGGCGTCTCTTGCTGCCGGAAGATGCAGATTACTACCCGCATCTGAAGTCCTTTGGGAAAGTACACTCATATCGCAAATGGGAAGAGGTCTATGGCTAGCTTGATTCTAGAACCGGTGGATGATCGGATATACAGTCTGAATCTTGGGCCGCAGCACCCGAGTACCCACGGGGTATTGCGCGTCCTGCTCAAGCTGGATGGGGAATTCATCGTTGATGCGGATCCGATCATCGGTTATGGCCATCGCGGCCACGAAAAGATGGCGGAGAATCGGACCTATGAACAGTTCATGCCCAACGCTAGCCGTATCGACTACCTCTCCGGGCTGATTTACAACCACGGTTATTGCCTGGCGGTTGAGAAGCTTGCTGGGATCGAGGTGCCGGAGCGGGCGCGCTACATTCGGACCATCTGTTCAGAGCTCAACCGCATTTCGAGCCACCTCCTGTGGTTTGGCGCTTATGTTATGGACCTCGGTGGCTTCACCCCCTTCCTCTACGCCTTTGATGATCGTGAGCAGATCCTCGATATCCTCGACCGGGTGTCCGGGTCCCGGCTTACCTATTCCTACTGCCGCTTCGGTGGGGTAGCGCGGGATGTGGATGACGAGTTCATTGCCGCCACGAGGGCCTTCGTCAAACGGCTTCGGAGCCGCTGGGCGGACTACCACAACCTGGTGACCAAGAACGTCATTTTCATCCACCGGGTGCGCAACATCGGTGTGATCAGTCCCGAGTTGGCGCGGCAATACGGCGTGACCGGGCCTACCCTGCGCGCTTGTGGATTTCCATTCGATATGCGTAAGATCGAGCCCTACGAGATCTACGACCGCTTCGATTTCGACGTTCCTACCGAGACTGCATGTGATGCTGAGGCGCGCTACCTGGTGCGGTGTCGGGAAATGGAACAGAGTTGTCGGATCATCGAACAGGCATTGGATCAGTTGCCAGGCGGTGCCTACCGCAATGACAAGGTGCCCTTCAAGGTCAAACCGCCCAAAGGCGAGGTCTACTTCTCATTCGAAAGTGCCCGCGGACAGACCGGCTTCTATCTGGTCAGCGACGGTACTTCCTACCCCTATCGTTTGCGTGCCCGAGTGCCCAGTTTCGGTAACCTCCATGTTCTCGTCGAGGTGTTCAAGGGGGCCTTGGTCGCGGATGCTGTATCGATTCTGGGAAGCATTGATATCGTGGTGCCGGAAGTGGACCGCTAGGTCCAGCCTTCATGGACCCCATGTGATAAGCCAGTGGGTGTCGAACTAAGGAGTGAAAACGGTCATGTTGCAGGCTTTGGGAAACATCTTGGGGGCTGATCTGAGCCGACTGCTGGTGGGCTTGATAGCCGTGCTGGCATTCTCCCAGCTCAATGCGCTCTTTCTGGTATGGCTGGAACGAAAAGTGGCCGGTCACATCCAGCTGCGCCCCGGTCCAAAGGAGGTTGGGCCTTTTGGCCTGCTCCAGACGATCGTGGACGGCATTAAGCTGGTGGGTAAGGAACTCATCACACCCTTCATGGCAGACAAGAAGCTGTTCATTCTGGCACCGATATTGGTGTTCATGCCGGTGCTGGTTGGGTTCCTGGTGTTGCCCTTTGGTGAAGCCTTGATCATTCGGGACATGAATGTCGGAGTCCTGCTGATTTTTGGCTTTTCCACCTTTTCTGTGCTGGCTATTCTCGCAGGTGGGTGGGCATCCAACAACAAGTATGCGCTCCTCGGAGCGGTGCGAGCGGTGGCGCAGAACGTAGCTTATGAAATCCCGCTGCTGCTGTCGGTTATGGCTGTGGTGCTGACGGTGAATTCCTTGCGGTTTTCAGAGATCGTTGCCGCTCAGGGCAAGGTCTGGTTCTGCTTTCTGCAACCGGTGGCCGCGCTGATCTACCTCATCTGTGCTACGGCGGAAACCAACCGTGCCCCCTTTGATATCCCGGAAGCGGAGTCAGAACTGGTGGCTGGATTCCATACCGAATACAGCGGGATGCGGTTCGGGCTGTTTTTCCTGGCGGAATACACCAACATGTTTATCGTCTGCGCCGTGGCCACCAGTTTGTTTTTCGGCGGTTGGCACGGTCCTTTCGGGCTGGCGCTGGGTATTCCGGGCGTGGTGTGGTTCCTTCTGAAGACCTACTTCTTGCTCTTTGTCATCATGTGGGTCCGCTGGACGTTCCCGCGGCTCCGTTTTGACCAGCTGATGAATTTCTCATGGAAGGTGATGATTCCATTGAGTCTTGCCAATCTGGTGGTTACGGCAGCAATCCTGAAATTCATATAAGGCGATGGGAACAGTCTATGGGTTACTGGAAAGAGATCATCGACGGCGGCTGGAGTCTGGTAGAGGGCATGCGAGTGACGGTGCGGCGGCTGTTCAAGCCGGTAGTGACCGTTCAGTATCCACGCAGGGAATTGCCGCTCTCACCGGCATATCGTGGTCATATCGAATTGAAACAATTTATTGAGACCGACACCCACGGGTGTATCGCTTGCGGGACTTGCCAGCGGCGGTGCCCATCGAGCGTGATCAGGGTGCAGGGCGTAAAAGCGCATGCAAAGAGTGCTAAGTTTGCCACCCATTACTTGATCGATTACACCCGTTGCAGTCTTTGTGGGTTGTGCGTGGAATGTTGCCCCACTCAGACCCTGCAGTACTCCCAGGAGTACGCGCTGGAAGGCCCATCCCGGTGGAGTGGAGTCGTTGATCTCATCCAGAGGTTGGAGGGAAACAAGTCATGACGCTTGGTGGTATTTTCAGTGTGGAAACTGCTGCGCAAGGCGCCTTCTGGGTTGTAGTGGGGATGACCCTGGCGGGGGCAGTGATTGCCGTATTCCCGCGCAACATCCTGTACAACGTGTTGGGGCTGGTTCTTGCGCTGACCGGAGTGGCAGGCATGTACCTGTTCCTCAACAGCCTCTTTGTGGCGCTCATGCAACTGCTCATTTACGTTGGGGCGATCTGTATCGCCATTGTCTTCGCTATTATGCTTTCCAGGCCTCTGCACCTGGAGGCTCCCAAGCGCAACATGGGCAAATTTGCCGGTGCGGCCGGCGCTGCCGCCCTCTTTTTTGCGGCCAACCTGGCTGTGGTGTTCAAGACCAGCTGGCAGGCGGAAGCGCAAAGGAGTGGGGACTGGAGCGTTGCAACCATCGGGCACCTTATGCTCACTCGCTATGAACTGGCTTTTGAAGTCATCTCGCTGGTGTTGTTGGTGGCCATCATTGGTGCGATTCTAACCGCAGGATACAGCCGGAGGTTGACCTCGTGAATTGCTTAGCAAGTTATCTGTTTGTTGCTGGCGCCCTGTTCAGCCTGGGGTTGATGGGAGTATTGCTGCGGCGCAATTTGATTGGGATGTTGATCTCCATTGAACTGATGCTCAATGGGGCAAATGTCAACTTCATGGCTTTCAACCGGTTCCTGACGCCTGAACCCGCCGTCGGACAGATCATAACGCTGTTTGTGATGGGTATTGCCGCGGCTGAAGCTGCCATTGGTCTGAGTATCATTTTGGCGCTGTACCGCCAGCTGCGATCGATCAACATTGAGCAAGCGCAGGAACTCAAAGGATAGACTACCATGATGCAGTTGTTCAAAGATCCGATATTGCTTGCAATAGCTACGGCAACCAGTCTGCCGTTCCTGGCCATGGCAGTGATCCTGATCTTCACGCGCCGCAATGTACGGCTTTCCTGTACGATATCTTTGGGTTCCGCCACCATAGCATTGCTGAGTTCCTTTTATCTGCTCATCAGCTTGTGGCACGCCCCTGCGCCCGTCGAGTACCGGGCGCTCTGGATGTCGAGTAGCGAGGCCATCGCCATCTCGTTTGGATACCTGCTCGATCCACTCAGTCTGCTCATGCTGTGCATTGTTGCGGTGATCAGTTTCATGGTGCAGGTGTACTCCCTGGGGTATATGGCAGGCGATCCTGGCATTACGCGTTATTACGCCTTCCAGTCGCTATTCGCCTGGGCCATGATGACCATGGTGATCGCCCCCGGGATGATGCAACTTTACATCTTCTGGGAGTTGGTCGGTTTGGCGTCCTATCTGTTGATTGGATACTACTACGAAAAATATAGCGCTCAGCAGGCGTGTAAGAAGGCCTTCGTGATGACGCGCCTGGGTGATATCGGGTTTTTCCTTGGATTGGTTGCTTTGCTGCTGGGCGGGATTAACCTGAACATTCTGGAACTCAATCAGGCCGCACTGGCCCACAAGATCCCCGGATTCCTGGGGACCATATCTGCCTTGTTAATTTTCTGTGGGGTCATCGGCAAGAGCGCCCAGTTCCCGCTGCTCACCTGGTTGCCCGACGCCATGGAGGGCCCCACCCCGGTTAGTGCCTTGCTGCATTCGGCGACCATGGTGGCCGCGGGTGTGTACATGTTCAGCCGTATCTTTCCGGTGTTCGCCGCATCGCCGACGGCCATGGCTGTGGCCTTGGCCATCGGCACGATTACTATGTTGCTGTCTTCTACGATGGCCATGGCTACCTACGATCTCAAGCAGGTGTGGGCCTATTCGACCATCAGTCAGCTTGGTTTTATGGTTATGGGTCTGGCCGCCGGTGGCTACTTTGCTGGTGTCTTCCACCTGACCACCCATGCCGGTTTCAAGGCCCTGCTGTTCCTCTGTTCCGGTATCTTTATTCACGAATATCACACCAACGATATGCGGGTCATTGGTCAGAAAGGTGGCCGCGGCCTGCGCGTCCCCATGGTCTGCATGACCGTTGGGGCCCTGGCCTTAGCCGGAATCTTCCCGTTCGCCGGGTTTTTCAGCAAGGAAGCTATTCTGGGTGTGCTGGCCGGGCAAACCAACAAGGTTTGGCTGTTGGCGGGACTTTTCGGAGCCTTCCTAACCGCCTACTACAGCTTCCGATTGATTTTCTTTGTTGCGTGTCCGTCGCTTAAGGTCGTTGGGCATGGGCATGAAGAAGACGATCATGGCCATGGGCACGGTCATGATTCGCACGAAGAGCATCATAGCTACATTTTTTGGTGCATGGCGGTTCCTGTGATGATCTTGGCAGCGGTGACGCTGGTGCTGGGTTTTTCTCAATCCGGTCTGGAACAGTTCCTGATGCCTAAGGTGGCTGCAGCCCATGGTGCTGCGCATGAAGGCGGGCATGGTGGCGGGCACTATGTGCTGCTGGTGTCGGCTGTGACGGCAGCCCTCAGTGGCATTCTTCTCGCGTGGTTTGAGTTCGGTCGGAAGGGAGCCAAGCAGGTGGGTTTCCTTCGCCGGTTTGTGCGGGTTGAAGAGCTGTTTGCCAGGCGCTGGTACATCGACGACATGTTGCGCTGGTTGTTGGATAACGTTGTTTATGGCGGTTTCACTAATGTCTTCACGAGAAACGACCGCCGCGTGATCGATGGGGGTATTGATGGGTTCTGCCGTTTTACGGTCGGCAGTGGCCGTGTGGCGAGCTTCCTCCAATCCGGAATGTTGCAGTACAACTTGATGGTGATGATTGCGGCGGTAGGCTTCCTCATCTTGGTGTTTGTCAGCCGCTAGCATGGGAATGGTTCAGACCAACGGTTTTTGGGGATTAACGAAACTCTAACATAGCGGACGGGAATGCTTATGGTCTCCATGGAAATGGCTCAGTTTCCCATACTAACAACGATCCTTTTGTCCACCATCTTGCCGCTGGTGATCATCCTGTTTATCCCCAATGAACGGCCACAACTGGTGAAGCAGGTGAGCCTGCTGTTTTCGGGCATTGGGTTGGTGTTGTGCCTGTGGCTCTATGTGAACTTTGACGCGACCAAGGGTGGACTCCAGTTCGTGGAACGACACCTCTGGGTTAAGAGCCTGGGCATCTACTACTTTAACGCCATCGATGGCATCAACGCGCCCATGATGCTGCTCACCGGGATTGTTCTATTCACCGGTGTGTTGACCATGTGGGGTTTGGAGCAGCGGGTTAAGGAGTTTTTCGCCTTGACATTCCTGCTGGTGGCAGGGGTTTACGGCGTGTTCATGAGCATGGATCTGTTCTTCATGTTTGTGTGGTACGACGTGTCGCTGTTCCCTATGTACCCGCTGATCGCCATCTGGGGGGGGACGCGCAAGGAATATGGCGCCATGAAGCTGACGCTGTATCTGCTTGCCGGCAGCATCCTGATCTTGCCTGGAATCATCTACGTGTGGGTACAGGGCGGTGCGACCACCTTCGATCTGTTCGAACTGCAGCGCATGGGGCTGGATGTGATGACCCAAAGGATCGCCTTCCTGATGCTCTACCTGGGATTCGGGGTGTTGGCAGGTGTTTGGCCGTTCCACACATGGTCACCGGTTGGCCACGTTGCAGCACCCACTGCGGTGAGTATGATTCACGCCGGCGTGCTCATGAAGCTCGGCGCCTACGGTATCCTGCGCCTAGGGATGACCCTTTGCCCGCAGGGATTGTTGTATTGGTCTGACCTGATGGCGCTTCTTGCTACCATAGGGATTGTTTACGGGGCCTTTGTGGGTTTAGCGCAAACCAACATGAAATACGTCGTCGGCTATTCGAGTGTGTCGCACATGGGCATTGTCGGTCTGGGATTGGCCACCATGACTACGGATGGAATCAATGGCGCCGTGTTCCAGATGTTTTCCCACGGCATCATGACGGCCTTGATGTTCTCTGCTATCGGCTACATTTACGATAGAA